>JAKFDK010000039.1:0-9970 GCA_036676195.1 Clostridia bacterium | reverse complement strand
GTCGTCCCCACGCACGTGGGGGTGAACCGGCGTTGAACCGTTCACTGTCGAGCTCAGTATCGTCGTCCCCACGCACGTGGGGGTGAACCGAGTTGGAAGTACAGGGTTCTGGGCGCATTGCGTCGTCCCCACGCACGTGGGGGTGAACCGTGCGGCGGTCGCATCAACGTCGGAGATTCAATGTCGTCCCCACGCACGTGGGGGTGAACCGATGATGGCCATTTCGCCGTCCGACCGGGCCGAGTCGTCCCCACGCACGTGGGGGTGAACCGACCTACTACCGACACCGGGACAAAACGGCGCGGTCGTCCCCACGCACGTCCCGGCCCGGACCCCCAGGTGGTGCTACACCTGGGCAACGGCCGCGGCCTGCCGATGGGCCGCTCGGTTGTACCCGCTGCGCCGGGCTGCCTGCCACCGGCGAGAGCAGTTCCGACTGCCTGCTTCCCATAATTCCGGTCACTGCTTTTCATTCGATTTATCCGGCAATGCAGGATTTACACAAACGATTTGGAGTAAGAATGACGTATGGAAAAATATCAGCACAAAAGTGCTCAGGTGGTGAGGGGATTTACATGAGGTGAGCGACTACTGGTAAGGAGGTCCCGGAGCAGAGAGCCTTCGTGGCCCGCGAATCTCAAGTGCGAACCGGCGCCGGGAGGGGACAGGTTGAAAGATCTGCGCATCTTACCGAAGATCCGCGACAGTTGGAGCTACTTGTATGTAGAACATGCACGCATCGACCAGGAAGACAAGGGGATCTGCCTGCATGATGCCAAAGGCCGGGTCCACGTGCCGTGCGCATCCCTCTCGCTGTTGATGCTGGGTCCCGGCACCAAAGTGACCCACGCCGCTATCATGACCATGGCCGAGGCAGGATGCCTGGTGGCCTGGTGCGGTGAACAGGGCATCCGATTCTATGCCCAGGGGATGGGGGAGACCCGCAGCGCGGCCAACCTCCTCCAACAGGCCCGAGTGTGGGCCGATCCGCAGCGCCGGCTGCAGATCGTGCGGCGGATGTACGAAATGCGATTTCCGGAGCCCCTGGAAGCCGGGCTCACACTCCGCCAGATCCGGGGCAAAGAGGGGGCGCGGGTACGGACCGCCTATGCCCAGGCCAGCGAGAAGTACGGAGTGCCCTGGTCCGGACGGAACTATGACCGCTCCGAATGGGACCGGTCTGATCCGGTCAACCGGGCACTCTCGGCGGCCAACGCCTGCCTGTACGGGGTCGCCCATGCAGCGATCGTCGCTGCTGGGTACTCGCCGGCCCTCGGGTTCGTCCACACCGGCAAAATGCTCAGCTTCGTCTACGACGTGGCCGATCTTTACAAGATCGAATTGACCGTACCCGCCGCCTTCATGGAGGTGGCCAAAGGAACACAGAAGCTCGAATCGCGAGTCCGCCATCGTTGCCGCGATCTGTTCACCGACATGAGGCTGTTGGACCGAATCGTCGCGGACCTGGCTGACCTGTTTAACCCAGGCCTTGCCACCGAAGCGGATTCTGCACTGGACCTGGAAGTTGCCTTGCCCGGCGAGCTGTGGGATCCGGAAGGGAGTGTCGGCGGCGGGCGCAACTTCGGTGGCGGGGGGCAGGGTTGATGGTTGTCCTCATCCTCGAATCGGCTCCGCCCGGCCTGCGGGGCGAACTGTCGAAATGGATGCTGGAGCCCAGGGCCGGGGTGTTCGTCGGCACCATTTCCGCCGCCGTACGGGACCTGCTCTGGGAGAAGGCATGTCAGGAGGTGGGGGCCGGCGGATGCACCATGATCTGCCGCGCCGCCAACGAACAGGGCTTCGCAATCCGCACCTTCGGAGATACCACACGGGAGACCGAGGAGTGGGAGGGGCTCTTCCTGGTCCGGCGCCCCACCTCCCGGCCAGAGTCAGCCGTGAGTCCCGTACCGAATCCACCGGCTCCCACCGACTGGAAAGCGCTGCTCCACCCGGAGGTCTGGGCCAAGAGCCCGGACCGGGTCGAACTGGCTCCCGGAGAGGGGCACTATCATCCCCTGATCTGCCACATGATCGACGTGGCCATGGTGGCCCTGCGGCTCTGGCAGTACGTGCTGCCGCCGGCCGTGCGGGAGCAGGTCCGTGTTGACCTGGGCGTAGCAACCGCGGCGGAGGCAGGGCGGTGGTTTGCCTTTTTTGCCGGGCTGCACGACCTGGGCAAGGCAACACCGGCGTTCGCCCGGAAGTGGCCCGAGGGCTGGCAGGTGCTGCGTACCAGGGGGTATACCAGGGCGCGCAGCGAGGAGCAGAAGCCCCACGGGGCTCTGGGTACGCACCTGCTCCAGGGCCTGCTCAAGCAGGTGGGTCTGCCGGACCGGTTGGCCATGTCCGTGGCCGTGGTGGTGGGTGGGCATCATGGCTTGTTTCCGGTGGCTGCCCAGCTCAGGTTTGCCGAGCGCCACACGGGCGAAGGTGCCTGGACGGCGGCCCGGGCTAACCTGGTGCGGCTCCTGGCCCACGTGCTGCGGGTGGACCAGTCGCCCGCGCCCACCGGCGATCTGGCGGCGGCAAATGGCCTGCTGATGATTCTGGCCGGACTGACCAGCGTGGCAGACTGGATCGCGTCCGATCACCGTTTGTTTCCCTTCGCCGGGGACGAAGTCAGCCTGCCCCGTTATCCTCGGCGGGCCCGGTGGCTGGCCTGGCAGGCACTGCACCGGCTGGGTTGGTTTCACCGCCCGCGGGACATGGCCGCCGTCTCCTTCCAGGAACTGTTTGACAAGGTGCCCAATGCCCTGCAGGAACAGGTCATGGCTACGGCCTCCGAACTGTCCGGTCCCAGCCTGGTGCTGCTGGAGTATCCCATGGGCGGGGGCAAAACAGAGGCGGCGCTCTACCTGGCGGACCGCCTGGCCGCCACGGCCGGCCACAGCGGTGCGTACTTCGCCCTGCCCACCATGGCCACCAGCAACCAGATGTTCAGGCGTGTGAACGCCTACCTGTTGAACCGGTTTCCCAATTCCCCGGTGAACGTGCAGTTATTGCACGGACATGCGGCGCTGAATGCGGAGTTTGCCGTGTTGAAGCAGGCCGGGGCCGAACTGATTCAGCCGGCCGGCGTGCACGGGGGGGGCCGGGAGTCCGCCCTGCTGGCTGCGGAGTGGTTTACCTACAAGAAACGTGGGCTGCTGGCACCCTACGGCATCGGCACCGTTGACCAGGCGCTGCTGGCGGTGTTACAGACCCGGCATTTTTTCGTGCGCCTGTTCGGGCTGGCCGGCAAGGTGGTGATCCTGGACGAGGTCCATGCCTACGATACATACATGCAGACACTGCTCACCCGGCTGCTGACCTGGCTGGCCGCCTGCGGCACCTCGGTGATTCTGCTCTCGGCCACGCTGCCGTCCCGGACCCGCCAGGCACTCCTTTCCGCCTATGCGGCCGGCCGTGGCCAACCAGCGCCAGCGGCAGACGCCCCCGAGGTCTATCCTCGCATCACCTGGGTCACCGCCGGGGGCGGACGTGCCCGTCACATCACCGGGGGGGCGGCACGCACTGTCGCCCTGCGCCAGTTAAGCCAGGCCGGCGAAACCTGGGTGGCCGAACTGAAATCCGCCCTGGCTGAGGGGGGGTGTGCGGCTGTCATTCTGAACACCGTTACCCGTGCTCAGGCGGTCTACCGGCAATTGCGGGAGCACTTCCCGGCCGAGGAGGTGATTCTCTTTCACGCCCGGTATCCCTTCGACGACCGCATGACTCGGGAGCGCCTGGTCCTGGGGCGGTTCGGACCCGGGGCGGCGGACCGTCCCCATCGGGCCATTGTGGTGGCCACGCAGGTGATCGAACAGTCCCTGGACCTGGACTTTGACCTGATGGTGACCGACCTGGCCCCGGTGGACCTGCTGCTGCAGCGCAGTGGGCGGGTCTGGCGGCACGGGCGCCAGTGGCGCCCGCCCGGTCAGACCGGGCCGGCCCTGTGGGTCCTCATGCCGCCGGTGGATGAGGCGGGCCGGCCACTGTTGGAAAAGGGGGCTGTCCGGGTCTATGACGCCCATACCCTGCTGCGCACCTGGCTGGCCCTGAGGGGGCTGGACCATGTGGCCATTCCGAACGGCGTGGAAGGGCTGGTGGAGTCGGTCTATCGCCCGGAGCAACCGCCGGACCTGCCCGACCCGATCGGCACCCTGTGGCGGGAAACCTGGACGAAGCTGGCAGACGAGGCGCAGCGAGACACGCAGGAAGCGCAAATCCGGTACATCCCCGATGTCACCGGTGACTGCTTCACCATGCCGCTCCAATCCCTGGATGACGAGGACGAGACGCTCCACCGGGCCAACCGGGCCATGACCCGCCTGGGCGGACCTTCGGTGACCGTGGTGTGCCTGCTGGAAGAGGCGGGCGAACTCTGGGCAGTGGGCGAAGAGCGCCGGGCCATCCGTCTGGAGAAGCGGCCGGACGAGCTTGATCTGCCGGCATTGCTCGGCCGCTCCCTGCGGCTGAGCTTCGCTTCCGGGCTGGTCAAGCAGGTGCTGGCTCAGGACGTGCCGGCTACCTGGCAGGGTTCTGCCCATCTGCGCCGCTGCCGGCTGCTCCGGTTTGCCCCCGATGGCCGTTGCCTCACGGCCGACCTGCCCCTGCGCCTGGACCCGGAACTGGGCCTGATGTTGGACAAGGCACAAGAGGAGGAGGATGGATGACCCGCTATTCCCTCTGGGACGAGCCATGGATTCCGGTGCTGGACCTCGCCGGCAAACCGTCCTGCCGCAGCGTTCGTGACGCACTCGCCGAAGCCCGTGACCTGCGGGAGGTGTTCGACCCGTCCCCCCTGGTGACGGTCGCCATCCATCGCCTGCTCATGGCCGTTCTCTACCGGGTCTTCCGGCCACAGAGCATCCGGGACTGGGTGGACCTGTGGCGCACCGGGCGGTTTGACCCAGACCGGCTCGACAGACATGGTGCCGTGTGGGCGGACCGGTTCGACCTGCTGCATCCGACCCGCCCCTTTTACCAGGTGACGCGGATCGCTGACGAGAAGGTCCACCCCATCGGTGCACTGGTGCTGGAGGCCGCTTCGGGCAATAACCCGACCCTGTTCGACCACGGTCGGGTGGAAGGGATGATAGCCCTGACCCTCGATCGGGCGGCCTGCCACCTGCTGGCGCACCAGATCTTTGCCGTGGGCGGTGGCGTGAGCAAACCCTTTAACCGAATGCATGCGCCCCTGACCAATGGGCTGATCGTGGAGGCCCGGGGAGCAAGCCTGTGGGAGACCCTGCTGCTCAACCTGATCCCACTGGATTGGTGGACGCCCCTGGTGCCCAGTGCGGGGGCGGACCGCCCGTTCTGGGAACGGGAGGAGTTTGCCGAGCCGGCGAAGGAGGGGAGTGTGCCCCTGGGTCCCCTGGATTACCTCACCTGGCAGAGCCGACAGATTTGTCTCATGGTGGATCCAGAGGCCGGTGGGGTGACAGGCTGCCAGATCAGGCAGCGGTACTGTCTGCCCAAGGACGGCCGGCGGACGGATCCATATAAGGCATACCGACAGACAGAGAAGGAGGGGTGGCTTCCCTTCAAGGTAGACAAGCAGCGGGCCGCCTGGCAGTTCACCCACGTACTCCTGCAAGCCACGGACAAAGACGTGGCCCGGCCTGCCCTGACCGACTGGCTGGCCCAGGTGGAGCAGACTGGCAAATGGGAAGGGATTGGCATTCCGCAGATTATCGGGGTGACAGTGAGCGGACTGACCACAGATCCCAAAAAGGCGGCCAAAATCGAACTCTGGCGCCGTGAGCAACTGCCCATTCCCACCGTGTTGCTGGAACACCCGGAGCTGGTGGGGGACCTGGCCGAACTCATGGCTCAGGCCCGGCGCGTGGAGTCGCTCCTGCAACGCACGGCTCAGGCGCTGGCATGGGCCCTGGGCGAGCAGCACAAGCTGCCCCAGGCGTTGACCTACATCTTCACGGCAAAGGTTGCGGACGGAAAGATCCCGGACGGATTCAAAGGCCTGGCCAAGAGCCTGGGGATGGTAACCCGGTTCTGGCCCGCCCTGGAGGCACCGTTCCGCCAGGTGCTGGCAGACCTGGCGCAGGCCGAGCCGGCGGTGGTCCGGGCGAATTGGCAACAGGCGGTGCAAGGGGCGGCGGTGCAGGCGTTCCGGTCGGTGCGCGACAACCTGCTCTATACCGAGGCGACCTACGAGGTTCCGGCACGGATTGAACATGCCTTCCGCTCCCGCCTGGTCAGCGTGTTTAGCCGCGACGACGAAGGAGGAGACACCCAGGATGACGAGGAGTCTGACGGATAGGCAACTCGGGTTTGCCGCATGGCTGTCCCGGTTGGCGCCCCGGGAGGAGAGCGGCGAACCTGCGCCGCCCGGGGCCCGCGCCAGGCTGGCCGCGCTGCGGCGTGGACTCATGCTCGACGAGGACCAGTTGTTCGAGTTGCACGGTCATGTGCCGCCCAACTTCCTGGCCGGCCTCTCTTCTGGTGAGGAGCGGCTGTACCTGCTGGTCGCAGCCCTCTTCGCCCACCATCCTGTCAGCTTTGGGGACGAGGAGTTGAAGGAGCGCCGGCGCAATCTCGGGGAGTCCTTGCGGCTCCTGGCCCTGGCCAGGCCGCAGTCGCCTGCCCCCGGTGCGGAAGGGGAGCCGGAGGACCTGCTGCCGGAACCGCTCAAGCGACGCATGGAGGCGCTACTGGCCAGCCATCAGGATGTCTTCGGCCACCTCCGCCAGATGATCAGCCTGCTGAAAACGGAGAAAATCCCGGTGGATTGGGCACAGCTTCTGCAACATTTGCAGGAATGGGAGTTGCATTGGCGCCCGGTGCAGTGGCAGTGGAGCCGGTCTTTCTATGTGGGCCATCAGGATGAGGGAGGGAACGAAAGCCATGTTTCTTGAGATTCACCTGCTTCAGAACTTCGCGCTGTCCAACCTGAACCGTGACGATACCGGCGCGCCCAAGTCCTGCACCTTTGGTGGTACCCGGCGTGCCCGTATTTCCAGCCAGTGCCTGAAACGGGCCATCCGGACGCATTTCCGGGAGGAAGGGCTTGTGCCGCCAGAGTTCCTTTCCAGGCGCACCAAGTGGCTCCAGCGGGCGCTGTTCCGGCGCCTGGAGGATGCCGGACTGACGCCGGAGACGGCCGGCCAGGCCGCCGCCCGGGCGCTGGAGTTGCTGGAACTGAAGCTGAAAAATGGCAAGACGGAGTATCTCCTGCTGCTGGGGGAACGGGAGATGGACAAACTGGCCCAACTCTGCCGGGAGCATGCCGGGGAGTTGCTGGATGCTGGCGGCGGGGGCAGCGGCAAGCGCGGTAAGAAGGAGGGCGAAGGGACGCTGGCCCCGCTCCTCCTGAGCGCCATCGATGGAGGGGAGGCTGTCGACATCGCCCTGTTTGGTCGGATGATCGCCACCCACGCCGAAAAGAGTGTCGATGCCGCGGTCCAGATGGCCCATGCCTTCTCCACCCATCCGATTGCGAACGAGTTCGACTTCTTCTCGGCGGTGGAAGACCTGAAGGAGGAGGACGACGGCGATGGTGCCGGTGCCGGTATGCTGGGCACCACGCTGTACAACAGCTCGTGCTACTACCGCTACGCCAACCTGGACCTGAACCAACTGGAGCGGAACTTGCCGGGCGACCGCACCCACATGGAGACAGCCGTGCGCGCCTTCCTGGCCGGGTCCATTCACGCCGTGCCCACTGGCAAACGCACCAATTCCGCTCCCCAGAACCTGCCTGCTTTCATCCTGATCGTGGTGCGCGAGAAGGGGCTCTGGTCTCTGGCCAACGCCTTTGTGCAGCCGGTCTTCGGTGGTGTGAAGAACGATCTGATTCAGCAGTCTGCCGGGCAATTGCTGTTGCACTGGAACCAGTTGACCGGCCTCTATGGAACCGAGGGTATCCGATATGCAGGGGTTGCCACCTACCTTTCGGGGACAGACCCGGCGCCCGGCGGAGCGGTGGGCGTCACACAGGAAACCGGGGTGGCCGGTCTGCTTGACCGGGTGATGGCGGAAACCGGGCTCGCCCGGAACTGAGGTGGTGCGGATGAAAACGCTGCTTCTGCGGCTGGTGGGCCCCATGCAATCCTGGGGCACCACCAGTCGGTTTACCGAGCGCGACACCGGGCTGGAGCCCTCCAAGTCGGGCGTCATCGGCCTGCTCTGTGCCGCCCTGGGCAAGCCCCGGCTGGAGCGCCCCGCGGACGCAGGTGTGTGGCCGGCACTCTCGGACCTGGCGGACCTGTGCATGGGGGTCCGGGTCGATCGCGCGGGGGTGATGGGTGTCGACTTCCAGACTGCCGGCGGGGGCAAGCTGGGGCGCCGGGAGTACGGGGTAGCCAAGGCGGACGGCAGCAAGGGCGATCCGGTGATGAGCTGGCGCTACTACCTGCAGGACGCTGCTTTCCTGGTCGGATTGGCAAGTGAGGACGAAAACCTGCTCGGGCGTCTCCACGCTGCCTTGAAGGAGCCGGTCTGGCCGCTCTATCTGGGCCGCAAGTCTTATGTGCCAGGCATGCCGGTCTATCTGAAGGACGGTTTGCAGGATGGCGACCTCCCCGCGGTGCTGGCACGCTACTCGGTGGTTGCGACCGGGGAAGGGGAGGAGCGGCTGCGGGTGATCCTTGATGTGCCGTATGGAAAGGGTGAAGAAGTACGCGCCGATGTGCCCCTGGACTTTTTTGGGCGCCGTTTCGGGCTCCGGCAGGTCCGGGTTGATTCGGTTCCGGCGCCTGAAACGCCGGTCAGTTAGGAGGTGGACCGGTTGTACCTATCGCTCTTGCGTCTGAACCCGGCAGCGGCGGTGGTCCAGCGGGATCTCCGGGATGTAACGGGGCTGCATCGTATCATCATGAAGGCGTTTCCAGATGTGCTGGATCCGGAGATGGAGGCCCGGGCGCACTTTGGGGTGCTGCACCGGCTGGAGTTCGACCGGCGCACGCGTCACATTCTGCTGTATGTCCAGTCCCGGACAGAGCCGGACTGGTTGCAGTTACCGGTGGGGTACCTTCACCCCGAAGGCGGAGCGCCCAGGCCCAAATGGGTGGCACAAGTCTATGCCGGCCTGAAGGCGGAGCGAGTGCTCCGGTTCCGCTTGCGGGCCAATCCGACCCGCAAGGTGGATACCAGGTCTGGCCCGGATGGCGCCCGCCGCAATGGGCGCCGGGTGCCTCTGCTGCAGTTGGATCAGCAGATCGAGTGGCTGGCACGCAAGGCGGAGGGGTGCGGTTTTTCGCTGCTCCAGGCCACTGTGGCGGCCTCCGGTTCGGCCGAACTGGTCAGAAGCCACGGGACCGGTCGCACTTTCCAGGGGGTTCTGTTTGAGGGGCGCCTGGTGGTGCAGGACCCTGAGCGGTTTCGCGAGACGCTGGCCGCCGGGATTGGTCCAGGCAAGGCATTTGGCTTTGGCCTGTTGTCGGTGGGTCCGGGATGATGGCTCTCGATCTGGCCCATCGACCCAACCGCAGCCTCTGTTGGGTGGGGTTCGAGGACTCTGTCTCGACTGCATGTGCAAATAACTCCCGTTCTCTCTCGAAATCGCCATAATGTGAGCGTTTTGATACTTAACCGTGGTTTTCGGGGAGCGAGGCTGATGGGATGCGGGTTTCGCTAGTGTCGTCCCCACGCACGTGGGGGTGGACCGGGGCTGAGCGACAGCGGCAAGGGTGCCAGCAAGTCGTCCCCACGCACGTGGGGGTGGACCGGGGTTCGGCTTGTCTGGCATCACCGCCGCGTAGTCGTCCCCACGCACGTGGGGGTGGACCGACCCGCTCGCCATTCACCAGATCGAAGGCCAGGTCGTCCCCACGCACGTGGGGGTGGACCGGGGTTAAATCGCAGATTCGGCGCGTATGCCTGGTCGTCCCCACGCACGTGGGGGTGGACCGGGCAAATGGTCAACGTCCGACTCCTGGAGTGCGTCGTCCCCACGCACGTGGGGGTGGACCGAAAACAGCACACCTCATTACTACGCCTGTGATGTCGTCCCCACGCACGTGGGGGT
>JAKFDK010000038.1:0-12136 GCA_036676195.1 Clostridia bacterium | reverse complement strand
AACCCGCCCCGGTGCCGGATGAGGTCGTCGCGGACGAACCCGCCCCGGTGCCGGATGAGGTCGTCGCGGACGAACCCGCCCCGGTGCCGGACGCGGCCGTCGCGGACGATACTGCCCCGGTGCCGGATGAGGCCGTGGCGGACGATACTGCCCCGGTGCCGGATGAGGCCGTGGCGGACGATACTGCCCCGGTGCCGGACGCGGCCGTGGCGGACGATACTGCCCCGGTGCCGGACGCGACCGTCGCGGACGATACTGCCCCGACCTTCAGCGCGTCGGACCCGTCCCCCGGCGTGAGCTCAGACACTGCGACCGAGACCCACACCGCCCCGGTGCCGCAGACAGACACCACCCCCACGCTGGCGCCCGTTGCGGCTCAGGACAGCGCCGAGGCGGAGACCAGCCGGCCCTCCATCTGGACCGCCTCTGTGGCCCTGGGGCCGTTCGCACCGGGCAACGCCTCATCCGGACCCTTCTTGACAGCGCCCTCATCAGGCCCCTTCCCTTCAGGTCCTGTCGCCGGTCCCTTCCCTTCCGACAGTGTTGTGGACATGGACGACGACCCGGTGCGCAAGGGAGATGAGGATGGGGCAGAGGCTCCCATATCGGTTCAGTCTGCCAGCGGGGTGCTCCCGCAGGCGGCCCAGGGGGCCGTAGGTGGGGCGACCACCGCCACCGTCACCTGTTGCCTGATGATGCTGATGTTCAAGGACGATCAGGAGTAGCGCCACTAACATTCTTGGCTGAAGGTAGGGTAACGGCATGTGCAATCGCTCAATGATACGTCTTCGCATAGGTGCAGGCGCACTGCTAACGCTGCTGGTCTGTTTCCTCGTGGCGGGCATGGCCCAGGCTGCCGAACAGGCGCCCGTCGATGCAAAGGTTGGGTTCCAGCTCCAGAGCATCCGGAAGGTCAACATCCTGACCGGGGATTTTGAAGCCGATTTCCAGTTATCGTTCACCTGCTCGGCCGAGTGCCAGCCTGGCGGCTTTCTGCTGGATAACGGCCGCATCATGAGTGCAGTGCCGATTGTCGACAGCCCGACGCAAAAGGTTTTTATGATACGCGCCCAGCTTTCGGGCGACATCGATACCAGGCGGTTCCCCTTTGACCGGCAGAAAATTTACATCCAACTCAGGGCGGCGCAGGCCGGTATCCGCTATGAACTGGATCCGCTCGCCACGCCCAAGGAACTGAGCGTGACCGCTGCAGAATGGATCCCCGGCAACCAGATGGAGATCATTCCCGGAGCGACCCTGACGGCGGACGGGGAGACGCCGGTCTTTCGCTACACCTTCGGCTTCACCCTCAGCCGTCCCATTCTTGAAAGCATCCTCCGGTACATGCTCCCAGCCCTGGCCCTGATGTTCTCGGCGTTCCTGGTCCTGATGCTGGATCCCGACGACTTCAAGACAAAGCTGGGCATGGCCCTTTCCTCCTTCATCGGTCAGATCTTTCTCCAGGTCTCCATCGGCGGACGGATCCCGGTCCGTGACTATCTGACCTTCTGGGACAAGTACCTGATCATCTCGTATATTACCGTCGGCCTCATCGTCCTGTACGTGTTGATGGACAACTCCCTGAAACTCCGGGAACGGACCGCGCTCAGACAACGCCTGATTGCCCTCACCAAGGTCGCGATTCCTGCCACGTGGGCAGCCCTGCAGGCGTTCATGGCCATCACCACGTTCCGCTAGCCCGCGGCCTCGTCCCGCCGAGCTGAGTAGGGTGAAGTCTGGTGAGACTGGTACGCCGCTGACTTGCAGGACCCCTTCCGCCGCCGGCGGAAGGGGTCCTGCTGCATTCCGGGCATCAGTCGGAAGCCAGGCTGGGGCCGGCGCCACCGGGAGCGGGCAGCACCCAGGCCGGGGCCTGCTCCGCCGGCGGGCCGTCGGCGGCTACCTGTGCCCACGCCTGCACGCACGCCGGGTCGAAGTGAGTGCCCGCCTGCCCGGCCAAAAACTCCATGGCCGCCTCATGGGTCCAGGCCCGGCGGTAGGAGCGGGTCGAAGTGAGGGCATCGTACACATCGGCCACGGCCAGAACCCGGGCCAGCAGGGGAATCTGCTCCCCCTGCAGGCGGTCGGGGTATCCGGTGCCGTCCCATTTTTCATGGTGGCTGCGGATCACCGTCAGTTCGTCGGGCATGAAGCCCAGCCGCTTGCACAGGTCGTACCCCGTCGCCGGGTGCCGCTCGATCACGGCCCGTTCCTCTGGCGTGAGCTTCCCCGGCTTGTTCAGAATGTGCTGAGGCACCTCGATTTTGCCCAGATCGTGCAGGACACCGCCCTGGGCCAGGGCCCGCAGTTGCTCAGGCGGCAGGCCCATGGCCACGCCGATGCGAAGCCCAAACAGGGCCACCCGGTAGTTGTGGCCGGCGGTGTAACGGTCCCAGGTCTCGGTGGCGATGATCAGTTGCCGCACACTGGGCGAAATCCCGGCCTCCAGCCGCTCCGCCGGGTCGAGGGTGAACAGGCCGCGCACGGCGGTGCCGATGGACGCGCCGGTGCTGTACTGGCGGACCAGGCCCACCAGCATCAGCACCACGGCACCCAGCAGCAGGAAGTGGTAGATCCACCAGCTCCCGCGCCAGACGGTGCCGGTAGTCATAATCACTTGTGCCACTGCCACCCAGCCGGTGCTGCCGAGGATGGCCGCCTGCAGGGGGAATCGGGAGTACCGGTACGACTGCCAGTACTGGCGGGCCGTGAGCAGGTTGAAGGCCAGTGTCACAGCCATGGCCGCCCACTTGAGGGGGCTGAGGTGCACGGGAACGATCGCCACCAGTTCGGGGTAGGCCATTCCCACCACGTTCAGCAGTAACAGGATTGCCGTCCAGGCCGAAACCAGCCAGGGTTGCCAGCCCGCCAGCTTTCGCACCAGCGGGTGGTCGGCCGGCCGAGCCGAAAGCCACAGCCAGAACGAGGTGAGCATGACGCTCATCTGTGCCGCAACGCCGGGTACGACGGTGGTGGGGAGCAGGAAGCCGGGGGTGGACAGGCCGTGCAGCATGAACAGCATGGCCAGGGTGGTGAATGCTGCCGCCAGGAAGGTGACCTGGATGTTGCGCAGCCGCCGCCCGGCCATGCCGACCATTACGGCGATGACGGCCGCCAGCAGCGCCACCGGCGTGACCAGGTAAAAATGCCCCCTCGGCGCGAGGAACAGCGGGTCGTGCTCAGGCCGCATCAGCAGGTACAGGTAGCCGGCCAGCGGGAGCAGTGCTGCAACCCAAAATGCGAGCAGGGGGTATGCGGCTTTCTTGGTCATGCCCAGCCTTCCTTTGCCTGTGCGCTTCTGCGGCTGTCCCTCGGGTGTGTAAACGGGGGACTGCTGCAACTGTTGGCAGTATCATACCAAATTGGCTGGGGGCTGTGGGGGTGTCTTGCAAATCCAAGGGCAGGATCACGCGTGGTTATCAGTTGTTAAGGTGACAGGGCGGCAAACACGACGAAATGTATTCGGTGCATAATTGCTCAACTTGTCATTCACGTTGGCAGGGGTCGATTGTTCCAATGTGGAAAATTATTCACCTAACGAAATGCCCTACCAGTGGAGGAATCACAGTGCTCAACCCGAACATGCCTGATCCAGACCTACCAATCTTTAGCGAAGCGTGGGCCGACCTCGGTTTAATTCTCAGTGATAGCGACAAGGCAATTTCGACCTTTGGCATCCAATCTCCCCTCCAAGTCCACTGGGTACAGGACCAAGGTGTTCAAGTTAAAGTCAACGAACAAATAACCCTTGTTCCTATATCCGTGTTCGAGGCGACTTGGCAGGCTTTACTACATAACAAAATCATTAACATGAATCAGATTCCACTGCCGGATGGATATCGGTCTGATGTCATGGCAAGTATCCTCGCGTTACTGCCTTACGTCGGTTACACAACTCGCCCTGAAGTTGCACTGTTTCTCAAGGGACAAACATTCACCCACGTTCAACTCTCCAAGGGTTATGAGGCTGGTATCCAGGGCGGCATTCGATGGTCCGGACAAGCCTCAGCCCCTCCGTTAGTATATTTCATCACTGATCATACCCGCACCCAGGGTGCCAACAACCCGTATACCGATCGTTGGGTTGGTGACGTTTTTCATTATTGTGGAGCCGGTTTGGAAGGCGACCAAGCATTGGTCAGGGGGAATCTAGCGCTTAAGACCAATATGGACCTTGACTTTCCCGTCTTCGGTTTCGAAAGACGCGGGAAAGATAAGTATGTCTATATAGGGCAGTTTAAGGTTGAAGGTATGGATCAGGAGCAGCAACACGACAGCACAGGTAAACTACGTAAAGTTTACATGTTCCGTATGCGTCATATTGGACCACTCCGCCGCCCAATCCAGTCCACTTTAGCCGATAATCCTGTTACTCAAAAAGAATGGGCTCTCAGGGAATCGGCGGGGAATGACCTCACTGTTAGTAGTCCACCACCAATGCGACCAGACCTAGCCGCAGTGCATAGCGAGTTCAGCTCCGCCCTTAAAGCCAGTTATGTTGCATTTGGTTCCAGGCACGATGAGATTGTGCGTTCCTTCGTGGCTAGCCTTGCGACTAAGCGGTTGGTTATTCTAACCGGCCTGTCTGGCTCGGGTAAGACACAAATCGCTCTCCGATTTGGCGATTGGTTAGGCAAGGAGCGGTTCCTATTGGTTCCGGTCCGTCCAGACTGGACCGGTGCGGAAGCGCTCTTCGGATATGAAGATGCTCTACAACCAGTCAACCAGGGGCATCGGGCCTGGCATGTGCCTGATGTACTGGCATTCATATTGAAGGCTGTCTCCGACCCAAAATACCCGTACCTTTTGGTGTTGGACGAGATGAACCTTGCCCATGTGGAACGATATTTCGCCGATGTGCTTTCTGGAATGGAATCTGGTGAACCCTGCGTTCCCAATCTACATCAAGATCTTGATGGCTATTGGCGAATTGCTGTCGGAGCGGCGCCGAAGGTACCGTTGCCAACCAATCTGTTTATCGTAGGTACTGTAAACGTTGACGAGACAACGTATATGTTCTCCGCAAAGGTACTGGACCGCGCCAACACATTTGAATTCCGCGTCGCCTCGGCTGACTTGTCTTTACACGCTCACAAGCCACTTTCATGTGATCCCGGTGATCCAGAATTGGTGCGGGGGTTCTTAGCTATTGCACAGAATGACGATTGGCATCTGGTCCACCCAGCCACCGATATACAGGTCTTCACCGACCACTTGCGCCGCCTACACCAGTTATTAGCATCGGAAGGGTTCGAATTCGGCCACCGAGTCTTTTATGAGGCAGTCCGCTTCGCGGCTATGCTTGAAGCAGCCGGGGATATTCGTGTGGAACACATGCTGGACTTGCAGGTCATCCAAAAGGTGCTGCCGCGTCTGCATGGCACTCGACGTCGGCTAGAGCCAGTGCTATCTACCCTGGGCCAGTTCTGCTTCGATCTTACTTGTGGTGGTGGTGATGGAGCAGAGCGGTTCGATCCACTCCATCCATCAACTATTGAGCCTCGCCTGCCGCTGTCCCTTGGTAAGGTACAGCGAATGGTTCGCAGCCTACGGGCAAACCAGTTCACCAGCTTCACAGAGTAAGACCATGACAGCCAAACGCGAAATTGAAGTGCCCGTGGTAGACAACCACGGGCAGACGAAGGCCGCCCTGCGCATCAGCCTACTTCCTGGCCCCAAGACCGAAGCACTCCCTCAGCCACTAGTAGATCTGAGGGGCGTATGTGAGCATGACACAGCACTTCATCCTGTGCAGTTATTGGAGGGGACCGAGTATCTTTACGAGTTCGTCTTAAGGAACCACGCCGGCGCGATTTCCACCGACCATCCGGAGATTTTTGCCGCCGATACGTACTCGGGAGAACGTGGCCGACTACGCCCTGGTTTGTATACTGGAGCACTTTCTGTCACCGTCTTTACCGGGGGGAGTGAACTCGGCAAGGCTATTTTTGAGGTGCGCTCGCGCAAGTTCGGGTACATGAGTCATTACCGCTGGATGCTCCGGGACATAGCTGAAAGCTTTGCCGAAATCATCATGGAACGCTTTGCCCCTACCGAGCAACGTTTTGAGGTAGACAACACGCGAGAAGCCACTACGTTGTATCAGCGCTTCGCATTCCTCAAGAGCTTGATCACCGGGGAGGCCTTTGATGCCGCCATCCAGCAGATTTTCGTGCGGCCTCACCGGACCTGGACTACGGAAGAGGATTTACGACCACTGGGACGGAGTCTGCCCGGAACGTCTGCCATCGCCCGTCAAATAGCGGGGCCAGGACCGCGTACGTCGAGGATGTGCGCACACCTCAGCCATGCGATTCATTCTCTGCCAGTCGGCCTTAACGTGCAACGCCAGGAAGAAACGCTAGACACACTCGAAAACCGATTTATCAAGTTTGCATTGATCCGTTGGCGAGACGCAGTTAGCGACATTGGGCGTGCCCTAGCCAGGCACCCTTTTGGCGGGTCCGTTACACGTGGGTTACGCGAAGTCGCCGCGGTCACTGAGCACCTTGACGCGCTTCTATCGGCAGACTTGTTTCATGAGGTAGGTAATCTTACCCAATTCCCTTCCGGTAGCCAAGTTCTACAGAAGCGTGCGGATTACCGGGAAATCTTTCGGGCGTATGTCCAGTTTGAGGCAGCGGCAGCACTATCATGGCAAGGCGGTCAAGATGTGTATGGAGCTGGCCAGCGTGATGTTGCCACACTCTATGAATACTGGGTTTTCCTTCAACTGGCAGCAGTAATTTCGAATATGACGCAGGTGCCTATTAACCAAGCCAATCTTGTTGACCGTAGCCCCGATGGGCTTGCACTAGGCCTTTGCCGGAGAAGGGAAAGAGCCCTGTCCGGAACGGTGGTGCGGCTCGGCCGGCGGCTTCGGGTAGAGCTATGGTTTAACCGTGTCTTTAGTAGCGGCCATACAGGCCCTACCACCTGGACACGCCCCATGCGACCAGACTGCTCATTACGCATAGCACCTGACCAAGGACATGGTGCGGAATTTGAGGAGGTATGGCTCCACTTCGACGCAAAGTACCGTGTGGACAAGGTTACCGACCTCTTTGATGATCCGCCTCTTGCAAACGGAGAGGACATAACGAAGGTGGCGGATGGAGGCCAGGGTTTTCCAAATATCGGTCTGGCCAAGCGTGACGACCTGTTGAAGATGCATGCATACAGGGATGCAATTCGCCGCTCCGCCGGTGCCTACGTGGTCTTTCCAGGGTCTGAACAGGTGAGACATAAAATGTATCAGGAAATCCTGCCTGGTCTTGGCGCCTTTGCAGTCCTCCCCAGTGAAACTGGTAAGGCAGAGGGTATTGCTCTCCTACAACACTTCATCTCCGACGTCTTGGACCACGTTGCTTCCCAAGCCACACAGCATGAACGTAGCCGATTTTGGCAACGCGAGGCTTACCAAGAGCGATTTCGAGTCGCAACGCCAATTTCGGCTACGCCCTTTCTGACCAGACCACCGGCTGATACCCTGGTTCTTCTTGGCTACGTTAAAGGCAAGGATCATCTAGAATGGATCCACAGGAATCTGCGTTACAATCTACGGGCCGACGGGCGGACGGGAACGATTGGTCTGCGATCCCGAGAGCTTGCAACTGACCTGGTTCTTCTTTATGGTCCAGGGCTTCCGCAGCCAGAGATTTGGCGGGCAGTCGAGGAACCAGAAATCTATACACGGGTACGAATGCTGGCTTCAGGGTACCCTTCCCCGCGGGGAGATTTTTATTACTGCTTGCGATTGGAACCGATTCCTATGGCAGACTGGCCGGTATCCTTGACATCGGCGCGCGTTGAGGAAGTAAGGCACAAGGAGAAACCGGAAGTTACGGTGGGAGTACCCATAGTCACCACCTGGTTGGAGCTGGTCAAATGATTCACTTAAGGGCATGTTCCGGCAGTTGCCCGGCGGACGTGTCGACCAACGTACTGTGTACCACGCAAGCAAATCCGTATGCTGTGGCTAGTGCCAACTCCGGACGTGTTGGCCTTGAAACATTCAAGTTCCCATTGGGCCCTGCGGACCTCTTAGCAGCGAATCGTTGCATATCCCCGTCGGGGCTGGCGGCGCCACAAAGGCACTGCCTCCGGCCCCCGTTCCGCAGCGTACAGACTGGCGAACCCGGGATCCAGTGGCGCTTCGAATTGGCCGCCCTCCATTGGGCAGGCACCCACTCCCGCCCAGACTTCCTCTCCGTCTGATTTTGCACTTCTGGTTGGGGTTTGCTGTGCAAGAACGGACAGAGTCCCCCAAAAGACCCCCAAAACCACCCTTAGCGTCCACTTTTGCACAGTACTTTGCCCTTCAAGTGTGCAAAAACGGTCGCCAGCCCTTCAGCATGACTGCAAGCATGACTGCGCGCCAGCCCATGTGGCCCAATACCCCCGTCGGTCGCAGGCAATGTTCCGCAGTCTGATCATATAGGACCACAGATTTGTGCGTACACCCCCGGCGAGCAGGGCCAGGGCACCGACCACCAGGCCGATCACCAGCTCAGCGGGCAACTGCAGCCCACAGAGGGGCCGCCTAAGGCTGTGCGGGCAGCGGAACATGATTCCTCGGTGGGATTTCTGATCTTTTTTCGCCCAGTCCCCGCATACCAAACCCGCCAACGGGCATAATAGAACCCGGCGGGCCTACCGCCGGGTTCAAGCGCCACCGTTGCTGAGACCCTTGAGGGGTGAGCGTAAGCTCACCTCTTAAGTATCAGAGGTGAGAAGTTTGATCATGAGAACCAGCAAAACGAGCCAAGAGACTCGCTCATTCAGTTCCATGTGTCCACCTCCTCGCATTCAACGAGGTGGCGCCCAACCTTACATACCGAAATTCCCACCGACCAGTTCGGTGGGAATTTCCTTGTTGTTCACCCACGCCCCGTATACAAAACCCGCCACCGGGCATAATAGAACCCGGCGGGCCTACCGCCGGGTTCAGGCGCCACCGTTGCCAAGGGCCTTGAGGGGTGAGTATGACTCACCCCTTAAGTCTTAGAGGTGAGAAGTCGGATCATGAGAACCAGCAAAACGAGCCAAAAGACTCGTTCATCCAGTTCCATGTCTCCACCTCCTCCCGTTCAACGAGGTGGCGCCGTACCCTTACATACGTAAAATCCCACCGATCAGTTCGGTGGGATTTTCATTTTTTCGCCCAGGCCCCGTATATAAAACCCACCACCGGCCAGAACCCGAGGGGCATAGCTCACCCCCCTTAAGTCTCAGAGGCGAGAAGTCGGGTCACGAGTGTTACGGCCCACATTGTTTGAGCCATATGAAGCGTATTTCTCAGATTCCCTGAACCACCTACGGGATGGTACAGGGGATTTTGCTTTATGTAATCGAAATGCTGTCGGCCAGGAGGTGCGCTGCCCATGGCGCCAAAATGACAAGAACCCCTGAGGTCAAAAGCTTGCCGGCTCTCCCCAGAGGTTCTTTCAATACTCCCAAGCCATGGGCTTGGCGAAGCTGTGCTCATTGTAGACCACATCGGTGAGACCCTCAAGGAATACCGCCTGCTCTGCGGCCGGTACTTTCCGGAAGCCCGTCCGACCTGTGGTAGTAACCGGCTTCGTGTTCACGACCACTACATGCATAACGCTGGCGACGAAGAACCCGTACCTATCTACCGCTACCGCTGCAACCGGCGGGGGTGTCGTCAAATTTTTACGGTGCTGCCTGACCTGTTCGAGCCCGGGCAGTCCATCCCCACCGCAACGCAAGAGAAAGCGGTCTTTCAGTATGCGGCGACGGTGAGCACCTGCAGCCAGGCAGCGGAGACCGCCGGCGTCAGCGCCAGCACGGTCTGGCGGTGGGTAGATCGTGCTGCCGGCATGGCGGCACAGTGGGTGGCGTACATGCAGACCTGGCTGCACAGCCTGCACCCTGGTTCTCATGTGGCCGTTGCGGTGAACGAGACCCTGCGGCCTCGTTGGCTCGGTCGGCGGCTACGGTTGGTGGACAAAGTAACCCGCCTGCTATTGCTGGAGCGACTGCCAGGGTTGGTGACGGAGTGCCGCCGGGAAGCGAAGGTGATTATGCAACGTCTCCCCGGCACTGCGGTCCTTGCCGAGCTGCCGTCGACCTGCCTGGGCTGCTGTTGGCGGGTGCTCCCAAGGCTCATTGGTAGCGGAGGCACCTGAAACCACACAGAAGATGAAAACCCGCGCCCCCGGCTCCCCTGGTATTGTGGAGACCGGGAGTGAGCCAACATGGATGAAGAGCAACGCACCCGCAAAATGCTGCGGCGTTACGCCATGGTGGACCCCCTGGTGTCGGAGACCGTGCAATGGGGCCAGCGCAGCGCGCTCTTACGGGCGCAAGGTCCCCCCGGAAGTGCTGCAGCAGGCGGTCGAACTACGTGAAGTCGAGCCGGCCCGCAGCACGGCGCAGATTATCGCCACCCTGGACCGCCTATTCCCGGAGTACAAAGGGCAAATCAAACGCTCCACCCTGTCCCGCCACTTCCGGCGACTGGGTAAGACCCGACAGGCGCTGTGCAAGGAACAGAAGGCCGTCTATCGCCACTTCCGCAAGCGCCACAGGAGCGACCTGTGGGAGACGGATATCTGCTTGCCCGATCTGCAGGTGCGCGATGTAGACGGTGAGGTCAAGAAGGCGGTACTGGTCGCGATCATCGACAACGCCACAGGGTTTTGCGTTGAGGGTCAGTTCCACGCCACGCAGGATGGCTCCATCGTGGAGTCCTGTCTCAAGGCAGCGATCACCGCACACGGTCTGCCGTCCGCCCTTTACCAGGACAACGGGGCGCAGTTTGTCGCCGAGCAGATCCGGGAAGCCTGCAACTGGCTGGGCATCAGGCACCTGCGAGCTCGTCCCCGGTATGGCCAGGGCAAAGGGCAAATCGAGCGGCACTGGAAAACGGTCCAGGAATCGGTGGTCCCGGAGGTTAAGGCCATGGGGCGGATGCTCACGCTGGCGGAACTGAACCGTTACTACCGGGCCTGGATCGAGGAGTACTACCACCACAACCCCTACAGCGACCTCAGGCAGTCTCCCAGAGAACTGTGGGACGGCGACCAGACTCCACTGCGCCGGGTCGATGCAGTCACATTGGAAGCCGCTTTCTTGCTGCGGTCCGAACGGAAGGTTAGCCCAACGGCCCTGATCAGCCTGGACGGGGTGAAATACCTTGTCCACGACGACCTGGCGGGCGAGGAGGTGCAGGTCCGCTACCACCCGCGTCAGCGGGAGCGTATTCAGATCTGGATGCAAGGCCGTTTCGTCCAGTACACTGAGCCCTACGAGGTACCCACGAATACCCCGAAGCGATCCAGGCAGCCTGCTGCCACCGTTACCCGCAAAACCGGGGGACCCAACCTCCTGGAGCTACTGGCCCAGGAGCGGGAGCAGAAGCTCGTGGCCAGAGTTGAGGCCCTCCGGGCCACCGGAGGCGTCGGCGGTCCGGTTGAAATCCGCTTCACCGAGACGGAGTTCGTGACAGTCCTGTGCACCGTTCTGCAACGGTCGCTGGAGGTCATGGAGACAGAGTGGGCGCTGGAGACGTGGCGGCGCTGCGGCGGCCTGGACCGGGTCCTGACGACCCGAGCATTAGCCCGGTTTACCGCACGTCAGGGGCTTCAGATGCATCTGGCCTATTATCTGGACGCAGTTGAACGGGTGCATCTACAGGCCCGCAAAGGAGGTGGCCCCGCTGTTTGAGCAGCACTTTGACTTTAGCACCATCCCGTTTCGCAAGGATATCCCACCGCTGGCTCTGTTCCAGTCTCGGGCTCACCAGGAACTCGTGGCCCGCCTGGTGCAGGCGATTCCCCGAGCCGAGATTATGTGCGTGACGGGTGACATACGGGCCGGGAAAAGTACCGCACTGCGAGCGGCACAACATAACTTGAGCCCTGCCCTTTACCGGTTCATCTATGTGCCCAATCCCAACATGGCGGCCCGTGACCTCTACCAGGAACTGCTCCGGGAGTTGGGGGTACAGCCCCCGTGGAGCACCACCAACGCCAGACGACAGCTCCGCGATGCCTTCCAGGCCTTGCGGGAAGACGGTCGAACGCCGGTGGTCATCCTGGACGAAGCGCACAAAATCCCGCCGGGCTTCTTTGATGAATTGCGCATCCTGACCTTATGCCGAGTTGCCGAT
>JAKFDK010000037.1:0-65656 GCA_036676195.1 Clostridia bacterium | reverse complement strand
TGGCGGCATTGCTGACCGGGCTGGGGGTATTCGACAAACTGGCCAGGGTGGCTGGTGCCGGTCTGGCCGTGCCGGTGACCGGATTTGCCAATTCGGTGGCGGCCAGCGCCCTGGAGTTCAAACGCGAGGGGCTGGTATTCGGTGTGGGCAGCAAAATGTTCATACTGGCCGGCTCCGTGATTACCTTCGGGGTGGTCACAGCCTTTGCGGTGGGAATCATTGCCGCTCTGGTGCCCGGATGAGCCGGCGGGTGGGTAAGAACACGGTCCAGTTTGCCCGGCCGCCGGTGATTCTGGGGGCGGCGGCGGTGGTGGGACCCATGGAAGGGCAGGGTCCGCTGGCCGGAGAGTTTGACTACATTTTCCCCGACCTGTACTGCGGGGCCGACAGCTTTGAAAAGGCAGAACGGGAGCTCATGCTGAGCGCCTGCCGGACGGCCATGCAGAAGGCAGAAGTCACCCCCGATGACATCGATTTTTTTCTGGCCGGCGACCTGTTGAACCAGATTGTCACCTCCAGCTTTGTGGGCGTCGCTCTGGGCATTCCGTTCCTGGGCATTTACGGCGCCTGTTCGACCTGTGCCCAGGGGCTCAGCCTGGGGTCGATGCTCATTGACGGCGGCTTTGCCCGCCGTGTGCTGGTGGCATGTTCCAGCCATAATTGCAGCGCGGAACGGCAATACCGTTACCCGGTGGAATATGGCGGGCAGCGCAAACCCTATGCCCAGTGGACAGTGACCGGGGCCGGGGCCGCCGTTCTCAGCCGGGACGGGGCCGGGCCGCGGGTGACCCACGCCACCGTCGGGCGGGTGGTGGACCGCGGAATCAAGGACCCCTACAACCAGGGGGCGGCCATGGCCCCGGCGGCTGTGGATACCATCACCCGCCACCTGCTGGACACCGGGGCGACACCGGCCGATTACACCCGCATTGCCACCGGCGACCTGGCCCACTTCGGCCAGTCGGTTGCCCGGGAACTGGCGGCTGCTGAGGGCGGGTTCACCCTGGGTGAGAACTATGTGGACTGTGGCGTGCTGATCTTCGATCGCAGCCGGCAGGACGTTCATTCCGGAGGCAGCGGCTGTGGGTGCTCGGCGGTCGTCACCTATGGCCACTTCCTGAAGGAGATGCACCGTGGGGTGCTGCCCCGGCTGCTGCTGGTCGCAACCGGTGCGTTGCTCAGTCCTACCAGTTTTCAGCAGGGGGAGAATATTCCCGCCGTCGCCCACGGGGTGGTGATTGCAGCACCGTGATCTTCCTGAAAGCGTTCATCGTGGGCGGGCTGATCTGCGTGCTGGCCCAGGTGATTCTGGACAATACCAAGTATTCCCCCGGGCATATCCTGTCGGCGTTTACCGTCGCCGGGGGCGTGCTGGGCGGACTGGGCTGGTACGACCGGCTGATCGAGTTTGCCGGCGCCGGCGCCACCATGCCGATCAGTTCCTTTGGCAATGCCCTGGTCAAGGGGGCCCTGCAGGAAGGAAAGACCCACGGGGTGATCGGCGTCCTCACCGGCATGTTTGAACTCACATCGGCCGGCATTACGGCGGCCATTGTCTTTGGCTTTCTGACTGCCGTGGTCTTCAACCCAAAAAGCTGAGGGGGAGTTACCCATGACGGTACAGCAGGATCTACAAAAGGCGATTGCCAGTGCCAAGTCGTCCGGGGGCACCTACGCGATGATGTCGGCTTCCACCCAGGACCAGAGCGCCAAGCAGATGTACACCCAGATGGCGCAGGACGTGGAGCGGCACGAAAAAATCCTTCAGTCCCGCCTGGACTACCTGAACCAGCACAATCAACTGAACGCCCAGCAGCAGCAACAGCAGCAGCAGCAAGCGTATGAGGCGCAGAAGGAGATCCACCCGGACCAGCCGCAGGGCTAGATCTGTAGCGCCAGTACCGCCGGGCCGGATTCAGTCGGACAGGCGGGGTAGTGATCTACCCCGCTTTCACGCGATACCTGCCAGCCGCGGCCTATTTTCTGGCCGTCCCCGCCCCTCCGGCTGAAACCGAAAGTGGCTTGCCATCGTCTGTTCTATAGGCTCATACTGTTACTTGTTGGAGCTTTTACCACAGAACTTACTTCGCCATACAGTCAAGGGGTGCACACCACTAATGAAGCGCCTCGTCACCGGATTATGCCTGTCTGCCACCGCTCTGCTGGCCACGGGGTCATGGGCCGCCGCCCACACCCTCTATCCCATCGACCAGGATGGACTCAATCTGCGCACCGCCAACAGCACATCGGCACCCATCCGCGCCATCCTGCCGCCCGGGCAGGGCGTGCAGGTACTGGGCAAGGAGTGGTCCTGGTACCGGGTACGCACCGCCGACGGTATTGAGGCCTGGGCCGCTGCCTGGGTCAGCCGGGTGGTTTTCAATGATGAGGAAATGGTGGCGGTAGTCAACACCGAAGCCGCCGAGGTCCGTACCCGGGCCGGGGCAGACAGCCCGGTGCTGGTCCGGGTCGGCCGTACCCAGCGCCTGCCGGTGAAAGAGGACGCCGCCGGCTGGTATAAGGTCACCCTGGCCGATGGCCGCCAGGGCTGGCTGGACAGCAAGCAGGCGAATCTGGAAAAGGTGGAGCCGCCCCCGCCCGCGCCGCCTGCTGCCAGGAAGACCGCGAGCATGGCGGTTACGCTGGCCGTACCTTCGGCCCCGCTCCTGGCCGGCCGGCACCCCAGTTACGACTGGACCGATACGGTCAAGGCGGGAGAGAAGCTGACCTACCTGGACGCTGCTGAAGGCTGGGTGCAGGTGGAGTCGGCCCGGGGCCGCCAGGGCTGGCTGCGCGGCAACCAGGTCAGGCTGAGCAAGCCGGGGGCCGACCTGGCCCGGGATTACGGCTATGAACTGGATGAAGATTTCTGGTCCATCGCCATGCCGACGCAGACGCGGGTGACCACCCCCCCCGAAGGTCTGAGGCTGCGCCAGATGCCGGGGACGGCCGGCACCCTCATCGCTACGTTGCCGGCCGGTACGGTGCTGCAGGTGGCAGGTGAGCGGGACGGCTGGTTGCAGGTGAAACTTGGCGACGGCCGCCAGGGCTGGGTGGCCAAGGAATATACCCAGCCGCGCCCGACCCAGGGTCCGGGGCCGCGCATCATGTCGGCGGCGGTGCGGACACCGGCGCCGGGGGTCCGTACCCTGGAACTGACCGGGCGCCTGAGCGGTGCCAGGGTGGTGCCGGTCACCCAGCCGCAGCCCGGCATCACCGTGGTGCTGCCCGACGCCGTGGCGCGCCCGGCGCAACTTACGCTGGCCGATGGCGGCCTCGCCGCTCTGGGGGTCGGTCCCGACGGGGCAACCCTGACCCTCAGCGGCAGCAGCCCGTCCTGGCAGGTGCTGGAGCAGACCGCTGAACGCCTGGTGGTGGAACTGCGCCCGGCGCTGCACGGGATCAGCCGGCGCACCGTGGGCAGCACCAGCGTGTACAGCCTACAGATCGCCGGCCATGTCACCCCCCGGACGGTCTCCGCCGGCCAGGAGGCGGTGGTGGAACTGCCCGGAGCCGCACTGAAGGCCCTACCGGCCGCCATTGCCCCCTACGTGACGGTGGAGGAAAAGGACCGGGTGCTGCGGGTAAAGGTGCCGAGCCTGCTGCCCCACGCCCTGAAGAGGGGAAGCGACGGCAACCTGGAACTGCACCTGTACCAGCCCGGACTGGCCGGCAAGACGGTGGTGGTGGATGCCGGCCACGGCGGCCCGGATGGCGGTGCCACCAACAAGGCTCTGGGGGTGCGTGAAAAGGACGTGAACCTGGCGGTGGCCCTGCAACTGCGTACCCTGCTGGAAAAGCAAGGGGCGCGGGTGCTGCTCACCCGGGCCACCGATGCCGAGGCCGTTCCGGCTGCCGTGCGGGAGCGGCCCCCGGCCGGGGTCGATGCCGGTCATCTGGACCTGTGGTACCGGTCGGACCTGGCCAACCGCTCCGGGGCGGATGCGTTTATCTCTATCCACGCCAATTCCGGCGGCACCGGGAATGGGACGGAGACCTATTACTGCAGCCTGAACCTGAATGCCAGCCGGAGCGCCGAACTGGCCCGGCTGGTGCAAAAGGAACTGGTGCTGGCCCTGGGCCGCAAGGACCGCGGCGTGAAGGACGAGCGCTTCTATGTAACCAGAACCGCCCAGCCCCCGGCGGTGCTGGCGGAAATGGCCTTCCTGAATGACCCGGTGGAGACCAAACTGCTGGCTGACCCGGCGGTACAACAGAAAGTTGCCGCCGGCCTGGCCAGGGCGCTGACCCAGTTCTTTGCGCCGGCCCCGGCCGCGCCGCCCACCCCGGCCAAGCCGCCTGCACCCGCCCCGGCCAAGCCGCCTGCACCCACCCCGGCCCCGACTCCCACCCCTGCCAGGTAAGTGAGTCCGGCACGGGCGTGCCCGTGCCGGCTGGGGTGGGTGCCTACCTATTTATTGCCACTAGCTGGAGCCCCCCGCTACCTGGCCCTGGGGTGATAGATTCGGCGAATCTCGAACACCTGCTGGCGGTAGCGGAAGAAGACTCTGAACGGCTTGCTGCGGACTACAACAAGAGCCACTCTCATGTCAACGGGATGGCCAAACCGCCGAACTGGCTTACCCGGAATGAAGTGAGGTGGTCGTTCCGGATTGTGCCGACTGAAGTATGCCTGAACAGCGGCGTAGATCTCCTCGGCAATGCACTCCCAACCCAAGCTTAACCGCCAAACATCGTGACGAGCCAAACTTTCAAGCGCCTCGTCGGTCCAGTCAACGAACGCCATACTCTTTCAACCGGGCTATGAGGTGCTGGCGAGCCTCCGCACCCCGCAATCTACGGCTCGTGTCCTGAAGCGCCTCATCCAGGATCTGTACCTCTTCCGGGTCGGTCACGTCATAGAATTCGCACTCGTCCTGGTCGGAAACCTCGACTAACAGAAAGTGACGCTTCCCGACAACGAGGTATTCTGCCCCAGCCTCCAGGGCGCGGCGCAGATGCTCATCCTGCACACGAATCACTTTGGCCATGACTGTTCCCCCCCGTCTTACCGTCAATGCTAGCATAACTCAGACAAGACATCCAGCAGGTTACCTGTCCGGGAAAGTGCCAGGGTTACGGAGAAGCGCAGCATACGTCATGGATAGCCTTCTGGTACGCTCAGGCCGCCATTCGGGCCCCAGAGGGCAGCGGTGCAGCGGACATTTGCGCCGCTGCGGGTGCCAGAAGGTGAAGCCGCCGGGATTCGGAGCGTCGTGGCAGGCATGAATCACCGGATATTACCAGGAACTTGGCCCTCCCAGAGTAAATATCTATCCGAACACATGTGCGGAGCGGTATGCCAAATGATAGAGTTCGCAATCCGTGCACCCGTCTCCCTGTGGTGTACAGCAGGCGAACTGGCTCCTGCCCGTGTGCTGAACCCTGCCCCGTGTCCGCCGCCACGGTGGATACGGGAGAAGCGGCGCCAGCAGAGGTCCGAAATCTGTTCAGCCTGGAGGAGGTGTCAGGCCAGAGTGGAGGTGGCGCAGCGTGTTGAAGCGGTTGGTGCTGGCGGTGATGGTGGTGATGATGACGGCGTCACCGGCAGCGGCGGGGATCTCAGGCCAGGGACTGGGCCGGCCATCCTGGGGAATAAGGAAACAGTCCCTTTTAGCGTGGCGTCAACGGTGTGGTCAATGTTTTACTTAACCAGGGACGCCTCCGAACCCACTGCACCGGTACTTAAGAAGATAAACGACTTCTTGAAGTCAATCCCGTCAAAGATCAAACTCAATTACGACGACTGGGACTAACGGTCGGTACGAACGGCATGTAATTACTCGCTCCCCAAGCCATGACAGGGGATGATTCTCATTAGGCTGTTTCCGTCATCTTAGGGGGGTGCAAAGAAGGACCCGAACGGCCGCAGCTGTGTTTGCAAACTGCGCCCCCCACTGCCGCCGCACTGGCAGTGGGGGGCTGGCGGGCTTTCCTGATGGTGGACTGTACGGTGGCGCCACACCGATATCGTCGGTCTCCTACTGCACCGCAGCATTGCCCTGGTCCCGCAGCGCCTTGCGGGCTGCCCGCAGGGCGTTGTGGAATTCCAGCAGGCGCTGCTGAAAATGCTCCAGCTTACCGGCCGCAAGGTGGGGCCGCAGTTCGCCCAGGGCGGCGGCGGCGGTGACCAGGTGCGGGGCGACATCGGGATGGCCGGCAGTCGGCGCCTGCTGCAGTTCAGTCAGTTCCCGGGCGGCCTGGGTGATGGCGCCGCCGCCGCCCTGGTACAGCTCAATCTCCCCGGAATAGCGTTCCAGGTTCTGTTGCAGGTCAGCGGCCTTGCGGGCGGCGGCGACCGGGTTCGTGAGGGCCTCGGTCTCTGCCGCCGCCATGAACTGTTCCAGGCGGGCGAGGGTATCCCGCACCGGCTGGGGCAGGGGGAAACCCAGCGCAGCCTCGGCCTGGGCGGCGGCGGCGGCCAGGGCGGATACGGCCTGGCGGGCTTCTGCCACCTCGGCCGGGGCGGCCTGCCAGCGTTCTTTGTACTGCTCCAGTTGGTCCTGCAGTTCCTGCAGTTCCGCCGCCAGATTCTGTAGGACCGCCCGGGCGCGGCCGCCGTTTTGCCGGAGGGGGACCAGGTTCCCCCGGCTGAAGCCCTGCTTGATTTCCTCCACCAGATCGGAAGCTTCCCGGAACGTGGCCGAGGCAGCGGCAAAGGCGCGCTCCACCGCCGCAAAGGCGGCGTGGGTACGGCCGACGCCTTCACGGGCCCGCTCCACGGCCTCAAACAGATCGACTACCTCGCCGGCGGCCCGGGCATAATCGGCATTGAGGGCTTGCATGGCTTCCAGCACGCCTGTCCGCTCCTTTTGCCGGGTCAGTTGCCAGTTCAGATACAACCCCAGCGCAATAGCCACGGCAACCAGGCCCAGAAAATAAGTCATGAATGACACCCCCGTGAGTAAAGGTCTTTCGCCTCGCGCAGGAAAGGCCCCTGCCATTAGAGAACTCGATGACCGGGAATGGTTCGCCCGTTATTCCCACAGAGGGGAGGTAGACCTGAATGCTTAGCCTGTATACACCCCTGGATAAACTGGTCGGCCGCGAAGTACTCGTTCAGTTTCACGATGAGACGTATCAGGGGGTCCTGGCCGGCCTCTATACGGTTCAGGGCGTGGCACTGCTTGTCCTGGTGGCGGCGGGGGCAGCCGAACAGCATATTCCCATCGCCGGCGCCGTCGTCACCAGCCGGCTGCCGTCATAACCAGCGCCATCTGCGGCTAGATACATCTGAGGGGGTCGCCAGGCATGGCGACCCCCTCAGGCATATGGCGGTGCATCGCCGTATACCGCTCTGGGTGTACGGTGCGGTGCCTGAAGGGATGTCTCCCCCGCAGACGTCAGACTCCCTGAACGCTGACGGAGCCATTGTCTGAAGAACCATGTGAGCAAAAGGGGATGGCGTTCTACTGTGTTGACGCTGATGATCGACGGTACCAGCCTGCTCGTTCCGGTCGTCATGGCCCTGATCACCATCTGGATCGCGAAACAGTTTGCCAAGCTCCCGGTCACGGCAAAGAAATGGTGGCTCTTCGCCCATGCGATCGGCGTCGTTGTCTATTTCGGCGGCGTGCTTGGAACCATGTTGCTGGCCCTGTCAACGAAAATGACCACCGATAGTCAGCAAATCTACAGTGCCCACCATTTCATGTCGTTATTTGACTGGTACTTCATCATTCCTGGTGCTTTCACGTCGCTGATCACGGGCCTGGTGCTGGCGGTTCGGACCAGTTGGGGTGTCACCGGGTACTACTGGGTCATTGCGAAGTGGATCGGCAACATCGGCATGATCATGTTCGGCGGCACATTCATGCGGCGGTGGATCCATGGCCATATCGCTGTGAGCGCCGCGAGTCCCCTGCAGAATCCGGCTTACCTGCATAATCGTCAGCTATTGTTCATCGGGATTGCCATCAGTCTTTCCGGCCTGATCTTCCTGACCGCCATCTCGTACCTCAAGCCGTGGGGGAAGCGAACCAGCGCCACGTTGTCGTAAGACCGACTGCTCAAACAGAACTGTCTCTGCCCCTGCCACCGCCCTGAGACATGAGGCCCGAGCAGCTACTGGTGCAAGACGGGCCATGTGGTCCTTGTTGCTCCTGATCGGGACGGGAGGGATGTGCCGATGATCCCTGTTCTTGCGCTGGTCTTGATCGGGTGGCCCGCGATTCTGGCGTCGCTGGTGCTTTCGGCGCTTGGCATCGTGCGTCGGGATGCAAGATGGTTGGTTGGTGGTGGCGTTCTGTGTGTAGGCTTTGCCTGGTATCTGACCGGTTGGCCTAACCCATTCATGAAGGCCCTCGGTTATGCGCTGCCGTTTCTACACATTGGCGCAGGAATAGCAGTTCGCCGGCGGACTCTCTGGATCGCCTGGACCCTGCTGCTCCCCCACGCGCTGATCGCACTCGTCCTATCCGTGATCGTCCTCACTCAGTAAGGCCAGGCAGATCAGACGGGAACGGCACGAGGGGGTCGCCAGGCACGGCGACCCCCTCAGACCTGGGCCGGCGGGCTATTCCCGGGTACGCGGCGTTTTCACCCAGCCGGTGGGCGCCCGACCCAGGGTGCGCAGCACCAGGGCACTGGAATACGGCACCGGAAACAGAAAGGCCGCCAGGGGCAACAACAGCAGCGGCACCACGGCCAGGGCGGTGCCCCGCAGCACACCGAACGGCCGCCCGGAGGTATCCAGATGGCCGGAATAGCGGTAAAAGGCGTACAGGGTGAACACCAGGTAAATCACAGACAGCACATTCAGGCCGAGCCGGTACTGGACCGGGATCACTTCCGGGTCCAGCAGGCCGGTATAGTGGAGCGTTAGCGCCACCGGCGGAATCAGGGTGGCAGCCTGGTAGAACAGCCATTCGCCCTGGCCCTTGACCCACAATTGCCGCAGCAGTTGCCTGCGCTTATCCTGGGGCGCCGTGGCCCCGGCCCCGACCCGCACCTTTTCGCAAACCTGCAAATGCCCGGTGGCCCAGCGCAGCCGCTGCCGATAAAAGCCGCTGAAGGTGGGCGGGGTCTGCTCCGAAGACGGATAGGGCAGGTATTCCGGCCAGGCGTTGGCCTCCAGGAAGGCCCGGGTGCCCAGCTCCAGGTCTTCGGTCAGGCTGTTGTGGTCATAGCCGCCGATCTGCCGGAGCAGGCCGGCCTCGACAAACAGATTCGTGCCACCCACAAACGGCAACCGTTTGAACAGGGCCGGCAGGTACCAGTCATGGGCCACGGCCTGGTACAGGGAGGCGATCTTGCAGAACGGCCCCATTTCATAGAAGTTACGTACCTGAAATACTGGCCCCTGAAAGATGCGTGCGGGGCCCACGACGCGGGGCGGGCGCCAGGCGGCGGTGCCGGTGGTATCCTCCAGCCAGCGCCAGGCCACATACTGGAGCACGCGGGGATCGGGCCGCGACTCGGCATCGTAAAAGCCGCACCATTCGGTGGCCGGGTTAATCTGGCTCAGCCCCCGGTTCAGGGCGCGGCCCTTGGTAGAGGGTACCTCGTAGCCCAGGCAGCGGCCGCCGTAGTGGCCGTCAAAGTCGTAGGGCACATCCACATGGACCAGGCGCGGCCGGTCGGTCCGGCCGGTAAACTCCCGGATCTTGGCCGCCAGGATGTCCTGGGTGGTCGGATACACTTCCCGGTAGGTCTGCTCCAGGGCTGTCTGCAGGTCTCCGGCCTGATACAGGTTGCGCAGGCGCTGCAGCACATCGGTGGCCAGGGCCTCGCTCATGCCGTAAAGGATCTCCCGGGTCAGGGACGACTGCGCCTGGGCGGCATGGCTGACCAGGCGGCCCAGCAGGCGGCGCCGGTCGGGATCGGCCCGCAGGCAGGCCAGAGCCGCCACAGCCGGAATGGCGTGGGACAGCAGCGCCGCATAGGCGGCTTCCAGTTCGGGCAGGCCGGCAGTGGGAACACGGCGGCGCAGCATCCGTTCCAGGGCCGCCCGGTCCGGCTTACCCCGGGCCTGCCAGAGCCGGCGGGCGCCTTCCCAGACCAGATAGCGGGCCGCCGCCGGTGCCAGTTCCTGCAGCGCCCCCGGTTTGGTCGGGGCGGCGTAGCGGCGGCGAATCTCGTGGCCGCCTTCCATGGCCAGCCGGGCCAGCAGCCCCAGCACCAGTCCTTCGGCGACCGGTGCCAGCGGGGAGGCGGCGGTGCCGCCGCCGTCCATGGCGGCGGACAGGAACCCGGCCGCTGTTTGCACCGTCTGCGGGCGCAACTGGTCGGCCGTGCGGGCTTCCTTTGCGTCGGTAATGACCATGACCTCATACCGGTCCACCGGATAGTCCAGGCGGGCCAGGTGGTCCACGGTGCACTCGATCACGTCCGACTCGTTGCGGGCTGGCACCAGAACAGAGAAAAAGGGCAGGTCACGCCCGGCCTGGCGGGCCCGCTCGGTGAGCAGGGGCAGGGACAGGTTGGGGCGCCGCCGCCAGTAGTTACGGTCGGCGTAACGCTTCCAGACCAGGAGCCGCAGGAACAGCACAAACATGCCCAGGTATGCCGCCACAGCTACCAGATAAAGAATCTGCGGCAGGTGCAATTCGGAGTGGAACATGCCATCCCCCCGCACTGAACCGAAGCTCGTGTGGGTAGGTTGGCTGACCGGGTGGAATTCTTATACTGAATAAATGCCGCCGGCTGCGGGAAGGCTGGCGACGGAGGTGAGCAGCTTGCGGGCTATGGCACACCTGGTGATTTACCACAGTGTCCGGCCCCTTGGCGCTTGCCTGGCCGCCGCGCTGCACCTGGAGCGGCTGCAGGGCCCCTGCCCGCCCGCTGGGGAACTGGCGGACACTTTGGCGCGTTTGGCCGGCACCCCGGACTGGCGCACCCTGTTCCGGCCGTTCAGTGGCCTGCGGCCCGCCGGCCGGGACGGCGCCGGGCGCCTGGTCTGTCTGGTGGCGCCGGGAGCCTCCACCCGGGTCACCGATCGCGCCCTGGCCGGACTGGCCACCCTGGCCGGGGTGCCACGCGACCGCTACTGGTTGGCGGCGGTGCCGGAAGCGCCCTGGGCGCTGGCCGCCCTGGCCGGGGCGGGCAGCCGGGCTGCCGCCCTGCTGTGCGCGCGCCTGGCGTGGCCGGCCGCCGCCGCCGCCGCAGACGCCACCCTGGCCGCCCTGGTGGCATCTGCCCCGGCACCCGTGGCCGGGGCAGACCTGCAGCAGACCCGGGAGATGGAGTGGCCGGTGGAGCAGCGATGATCGTCCTTTACCATTGCTACAGCGCCAACCACACCTCGCTGACGGCAGCCAACATTCACCTGGGGCGGTTGCCCCTGGACCGGCGGCCCACCTACCACGAGGTGCTGGCACAGCCGGGCTTTGACACCCACCACCGGCGCCTGATCGGCACGCCGCTGCCGATGGGGATTGACGACCACGGCCACCGTGTGTATTGCTGGGGGCTGGAGGCCGGCCAGCAACGCCTGCTGGCGGCAGCCCTGCAACTGGCAGAGGCGGCCGGCGGCTCCACCGCCGACCTGCTGCCGGTGGGGGCCCTGGCGGCCGCCAACTGGTGGATGCGGGTGGGCGGCTTCCTTTCCCGTCGCTGCAACCAGGTGGCGCTGGGCCGGCCGCTGGTGGCCGTGGGCACCTGGCTGGCCTACCCGGCTCTGGCGCAGTGCGCCCGGCGGACCTGCGGCCGTTTGCCTTGACGTTACGGTCACCAGCCCTGATAATATGGTAGACTTACGGCCAGGGGCGGCCACCTGGGCCGCCACCAGGCTGACAGGGTGGTGGTGACCGATGGCGCGGATTCCACGTCCGGTGGTAAAAGCAATAGAACCCGGCAGCGTGGCCGAGGCGGCGGGGATTGGCCCCGGTGACCGCCTCACGGAGATCAATGGCCACCTGATCCGGGACTTTTTAGATTATCAGTTCCATACAACGGAAGCGGAACTGGTACTGACTATTCAAAAACCGACCGGTGAGATCATCAAGACTCGGGTGGAAAAGGACCCCGACGCCGACCTGGGGATCGATTTCGGCGGACAGGCCACCTTCGACGGTGTGTATGTCTGCCACAATAAATGCCTCTTTTGCTTTGTGCACCAGCAGCCCAGGGGCATGCGCCCGACCCTGAACCTGATGGACGACGACTACCGCCTGAGCTTTCTGCATGGCAATTTCGTCACCCTGGTCGGGCTGGACCCGGCGCACTGGCAGCGCATCCTGGAGCAGCGTCTGTCGCCCCTGTACATTTCCGTGCATGCCACCGATGACGACCTGCGGGAACTGGTCATGGGCACGCCGGAGGCACGGGGGATCCTGGAGCGGCTGCGTGAACTGGCCGCCGGCGGCATCAGCTTCCATACCCAGGTAGTCTCCTGCCCCGGCCTTAACGACGGCCCGGCCCTGGACAGGACCATTGCCGACCTGACCGCCTTCGGACCGGAGATTCTGCTCAGCCTGTCGGTGGTGCCGGTGGGGCTGACCCGCCACCGGGACGGCCTGCACCCCCTGCGCACCTATAACGGGGCCGAAGCGGTGGCCATGCTGGAGCAGCTTGAGGGCTGGCAGCGCCGCCTGGAGCCGGAGTGGGGCTTCCCGGTGGTGTACGCTTCGGACGAGTGGTACATTCTGGCCGGGCGCGAGGTGCCCCCGGCCGAATTCTACGGCAGCTATGACCAGTTGGAGAACGGGGTGGGCATGGTCCGGTTATTCCTGGAGGAACTGCAGGGGCTGGAGCCGCGCATTCCCGCCACCCTGGCGGCGCCCCGCCGGGTGACGGTGCTGACCGGGCGGCTGGGCGGGCCTTTCCTGCAGCGGGCGGTGGACCGCCTGAATCAGATCCAGGGCATGCAGGCGCGCCTGGTGGTGGCCGATAACGAGTTTTACGGCCGGACGGTGACCTGTGCCGGCCTGCTCACCGGCCGTGACATGCTGATGAACCTGGCCATGGAACCCGACCTCGGCGATCTGGTGCTGCTGCCGGCGGTGGCCCTGCGGGACGGCGACGGCCGCACCCTGGATAACCTCACCACCGACATGATGTCGGAGAAGCTGGGCGGTGTTCCGGTGAGCACCGCCGGTTCTCCCCTTGAACTGTTTGATCAGGCCACAGCGGGCGGCCTGAAGCCGGTGCGGACCCGGCGGACGCGGCTGCGTTTCACGCCTGGCGCCGCCGAGCCCGGTTACTACGGGGTCGACGGCCCGCGGGCCAGGTTCAAAACCCGCTGACCCAGTCAGTCAGTCCCAGGTTTGCAGGGAATGGACGCTCACGGCGCGCAGCACCAGCTCGGTCGGGTTGATGGTGACGAACTCCACCTGCACCGCCGGGTTCTCGCCCAGGGGAACGATGTCTCCCGTGCGGACGCCCACCTGAGCCGGCTCCAGTTGCATGCCCAGTCGCACTGGGTCCAGCCGGACGATCCAGATCCCGTCCGAGATGGGCACTGCGCCCATAAAGCGGTAGTTGGCAATCTCGGCGCCGTACAGGCGGACGCTGACTTGGCTGCCTAACCCGACCACCCCCGGCCGGACCAGCACTTCCGGGGCGACCAGGGGGCGGGGGCTGCAGGCCGCCGTCAGCACCACGCCCAGCACCAGTGCGATCAGGATTCGCATGGCGGGGGTCCGGTGGTGACAGGCTTATGCTCGGTGTTCTGGCGCCGGGCATAAGCCTGTTCCTCGGCGTGCAGTTTATTGGTCTCCACGCAGTCGGAATAGGCGGACCAGATGTTAAACAGGTGAATGCTGGGCAAGAACAGCAGCCACTGGTAATCGATCAGCGCATGGACTTCGGCCCAGTTGCCCTGCAATGTGGCAATCAGCGCCAGGTTCAGCCCGGATTTCAGCCAGACGGCCAGGTGCCAGCCCATCAGAATCAGGGCCTTGACCAGGCGGCAGTTGTAAAAGTGGCCGGCCCCGCCCAGGAAAAGGGAAAAGAAGGCGGCCAGCCAGGGATTGCGCCGGTTCAGGAAGACGGTGTCATAGGGGGTCATCAGCATGGAGGCAAACTGCCGCACCGGTTGCTGCTCCTCGAGGGTACAGAGTCGGTTCAATTCCACCGCCAGGCGGTAGGAATCCCAGATCGCCAGCATGTAGAAGATGGGGTAGACCGGGGCCCACCGGTAGTCCAGGATCAGCCTGGCCTTGTCAGGATGACCCAGAACGGTGAGATAAATCGCCTGGTTGATCCGCCCCAGGTGGTTCACGAGGATTTCCCAACTGATTAGAATGAAGCCCTTGATCAGTGCATGGCAGTAAACATGTCCGAGGCCCGGTAGGGCCACGGACCAGGCCAGGGCCACCCAGGGATTGCGCCGGTGCAGGTGGTTCAGCCCCAGGGGGCCGATGGCCATTTTAATGATGCGGGGCCGAGGCTGCATGTGCACCGCTCCTTCAACCGGCGGCCACTCCCGCGGACCTTGGTGGCATACTAGGGTCATGACCCGCTGCGGGGGGGACCGATGCCAACTATCACTGCGCTCTTTCGCTCCGAATCGGAACTGAATCAGGTCCTGGCCCGATTGCACAGTCGGCAGTTCCAGGATTGCCATGTCAGGGTAGTTCCCATGCACGGGAATGACCCGCCGCCCTCACCGGGCCTGCTCGGCTGGTTGCAGCGGGGCGGTGTGCTGGGGGATACGCTGGTCCGCAGCGACGGCATCAGTGTGCTGGACGGCGCGGTCGCCGGCGCCACCATCGGCGGGCTGGGCGGAATCATCGCCGGCGCCACCTTTACCGCCGGGCCGGTCGCCCTGGGGGCGCTGGGCATCCTGGGCGGAGGTCTGGCCGGTTACCTGGCCGATCTGGCCATTCCCGAACGCAGCAGCCCGGAACATGCGGCCCTGGCGGAGAGTCTGCCCTTTGGTGCAGGCGCCCTGCTCCTGCAGGTGGACTGTCCGACCCCGGCGGCGGCCGATGCTGTGGAGCTGATTCTGCGGGAAGGCGCCGTCGGTGCCGTCGGCCGGACCAACTGAGGCACCAGGTCCACCATGAAAATGCGATGCCCCCGCAGTCATGCGGGGGCATTTCCGTCGGTCCGATGGCCGGATCAGGTCTTCACGAGTGAAGCACCACTTGAAGCGGCTTTTCGATCTGATTGTGAGGAACCGTTATCCACGATAAAGAAGACTCGGCTCCGAAGACATCCAACGCCGTCATGTGGGCCACGGCCCCGCCACGTTTATAGTCAAACTCCAGGTGGGTGATTTGGCTCGGGGCCGGTGGTCTGGTGGGTTCTAGCCGCCGGGCAGGGTATCGTGTCAGCCTCAAACAGGCAAAAACGGACGATTAGCGTTTTATCCTCGAGGCCCCTCACCGAGCTTGGCAAGAACTCACGGAACTAGTAGTACTCCGTCAGGTGTTTCCATGTGGCATCGTTTCATGGTCTGTCAACTCGGACCAGGCGGATCTGAATCCTGGAAATCCTTCGTGGACTTCAAAGAGAATACGGAAATCGCCCACCCGCGACGATCGGATGTGTGTTCCCACCAGAGTCTTTGAAACGGCGAAGGGGTCCTCACCAAGTTCGTGAAGCCGCTGGCGAATTCGCGACTGGGTCGATTTATCGAGCCGTCGAAGATAGCTGGAGGCGTCCCGAGTGAGTTCAACCTTGTGCTTCATCGCCCGGCCCTTGGTCTAGTTGCCGCTCCAGTTCCTCCAAACTGATCGTCTCGCCCCTGGCGGCTTGTTCCTGTCCACGCCCCAGGGCGGCCAGTTCCGCCGGGCTCAGGGGTTCTGAATCAATGTCCCCTTTTTCAATCAGAAGTTCTACCAGTTGCTTGACAATGACAGCTTGCTGTTCGGGGAGGAGGTTGACGAGGCGCTGGAGATCATCGTGGATCTTGCTCACAATAGCTACCCCCATCCGAGAAGATCTGGTGATCATACCGGCCTGTCCATCACGGTTAACCCAAGTATATCGCTAAAGCCTTGTCCCTGTCATCCAGCGAGACCCTCCAGGCCTCCCACCTCATGGGGGAGAGGAGCAACACGATTATTTGCCGTTGGCCCCGTTACGGTGAACATCTGGACCCCGACGCAACACTTCCGCCAGATGGGTGAATACGGGAGCCAGGCACAAGCATGAATATGCAGAATCACGGCCGGCAGGGGTGCCTCCCGCCGGCCGTTTCCATGTCTCCATCCAAGTGTCACTTTGATTTTCCAAGAGAAACTTAGACGGTTATCGCCAAACCGCTTACCCCGCACTGCTCCGAACGGCGTCTCTGCCCTCAAAACCCGGCCGGCATCCTGTAAGCCCCAATCCTGTTCAATGTGTCAGCGCCACTTCGCCTGGCGCCGAGATCAACTAGAGAGGCCGACTCCGGCAAGGTCGATAGCCAGCAGTGCTCGGGTTTGTCCTGCCCCTCGGGCCACCTGATCAACAGCCACACGTCTCCCTGAATTCAGACGGGGTCTGAGTTACGGTGCTCCTAGTGTTGCGTTTCCCCCGGGGGCTGTTCACCGGTGCCGGTTTCCTTGCCGGCGGTTCCCTTGGCGGCGGCCAGGGCGGGGGTTTTCCGGGTCCGCACCTGAATGTTCCGGCTGCGAATCTGCTTGACCCGGACCAGCAGCACCAGCTTGCGGCTGGATTCAGTGGCTGTCGGGAGTTCGATGTCTACCGAATAGACAGGGAATTTCAGCTTGCGGCCGCTGGGAAACTCCAGGGCAAAATCCCGCAGTGCCACCCGCATGGGCACGGTGCCGGTGCGCAGGCTCTTGGACCGCACCAGTTCCGTGGCGCCGGGCTCGTCCGGCACGGCCGGCACCACGATCACGTAGCCGTCCTCCCGCAGGGGAATGAACTTGACATGGGTGACATGGCTGCCGGAGAGCTGGTCCACAATGGCGGTCACCCGCGGATTCAGATAGCCCTGGTAGTCATCGGTGACCGTGATTTCTGTCGGGTAGTTTTGCATCAGATCCTCCCTGGTGGCGGCCCGGCCTTCGGTCAGAGCGGTGGCAACCTTATTGAGCAGTTTGGCGTCCAGGGTCATGCGGCATCACCCAAACCTTTCCTAAGTTTATTTCATATACCAATACGTAAAAAGGGATCACCAGGTTTGGTATGGCGCATGAAAAAAGTCTCAGCCGGGTCGCATCGGTCTGCGACCTGGCTGGCTATGGGGAACAGGTGAGAGAGGTGAATCGAACCGGTCGCCACCTGTACAGGCGTTGGTGGCGCAGCTTTCGGGGGTTATCGGCCAGCGCTCAGGAGTCTACCCGCCAGCGTTCAGGCGTCTACCGGCGGCCGTTCAGGAGTTATCGGCAAGCGTTAAGGAGTTATCGGCAAGCGTTAAGGAGTTATCGGCGAACGTTAAGGAGCTATCGGCGGCCGTTCAGAAATCGCAGATGATGCATCCGGAATGATCCAGAGTGTCAGGGGGCAACCTTCCGCCGGCTGCCTGCCCCTGACCAAATGGGCGGCAGGGGTTGTTCGCCCGTCGCCGCCGCTGTTCTCCCGGGTCGCCCAAAGCGCTCCCAGAGGCTGTTGGCAGGGTATCGGCAGTGGTCAGGGCACTTACCAGGTACATGCAGGTGGTGTACCTGGCCCTGATCAGCCGTGTGTCCGGCCAGTACCGGTAGTGTGGTGGAAGTGCATCTCCGGAGCGTGGCCAGGTCGCTGCCGCTGAGTACAACCCCCGCCGGCCTGCCACCAGACAACGTAAAGGAGTTACCCGGCGCCGTAAAGGAGTTACCCGGCGCCGTAAAGGAATCATCTGGAATCTGCCGGCCGGTTCCATGTGCTCTACTTGAGCAATGGCGGACCGGGTTCGGTATGTCGGTCCGGTTCTGGTGCGAGGGGGCCGAGCCAGTTCAGCAGGGCACCGGCGGGCTGAAACCAGTTCACCGGCGTGTCATAGAGCAGCGTGCGTGCGCCCGGCCAGCCCATCAGCCTCACCAAGCGGTCAAAGTCCTGGTTGGTCAGGCGGTTGGCGCGGTAACGCAGGGCCAGGAGCCGGCGGTAGTAGCGGCGGTAGGTCCGCCAGTAACGCACCAGGCTGTCGTCGCCCTGTACCAGTTGCCGGGCGGCCATCACCCCGCTGGTCATGGCGTTACACTGCCCGCCCAGGAACAGAGGATCCAGAAAGCCGCCGGCGTTGCCGACCAGCAGATAGGGTCCGGTCACCACTCGGGCGGCCCGCCCAACCTCGTATTTTTCAAACTTGATTTCCTGCTCGATCTGCCAGTGCCGCCCCTCGGCGGCCTGGAAGCGTTGCCAGAGCCGGTCGATTTCCCCGGCGTTGCTGTCCGGCACCCCGACGCCGACGGTGGCGTGCCGTTCATCCAGGGGCGCCAGATAGCCGTTGCCGGTCAGGGCATAATCGGTATGCAGCCACATCTGCACCGCCGTCGGCTCAAAGTCCCCGCGCACAATGGCGCCGCGGCCCCACCAGGCGAGATCCCGTTGCCACAGGCCCAGCGCCCGGGTGGGTTCGCACGTCCCGGTGGCAATGACTACTCGGTCGTACCGAGCCGCCAGTTCCTCCGGCTGCGGCGCGGCGTTGAAGTGAATCGGCGCCCGGATATGGCGCTCAAGCTGGCGCTCCAGGCTGCGCTCGTCGTGGCCGCGAATGGTCAGGTAGCCCAGGTGCCCACCTGTTTGCACCTGGCGCTGTGGCGAGTGCACCGTAATCCGGTTCAATACAGCGGAGGGCTGCAGCGGCAGGTGCAGGTTCCGGCGCACATAGTGCCAGATATCCTGGCCCGGGGCATGGTGCAGGAACTGCGGCATCACTTCTGTGTTGGGAAAACGCTCGCCCACCCGGTGCCTCTTTTCGTACAGCACCGGCTGCACGCCCAGCCGTTCCAGTTCGTGGGCGCAGGCCAGGCCGGCCAGCCCGGCGCCCAAAATCGCCACCCGCATGTGACATCACCGGGGCTAGTGTAACCGAGCGGCATAGGCATACCCGTACCAACGGTTGCCTATAAACCATTGGTCGGGTTGCCGGCAACGGCCTGGCACAGGGGAGGCGATCTGAATATGGATCTGAACGAGCGGCTGATCCGGGAGTTCATCCAGACTTTGCGGGAGCTGGAAGAGGAGCGAACCGGGGCGATTCTGCGGGAACTGCGGCACCTGAACACCCAGTTGACGGAGGTGCAACAGACCCTTCGGGAGGACTGCAACGCCGTCCGGCAAATCGGCGCCTATCTGCGCGACTATCAGGGTGTGGCCGATTACCGGCAGGCCCACCCGGAGATGGAAGATCGGGAGCGCATGCACGATCTGAAGGCCCGGGTGATCCGCACCGGCAGTCTCCTCGCCCCTGACCAGGTGGGCATCAGCGCCCTCAACAACACCCGCACCAGTCAGGACGAACCCTTTGTTTACAAGACCAAGCGGCAGGAAATCGCCGAAAACACCCGTTTTGGGGTCAACACGACTGACCGGGCCTTTTACCGCCCTGACTAACGCTCTGACGTCTCGACCGGGCCGAAGACAATGACACCGGTGCGGGCCAGCGCCGGATCCTGGTGGGCGGCGGCCGCCGTGCAAGAAGTAACGATTGGCCTGTACAGGTCGGGTTCGGTCCGCCCACCAGGCAGGCATTCTGCCGGGCCAGGCAGGAGCCGGCATCCCTGCAGGGGAAATGATAGGACCAGACGCAGTACCGGCTGTGAGGGGGAGGACGCCGCCTGTGGGCCCGATTCGTGGCGTGATTCTCGATATCGATGGCGTACTGGTGCGGGGCGACAGCCTGATTCCCGGGGCCGATGCGGCGGTGGCGGCCCTGCGCCGGCAGGGCTTACAGGTGGCCTGCTGCACGAATGAAAACCGGCGCACCCCCGCCGAAGTGGCGGCCAAGCTCAGTGGCCTGGGCCTGCCCGCTGACCCGGCCCGGATTGTGACCAGCGGCCGGGTGGCGGCGCGGGTGGTGGCGCAGGAGTGGCCGGGGGTACCCGTATTGGCCCTGGGCGGGCCCGGGTTGCTGGAGCCCTTGCGGGCCCTGGGTGTGGCGTTGCTGGCGCCGGCGGCGGCAGAGCAGGCCCGGGTGCTGGTGATGGGCCGCGATCCTGCATTTGACTACACCAGGCTGGAGGCAGCCTGCCGGGCGGTGTGGCATGGGGCGCGGTTTGTGGCCACCAACGACGACCCACGACTGGTGGTGGAAAACGGCTACCTGCCCGGTACCGGCGCCATGGTCAGGGCGGTGGCCTATGCCACCGGTGTGGAACCGGTGATTCTGGGCAAGCCGTCACGCTGGGCGGCTGAGACCTGCCTGGAGCTATTGGGCCTGCCGGCCGGGCAGGTCGTAATGGTGGGCGACCAGTACCGGCAGGACATGGGCATGGGCAAAACGGTGGGCATGCGGACAGTGCTGGTACTGTCCGGCTGCACCGGGCCGGCGGACCTGGGCGACATTCCGCCTGAGCTTCAGCCCGATGCGGTGCTGCCGGATCTCACCCACCTGCCCGGTTGGCTGGCCGGGTAGGACTACTCTGCCCCGGTCCCGGGCTTGACCGCAACTAGCATGATCGACCCCAGATACTGCCGGTACTTCCGGAAGACCTGCCACATCTGGAAAACGCGGCGGCAAGCTGTCGGGTTGCGCAAACTGTTCCAGGTGAATCGCAGTGATCCCCAGATACCCTCGTCACGAATGAATTGCCGGGTTTCAAGGAAGAGCGCGGGAGCCAGCGCTTCGTTGACCACGGCAAGGCCTTCGCACTCCAGCAGTTGCCTCCATTCGGAGGGTGTCAGTGGCCGCGCATTCACACGCAGAACCTGTGCGAGGGCCTTTTGGATTTCCTGCTTCAGCCCTGTGTCGATGTCATCGGGAACCAGGCAGAGCTCATGGATCCCATAGCGCCCACCCGGCCGCAGGATGCGCCGGGCCTCCTGCACAATCATGCGTTTGTGGGCAGGCGTCTGCATGGTCAACAGGGCCTCGCCGTAGGCGATGGTACCGTACCCGTCGGGGAGGCCGGTGTGTTCGGCGCTACCGACCAGGCACCGTCGCTGCGGACCGGTCAGGTAGCGCCCGACACTGGTGGCCGCCACCTGATCCCGTTCGATGGCTGTGTACAAGCCCGGGTTGCGGGCCAGGGTGAGACGGGCGGTCACCCCCAGCCCCGGGGCAAACTCGACCACGCTGTCCGTGGTTTGAATGCACAGCGCGTCAAGCAGCCCCTGTGTCAGTGCGAGGCCTCCCGGCCGCAGCACCCGCTTGCCCAGGCGGGCCAGTAACCAGTGCCCGGGCATCTTGGCATAGCTCAGCCCCTCGCCATAGGTACCGTTCAGGTCCCCGCTGTGGTCACTCACTGTAGGCCTCCTCTCACCCACCGCGCGTTGTACGGCACGGTCGGTGTTCGATGATATTGATACTCATTCTCGATTACCGGCGAGTTTAACACGTCTTGCTTCGTGTGGCAAGATTTAGTTGCTGACACATGCAGCCAGCCCCGGACACTGCAGGTGTCCGGGGCTGGCGGTACAGGCGTTACGGTGCGGTTATGTGCGCGCTGCCGGACCCTCAGTGCGCCTGGGGGCTGGCCTGGGTCCGGGCCTGGGGCTGGGACGGCTCCGAGATTTCCGACAGGGCCTGGGCCGCCTCATCCTCATGAATGGAAACGGTGGCCAGGTCCCCCAGGGCGACAATGCCCGCCAACTGGCCGTTTTCCACCACCGGCAGGCGGCGGATCTGCCGGTTGGCCATCAGGTCGGCGGCGGCCCGGGCGTCCATGTCCGGGGTGGCGGTGACCACCGGCTGGGTCATGCACTGTGCGGCCCGGACCTCACGGGGGTTCTGGCCCTGGGCCACTGACCGCAACACGATGTCCCGGTCGGTGATCATTCCCTGTACCTGCCCGCCGCTGGCCACCGGGACGGCGCCAATGTTGAGCTGAGCCATCAGCGCTGCCACCTCGGACAGGGTGGTGTCCGGGGTGCAGGTGCGGACCTGCGGGGTCATCAGTTCGCGCAGTTTCATGTTGGCACACCCTCCGCTGAACATTCTCTGCCCTAGTGTGGGCGGGGTGTTGGCGGCGCATGCGCCTTTGGCTATGTTTCCCTGGACATTGGCGCACCGGCCCGATATGCTTAGCTCCGGGCATCCTATAGAAGAGGTGAGTGCGCGATGAAATCCATTGTGGCCATTGTCGGTCGACCCAACGTGGGGAAGTCGACCTTATTTAACCGGCTGATCGGTCAGCGCCTGGCGATTATCGAAGACGAGCCGGGGATTACCCGCGACCGGCTGTATGCCGACTGCGAATGGACCGGGCATCATTTCACCCTGGTGGATACCGGTGGCATTCAGACCGGCGCCGAGGGGCAGATCGACGAGGCGGTGACCCGCCAGGCCCAGACCGCCATTGCGGAAGCCGATGTGGTGGTCTTTGTCTGCGACGTGCGCCAGGGCGTGACCAACGAAGACGAGAACGTGGCCCGGATTCTGCGCCGGACCCGCAAGCCGTTGATTCTTTGTGTGAATAAAGTAGAAAACCTGCACCATGAACAGGATGCCAGTGAGTTCTACAGCCTGGGGATGGGGGATTATGTGACCGTTTCCTCTATCCACGGTATGGGCACCGGCGACCTGCTCGACCAGATTGTCCGGCTGCTGCCCGCCGATCCGGCCGAGGCCGAGGCGCCCGACCCGGACCTGGTCCGGGTGGCGGTGGTGGGGCGCCCCAACGTGGGCAAGAGCACCCTGATCAATACCCTGGCGGGGGAAGACCGGGTGATTGTATCTGATGTGGCCGGTACCACCCGTGATGCCATTGACGTGCTGCTGCAGCAGGACGGCGACCGCTACCTGTTCATTGACACGGCCGGCATGCGGCGGCGAGCCCGGGTGGACGAGGCGGTGGAACGCTACAGTGTGATGCGCTCCCTGCGCGCCATTGAGCGGGCCGATGTGGTGCTGCTGCTGATTGATGCCGCCCAGCCCATCACCGACCAGGACCAGAAGATTGCCACCTATGTCAAGGAGCAGGGCAAGGCCTGTGTGGTGGTGGCGAACAAGTGGGACCTGGTCGCCAAGACCGACAAGACCATGAAGGAATTCACCGAGAAGATCCGCTATGAGTTCCGCTTTATGGAATGGTGTGAGACCGCCTTCCTGAGCGCCAGGACCGGCAGCCGCCTGCCCAAGCTGTTGCCGGTGGTGAAACTGGCCTGGCTGAACCACGGGCGTCGGGTCAGTACCGCCCAACTGAACGAGGTGATCCGGGAGTCGGTGCTACTGACCCCGCCGCCGACGGACAAGGGCAAGCGGCTGAAGATCTATTTTGCCACTCAACCCCACACCCGTCCGCCGGGATTCGTACTCTTTATTAATGACCCGGAACTGATGCATTTCAGCTACCGGCGCTACCTGGAAAACCGGGTGCGGGAAACCTTCGATTTCAGCGGCACGCCCCTGCGCTGGTTCCTGCGCAAGCGGGAATCCAAGTTCGCCGCCTTGAAACCAAAGGAGATCGGCCCCCGGGAGATTCGCCGGTCACGCCAGATCAAGCTGGAGCGGCGGGCCGCTCGCAAGGCCGGTGCCGGGCCGGGAACTGCTGCGCACGTTCGGGACGAATAGAGTCCGATCGTTTTGGGTGCCAAGGAATCGTTGTGGCGGTTGGCGAAATGTTTGGTAAGGGAATGGTGTTTCCGGCACCGGACCCAGAAAGGGGACGTTCCGCCTTGACCGTCAGTTTCCTGGGTGCCCTGGCCATCGGTTACCTGCTGGGGTCGATCCCTTTCGGGTACCTGATGGGCCGCCTCAAGGGGATCGATGTGCGCCGCTACGGCAGCGGGGCCACCGGTGGGACCAATGTGCAGCGTACACTGGGCTGGGGTCCGGCGGTGATCACCGGCCTGAGTGACCTGCTCAAGGGTACGCTGGCAGCCTATATCGGTTTCCGTCTGGCCGGCGACTGGGGCTATGTGGCCGCAGGCATTGGCGCGGTGGCGGGGCACAGTTACCCGGTCTGGCTGAACTTCCGGGGCGGCAAGTCGGTGGCCACCGGCGGCGGCGTGTTTGTGCTGCTGCACTGGCCGGCGGTGCTGCTGGCCCTGGCCATGGGCCTGGCCGTTGTTCTGCCCACCCGGTATGTCTCCCTGGGGTCAATCATGGCCGCCCTGAGCGTGGTGGGGTACATGTTCTTTTTTGCCCCGCCTGAACACAAATATCTGGCCCTGGCGGTGGTGGCGCTGATTCTGTGGCGGCACCGCACGAACATGCAGCGCCTCCTGGCCGGCACCGAGAACAAGTTTGGCCAGAAAGCCAGGCCGCGTACGGAGCAGTGATGTTTGTTATGCCACCTTCCCTGCGGGTTGCCATTGTTCCGGCCGGGCAGTGGGGCACCGCCCTGGCCGTGCCGTTGCTCGATAACGGCCACCAGGTCACCCTGTGGTTCCGGGCGGCGGCCGCTGCCGACTCGTTTGCGTATGCGCGCGTGAATGCCCGCCGGCTGGCGGGTATTGTTTTCCCTGATACAGTTCAGGCCACTGCTGATCTGGCCGCCGCCGTGGGCGAGGCAGACCTGGTGGTGCTGGGGCCGGCCTCCGGCGGCCTGCGCGCGCTGGCCGGGCAACTGGGGCCGCTGCTGCGCCCCGAAGCCGTGGTGGTCTGTATTACCAAGGGCCTGGAGCCGGCCACCCATCTGCGGGTTTCGCAGGTCGTGCGTGCCGCTGCCCCGACCCTGGGGGCGCGGCTGGCGGTGCTGTCGGGCCCGAATTTTGCGGTGGAGGTGGCCCGGCGCCTGCCCACCGCCACTGTGGCGGCGGCGGCCGACCCGGCGGTGGCGCAGTTGGTGCAGGCGGCTCTGACCACCGGTCATTTCCGCGTGTATACCCACAGCGATGTCGTGGGGGTGGAACTGGGCGGGGCGCTCAAGAATGTGATGGCCATCGGTGTGGGCATCAGCGACGGCATGGGCATGGGCGATAATTCCCGGGCGGCGCTGATTACCCGCGGCCTGGCCGAGATGACCCGCCTGGGCGTGGCCCTGGGCGCCAGCCCGCTCACCTTTGCCGGGCTTTCGGGCATGGGCGACCTGGTGCTGACCTGTACCGGCAACCAGAGCCGCAATCGCCAGGCCGGGCTGGCTATTGGGGGCGGGGAGCCGCCGGCGCTTGTGCTGGGGGCGGGGAAGACCATTGAGGGCGCGACTACCGCCCGCGCCGCGCTGGACCTGGCGCAGGAGCTGGGGGTGGAGCTGCCGATTACCGAGCAGATCGAGCAGATTCTGCACGGCGGCCTGAGCCTGGCGGAAGGTGTGCGGCGGCTGATGGGGCGGGAGGCTACGGGGGAGGGGGGGCGGTACCCGCCGCCATAAGAAAACCCGTTCAATGGCCAGGTCACTGATGGGAGCAGACTACCCATACTAACCTGCCGGTATGGGAGTTCGGACTGGGTTACTTGTCTTGCGTCTAATCCGTCATGTTGAGGGTCAGTATGTTGCCGGTGCCCGATACACGAATGCTTATTGACTCAACATTTCCGCGGCAGTTATTTCCCATCACCATGTTATGATGGTTGGTTTTTCCCTCAAAAACGATGCCCATTCGTTGGGTCTTTGCGTTCACGTCGGGGCGGGCGTCAAAGCACCGGTTGCCTGATACTGTGTTATTAGAGCAGCCCAGTTTCAGCATGTGCGCATAAATCCCAGTTCTCCCGTTATTGTAGACGGTGTTCCCTTCTACGGTGGTATCCGCTACGTCGGTCAGGACAATCCCGTAGCTGTCATTGTGGCTAACGATGTTGGTGTGCACACTGCCGCTGGTACGATATAAGCGAATTCCAGCGTAACCTGCACCAGTGACGATGTTTCCAGTGATCGAAACTTGTCGTCCCTCTGGCTCGCCTTGAATATAAATGCCATAGGTATAACCCGAAATATTGTTATCTGCAACTACCAGATTGTTTACCAGGAAGGCAGAAATACCGCACGTATTCACTCCTGTCACTGTATTATTGTGGTCAGAGAGGATGCAATTACCTGTAATAACGAAATCAGACAGCTCCAACTCGGAGCTGTTTTCGATCTGGATGCCGCCAATCAGGTTATTGTGGCATATATTGCCTGTTATCGTAATGCCTTTGGTTTTCCCGATGGTCTGGGCATCTGCTCCCGAGATGTGAATCCCGTTCTTACCATTATTCTGGCAGAGGTTGCCCGAGATCGTAACCCGGTTGCTTCCGTTCCAAGCATAAATTCCATGATACCCGTTAGCTTCACAAATGTTACCTATAACGGTCGTGTCAACGGCTGAGTATAGCTCGATTCCCATTTCGGAGGAATTACGGGAAATGTTGTTGGTAACCAGCCCGCGCTGACATGGAATGTCGATTCCATTCTTGTGCCAAAGAACGATATTATAGCCGTCAAAACGCTCAATCAAACAGCCAGTGATGGAGAAATCGCTTACAGAATAGAAGGCAATCCCATCATTTGCACCAATTAGATCTCCGCCATTACCGTTTAATCGTAAATTGCGGATCTGAATGTTGTGGTCACCTTGCGTCGTATTCTTGTTGTGGATGCCTATGTGTTTTGCTGGCTCGTTCAGGATGATGTGCGACTGGAATCCTTCACCTTCAAGTGTCACATTTGAGGCGATTACCAGAGCGGAACTGATCTTATATGTACCGCTCGGTATATAGACTAGCCCCCCGCCTGCACGTTCAGCGGCGTCAAGGGCAGACTGGATGCTGGCTGTATCATCAGCCAGGCCATCGCCCACCGCGTCAAAGCCTTTGATGTTATAGACAGGGGCGCCAAAGCGCGCGATGGCGGCGACCTTGGCATCCATCAGATCAAGGTTTTTGTTATATGTAGCTCGACTGAATAGATCGGTTCCTTCTGCCTTGATAAGTCCAAGGTTAGGTGTAGGGATCGGCATTTATTACTGCGCCTCCAATTCGTTCCAAGATATGACTTTGGCATCAATTTCATCCCAAGTCCAACCTTGGGCTTCAAGCACAGCCCAGGTCCTAGCGCGGGGTTGGTGCTTGGCCTGGACTTGATATGGCTGTTTCCCATTTGTCGATGTCAGAAAGGAGGTCCCACCAACTGTGGTCCCCAAAGCCTCGAGAAACTCTCGGCGTGTCAGCAGCAAACCGAACCACCCCGATATTCTTTGCGATACTGTAATAGTAGATCTCTCAAGAATATATTATAAGAGAAAATGGCCCGTCAATTGAATGGAAATGGGACAAAACGTCAATCTGGGTGGTGTGTTTTGGGCAGAAAGGATTATGCCCTGCATCAGCCGAAGTAAACCTCTGGCACGGTTGTGCCTTTTATGCATTGTTTGACCTACGTGGGCTATGGCGGCGATTGATGATCAGTAAACTTGGCCCTGTTATTTATCTGATGTTACAGCTTCGTGTTTCAAGGCCGTCGATTCAAGGAGGCCAATCGATGCTCTTGCTTCCGTTTCGACCGTTGGCCCGACTATTGTTACCGCTCGTGGACATGGCATTACTTTGTGTCGGACTATTGACCGCATTGTGGCGGCGTACAGGGTGGCCTCCCCCGAGTGAAAATTGGGAGAGTTTCCAAGTGGCCTTGCCATGGACCCTGGTTCTGGGCTGGGTTGTCTACTATGCTTATGGACTGTATGTGGTTGATCTCCGTACCCGTACTGCAGTCATTCGGCAGGTGGTGTTGGCCAACCTGACTAGTTTTGTTGGTCTGGCTGTGCTGGCATTTTGGTTACGGGCTTTCGCGCTGCCTCGAAGCGTCATTCTAATCGCTTTCGTCATTCAGATCTTGTTTATGACTGGCTGGCGGGTATTTGTGCTCGCTTTCAACCGCTGGCGGCATGGTCAACAACGAGTACTAGTAGTTGGTAGCAGTGATGACTGTATGACCTTGGCGGCCAAACTCAAATCGGTCCCACGCGGTTGGTTTCAGTTGGTCAGTTCAGTATCACCGGACGCCGTTTTGGTCAAAGGGGCCAGATGCCTGGCTGGGGTGGACGTCCTTTTGATTGGCAGTTCTATTGGCCTGGAGAGCCGTCGTCGTCTCATGTCCATGGCTCAGGCGGTCAACGTGTCATGTTATTTGGTTCCCGACCTGTATGACATTATGGTTCTCAGTTACGAAGCTGACCAATTGGATGATATTCCTGTGTTTCGCATTCAACCGTTAGGGCTTTCCACTACCGCCCGTTTGACAAAGCGCCTTTTTGACCTCTCGGTTGTGATTCCCATGGCACTCGTTACGGCGCCAATTATTCTGGTGACGGCTGCGCTTGTGCGTCTCACATCTAATGGGCCGGCCTTCTATAGCCAAAAGCGCGTTGGAGAAAACGGGGCTGTTTTTACCCTTTGGAAACTTCGCAGTATGGTCGCTGACGCAGAGCCGGATGGACCGCAATTGGCGCAATTGAATGACCCCAGGGTAACGTCAGTAGGGCGATTCATCCGAGCAACCCGGATTGACGAACTTCCTCAGCTATGGAATGTTTGGATGGGGCATATGAGTCTTGTGGGACCCCGACCCGAGCGGCCTGAATTTGTTGAGGCGTTCACGCAGACAATCCCAGACTACCCCTTACGTAACGTGGTGAAGCCAGGTCTAACCGGACTGGCTCAGGTGCTCGGAAAGTATACCACAACGGCAGCGGACAAATTTCGATACGATATCCACTACATTCGTCAGTATTCAATCTGGCTGGACTGTAAAATCTTGCTCTTAACCGTACGGGTAGTTCTTAACCGTGAAAAGGCGCAAGGTCTCCAAAAAGAGAAATGTACGACATCTGTACGTGCCTGTGGTACGCGGTAAAAGTATTTGAACACTGCTGTATGAATCTTGGGGGTGTGCATCTGGATCCCGGTTTGTTTTTTCTCGTGTTTGGCATAGCGTGTTTATCAACATGGCGTGTTTCCCTGGCGCCATATTTGGTTATTGCAGGTGCCCTATTCCCTATACAACTCCGTATGTCTACAGATGTACCAGTGCTCGTTGGTGTCTTGGCAGGTTTAGGCTTTCGCAAGTGCTGTCATAACGATTCGCTTGCCAGCTACTTCCCTCCCCTGAACCGGCTTTGGCCATTTATTCTTTTTGGTGTATCCATTATCGTGGCAGCCGCTTCCGCTCAAGCTATTCATAGTCCTACTGAGTGGAAAGGAATTGCTTTTGATTCGTTCTGGTTTCTCGTGCGGGTCTGTGCGGTTGTGTTATCTATCTACTGGTTGCCGACTGGTGATGGGTATGCAATGCTTGGACGCCCACTAGCGCTGGGTACAACCATACTGGCCCTGATGCGTTTAGGACAGCAGCTTCAGATCGCTGTTTTTGATCGTTTTGCGGATCTGGTTCCTCTTATCAGTGATTACAGGGTGCCTACCAATTACAATATTTTCGCGGCTTTGATCGTTGTGGCCTTGGCATTTGCTGCCGGGGACTTGCTTGGAGGAGCGAACCGAGCGGTTAGTCGGTCATACTGGGCAATGGTGCCCTTGCTGATTTGGAGCCTGAGCACAACGCTATCTCGGGCGGGTATTCTGGCCGGGTTCCTTGTGCTGGGGTTATCTACCCTGGTGAATAGAGGTTACCGGTCTCGCCTGACCGGGGTTGGTCTGATGATTACCCTGGTGGCGACGGCTTGGTGGAACGGAGGCATAAAGGCAAAGCCATTTATACAGGCGAAAGGGTTGCCGCCCAGTGTGGCAGATACACTCGCACTGGCGGATCAGGGTCGACCTCTATCATGGCGTTCAGCCATTACCACCGCGAATACCGGAGTTGAGCAGGAGATCAGGGTGCCTGAAGCTGGACTGGTTCCACCTGAACTGCACCTTTATGCCAAGAGAGGCAGTGGCTCGGGACCATACACAGTGCGCGTATGGCTGGACAAGAGCATTGTGTATACGGCAGACGCGACCGTCTTTGACCCGAACTTCTTCCGATGGGAACGAATTCCCCTGCCCCCGGAGTCTCTGGCAAATAAGTTCCAGGTTCTGGTCCGGATTGATATGAGTGGTCGAGTAGATGCCAGGGAGAATTACATTGAAGTAGCGGGGTTTGATGTCGCAAACGCCTCGTACACCAGCCGCTGGTTCAACGGATTTAAGTCTTTTAGCGAAGATCTCTCTTCTGACAATGGCATACAGAAAGGGATTTATGGGATTCTGTTGGGTAATCAACATGTCCAGGGAACACCCGTCCGGTATGCCGATGCTGAGCAGCAACTGGACCGGTCAATCAGCGAGCGCTTTATCCTTTGGAACACAGCTTTGTGTATCTTTCAGCAACATCCGTGGTTAGGATCAGGCTTCTATTCCTTCCGCCTTTTGGCAGAGGAATGTACCCAAGGGATAGTATTCAACACTTATGCCAATGCGCACAACACTTATCTGCAAATCTTGGCTGATTTGGGGCTGTTGGGTGCGTTTGCATATATCACTCTATTGTCGGTCTGTCTGTACCGAATGTCTGGCTGGGGCTCTGATCAAGGCTGGAGATGGGCGGGGATCGGTGCACTGGGGTCCTTGATTCTGATCTCGCTGGCTCATGTTTGGATGGCCGATGTGCGTTACTATATCCCGGCCTTCCTCCTCATGTCATGGGCCGGGCTGTCCAAGACCAATTCATCGTCGTAATCATGTAAGGTAAAGTCGGAGTGAAAGAACATGTGTGGAATCGCCGGAGTCCTCCATCGTTCGGGGCAAGGCCCAGTCAGTCGTGAAGCCGTCACCCGTATGATTCAGGCAATCGCCCATCGCGGCCCCGATGGTTCGGGCGTGTGGGTGAATGGGCCGGTGGGGTTAGGACACCGTCGGCTGGCCATCATTGACATCAGCGGTGGCAACCAGCCGATGGGTGACTCATGCGAACGCACGTGGATCGTCTTTAACGGCGAGATTTATAATTTCTTGGAACTCCGCAGTGAACTAGAGGCACTGGGCTATCGGTTTCGGACCCGGTCCGACACCGAAGTCATTCTTTATCTATATCAAGAAATGGGCATTCGGTGCGTCGAGCGTTTGCGGGGCATGTTCGCCTTTGCTATTTGGGATCAAGATCACCGTCGCTTGTTCTTAGCCCGAGATCGTTTAGGTAAGAAACCCTTGTACTATGCGGATTTAGGTCATACCTTCCTGTTCGCCAGTGAGGCCAAGTCAATCCTGACCCATCCTGATGTGCCTCGCCAAGTAAACCTGAATGCCCTTGACGATTACCTAACGTATCAGTATGTGCCCCCACCTTTAACCATGTTCAAGGGGATCTCGAAGCTACCTCCGGGCTGTGTGCTGACCGTGGAATCCGATGAAGTTGAGACTACTCGTTACTGGGACCTGGCCTATTCACCCAAGAGGCAGTGGGCAGACGCTGAAGTGGTGCACCACATGCGAACACTGCTGACAGAGGCAGTGAAGATACGGCTGATGAGCGAGGTGCCCTTGGGAGCCTTCCTGAGTGGAGGTGTTGACTCCAGCATTGTGGTAGCTCTGATGGCGCAGCAGTCCAGCCAACCAGTTCGGACGTTTTCTATCGGCTTCGCTGACCAGGCATATAATGAACTTCCCTATGCCCGAATGGTTGCCCGGAAGTACGGAACTGTACACGAAGAGTTTCTCTGCACAGCTGACCTGCTCGGCATTCTACCCAAGCTGGTTTGGCACTTTGATGAGCCATTTGCTGACTCATCCGCCATTCCAACGTATTACCTTGCTCAGATGACACGTCGGCATGTGACCGTGGCGCTCAACGGCGATGGCGGCGATGAGGGTTTTGCCGGATATGAACGGTATCTCGGTGACCGGTATGTACGGCTATATAACCGGATACCCCTGACGGTGCGGCGGCATCTGCTGGGACGGATGCTCGACCTGTTTCCAGCGGATATACACCGGATCAGATTTCTGCGCCGCCTGAAATGGCTCAATGACGCCTCGCTCCAGCCAAGGGGCCGGCAGTACTCGCACAGCATGGTCATCTTCAGAGCAGAAGACCGGGAACGGCTGTTGACCTCAGCGGTTCGAATGGAACTAGGGTCACGGGATGCCGTCCAGTATATACTTGACTATTACGGTGATCCTCGCATTCTAACCGATGATGTCGATCGCATGTTGTATTGTGATACCATGACCTATCTCCCTGGCGATTTATTAGCCAAGGTCGATCGTATGACGATGGTACATGGTCTTGAAGGAAGATCACCGCTGCTTGATCATGTGCTACTGGAGTTTGCAGCTTCCCTACCCGGCTCGCAGAAAATACGCGGGAGCCAGCTTAAATACCTGTTAAAAAAATTGGGCGAGGAGCTTGTCCCCCACGAGGTGCTCTACCGCCCGAAGAAGGGGTTTGGTGTGCCCATATCAAGTTGGTTCCGCAACGAATTGAGCGGGTGGGTGAGGGAACTGCTCGCCAGACCTGCAGTGGTTCAGGATGGTCTGTTACAGGTAGAAGCAGTGCAGCGCTTTGTCAATGAACATCTTTCTTGTGCGGCCGATCACGGACATCGGTTGTGGGCTCTGATTAACCTGGAGGTTTGGTACCGCATGTTTATCCGCCAGGAATCAGAGTTCGTTCCGGTTCGATTGGGCGCGGTTTCATGATCAAGATTCTGCATGTATTGTCCAGTGGCCTGATGGGTGGGACGGAGTTGATGACGCTCAGGCTCATCCGTGGAATGAACCCTAATGATTTTACTAATCAGGTGGCTTTTTTTCGCGGTAATGGTCCGGTGGGCGAAGAACTGGCAGCACTTGGGGTGCCAGTTACCGTACTTGATTGGACGCCCAAGCGGGCGTGGACGGCATCCAGACGGTTGTTCAGTCTGCTCATGCGAGAACGTTATGACATCGTTCAGGTCTATGGGCTTAAGGCCAACATCTTGGTACGCCCCATGGCTCGTTTATGTGGTATTCCAGTCGTCATCACGGCCCAGCGCAGCGTAGACCTCGACCGGCGCCCCTGGCATGCCTGGGCCGATCTTCTAACTTCCCCGCTGGTAAGCCTTTACTTGTCCAATTCCCAGGCGGGAGCAGACTTTCTGATCAAGCGTGAGAGGATACCCCGAGCCAAGGTGCGTACAGTTCACAATGGTATTGACCTAAGAACCCAGGCGGAGTCTGGTGTGCGCCAGGGTGTGCGGGCTGAAGTGGGCGCAGAACCCGGTGCTGTATGCGTGGGTGTGGTCGCACGGCTGGAGGCGGTAAAGGGGATTGATACTTTTTTGCAGGCTCTTGCTCGCCTGCGTCAGGACCTGCCACTGCGGGCGGTGATTGTCGGTGAGGGGAGTCAGCGCGACAGGTTAATCACCCTGGCGAAGGATTTGGGGTTACTGGAGAAGCGGGTTTGTTTTCTCGGATTGCGGCGGGATGTGGCCCGACTTCTGACAGGTTTTGATGTTTTTGTCCTGCCGTCTCTTTGGGAAGGGCTTCCAGGGGCAATCATGGAAGCGATGTGCGCCGGGTTACCGGTGGTATCAACGCGGGTTGGAGGTATCCCTGAACTGGTAATGGATGGCCAAACCGGGATCCTGGTTCCACCTGGCGATGAAGGTGCCCTCGCTGCGGCAATCAAAATTCTGGTCGAAAGCCCTAAGTTATGCAGACAGATGGGAGATACAGGACGGACGGTGGTTTGTTCGGAGTTTTCTATCGATAAGATGGTCCGTCAGACTGAAGCAGTCTATCGAGACGTGATCAGAAGAGTAAAGGAGAAAGCTTGAATGCCGGTACTGAGTAAGTTACGTGATCATACTGCCGTAGTGGGAGTCCTTGGCCTGGGATACGTTGGCCTTCCACTGGCGCTGGGCTTTGCTTCCAAGGGACTTCGTGTGATAGGGGTCGATGTCAACCCTACACGGGTGGGGCAACTCAATGCAGGTGAGTCCTATATCCTGGACGTAGAAAGCAGCCAAGTTGTCGCAGCCGTTACATCTGGTCACTTCAGAGCCACGTCGGATTATTCAGTTCTAGCTGGCGCTGATGCCATCATCATTTGTGTGCCCACCCCTCTGCGTAAATCCAAAGATCCGGATATCAGTTTCATTACAGATGCTGTGAGTCGCGTTAAGGAAATCTTTCACCCGGGGATGCTCTTGGTGTTGGAAAGCACGACCTATCCAGGCACAACTGATGAGTTGATAGGGCAGGAACTGCTGGCCATGGGCTGGAGTCCTGGCCACGATTATTATCTGTGCTTTTCCCCGGAGCGAGTAGACCCCGCCAATCCATCATTTGGCTTGTATAACACCCCGAAGATTGTTGGGGGGGCCACCAGGACCTGCCTGGAAGCGGGGGTTCAACTGTATAGTTTCGTGGCCGAACGTGTGGTGCCGGTATCCTCCACGCGGGTAGCCGAGATGGCTAAGTTGTTAGAGAACACGTTTCGGGCTGTCAATATTGCTTTGGTTAACGAGATCACCCTACTGTGCGATCGGATGGGTGTCGATGTCTGGGAAGTAATCGACGCCGCTGCCACTAAACCCTTCGGTTTCATGCCTTTCTACCCAGGCCCTGGGATTGGTGGCCATTGTATTCCCCTTGATCCGGCCTATTTGTCTTGGAAGGCCAAGGCGTTTGACTTTTACCACAAGTTTATCGATCTGGCTAGCGATATCAATGGCAATATGCCTCGCTATACGGTCGACAGAATCGCTGATGTACTGAATACCCGGCGTAAGTGCATTAATGGTGCGCGGGTACTTGTGCTGGGTGTTTCTTACAAGAAAGACATTAATGACTGCCGGGAGTCTCCGGGGCTGGAGGTCCTACAACTGCTGCAGAGGCGGGGGGCCAATATGGAGTATAACGATCCCTTTGTCCCCAGCGTGAAAATTGGCAAAGAAATTATGTACTCAGTCGAGTTGACCCCCGATCGGTTAGCGAACTATGATATCGTAGTATTAACAACAGATCATTCTGGCTATGACTATCCCTGGTTGGCGGAACATGCCCCACTCATTTTTGATACACGTAACGGGTTCCGTCACGTTCAACGGCCGCATATCGTACGCCTTGGCTCTACCGCCGAAGTCGCGATCAACTCCGCCACCGGGGACAGGGAGGAGGCGGAGCATGCGTAAGGCACTTGTGACTGGTGGTGCCGGGTTCATCGGTTCCCACCTGGTCGACGCATTGCTTGAACGTAACTGGGATGTCCGGGTGCTGGATAATTTGGCTACTGGAAAACTTACAAATTTGGCCGATGTGGCTGCCGACATTGATTTCCGGCAGGGAGATGTTCGCGATTTGGTAGCCGTCAGGCAGGCTATCACTGGTGTTGATGTGGTCTTTCACTTGGCTGCGCTGGGCTCTGTACCTCGCTCGGTACAGGACCCCATTACTTCACATCAAGTAAACACCGACGGCACTCTGAATCTACTGGTGGCCGCCCGTGACGCCAACGTGCAACGGGTTATTTATTCGGCTTCGTCTTCCGCCTACGGAAATTCAACCACGTTGCCAAAAATCGAAACAATGGCGGCGTTGCCCCTATCCCCGTACGCTGTGACCAAATATGTAGGGGAATTGTATCTGAGAGTTTTTTGTAACCTTTACGGGTTGGAAGGTATTGGCCTCAGGTATTTCAATATTTTTGGTCCGAGACAAGATCCGCAATCGCAATACGCTGCCGTGATTCCGAGATTTATTACGGCTTTAATCAAGTCACAAGCGCCAACCATTTATGGCGACGGTCTGACATCCAGAGACTTTACTTATGTGGCCAACGCCGTTCACGCAAATTTGTTGGCGGCTGATGCCAGTGTAGCCACAGGTAAAGTAGTTAATGTGGCTTGTGGCCAGCGCTTCACCCTGAATTATTTGGTGGCAAAACTCAACCAGTTGCTGGGCACTAATATTGCACCGATGTATTCAACAGAGCGACCTGGCGACGTGAAGCACTCCCAGGCGGCCATTGAGCGGGCCCGGGAACTCCTTGGGTACATGCCTCAAGTCGATTTTGAGACTGGCTTGGCACATACAGTCACCTGGTTTTCCAGGCATGCGCTATGCTGACAGCCCAAAATCGGCGAATTCGCGTTCTTTATATGATTGGTACCCTGGGGGTTGGGGGCACCGAGCGGCAACTGATACAGTTGATTCGGTATTTGGATCGTGAGCAGTTTGAACCAACCGTTGCCTGCATGTCCGAACTGGGCCCCCTGGCTCTGGACCTGGAACAGCTTGGGGTACCTGTACATTTGTATGGCCTCAAAGGGTTGCGAGACCGATCGCCTGTGCAAGTGATGAAGGCCCTGCTTGAAATCGCCGGTGATGTACGTCGCCGGGCACCAGACATCGTGCACGCCCAGTTGTTTTGGGCGAACGTGCTGTGTGGGCTTATGAGCAAACTCGGGGGTGCACGCATCCTTATTACCAGCCGGCGGGGACTAGGGCTGTTTAAGGATGGACGCCCAAACTATCAATGTTTAGAAAATATGACCAATGCAGTAACTGCTGCAGTGATAATCAATTCCCAGCGAGTTGGGGCTGACGTTTCGCTTCGCGAGCGGTGGGTTCGTAACAAGATCCATCTGATTTACAATGGCGTTGAATGGCGAAAATTTGTTCAACCTAGTGTCCCTCCAACTGAAATGCGGCTTCGGTTGGGGATTCCCGTTGATGTACCTTTGGTTGGCTCTGTTGCCAACCTCATTCCGTACAAGGGTCATGCAGATTTGGTCCGGGCGATGGCGCAGGTAGTCCAACGGATTCCAGACGCACACCTGGCATTGGTGGGGCGGGACGATGGAACTCAGGCCAGCCTTACCAGCCTGGCCGAGGAGTTAGGACTGACCGGTAGGGTTCATTTTCTGGGCAGCCGCCAGGACGTGGTCAATTGTTTGCATAGCTTTGACGTACAGGCATTGGCTTCTCACGAAGAAGGATTCTCCAATGTCATTCTGGAAGGGATGGCTGCAGGAAAGGCGATTGTGGCGACGGACGTGGGTGGCAATGCCGAAGCTATCGTCCATGACTCCACGGGCTTCATTGTCCCGCCCAGGGCACCTGACGCGATGGCGGCGGCTTTGATCGATCTGCTCCTTGATCCTGAGCGGCGAACGGCAATGGGACTGGCTGGGCAGAAACGAGCGCGGGAGATATTTTCAGTGGAAACGATGGTCCGCAAAGTTGAGTTTCTATATCTCCGACTATTAGAAGGGAAGCAGGGCAGAACTGTAATGGGGAGGTAACCTGTGCTGCGACGGAAGCCCCAAATTTGTCATATCGCCGCAGCGGATTATGCGGCCTATCACATCCTGCTGCCCATATTAGAGGGATTATCACAAGACTACGACGTGACTGTGGTGTGCAGTCCAGGTCCCGATTTAGAGCGGGTTGCCGCCCGAGGGATTAGCGTCCACCCGCTCCCCATACCCCGCAGTCCCAGGATCGAGCAGATGGCGGTGGCCTTAGCGCGTCTGACCCGGTATCTGCGCACTAAGGACTTTGATATGGTTCACACCCATACACCGATGGCTAGTATCATCTCTCGCCCGGCTGCGCGACTGGCCAGAATTCCGTTGGTAGTGTATACCGCACATGGCTTTTACTTTCATGAGCGTATGTCCCCACTACTGTACCGTAGCCATGTTGCTCTGGAACGGTGGCTGGGTCGTTTGACCGACCACGTCATCACGGTCAGTGGGGAGGATGCTAAAACGGCGATCGCCGAAAGAATTGCTCTGCCCGAGCAGGTTTCCTGGATTCCGAACGGGATCGATTTGCAGCGGTTTACACCAGCAGACCCTGAACATTGGAAGCGTGTATCAGTTCTGCGCAGCCAACTTGGCATTCGCCCTGAGCAACCGGTCGTTGGTATGGTAGGCCGTCTGGTCCGGGAGAAGGGCTTTTTCGAATTTGTCGAAGCTGCCCGGTTGGTCGCTGACCATATTCCTGATGTTGTCTTTATGTGTGTGGGAGGGGCACTGCCCTCTGATCGTGAAAATCCGGAGGTGGCGCTCAAACGGCGGGTAGGCCAGCTCAGGCTAGACCGTAGTTTCCTTTTTCCTGGATTCCGTAAAGATGTGGTGGATTTCCTGGGCCTTATGAATGTGTTCACGCTCCCGTCTTACCGGGAGGGGTTGCCGCTTTCCATTCTGGAGGCCATGGCCATGGGGAAACCTTGCGTAGTCACTAATATCCGGGGTTGCCGGGAACTGATTGTCGACGGCAAGTTTGGTCGTGTGATCGAGCCGGGGGATATCGGCGGTCTGGCTAGTGCCATCGCTGACTTGCTCAGAATACCGGAACAGGCGGCAAACATGGGGAGCGCGGCTCGCAAACATGTCGAGGAACATTACTCGCTGCAGATTTGCCTTGAGCGATATGTGGCCCTGTACAGGCGGCTACTTAAGGTAGATGGAGCGGTTAGGGCATGAGAACAATAAATATCGCCATCACACGCAAACTGGTGGCCCAGCGTATGGGTCTGGGTATGTTGGCCTATACACTGATGCGGGTTAAAGGTCTTGTGACCTTGCCAATCATGACACGTTTTCTAGGACCCGACGGAATGGGTGCGGTCTCCATGGCAGGTATCACGGCCAGCATGCTGTGGCCAGTGCTGACGCTGGGATTAACCTACGGGCTGCCGGTAAAAATTGTGAACGTTTCTACACCGGCTGAACTGCGAAAATTGTACAGTTCTGCAATTAATATCATTGCGGTAGTTACCTTTTTGGTCATTTCAATAGTGGCGGGTTTTCGTTGGCTTGGGATTGTGCAGTCCGTAATCGACAGGTACGCACCCTACTTGTTGGCAACGGCCGTTTACGTTGTCGCCAGTTTGGCTAAGGAATTGGCTCTCTTGTTACCGAAGGTGTTGCAGCGAACCCGAACGGCAATCATGTTTGAACTCCTAATGGACTATGGTGGTGCCAGTGCAGCCATAGTCATATTAATGAGTGGCCTGGGAGCAGAGGCAGTCATCTGGGCGCTGAGTGCCACAACCCTTGGCATTGGTGCCCTACTCTATGGCCGATTGGTGTGGGAATTTGGTTACTACCCGGGCATTGACCGTAAGCAGATTTACGAGCTCCTAATCATTGGGCTTCCCGTCATTCCCGTTAGCATTGCACAGTGGGCGCTGCAGGGACTGGACCATTACTTCATTGCTTATTACCAGGACCAGGCTACTGTGGGTGTTTACACAGTGGGGTATTCAGTGGCAAATCTTACTCTGGGATTGTTAGCCGTATTGAACTATGTATATTTCCCAACGCTAGCTGTTTTATTTAAGCGTGGTCGGGAGCATTTTGAAGGGTTTGTGTATTTGTCGCTGCGGCTAACTACGCTGGTGCTGGGGCTTTGGTTACTTGCGACCATTGTTTTAGCAAAAGACATGGTTGACTTCTTAGCCGGGGCAAAGTACGCAGATGCAGCCCCAATCATTCCGATCGTCGTGTTCGCGTTTATCTCCCTGACTGTGGCGAATCTCCTTCAGCAGATTCCGGTCGCCACGGTACAACGTACCATCCACATGAGTTACACTTATGGCGTTTCAATGGCGGTGAATATAGGACTCAATTTCGTTCTAATCCCCAGATTCAGTATGGTAGGGGCGGCTGTGGCCACGGCAGTATCCTATCTATTGTTGGTTATCCTGATGTTGGTAGCAGCGCGGAGACACATGAATTTTGGCATGTTAATACGGCACACGCTTGTGGGTTGGGTCCCGTGCGCTGTGTTAGGGTTACCGGCATTCTGGCTTGCCGGGGTTCCAGGGAGCATTGGCACGCGCATGTTCGGCCTGCTGGTAGGTATTGGTCTGTTTTTGGCACTGGCCTGGGGGTGCGGAGCTGTTTCCAAAAAGGACTTAGCCACGATACGCGCCTGGGAGAGTGGGTCATGAGCGGGCCTGTCCCCATTATTTACTGCATTGGTACACTGGGAATCGGTGGTGCTGAGCGCCATCTTGTCCAGGTTGTTGGGCGTTTGAATCGATCACTCTGGATTCCGCACGTCTTTGCTATCAGTGAAGGGGGTCCTCTCGAGGAGGAATTGAGAGCGTTGGGTGTTCAGGTGCAAATCTTTAATTATGAGGGTATCCGGGTTCGGCGCTTTTTACCGGGCACCTTACGTCCGTTATGGGAACTGCAACGGGCCATCGTGGCAGTTAAACCGGCGATAGTTCATAGCTACTTGTATTGGGCGAACGTAGTGGGGAGCCTTGCTGCCAGTGCTGCCGGTGTTCCTGTTGTGATTTCGGCGCGGCGCGGCCTGGGTGAAGACAAGGAAAAGCAATGGTATTATCAACCACTGGAAAACCTTGTAAACAGATTTGCGGATGCCATTACGGTGAATTCCCAGGGAGTGCTCCATGACGTATACAAGCGGGAACGCCATGTTGATGGCAAACTCTATTTAATTTATAACGGAGTAGAATGGGACCAGTTTGCCCGGCCAGTCAGGAACCCGGCAGTGCTAAAGAGGAATCTAGGGATACCCCCGAATGCCGTGGTTGTGGGGTGTGTTGCCAACCTGATTCTGTACAAGGGCCATCACGATCTCTTAGAGGCAGCGGCGAAGGTTTTGCGGGTTATCCCAACTTTGTATTTGGTAATGGTAGGTCGCGATGGGGGAGCCTTGGAGTCACTTCGGGATCATGCCAGGGCACTGGGGATCGCCGACCGGATCAGATGGCTAGGTACACGTACTGATATAGCCGATCTCCTACACACTTTTGATGTGCAGGTATTACCCTCACATCAGGAGGGATTCTCGAATGTCATTCTGGAGGGAATGTCAGCTGCCCGACCTTTAGTGGTGACAGATGTGGGGGGAAACGCTGAGGCGGTCGTAGATGGCCAGACTGGGCTGATTGTCCCCCCGCGGCAGCCCGAACGGCTGGCGGGGGCGATTCTGGAACTATTGCAGGACTCTGAACGGGCCATTTCGATGGGACGTAACGGCCAGGAGAGAGTGCGTTCCACATTTAGTATGGCTGCCATGATGAACGGGCTGGAGGAATTGTACGCAGGGTTGATCAACCAGCAATAAAGAACCGGACTTTCGGTCTAAAATACCTTCCCTCCACATAGTGGTAGTCTTAAGAGACCCAGGCCGTGCCCCGCCCCTGGGGGAAGGCCACGCTGTGGGAGGGGAACGGGTGGAAAAGTTCAATATCTTCGAGGACATAGCCCAGCGGACCGGGGGCGACATCTACATCGGCGTCGTGGGCCCGGTGCGAACCGGCAAGTCGACCTTTATCCGCAAGTTTGTGGAGCGCTTGATTCTGCCCCAGATTGAGGATGAGTTCCTGCGCACGCGGATGATGGATGAACTGCCGCAGTCCAGCGGCGGGCGGACAGTTATGACCGTTGAGCCCAAGTTTGTGCCCGAGGATGCCGTCGAGTTGAGCCCACGTGAGGGCATTTCCATGCGCGTGCGGCTGGTCGATGTGGTGGGTTACCCGGTGGAGGGGGCCCTGGGCTTCAACGACGAGGGCGGGCAGCCGCGCATGGTGCTGACCCCCTGGTTCGACCAGGAGGTGCCCTTCCACGAGGCAGCCGAGATCGGCACCCGCAAGGTGATCAGCGAGCATGCCACCCTGGGCGTGGTGGTAACCACCGACGGCAGCATTACCGACCTGGCCCGGGGCAAGTATCTGGAGCCCGAGGAGCGGGTCGTGGCCGAGCTGCGGGAACTGGGCAAGCCCTTTGTGATGATCCTGAATACGATTCGCCCCTATGCCCAGGAGACACTGGAACTGGCCGGGGAACTGGAAGAGAAATACGGGGCGCCGGTGATTCCCGTCGATGCCTCTGCCCTGTCGGAGGATGATATTCACCTGATCCTGGAGCAGGTGCTGTTCGAGTTTCCAGTGCAGGAACTGGAGGTACACCTGCCCCGCTGGGTGGAAGAGCTGGATACCCGGCATCCGCTGCGGGAGCAGTTCGAGCAGGCGGTGGCCGATGCCGTGCAGGGCGTGCTGAAGGTCAGGGACGTGGATCCGGCGGTAGAAAAGCTGTCGGCCTGCGAAGTGGTGGCCTCGGCTCAGCTCCGCTCCATTGAGATGGGCACCGGGACCGCCGTGATCGAGATGGAAGCCCATGAGGAAATGTATTATCAGGTGCTGGAGGAAATCGCCGGGGTCAAGCTTGAGGGCAAGCACACCATGGTCAAACTCCTGCGGGAATGGTCGGTGGCCAAGCACGAGTACGATAAGATTGCCACCGCCCTGCATGAGGTCCGCCAGACCGGTTACGGCATGGTCACGCCCCATATCAGTGAAATGGTCTTTGATGAGCCGGAACTGGTGAAGTCAGGCGCCATGTACGGGGTAAAGCTCAAGGCCAGTGCCCCGTCGCTGCACCTGATCAGAGCCGATATTCAGACCGAGGTCACGCCGATAATGGGCACAGCCAAACAGGGCGAGGAACTGGTGCATTACCTGATGGAGCGGTTTGAGGACGACCCGAAGAAGCTCTGGGAGTTTGACATTTTCGGCAAGCCGCTGCATGAACTGGTTCGGGAGGGCATTCAGAACAAACTGTACCGCATGCCGGAGGACGCCCAGGGCAAGCTGCAGGAGACGCTTACCCGCATTATCAACGAGGGCAGCGGCGGGCTGATCTGTATTATTATTTGAATGCAATGCATGCCGCCGGCCAGGTGCCGGCGGCCTTCTGGTTCCCCGCCCGGCCCGCTATGAATAGACTGAGCGGGAAAGCGGGGAATGCTCCGTGGATTGGCTTGCGTCCGCCGTTTTGGCGCTGGCGCTGAGCGTGGACTCGCTCACCGTGGGTCTGGTCTATGGTGCCCGCGGGATTCGCCTGCCCGCCCGGGGACTGCTGGTAGTCTGCCTGGTCTCGGCGGCGGTGCTGGGGGCGGCCATGTTTGTGGGCCAGGCGGCGGCCCTGACGCTCGGGGGTATCTGGGCACAGCGGCTGGGGGCCGGGCTGCTGATGGCAGTAGGCGCCTGGGTGACCTGGCAGGCCTGGCGCTCGGCCGGGGTGGCCCGGCCGGATCTGCATCCGCCGGCCGAGCCGGCGTCGGACCCGGTGCCGGTACTGACCTGGCGGGTGCCGGCCCTGCGGCTGGTCATTACCATTCTGCGCGAGCCGGTGGCGGCCGATATGGACCGCAGCGGCAGCATTAACACCGGGGAAGCGGTGCTGCTGGGTCTGGCGCTGGCCACCGATTCGGTCGGGGCGGGTCTGGGCGCAGGTATGGCCGGCTTCAGCCCGCTGCGGTTGCCGCTGCTGGTCGGACTGGCCGGCTGGGGCTCCCTGTATGCCGGGTGCCAGTTGGCCGCCCTGCTGCCCCGCCGCCTGCAGGGGCGCTGGAGTGTGCTGCACGGGCTGGTGCTGCTGGCACTGGGCGTGACCCGACTGATCTCGCCATGGTAGAATAATCAGGATGACGTACCTGCCCAGATGGAGGCAGCCGATGCAGACAGCCCAGGTAGCCCGCACCGCCGCAATCGTGACGGCTTTCAGCGTCTTGCAGAAGATTGCCGGTTTCCTTCGGGAGCTGGCGATCGCCCGCGCCTTTGGCGCCACCGGCGCCACCGATGCCTACGTGGCCGGTCTGACGCTGGCTGAGGTTCCGGCCAATGTGGCCAGTGCCAGCCTGGCGGGGGCGTTGCTGCCGGCTGTGTCGGCAGCAACCGCCGGGCCGGTGCCCGGCCGCGCCGAGCAGATGACCCGGACCGTGTTGGCCCGGGTCACCGCCATTGGCACCCTGGCCGTGCTGTTGGCGTTCTGGGCTGCCCCCTGGCTGATGCAGCCCCTGCTGGCCGGGCGGTCGCCTGACCTGCAGGCGCTGGGATTGGCCTGTGCCCGCGTCGCACTCCCGGGGGCGGCCCTGGCCGCCATGGGGGCCGTGTTGCGCGCCTATTTGTACGCCCGCCACGTTTTTATGGTGACGCCGCTGGGCGTGATGCTGGTCAATCTGAGCGTGGCGGTGGCCGCGGTGCTGCTGTCCGGCCTGGGGCCGGTGTGGCTGGCGGCGGCCAGTGCTGCGGGCAACGGCATTTACCTGCTGCTGTATGCCGCGGCCGTGTTTTGGGTACTCCGCCGCCGCCGTGTGACGACCGCGGCGACGGCCCAGGTGACCGCCGCGGTGAACGCCGGACCCGGGGCGCCCGCGGCCGGCGCCCTGATCTTGCCCCTGGTGGCCTGGTCGCTGGCCGGACAGGCCTCTACGGTGGTGGAACGCCTGTTTGCCGCCGACCTGGCCCCGGGAGCGGTGGCAGCGCTGAATTTTGCCGACCGGCTGCGCCAGTTCCCCCTGCAGACGGCGATGCAGGCTGTGGCGGTGGTTTCGTATCCGGCCCTGGCCACGGCAGCGGCGGCCGGCGACCGGCTGCGGTTGCAGGCGGTGCTGGGGCAGGGCCTGCGACTGGCCATGCTGTTGGCCCTGCCCATGGCCATGGGTCTGTTGACCCTGAGCCGTCCCATCGTGGCCATGGTATACGAGCGTGGCGCCTTTGACGCCACGGCGACAGCCCTGACGGCGGAGATTCTGACCGGGTATGCCCTGAGCGTGGTCGGACTGGCAGCGGCCATGCTCTGTGCCTATGCTTGCTTCAGCCTGGGCCGGCCGTGGGTACCGGTGGCGGCCGTGCTGGCCGGGGCGCTGGTACAGGCCGGCGGCGGCTGGCTGTTGCTGGAGCGGATGGGTCCGGCGGCGCTGGCCTGGGCCGGGGGGGTGGGGGCACTGGCCAACGCCGGCCTGCAACTGTGGTGGCTGCACGGGCGCCTGGGGGCAGCGACAGCGGCGGCCTGGCTGGGCGGGTGGACGCGGCCCCTGCTGGCATCTGCCGCCATGGCGGGCGCCTGTGTGGCGGCGGGGGCCTGGCTGTCGGTCCCGCCGGCCGCCGATTGGCCGGGTGTGGCTACCCTGGCGGCTGTTGCCGGCGCCGCACTGCTCTATGCCGGACTGCTGCGGTGCCTGGGTGTGCCGGAGGCCGCCTTGCTCCTGGACTGGCTGCGCCGTCGCCAACGGGGCGCCTGAACCTGCTGCCGGTGCAGTTTTCCGGCAGCCGTTCGGTTCCGGACCGGACGGGTGCGGGGGCGTAAGCCTACCGTTGCGGACATGCGGGACCCCGTGTTATGATAAATCAACAGATTTTATGTTCCCGACCTGGTGCAGCGACGTGACAGTGGTTTTGCTAATAGGAAAAGGGAGGCTGGCCGATGGGCAAGCTGGTGCCGTTTATGCCCAGGCAGGATGCCGCTTCAGTCGAGTCGGCCCTGGAGCGGGCCGGACAACTGTTTCAGCGGCGGTTGAAGGCCCGGGAGGCACTTCCCAGGGTGTTGGCTGCCCTCATCGTGGCCGGGCAACAGGAACTGGCTCTGCAGACGGTACTGGCCTGGGGGCATGGCGAGGCTGATCCGGTGGATCTGCTGGAGGCATGCGAACAGGCCGCTGCTGTCATCGGTCTGCGGATGGAGCAGTCTACGGACTGAGCTGCGGGCCTACCCTGCGGGCAGGGGTTGGGAAGGGTCCTGGACAGTATTGACACCGTGGAATGGCCGTGGTAGGATAGCTCAAGAATTGCATAGGTACCTGTCGGTCCTTGGCCGACAGCTCTTATCCAGAGAGGCAGAGGGTAAAGGCCCGATGAAGCCCGGCAACCCAGGATTGTGCCCCAGGCACATCCTGAAGGTGCCAACTCCTCCGGGATGTTTTCCCGGCAGATAAGAAAGCGGATTGCTGGGTTTTTTTTGTGCGCAGCCGCTCCTTATCATGGAGCGGTTTTTCATTTTTTTGTGCCCGCGATGAGGCAAAGGGGGTGCCGCTGGCATGTCCGCTGTTGCCCGCCTGAATTCAGGCGAGTTCAGTCAGAAGCGATACGAAACACTCTTCAGCGCCGAGCAGCCCCTGGTCCTCGAATGTGGCCGTTCCCTCGGCCCCGTTACCGTTGCATACGAGACCTTCGGACAGCTTAGCGCAAACCGGGACAACGTGGTGTTGGTTTGCCATGCGCTCACCGGCGACAGCCACGTCTGCGGTCGCTACAGTGCTGATGATCCCCGGCCGGGCTGGTGGGACGAGGCGGTGGGGCCGGGGAAAGTGGTCGACACCAACCGCTACTTTGTGCTGTGTGCCAACGTGCTGGGCGGCTGCCAGGGGACGACGGGGCCGGCCAGCGTGAATCCGGCGACTGGACAGCCATGGGGCACCGATTTCCCGTTGGTGACAGTGCGTGATATGGTGCGGGTGCAGGCGGCTCTGCTGGACCGGCTGGGCATTGCCCGGGTGGTTGCGGCCATGGGCGGCTCCCTGGGTGCCATGCAGGCCATTGAGTGGGCTGTCACCTACCCCGACCGCATCCTGGGGGTGATCCCCATGGCCGGTGCCGGACATTTTCATCCCCAGGGCATTGCCTATAATGAAGTGCAGCGCCAGGCCATCCAGACCGACCCCGAGTTCAGGGGTGGCCATTATTACCCCGGCCCCGGCCCGGTGCGCGGGCTGGCCACGGCCCGGATGCTCGGGATGATTACTTATCGCTCCGATGAGTCGATGTGGCAGCAGTTTGACCGCCGCGTGCGCCCGGCCCATCTGATCGGCCGCAAGGCCGAGGACTGGGACGAAGGGTATGGGAGCCGGCCCACGACGGTGGGCGGCCCTGGCGCCGAGGGGATTCCGGTACCGGCCGGTGGTCCCGGGGAGCGTGACCTGGACCGCGGCTTTGGGATTGCCTATGAGGTGGAGAGCTACCTGCACTACAACGGGCAGGCCCTGGTCAGGCGTTTTGATGCCAACAGCTACCTGTACCTCAGCAAGGCCATGGATCTGCATGATATCAGCCGTGGCTACGCCTCCATGGCGGCGGCTTATGCCCGGATCAAGGCCGAGGCCCTGGTGATTGGAATTCGGTCAGATATCCTGTTCCCGCCCTATTTGCAGCAGGAAATGGCGGCGGGCATCACGGCCGCCGGCGGGCAGGCCACCTACCTGGAGATGGACAGCCCCTGGGGTCATGACGCCTTCCTGGTGGATTTCCCGCTGGTCGCCGGAGCCGTCTCGGAGTTCCTGGAGCGCAACCAGCGCCGGTTGCAGGCCGGGTAACCCGCCAGGGCCGAAACGGGGATCGGTCCGCGGGACCGGTTTCCTTTAGAAAAAGTCGCGAATATGGCTTCCCTTATGTTCGGTGCCCATGTAAAATCTGGTCAGGTTGTGATGAGCGGCCTCCTGTCTCCCGGTTCTGTTCTGAATCCGATTATATCCGTACCGGACTCTCCAAACTCATTTGCATATCAACCGCATCGCATGCGGTCGCCGCCACAGGGAGGTCTTGCAGCTTGGGTGTAATAGTACAAAAGTACGGCGGCTCCTCAGTTGCCTCAGTGGAGAAAATCAAAAGGGCCGCTCGCCGCATTGCGTGGAAACGGGCCCAGGGAAATGACGTGGTTGTGGTTGTATCCGCCATGGGTGATACAACCGACGAACTGGTCGAGTTGGCCCGGGACATCAACGAGGGTGGCCATCCGCCCGGTCGGGAAATGGACATGCTGATGTCCACCGGCGAGCAGATTTCCATTGCCCTGATGGCCATGGCCCTGCAGAAGCTGGGTGTCGCGGCCGTGTCTCTGACCGGATTCCAGGCTGGTTTTGTCACTGATGACACACACCGGGCTGCCCGGATTCTGGACGTGAAACCGGACCGGGTGCGCAGCGAGTTGCAGGCAGGTAAAGTGGTGATCGTGGCCGGTTTTCAGGGCTGGACCGCCATGCACGATATTACCACCCTTGGCCGCGGCGGCTCTGACCTGACAGCCATTGCCCTGGCGGCCCGCCTGGGGGCGGATGCCTGCCAGATCTTCACCGACGTGGACGGCGTTTATACCGCTGACCCGCGCATTGTACCCACGGCGCAGAAGCTGGATGAGATCTCGTACGAGGAACTCCTTGAACTGGCTTCGTCAGGGTCCCAGGTGATGCAACTGCGCAGCGTCGAATTTGCCCGTCAATATGGTGTGGAATTTGAAGTCCTCTCCAGCCTTGCCCCCCTGCCCCAGGAGGGTGGCGTGGAGAAGGGAACCAAGGTGGTGACACAGGTGAATCAGCAGTTTCAGCGGACTGTAACCGGTGTGGCTGTGAACTCGAAGATCGCCCGTATTACCCTGCTGGGCGTTCCGGACCGGCCCGGCATTGCGGCGCGTCTTTTCACTGCCTTCTCCCGGAACAAGGTGGTAATCGACGACATCGTCCAGAGCGGCGGCCCCGGGGCCACCAGCGCCGATATCTCCCTCACCGTGGCCAAGGACGACCTGGATGTCTCCCTGGAGATCTGTCGCGAAATGCTGCAACAATGGCCGGGGACGCAGTTGATCGACGATGTGGACGTGGCCAAGGTCTCGGTGGTGGGCTCCGGTGTTGCTTCCAACTATGGGGTGGCGGCGATCATGTTTGAGGCCCTGGCGGAGAAGGGCATCAACATCGAGATGATCAGCGGCTCGGAAATCAAGATTTGCTGCCTGGTCCGGTCGGTGCAGGCCATGGAAGCGGTGCGGGCGATCCACGAAAAGTTTGGCCTTGGGACTGTGTCTGCCGAAGCTCTGGCCGGCGACCGTGCCGGCAGCAAGTAATCGGAAATGAAACAGGAGTGGCCGCCCGGCACATGCCGGGCGGCCATAGACCGCGTCGGCCAGCCGTTGCAACAGGTGTGATGCGGGCGGGGGTGTGCGGGTGCCTAACCGGGCGCAGGCTGGTCGCTGGGGGCCGGTCCTGGTGTGGATGGCGGTCATCTTTGCGTTTTCGGCCATGCCGGCCGATGTTTCCAGCCAATTATCGGACAACACGGTGACCCGAAAGTTGGCGCACCTGACCGAATATGCCATTCTGGGCCTTTTGAGCGGACGGGCCGTGGGACGGCCGTGGGCGGCCCTGGCCGCAGGCGTACTGTATGCGGCATCAGACGAGTGGCACCAGACCCTGGTGCCCGGGCGCAGCGGTCAGGTATCGGACGTGTTGCTGGATACAGTGGGGGTTATCCTGGGCATCTGGATTCACCGGATCGGTTGGCGAAAAGGAGTCTGGCTGTGAGGACGCTGCGCTGGAGTGATCTGGCACTGGTGGTGCTGGTGGCACTGACCGGCGGCCTGTCCGCACTGGCGGTGCAGGGCTTTGAACGGGTGATTGAATGGATGTTCCACCAGGGCTTTACCGCTTTGCCCACCGCCCTGGCTCAGCGGGACATCCCACGCTGGTGGCCGTTCTTGCTGTTTCCGGCGGCGGTGGGCCTGCTGGTCAGCCTGGTGAAGCACCTGGTACCCAAGGCGGACCGGCTGCACAGCGTGCCGCTGGTCATCATCGCCCTGCTGAAGCGAGAGGGGCGGCTGAAGCCGTTGAGTGTCCTGCTGAAGACGCTGGGGGCGGTCCTGACCCTGGGCGCCGGCGGCAGCCTCGGACGCGAGGGGCCGGTGGTTCTGCTGGGCGGCGGGATCGGCAGCGCCCTGGCCCAGGGACTGCGGCTGCCACCGGAGTGGTTGCGTACCCTGGTCTCGGCCGGGGCGGCCGCCGCCATCGCCACCGCCTTCCACGCCCCCATCACCGGCGCTTTTTTTGTGCTGGAGATTGTCCTGGTCCAGTTCACGGCCCGCTCCTTTTCGCTGGTGGCACTGGCTTCGGTCAGCGCCGCCGCTGTGGCGCGGCTGGTGGTGGGCCGGCCGCCGTTTCCGATTCCGGCCTACCGGATGGAGCACCCCTGGGAAGTGGCCGTGTATGTGGGGCTGGGGCTGGCCATTGCACCCCTGTCCTATCTGTACATTTGGGTGCTCGACAAGGCCGAGCACACCGGCGGGCGGCTGCCGCGTATCCCGGTCTGGGCCAAGCCGGTGTTGGGCGGGCTGCTCTTCGGCGGCGTGGGGTACGTGCTGCCGCAGACTCTGGGCGGTGGTTATAATGTGATCACCGATGCACTGGGGGGCAGTATGGCACCGGCCATGCTCCTGCTGCTGTTGGCCGCCAAATTCCTTACCCTGGCCCTGACGGCGGGCAGCGGCTGGACCGGGGGCGTGTTTGCTCCGGCTATGTACCTGGGGGCCATGGCGGGCGGGGTGTACGGAACGGTGGCGCGCTGGCTCCTGCCCGGAGTGGCCGGCCCGGTGGGCGCCTATGCGGTGGTGGGCATGGCGGCGATGATCGCCGGCGCGACCCAGGCCCCCCTGACGGCCCTGGCGCTGGTGTTTGAGGTGACCCGTGACTATCAGATCGCCCTGCCGGCCATGCTGGCCTGCGGGGTGGCCAGTGTGCTCAGCCAGCGGATCAGTCCCTATTCCGTGGATACGGTGCATCTGCCGGAGCACGGCATTGTGCTGCCGTGGCAGATCTCCGACCTGCGCAGCGCCCAGGTGGCGGAGGCGATGGTCAGGCAGGTCCATACCGTCCGGGACGACATGACCCTGGGCGATGTGGTGCCGATCATGCAAAGGCACCGTCACGGCGGGTATCCGGTGCTGAATGCGGCGGGTTGCCTGGTTGGGATCCTGACCCTGGGGGATATCCGGGATATTCCTCTGGAAGGCCGGCTGCGGGTGCGGGTGGCCGACGCCATGCAGGCCGACCTGGAAACGGTAACCCCGGACCAGACGCTGGCCGACGCGGCTCTTTGCATGGCCCGGCGCGGCGTGGGACGCTTGCCGGTGGTGGACGGCCATGACCGCGGCCGGCTGGTGGGGATTCTCAGCCGCAGCGATATTCTGCGTGCCTATCCGCAGGCGTCACCGCCGGAGCGTTAGAGCCGGGAGCCGCCTGGAAAGCTTGCCTTCCCGGATACGCTCAGGTACAATCTTGGAGATACATGGTTACAGACGCGGACCCAAGGAGGTACATGTTCAGTGGCAGTGGAGCGGAGCTTTGTGATGGTTAAACCGGATGGCGTCCAGCGTGGCCTCGTGGGCGAGGTATTGTCCCGGCTGGAGCGCCGCGGTCTCAAGCTGGTGAGCGCCAAGTTTATGCAGGTTTCAAAGGAACTGGCGGAACGTCATTATGAGGCGCTTAAGGATAAGCCCTTCTTCCCCGGGCTGATTCAGTTCATTACGTCCGGGCCGGTGCTCGCCATGGTCTGGGAAGGGCCGGACGCGATCGGGATGATTCGCACCACCATGGGTGCCACCAACCCGGTCACCGCCGCCCCTGGCACGATCCGGGCGGATCTGGCTGTAAACGTGGGCCGCAACATCGTACACGGCTCCGACGGCCCGGAGACCGCCGAGCGGGAGATTGGCCTCTGGTTCAAGCCGGAGGAACTGGTCAGTTACGACCGGGCCAACGATTCCTGGATCGTCGAACCGCGATAATCTCTGCTACGGCAACAAGGGACCGCAGTCAGCGGTCCCTTGGATTTAACTTGGCTTCGGTTCTGAGCCACCTCCGGCCGGCGCCGGTGGTGTCCCGGCCGGACGCGCTGTGGCCCCCATGGCGCCGCGGGGGGGCGGCGGGATGATCAGGACCTGCCCTGGCTGCAGGTGATAGGGCTCCTGCAGGCGGTTGATCCGGGCCAGGGCACCGGGCGAAACGCCAAACTTGCGTGCCAGCCGCCACAGACTATCGCCGCGCTTTACGCAATAAATGGCCTGGGTTGGGTTGGGCAGGAGCGAGCACGGGACAAAGACGTCAATATGGCCATCCCGGGTAGTGGCAGCCACTTCCCCGTCTACCATGGCATGGGCAGATACCAGCCCGCCAATATAGACCCGGCCCAGTTCCTCCAGGCGGCCTTCACCGCCGGAAGCGAGGACCTGGAACAAGTAGATGGTTTGGGCGCCCGACGCAGCCGCGACGATTTCAGCGCGCCCGTCGTGATTGACGTCAGCCAACTCCAGGCTGCGAAACAACGCGCCGGGATACAGAAGAGTCTGACACAGGGGGCGCAGGCCCGGTCCAGCCGTCAAGGTGTAGAGCAGTACGGCATCCTGCAGGCCAATGGCTACGGCCGCGGGGCCGCCGGGGGTCATCAGCCCGGCCGCCAGGGCCAGGCCGTCCTCGTCCAGTTGGGTTTCCCAGCGCAGCACGTACGTGTGGCCGTTCCAGTCAAACACCTTGAGCTGGCGGCCGGCCAGGGCCACGATTTCCGGGTGACCGTCGCCGTCCAGGTCAGAGGTTTCCACCAGGACCAGGCGGCCCAGGTTGCCCCCGCGCCAGCGGTGGGACAAAGCCCCGGCACCCGGGGTATCCGTGCCCCCCCGGGACGGCAGGGAGGTGTCCTTCCCATCGTCCAAGGGGGCCTCACCTCCACCGAGTTTGGATGCTTCTGGTCTTATCTTATGTTGCCGGAAAGGGAGGCGTGCGATGGTCCATTATGCCATTATCGGGGGAACCGGGGTCTATGACCCGCACATCCTGGACAACATCCGGAATGAGCAGGTAGCGACGCCGTACGGCACCGTAGACCTGAAGGTCGGTACTTACCGCGGTAAGGAAGTGGCGTTTCTGGCCCGGCACGGCGCCGGCCACGCCGTACCGCCGCACCTGATCAATTACCGGGCCAACATCTGGGCACTCAAGCTGCTGGGGGTCAGGCGGGTCCTGGCCACCACCGCCGTCGGTTCGCTGAATACCGCCATGGCGCCCGGGCACTTTGTTTTCTGTGACCAGTTTCTGGACTTTACCAAGGCGCGGTCACTGACGTTCTTCGACGGCGGCCCGGCCGGGGTGGTGCACACCGACTTCACCGAGCCCTACTGCCCGGAGATTCGGCAGGTGTTGCTGGCGGGCGCCGGGGAACTGGGGCTGCCCTGCCACGCGTCCGGTACTTATGTGTGCACGGAAGGGCCGCGGTTTGAAACGCCGGCGGAGATCCGGGCCTTTGCCCGGCTCGGCGGTGATCTGGTGGGCATGACCAACGTGCCGGAGGTCATCCTCGCCCGCGAAGCCGGGCTCTGCTATGCCACCGTTTCCATGGTGACAAACTTTGCTGCCGGCATCAGCAACCACTCACTTACGCACCAGGAAGTGCTGGAGGTCATGGCCGGAAACAGCGAGAAACTGCGGGCCCTGGCCATGCGCACGCTTGAGCAACTGACCGATACACCCGCCGGGTGTCGCTGCGGCTATCTGCCTGGCGGCATGCAGGTCTGAGGGCTAGAGGGGGAAATTAGTATGACACAGTCGCAAGTAGCCGTTTCGACATTGCGTGACCCGGCCCTGGCTCCCGAAGGTCACCTGAAGATCGACTGGGTGGCCCAGCATATGCCGGTTTTGAACGAGATCAAGAAGGAAATTGCAGTGACCCGGCCATTTGCGGGCAAACGCCTGGCTATCTGCCTGCATCTGGAAGCCAAAACAGCCTATATGGCGACCGTTTTTGCGGCCGGCGGGGCAGATGTGGCCATTTGCGGCTCCAACCCCCTGAGCACCCAGGACGATGTGTGCGCCGCCCTCGCCGAGCGGGGCGTGACCGTACATGCCTGGCACGGGGCGACGGACGACGAGTATTTCAGCCACATTAACAAGGTGCTGGATACCCGGCCGCAGCTCATCTTCGATGACGGCGGCGATCTGGTGGCCACCCTGCACAAGTCCCGGCAGGAACTGCTGCCGGACATCATCGGCGGCTCGGAAGAGACCACCACCGGGGTGTTGCGCCTCAAAGCCATGGCGGAAGAGGGCGCCCTGGCCTTCCCCATGGTGGCGGTGAACAACGCTTACATGAAGTACCTGTTCGATAACCGCTACGGTACCGGGCAGAGCACCTGGGACGGCATTATGCGTAACACCAACCTGACGGTGGCCGGCAAGACCGTGGTGGTGGCCGGTTACGGCTGGTGCGGCAAGGGTGTGGCCATGCGGGCCCGCGGGCTGGGCGCCCGGGTGGTGGTGACCGAGGTGGATCCTGTGGCCGCCAACGAGGCGATCATGGACGGGTTCGAGGTCATGACCATGCGGCAGGCGGCTGCCCGTGCCGACTATATTGTCACCGTCACCGGTGTGGAGCGCATTGTGAACCGGGAGCACTTCCAGGTCATCAAGGACGGCTGCGTGCTGGCCAATGCCGGGCACTTTGATGTGGAGATCTACAAGCCCGATCTGGTGGAACTGGCCGGGCCGCCCCGACGGGTGCGGCAGAATGTGGACGAGTACCGATTCCCGGACGGCCGCCGCATTCATGTAGTGGCCGAAGGCCGCCTGGTGAACCTGGCCGGCGGGGACGGCCACCCGGCAGAGATCATGGACCTGTCCTTTGCTGTGCAGGTACTGACTCAGGAGTATATCGTCAGGCAGGGGGCAGAACTGCCCAGGGGCCAGGTGGTGCCCGTGCCCCGGGCCATTGATACCCGGGTGGCCGAACTGCGGCTGCGCTCCCTGGGGGTCGAGATTGACCGCCTGACCGACAACCAGGTGGCTTATATCCGGAGCTGGCAGGGCGAGTGACACTGCTGTTCGTGCCCATCCACGGGCATTACGACGGGGGCGAAGTGAACAGTCACGGCGAGTCCCTGGCAACGGCGGACTGGGACGGCGCTGAAATCGGGCTGCTGGACGGAGTGCCCAGCCTGCTGGCAGCCGTGGCGGCCACTGAGGCCAAGGACTGGATGCTGGGTGTTCATTACCCGGTGGTCCGTCGCCCCGGTCAGCCCCACCATCTGCCGCTGGTTCACCCCGACCCGGCGGAACGCCGCCAGGCCCTGGCGGCCGCCATTGCGGCCATGCAGCAAGCCCGGAAATTGGCGGCCCAATACATTCTTTTTCACTTTCCGCTGCCAGGGCCGGCTCTGCCTGGTATGCACCCGGCCCTGGGGCAGGGCGGACTGCAGCCGGTGCCGCCCTGGGACTGCACCATGGTGGCTCGGGACACCTGCGCCGCCCTGGCCGAAGCCTCCAGCCGGGAAGGGATCGAAGTGGTCCTGGAGACCGACGGACCCCAGGCCGCTTTCTATGTTGGCGACCTGTGGGAACGGCTGTTGGCGGAATTTCCCCAGCTAACCTTCTGTGTGGACACCGGGCGCCTGGAACTGCTGGCCCTGGCCCACGGCCTGGACGGGGCCGAACTGGCCCGGCGGCTGCTGCCCCACTGCCGTCACCTGCACCTGCATGAATGCCGCTGGGCGGAGGGAATCTCCCGGATACCGGCCTTACCCAGCCACGGGCGCGCTGACGGCTGGATCGGCGCCGCCGCCCTGGCGGCGACCTGGGCCCCCGCGGCGGGCAAGCGCGCCCGCATTGTACCCGAACATGATCCGGGCAAGCTGGCGCCGGCTGAACTGGCGGCGCACCGGCAATGGCTCCGGCAACTCGCCAGGGGGGGATCAACATGGAACGGATCCTGATTTCCGGGGGCACGGTGCTGACCATGACCGGCCCGCAGGACGTATTTGCCAATGGCGTGGTGGCGGTGGAGAATGGCGGCATTGTGTACGCCGGCCACCCGGAGGGGGCACCGCCAGAGGTGATGGCCCCGGACTGGCCGACCCGGCGCATTGACGCTTCCGGCCGGCTGGTGCTGCCCGGGCTGATCAACTGCCATACTCATGCCGCCATGGTACTGCTGCGCGGTTATGCCGATGACATGCGCCTGATGGAATGGCTGCAAAACAAGATCTGGCCGGCCGAGGACCGCCTGGACGGCGCGGCGGTGTACTGGGGTACGGCCCTGGGCTGTGCCGAAAGTTTGCTGGCCGGCACGACTACGTTTAACGACATGTACTTCTTCATGGGCGAGGCGGCCCGGGCTGTGCAGGACTCCGGTATGCGGGCCGTGCTGGGCCGTGGCATTATCGGGGCGGGCCGTGACTTTGATGTGCGGGTGACGGAGACCCGGGAACTCCTGCGGGAGTGGCATGGCCAGGCCGGCGGGCGCATCACCGCCATGGTGGCTCCCCATGCCCCCTACACAGTGGCGCCGGCGGAACTGGCGCGCTGCGCCGAACTGGCGGCCGAACTGGGGACAGGCATCCACATTCACCTGGCGGAAACCCGGGAAGAAGTGGAGCAACTGCGTGAGCGCTACGGCCAAACGGCTTTTCAGATCATCCGGGAGGCTGGGTGCAACCGTGTTCCCGTGGTGGGCGTCCACTGCGTCCACGCCACGGCCGAAGACATGGCGGTACTGGCGGCGGCGCCGGGGGGCGGCGTGGCCCACTGCCCGGTGAGCAACCTGAAGCTGGCCTGTGGCGTTGCGCCCATTGTGGCCTGGCGGCAGGCCGGGGTGCAAATCGGCCTGGGTACCGACGGCGCCGCCAGTGCCAACCAGATGTCCCTCTGGGGCGAGATGCGGCTGCTGGCGCTGCTGCAGAAGAACCAGGCGGGCGACCCGCAGGCCTTTACCGCCTACGACGCCCTGTATGCGGCCACGGCCGGCGGGGCGGCCGTGTTGGGTCTGCAGGACCGGGTGGGCACCCTTGCCGCGGGCAAGCGGGCAGACATGATCATCGTGGACGCCCGGCGCCCGGGCCTGCAGCCGGTCCATGATCCCTTCTCGACCCTGGCCTACTCGGCCAACCCCGGCGATGTGGAAACAGTGCTGGTGGACGGACGCGTTCTGGTGGAGGGCGGCCGGCTGACCGCGCTGGATGTGGCCGAAGTCACCGCCCGTTCCCGGGAGCACGCCGGACGGCTGCTGGTCGGGTAGCAGTTTCACCGATAATCAGGTCCCCCTCCGCATAGTTCTTGGGTAAGACCCAGGGCGGAGGGGGGCTTCTGTATGTTTGCAGCCCGCATCCACGCAGCCCTGCTGCTGGCCGGACTGACGGCGGTGGGGGCGTGGTTTTTCGACCGCTTACCCCTGCCATGGGGCGCCGCCCCGGGCAGGTGGGGTGCCAGTGCTCCGGCCGAGTCCAGCCCGGCGGCTACCGCCGGGACCCGCTCCAGCCCGAAGGTGCGGGCCCTGGCCGATACGGGTACCCTGGATGGGTTCCCGGACTGGTCGGAGGATGGCAGCCGCATCGTTTTCATGCGTGACGGCCAGGTCTGGGTGATGATGGCCGGCGGCCAGGAGGCCCGGGCCATTACCCAGACGCCGGACACCTGGGACGTCAGTCCGGTCTGGGCGCCGGACGGCAGCCGGATCGCCTTTATCCGTTACCTGGACCCAAGCGATTCCCGGGCCAACGCCTCCGCCCTGATGCTGGTGAAACCGGACGGAACCGGGCTTCAGGAAGTGCTGCGGGCAGAGGGGTTGCTGGGTTACGTGGCCTGGCATCCGCAGGGGACCGCACTGGCATACTCGACTGACCGGAAACTGGTGGTGCACGACCTGAAAAGCGGTCGCCAGTCAGTGCTGGTCGACCTTGGTGAGCAGGCAGATCTGTTGCCAGGTGGGCTGGCCTGGAGTCCGGACGGGCAGTCCCTGATCTACGGGGCGGGCCGGAAAACCATGCGGGCCGCCCGGCCAGATCTGGACCTGTACCGGATTACCGCCGCCGGCGGTACACCGGAGCGCCTGACCACCACCGGCGGGCAACTCCCCGATTTCAGCCCGGACGGGACACGGGTGGCCTTGCGCAATCCGCGCCAGCCCGGCGGCATTTACACCCTGGAACTGGCGACCGGTCAGTTGACGCCGGTGCAGCGCGACGGCGGGCAATACCTGTACTTCCACCCGAAATGGGCGCCCGACGGCCAGACCCTTCTGGCCTCGCGCCTGCGACTGGCCAGGGAAAAAGACGGCAAGGTGCACCTTGCCTCCGCCATTGTCGTAATCCGATAAGGAGGAGGGAGTCGCAGTGGGCATGATCCATGACCTGGCCAAGGGCCTGGGCAAGGCCCTGAAGGAGAGCCCCGAACATCAGGCCTTTGTGACAGCGAAGAAGCGGGTCAAGGCCGACCGCAAGGCAGAACAACTGATTGTGGACCTGCGGCAGAAGCATTTTGAACTGGCTGCCCTGCAGGCCCAGGGAAAAAAGCCGGCGCCGGAGCAGCTCAAGGCGGTAGAGGCGCTGGGCAAGGAAGCTCAGGCCCATGCCGCGGTCAGTGAATACTTCCAGGCCGAGACGAAGTTCGGGCAACTCTGGAGTGATGTGCACCGGGTCCTGTGCGAGGCGGTTGGTGTGGACGCCCCCAAGCAGCCGTGACCGGCCCCGGCCCGTTCACGCCAGTGTAATCTGCCCGTCACGGCAGACCGGCACCACGGGGATGATGTCCTGGCGGGCGCAGAGGGCCAGATCGGCCTGCAGCCCAAGCCGCATCAGCTTCTGGCCGTGCCGGGCGGTCTGCAGGAGTTCGGTCAGGTGCTCCTGGTGCCCCTGGTAGATGGCGCGGGCCGCCCAGGCCAGATCGTTCATGTCCGGTTGAGCGGTCAGCGCGGCCAGCCCATCCACCAGGGCGCCCGCACAGGCGATGTCTTCCAGGCTGAATTGGTCGCCGGTGCCGGCACAGGCCACGGCCACGTCGGCACCGGCGCGCCACAGGGCCGCCGCCACCGCCCCCACGTTCAGAAAGCTCAGGATGTAGACTGGGCCCAGTGGCTGCGCCCGCCGGATGACCCGGGTGCCATTGGTAGTCGTAAATAGCACCAGTTTGCCGGCCACGGCGGCTGCGGTGTACTCGGCCGGGGAATTGCCGAGGTCAAAGCCGGGGATCTTCACGCCGCCCCGTTCGCCCCCCAGCACAAACGTGCCTGCCGTGAGGGCCCTGGCCGCCGCCAGGGCCTCTTCGGGCTCCAGCATCGGCACCACGGCCCTGGCTCCGCTCTGCATGGCAGTGACAATGGTACTGGTGGCCCGCAGCGTGTCCACCGCCACGGGGGTGAAACCAGCCAGTTGCTCAGCGGGCAGGGCCGGCACCGCCGGATATACGTTTACCTTCATGGAAAACCACCCCTTGCGTACAGGCTGGACCTTCCCTATTGTATACAGGGTAGGGGACGCAGCCGCCTGCCCCCGGGCGGAATTCCTGCCACGGTCGACTTTGGCGGCGGCGCGTCTAGGCCGGTGCCTGCCGCTCATAGGATACCCGGGGGTGGTTATATGCCCCTGTGGGCACGTTTTCTCTGCGCCGCCACCTGCGGCGGGGCGGCGGCGTTGGCGGGACTGATACTGGGCGCCTGCTGGCGACAGGGCTACCCGGAATTCTGGGCCGACCTGTGGCGCTATGGCGCCACCGTGCGCTTCTGGGATCTGACCGGGCGACTGTGGCTGCTGAGTGCGGTGGCCCTGGTCCTGGCCCGGGTCACCCGCTATGGCACCCGCTGGAGCGTGCTGGCCGCGGGCATGCCTGGCGGAACCCTGGTGGCTCTGGCCTTTGCCGCCTATCTGACGGGGCGTTTCCATCTGGCCCTGCCCGCAGTCACAGCAGAGGCCGCCCTGATCGCCAGCACCTTTGCCGGCGCCAACGTGCTGGCCGCCTGGGTGTACGAACGGCTCTGAGCCGATCCCGGTGCGGTGGGCAAAGGGGTTCAGGGCCACCCTGGCGAACACAATAAGGATGATTATACCGGTGCAGGTAGCGCTTCCGTCACCTGCTGGGAGGGACAAGCCGCCGTGCTCCTGGACCGTTTCGTGGCCGTGGACCTGGAGACAACCGGCGGTGATTTTTATGGCGACCGGATCATGGAGGTGGCCGCCGTCCTGTTTGACGGCGGGCGCGCCATAACCGCCCGTTCGTGGCTGTGCGACCCCGGACGTGCCATTCCGCTGCGCTTTGTACAGTTGACCGGGATTACGCCGGCCATGGTGGCAGGGCGCCCGGCGGCGGAAATCATACTGCCTGATCTGGTGGCGTTTGCCGGTGGGGCACCGCTGGTTGCCCACCATGCTGATTTCGACGGCGGTTTTCTGCGGGCGGCCGCCCGGCGCGCCGGCAGCGAGTTGTCCGCTCCGATCCTGGATTCCGTCGAACTGGCCCGCCTTGCCTATCCACTGGAGCGCAATTACCGGCTGGGCCATTTGTGCCGGCGCCTGGGCATTGTCCTCAGCAACGCCCACCGGGCCGAGGACGACGCCCGGGCCTGCGGCGAGCTATTCGTCCGCTGCCTGGATCAGGTGGCCGGGCTGGAACTGGACGTTTTGTTGCAGATCCTACGGCTGGCGCCTTACGACTGGACGCTTCGGCCGGTTCTTGAGGCGGCTGTGACGCAGCAGGAACGCAGCGGCACCAGACCCCGCCCGGCCCCGGTCTGGATCGTGCCCACCTCCGCCGGCCTGCATGGCCAGGAAGACGAGTCGCCCACAGCCCATCCGGAATCGGTACCCGGGGCAGAGGTCGAGGCGCTTCTGGGTCCCGGCGGTCCGGTGGCAGCCGCCTTTACCCATTTCGAGGACCGGCCGCAGCAACTGCAAATGGCCAGACAGGTGACCGCCGCCATCAACGGCGCCCGGCACCTGCTGATGGAAGCAGGCACCGGCACCGGCAAGTCACTGGCCTACCTGGTGCCGGCCTTGCTGTGGGCGCGGCTGAATCAGGAACGGGTGGTGATCAGCACCCATACCATCACCCTGCAGGAGCAGTTGTGGGAAAAGGATATTCCGTTTCTGCTCGACGCCCTGGGCTGGGACGATATAGAGATCGCCCTGGTCAAGGGGCGTTCCAATTATGTCTGCCTGCGCAAGTGGGAAGAAGAGGTGCAGGGGGCGGACTTTGGCACCACGGTGGACGAGCGTTTCTTTTACATCCGCACCCTGCCCTGGCTGGCCCAGACGGCAACCGGCGACCGGGCTGAACTGCAGGTGTCAGGCAGCAGCGAGGAATTCTGGCGCAAAATCATGTCTGAGTCGGAAACCTGCCTGGGCCCCCGCTGCCAGTGGTTTAACCGGCACTGCTTCGCCTTCCGTGCCCGCGCCCGCGCCCGCCAGGCGCAACTGGTGGTGGCCAATCACGCGCTGCTCATGTCTGACCTGAAGGCCGGCGGCGGTGTGTTGCCCAAATACCATAACCTGATCATCGACGAGGCTCACCACCTGGAAAAGGTGGCCACCGACCACCTGGGTACGGAGGTGGCCCAGCGGGACCTGATGGGGACCCTGCTGCGTCTGTTCCGCGGCTTTCGAACCGACCATTCCCCGGGCCTGCTGCCCCAGTTGGCCCGCCGCCTGGGCACCCGGCTGCCCGCTCGGCCGCCGGTTGGCCTGGCCCATGAGGACATGGTGGGCAAACTCATAGATGGGGTCGCCGACGCCCGTACCGCCGCCGACCGGCTGTTCGCCGGCCTGACCCGCCTGGTTGAAGGGCTGGGCGGCTCCGAAGGTGAGGCGGGCCGGAACCTGCGGCTGACGCCGGCCATCCGGCAGGGATCGCTCTGGACGGAGGTGGAAGCCGGCCGCCAGGTAGCCACGATGGCCCTGAAGCAACTGGCCGAGGGTCTGGCTGTACTGGCGGCTGTCCTTGAGGAAACGGACGGCCCCCGCCTGAAGGACCGGGACACTCTGGTGGTTGACCTGGCCAAGCTGGCCGGCGAACTGTACCAGGCCGCACAGGACATCGACCTGGTCCTGTGTGGGGATGAGGAAGGCATGGTGTACTGGGCGGAAATGTCGGCCGGTGCCGGTGGGCGTGAGGCCCGTGTGACACTGCGGGCAGCGCCGGTTCATGTGGGCCGGCTGCTGCGCGAGGAACTGTTCGATAAGTTGCGGTCGGTGGTCATGACTTCGGCCACGCTTTCGGTTCAGGGCCGGTTTGATCACATCAAGCACCGGATTGGTCTGGCCGACCTGGAGCCGGACCGCCTGCAGACCGGCGTGGTGGCTTCTCCGTTTCACTACCGGGAGCAGGCGCTGGTCCTGATTCCCGACGATGTCCCTAACCCCCGGCAGTCGGAGGCGGAGTTTACCCGGGCCGTTCAGGAGTTCCTGCGCGACTTTCTGGTGCAGGTGGGTGGCCGGACCCTGGTGCTGTTCACCTCCCACCGGCAACTCCGGCAGGTGTACAATGAACTGAAGCCCGGCCTGGAAAATGCCGGACTGCTTTTGCTCGCCCAGGGGCTGGACGGGACTCGCGGGCGCCTGGTGGAGGAGTTTCGCTCCGGCGACCGGGCCGTACTGTTCGGTTCGGCCTCCTTCTGGGAAGGGGTGGACATTCCCGGCCGCGGTCTGTCCTGTGTGGTGATGGTCCGCCTGCCCTTTACACCGCCGGGCGATCCGGTTCAGGAAGCTCGTATTGAAGACCTGGAGCGACGGGGGCTCAGTTCGTTCTTTCACCTCAGTCTGCCGCAGGCGGTCATCCGCTTTAAACAGGGTTTTGGCCGGCTGATTCGAACCGGAACAGACCGCGGCGTGGTCGTAATCTTTGACAACCGCGTGAACCCGGATCAGACCCGGTACGGGCAGCGCTTTCTCCAGTCTCTGCCCCGCCCTCGGGTGGTGGCGGCCCCGCGGGATCAGGTCATGCGCCTGGCGGCGGAATTTCTTGGGTAAAGGGGTTCGAGATCCGTGCTGATTTTGCTGACCAACGACGACGGCCTGCATGCTGACGGCATCCAGGCTCTGCGCAAGGTCCTGGAGGCGGAACCGGGCATGGAGGTCATCCTGGTGGCCCCTGACCGTGAACGCTCGGCCTCCGGTCATGCGCTGACCCTGCACCGGCCGCTGTTCGCCCATCAGGTGCAGATGCCAGGTACAACGGTACCCATGTATTCGGTCACCGGTACGCCGGCCGACTGCGCCAAACTGGCCATTGATGAGCTGCTGCCGCGGCGGCCTGACCTGGTGATTTCCGGGATCAACCGCGGCTCGAACCTGGGGACAGACGTGTTCTACAGTGGCACTGTTTCCGCCGCCATTGAGGGCACGATTTTGGGCATTCCGGCCATTGCCGCTTCGCTGGCCACCTTCGACCCGTTTGATTATGGCTTTGCCGCCCGCTTTGTGCGTGACCTGGCTCTAAGGGTCGTCCGGGAAGGATTGCCGGCCGGGGTGCTGCTGAACGTGAACATCCCGCCGGTCTCCCCCGAAAACCTGGCCGGTGTGGCGATTACCCGGATGGGCGTGCGCCGGTATGACAACGAGTGGACCAGGCGGGTGACGCCACGGGGACAGCCCTATTACTGGCTGGCCGGTGAGGTGGCGGAGTTGCCGAATGACCCGGACAGCGACGTGGTGGCCGTGCAAAACCACCAGATTTCCATTACCCCGCTCCGGCTGGAGCTGACGGCTGATGACGTGCTCCCGCAACTGAAGGCCTGGCAGTTTTAGGTCGAGGGCAGGAACCATTTTGCCAGGCGTCGAATAGCGTGTAGCAATTTGTTCAACCATTATCTTGCAACATGCTGCTGGCATTAACCCATAAGAGGTGCAGGCGTTGAAGCGACCCCTGATTGCCCGGGAAGGCTGGACCATTATTGCTGGTTTGTTGAGCGTGACGATTCTGGCCGCATGGGTTTCACCCTGGCTGGCGCTGGTTCCCGGGGTTTTGCTGGCCCTTTCGGTCTGGTTTTTCCGTGACCCGCAGCGGGAGGTTGCCGGGGGCGAGTGCGATGTGGTAGCCCCGGCGGACGGCCGTGTACTGTGGGTGAAAGAGGTGGAAGAGCCGCGGTTTTTCCACGGCCCGGCGGTGGCAGTCAGCATTTTCCTGTCGGTGTTTGATGTGCACGTGAACCGGGCACCGGTGGCCGGCCGGGTTGCGTATCGCGATTATGTGCCCGGTCAGTTCGTCGCTGCCTGGGCGGAAAAGCTGGAAGAGATCAACGAGCGGGCTTACGTGGGCATCGAGGGTCCGGGATACAAGGCGCTGGTGGTGCAGATCGCCGGGCTGGTGGCCCGCCGCATCCTCACCTGGCCGGTGGTGGGGGACGGACTGGCCCGGGGAGAGCGCTTCGGGCTGATCAAATTCGGCTCCTGCACCCAGGTCTATTTACCGTCCGGGACGGAGATTGCGGTTCGGCCCGGGGACCGGGTGGTTGGCGGCGTTACCGTCATAGGGAGGCTGCGGACATGAGTTCGCCCAAAGCACGCTGGGATGCTGCTCGGGGTAAGTGGCGCATCCGGGCCGTTCGCGGCGGTAAATGGTTCCGGGAGCGTGGCCACAAGGGTGTCTCCATGCTCCCGCACCTGTTCACACTGGCGAACCTGGCCTTCGGCGTGTACTCGATCATTATGACCATGGGTGGTAACTACAGGTGGGCCGCCCTGCTCACCGGCGCGTCGCTCCTGGCCGATGGCCTGGACGGCCGGGTTGCCCGGCTGGTCAAGGCTGACGGTGAATTCGGCAAGGAGCTGGACTCCCTGGCCGATGTGGTGTCCTTTGGGGCCGCACCGGCCATCCTGGCTTACGCCACCGTGTTGCAGCGGATGGGTCCCTATGGGCTGGCGGTTTGCATCGTCTTCCCAATTTGCGGCGCCCTCCGCCTGGCGCGTTTTAACATTATTAAGACATCCGGCTTCTTCATAGGTCTGCCCATTACCGCTGCCGGCACATTGCTGGCCGCACTGCTATATGTGTATACCGGTACGGCGGTAGCGGAAACATCGCTCCTGATGCCGGCCTTCGTCCTGTTCCTGGCCTATCTGATGGTGTCCACCATTCCGTATCCGGACTTCAAGAAGTTCCGGGGCGCCCGCTTCCGCCCGGTGGAATGGCTGGGTCCGCTGGCCTTGGTGCTGTACATTCTACTGCGGGAGCCGCGCAGCATTCTGTATCTGCCGCTGGTCACTTACGCCTTCCTTGGGCCGTACTTGTACCTGGTACGGAAATTCGGGGAATGGCGGCGGGTGAAGGAAGCCAGCCGGTAGGTCGTTTTCGGACTCTCCAGGCCGTCCCCGGGCTGTAGTGGGCCGCCTCACCGATCTTGGGGGCGGCCCTGTTCATGTGTTGCCCGAAGCGGGTCCACAGGCGCCGTCGCGACCACAGCCGGGGGCTGGGGCCAACTCGCCGCAGTCCACCCCTTTGTCGCGGCAGCAGCAGATGACCACCGGCGGGGGCGTGGCGGCAGCAGAACCCAGCAGCGTTTTGATCAACTGTTCCATGCGGTCAAAGAAGGCGCGTTCCTGGTAGCCCATCAGCACGGCCAACAGGTAGGCCAGGTAGGCTTTGGGTGCCACAACACCAAAGAAGCCCACCACTCCGTCGGCGCCGGTGCCGGTAATCGTGTCGCCTGGTTCAAAAAAGTTGATGCCACCGGCCATAATCAGGTAGGTGACCCCGCCGGAAAACGCCCCGACCAGGGGTTTCATCAGGTGCCAGTTCTCGTATTGGGGGGAAAGGGTCCGGTTGGCGCCACGCCGGACCAGGGCGCCGATGGAACAGAAAATCGCCCCGATGGCCCCCCAGCCGAGGCAGCCAAGGAGCACCTGTAGGGTCTCGGGCAGGCGGACGGCGACGGTGAAACCCAGAACAGCCGCCAGGACTATGACGGCCAACCACAGAACCTGGTAAGTGAGCAGACGGGCAACGGGACGGGTCGTGTGCCACCGTAACTGGCGGCGCTCGACCTCGAGGCGCGCCCGGGTTTCGCCCAGGGCAATTTCGATTTCCAGCAGGTCTGGTGGAACGGCTGTCGGCCGATAGGTGGCCAGCCGGCAGGCAATCTGTCGCAGGGTTGCCAGCAGTTCGCCGGCAGCCAACTGTCCGCCGGCTTCCAGCAACCCGCCTTCCACTTCCGCCAGGAGCCAGCGCACATCGGCCTGGAGGTCGGCGGTGGTGCGCGCCACAGTTCCACCCCCCACTTGTTTCCTACACGGTTCGTCCCGGGTGCAGGTCAAACCTTTTTGCTCTGCGGTAATAGGACAACCGGGCTGGTACGTAAAGTGCCACAAACAGGCGTTGGGGGTAAGCCAATGCGGGCGGAAGAAGATGTCCGCGGGATGGACCTGCAGGCGGTAGCCGCGGGTTGGGTGTGGGGGTTGGCGGTCCTCCTGGTTGGGGGCACCATCCTGGCCGTGGTGGCCTGGCAGGGCGTGGGCGGGCCCGAGGCTATGGGCTGGGGGGCAACCGGTCTCCGGGCGTTGGCCGGGTTGCTGGGCGGTTTTC
>JAKFDK010000036.1:0-18257 GCA_036676195.1 Clostridia bacterium | reverse complement strand
CACCTTTCGGGTGTCTATACCGCAGCGGACCCGCCCGTTCCCATTCCGAACACGGAAGCGAAGCGCTGCAGGGCCGATGGTACTGAGGGCGCAAGCCCTCGGGAGAGCAGGTCGATGCCCGAGCTAATTTATTCCGGCAATCCTACTGCCGGAACCATTGGGCCAAACGGACGGCCCGGCGTACAACACGCCGGGCCGTCCGTTTCATTGTCAGGACATATGCGGTGCAAAAAGGTAAAACCCGCACCAGCGCTGACGCGCTGGTCAAATCGCCCGTTCTTTCGTCACGGTGGCTCTGCTAATGACGGGCCTGTTACTGGTGGTGATCATCACCCAGGCCGCGCTCCGGCGTACCGGCGTCAGCGAGAAGCCGGCCGTATCCGGGCTTGACTGCCGGGATCCCAAGGACCCGCACGCTTGCCCATACCATAGCCTGCACGCTGGTCACGACCGGCACACAACGGTAAAAGGCGGGGCTCCGTTCTTCGTGATTTCGATTCTCTAAATGCATGGCAAGTACAAGGAAGTGTAACCTTCGAATGGAATATATAGTTCCTAACTGAGGCAGGTATCAATCCAATCATTGATCGCCTCTCTACGCAGCAACGAACGGAAACGGAGTGGAAACAGTGCGGCTCTCCCTGCGCACCAAATGGCTGATCTGGATGATGGGTGTCAGTCTGGCTTCATTGCTCCTGACTGTATGGAGCGTGAACAGTGGTCGTGTTCTGCTGAACCAGAACCAGGTGCTGGTCAGCGGTTTGGTGCAGCGGGAAGTGCAGGCCCAGGCCCAGGCCATTACCGGCAAGATGGACGCGTTCCTGCGCGAAAAGGAAGAAATCCCAAAGGTGGTTGCCGTAGCCCTGTCCGGATTGTTCCGGGAATGGCAGGATGGCAAGCTGGACCAGGAGCAACTACTGGCGCTGGCCAACAATCTGCTGCGGGATACGCAGGCAGCCCACCTGAAGGATATTGTCGGTATTAACTTTGCCCTGGAGAAGAATGTGTTGCCCGGTGTTGAGCGCCTGATGCCATGGTGGACGGTCAACAACGGCGCCACTGAACCGGTCACCCCAGACCTGACCACCTACAAGTACAACGAAGGCACAGACCCCCTCTACGAGTGGTACTGGCGCACCATCGAAAAAGAGGGCGTGCACTGGACCAAACCTTACTTTGATGAAGGCGGCCGCAACGTCAACATGGTGACCGTTTCCGTGCCGCTGCGGGGCGCCGGCGACCGCATCATTGGCACAGTCAACATGGACATGGAACTGGTCATGCTGGCCCACCTCCTCAGCGAGGTCCGGGTTGGGGACACGGGCTATGCTTTCATGGTGGACCCGGACGGCGCCCTGATTGCTCACCCCGACCAGAACCTGCTGCTCAAGACCAATATCAAGGACATTCTTGGTGGGGCGATGGCCGAAGTCGGCCAGCAAATGACCACTGGTGCCACCGGGCTGCGCAAGGTGACCATAAATGACATATCCCACCAGGTTTCCTTCGCCGCGGTAGCCAGTACCGGCTATTCGGTCGGGGTGCTGGTACCCGCGGCAGAATTGCAGAAAGCCAGCATCGATGGCGTGAAAAACTTCAATACCATGCTGATGATCCTGCCGGTGGCGGCCCTGCTGGTTTTTATGGTGACCTTTCTGATGACCCGCCGGCTGACGGCGCCGCTGCTGGCCCTTACGGCTCATGTGCAGCGGGTGGCGGAAGGCGATCTGACGGTGGAACCGGCGGTGATCACCAGCCGCGACGAACTGCAGGTGCTGGCTGAACGCTTCAACGACATGGTGCAGAATCTGCGCCGGCTGATTCAGGGGGTTACGGCCTCCACTGCAGCGGTACTGGCGGCATCGGAGGAAATCGTGCAAGTCACCGGGCATTCCTCCACTGACATCCAAAGTGCTGTGCAGTCGGTGGGACAGGTGGCGGACGGGGCGGCCAAGCAGGCAGCGGCGTCGGATCAGATGCGGCTGACCATAGAGGAGTTGCGCCAGACCATCGGGCAAATTGCGGCCGGTTCCCAGACCACCGCCGGGGAAGTGCAGCAGGCTTCCCATCTGCTGCGCCAGATGGTGGAGGCCATCGAAGGCGTGGCCGGCAACGCCCGCCGCGTGGCGGAAGGTGCCAGCGAAGCGGCGGCGGCCGCCCAGAGCGGCGCCGACGTGGTGGAGCGCACCGTAGACGGCATGGGGCGGATCGAACACGTGGTGGGAGAAACGGCGGAGCGTATCCGCAACCTGGAGCAGCTTTCGGCGCAGATCGGTGCCATTACCCAGGTCATTTCCGAGATTGCCGACCAGACCAACTTGTTGGCCCTGAATGCCGCCATTGAGGCGGCCCGGGCCGGGGAACACGGTCGGGGCTTTGCGGTGGTGGCCGATGAGGTGCGCAAGCTGGCCGAACGCTCGGCCAGGTCGGCCAATGAAATCACGCAACTGATCAACAACATTCAGGCCCGGACCGCTGAAGCCGTCAGGGCCATGGAAGCGGGCACCGCCGAGGTCCAGGCCGGCAGCCAGATGGCGGCGGCCGCGGGCCGCTCCCTGCAGGACATCCTGCAGGTGGCCGATCAGGCGGCCCGGGGCGTCCGGCACATTTCCGATGCGGCGCACCAGGTGCGGGGCAATGCCGATCTGGTGGTCCGGGCCTTCGACAGCGTGGCCGCCGTGACCGAAGAGAGCACAGCGGCCACCGAGCAGATGGCTGCCGGCACGGCACAGGTGACCGAGTCGGTGGGGCAGGTGACCCACCTGACCCAGGAGAACGCCGGCGCTGCCGCCAAGGTGGCGGCCATGGTGGAGGGCATGAGCGCTTCGGCTGAGCAGGTTAACGCCGCTGCCCGTAGCCTGGCTGACGTGGCCCGGGACCTGGAGCAGCAGGTGGTTCGGTTCAAGGTCTGATGGGCAGCAACACACCGCCCGCGGGGGAGATCCCGCGGGCGGTGTCCGTTTTCAGGGTAGTGTCTGACTAGCGCTGCCCCGACGCCTTCAACTCCTGCAACCGTGCCAGCGCAATGCCGGGTCCCTTGGCCTCCATCGCTTCGGTACGGGCCTCCAGGCGTACCACCCACTTGACCTGCGTAAAACATTCGGCGCCGGGAATCTGCAGGCGCAGGGGGGCCCCGTGTCCGTGGCTCAGGAACTTGCCGTCTTTGGCCAGGGCCAGGACCGATGTCGGGTCCAGGGCCTGCTCCCGATCCAGCAGTACGCTGTATTCGCCGTCATGATCCGCCGCATATACGGCCACGTACCGGGCGGCCGGCTCCAGGCCGGCCCGTTGCAGCACGGCGGCAAGGGAAATGCCCTGCCAGGACTTGTCCCGCACCACCCAACCTTCCAAACAGTGAAAATCACTGGTTACCGTCACGCTGGGAAACGCCTTGATCTCCTCCAGCGAGAGCAGCAAGGGAGAGGAAACGGCGCCCTCCACGCGCAAGCGGAAAGTGGCCGGATCCAGGGGCGCAATGGTCGGAGGATAGCTGGGCAGGTCCGGGAGTTCTTGCGGTTCCACCGGTTAATGGCCTCCTCTCTTCGTCCGGTTATGTATGTCAGGCCGTTTGCGAGACGCCGGGGCGGAGAATCAGGCCAGGCGCCAGCAGCGGACCACGTAACCGCCACAGTCGCACTGGCCGGCTTCCTCAAACGCAACGGATTCTCCCAGAGCCTGGCGCAGTGCGGGGATGAGGTAGCCGGCCGGGTCGCCCAACGGCCCCGGTGTAATCAGGTTAACGAAGGGTACGCCACTGCCAGAGGAAACCCGGGTCGCGCCAATGGCCTGAATGGCATCTTGCAGAATCAGTTCCGGCTGATCCGGATACGGGACGTCCTCAAAGTTGGCCGACCAGCTCCGGGTAATGGGGTTACCGTGGGTGTCCCTGAGCCTGAGCACCTGGGCGGCAACCGGGGTGAGCGCATCGCCGTGCATGCAGGCCACCTCCCTGGAGCCAAGCTATCATTCCTGGTCGCTGTTGGCCGTGACAGCGGTCACCTGACGGGCCGGACAGCTCCGGAAATCGGTGGGCAGGCCCAGCCTCCGCGCCTCTGCTGTGGGCGGCGTACGAATTGTCAGGCAAGGAGTTGCCGATTCTTCGATTCCGTAGTATGATGGGGGCAGTCGATACTTCGAAGTCGTAGTAAGTGAGGGCGGTCATGGAACAGTTTCTGGAGATGATCCTGGCCGGTGGCATCCGCCTGCCGCTGTTTGACCCGGAATGGCAGGCACTGGAGCGGACCCTGCCCAGGTCTGACTGGCTGGCTCTGTTCATGCTGCAGCGGCGGGGCGCGGCTACCATGTCGGAACTGGCGGCCGACCTGGGTGCACCCCTGAGCACCGTCACCGGAATTGGCGCCCGGCTGGAGCGCCGCGGGCTGGTGGAGCGGCAGCGGCAGTCCCGGGACCGGCGGGTGGTGCTCCTGCGGCTCACCGACGAAGGGCAGGCGCTGGCGGCCCGGGCCCGGGGACAGGTAGATCAAGTGCTGGGGCGGGTGCAGGCCGCCCTCAGCCCCGAGGAACTGCAGCAATTACTCGGGCTCATACACAAGATCCTGGCGGCCCTGCAACCCCCGGCCACCGGGCCGGTTGGCGGCGCAGAGACCGGGGCCCGGCGGATTGTGATCGAGGACTGAAGCCGGGCCTGAACCAGGGCGTTGCGCCTCTGTACGGGCAATACTTCGAGATCGTAGTAATAGGAGGGGACCAGCGATGCGGGTGCTTGTTTATACCGGCAAGGGTGGCGTGGGTAAGACCAGTATAGCGGCGGCCACCGGGGTGCAGTTGGCGGCCCGGGGGCACCGGACGCTGGTGGTCAGCACCGACGCCGCCCACAGCCTGGCCGATGCCCTGGACCGGCCGCTGGGGCCGGAGCCGGTATGCGTGAGCGAGCGGCTATGGGGCGTGGAAGTGGACAGCCTGCGGGAAGCGGAGCGGAACTGGGGCGCCATCCAGCGTTGGTTCGCCGGCGTCCTGCAGTGGGCCAAAGTCAGCGACGTGAATGCCGAGGAACTGCTGGTGTTCCCCGGGCTGGAGGAATTGTTTGCCCTGCTGCGGATCCGCGATTTTGCCCGCAGCGGGCAGTACGACGCGCTGGTGGTAGACTGCGCCCCTACGGGGGAGACGCTGCGACTGTTGTCGTACCCGACCACCATGAGCTGGTGGCTGAAAAAGATTTTCCCCATCCAGCGGCGGGTTGTGAAGATTGCCCGCCCGGTGGCTCGGGCAGTGACCGGTGGTGGCCTGGAACTGCCTGGCGACGATGTGATGGCCGCGGTCGAAAGGTTCTGCCTGGAGATGGAGGAATTGCAGCGCCTGCTGCTGGACCCGCTTATCACCTCGGTCCGCATCGTGCTGAACCCGGAGAAGATGGTGCTGGCCGAGGCCCGGCGCTCGTTCACGTACCTGAATCTGTTCGGATTTCATACCGACGCCGTGGTGGTGAACCGGGTGCTTCCGGCGGCGGCCGACGGCAGCTACCTGGCGGGGTGGCGGCAGATTCAGGGTAAATATGACGAGGAGATCCGGGCGGCGTTCAGCCCCCTGCCCATCCTGCGGGTACCACTGCTGGAGACGGAGGTGGTGGGCCTGCCCATGCTGGCCCGGATGGCGGAAGCCGCCTTTGCCGGCACTGAACCCGAGGCGGTGCTTTACACCGGGCGGGCGGAGACGATCCGCAAGGAGCCGACGGGCTATGTACTGGACCTGGCGGTGGGTTTTGCCGCCCGGGACGACATCAACCTGACTCAGCGGGGCGATGAACTGACGGTGCAGGTGGGGGCCTACCGGCGGAAGGTGATTTTGCCCCGAGCCCTGATGGGACGCCCGGTCCTGGGCGCCCGCTTTTCCGACCAGCACCTGCTGATTCGCTTTGGTGAACGCCAGCCGGACGAGATGACACGGGAGGGGTAAAGGATGCAGCGGGAACAGGCCCATCATCTGATCGATGTCCTCTTTGATCTGGGGCGGGTGTGGCAGCGGCCGCGGGTACCGGCCGGGGCGGACCGGCACTTCCGGGCGGCCCGCCGGGAGGTATGGCTGGGGCTGCGGGCACTGGCGGATGCAGCCCTGGCCTGCCCGGAGCCAGAGGCGGAGCCCGGGCAGGAGCCCGCGCCAGAGTCCGGAGCCGGAGGAGGCGCCACCAGCATCCCGGTGGAGGAGTGATCGCCTGCCGGTCGATTGTTACAGAACCGACAACTTATTGATACACAGGAAAGTTGACGGCAGACAGCTCATCCTGATAAAATAGTCCCAGAGCCGAATTGCATACCCAACAGGCCACCACACGGTGGCCGCCTGGATCGTCGAGTCTCTCACCCAGCATGGTGGGGGAGCGGGGGAACCACCTCCCGGATCAGCGCCCTGTTACGGCAGGGAGTCTGACCGGGAACGGGGCGTATTTCGCCGGGGCAGCCAGCCCCGGGCGAATAGGGCAACCTCTACAGCCCGAGCCCGTCAGCTAACCTCGTAGGCGTTGCGGAGGAGGCAGGGGCCGGAGTCTGTCTGCACAGACCCCTGGGCGCCGCCCGGGGGCTTTTTGTGTGCTTTTTTACCCCTGCTGGGGCGATGCCCCCCCTCCCGAGCTGTCCCCCGCTGGTGCGGACAGCCCCAAAACAAAATCGGAGGAGGGAGTTCCATGTCTGCCACACTGCCATTGTCGTCCCTTTCCACCCCGGAACTGTCCCGGCTGTTGCCCCCGAGGTCCCGGAGCCCCCGCCGGTCGTCTCCCCGCCGACTGCCCGCGCTGCCGTCGGCGGCCGTACTGGGCGCCGGCCACGGCGGCCTGGCCCTGGCCGGTTACCTGGCCCTGGCCGGTGCCCCGGTCTGCCTGTGGAACCGTTCCCCCGGCCCGTTGCAGGGGGTGGCAACCCAGGGGGGCATTATCCTCAACGGTAGCCGCACCCGCCCGTTGCGGGTAACCTCCAGCCTGGCTGCCGCCGTGCAGGGGGTCGATGTGGTGCTGGTGGCGCTGCCGGCCTCGGCGCACCGGGAGGTGGCGCGGGCCTGCGCCCCGTACCTGGCGGACGATCAGGTCATTTTGCTGGTGCCGGGCCGGACCGGCGGCGCCCTGGAGTTCCGCCGGGAACTGCGGCGTCATGGCTGCCTGGCCGATGTAACGGTGGGAGAGGCACAAACCTTCCCCTTTGCCAGCCGGGCCATCGGTCCGGGTATGGCCAATATCCTGGGCATCAAGCGGGGGGTGCCGGTGGCAGCGCTGCCGTCGAGCCGCACGCCCCTGCTCCTGGAGCGGTGCCTGCCCCTGCTGCCCATGCTCACGCCGGCGACTTCGGTCCTGCACACCTCGTTCGAGAACATGGGCGCCATGCTGCATCCTGTGATCACCCTGCTGAACGCCGGGCGGATCGAGGGCGCCGGCGGCAGCTTCCGCTTCTACACCGACGGGCTCACTTCGGCGGTGGCCGCCGTGCTGGCGGCGGCGGACGCCGAGCGCTGCGCCGTGGCCCGGGCCTACGGCGTGCCTGCCCGCACCCTGCAAGAGTGGCTGGCCGATGCCTATGGCGGCCACGAGGCCGACCTGCGCCGGGCGGTCATCCGTAACCCGGCTTACCAGGAAATCATGGCCCCCACCGCCATCGACCACCGCTACCTGCGGGAAGACGTACCCACCGGCCTGGTGCCGCTGGCCGAACTGGGGGGAGCCGCCGGCGTGGCGTGCCCGACCCTGGAAGGGTTGATCAGCCTGACCGGCGCCCTGCTGGGCTGCGACTACCGCATGAACGGCCGCAACCTGGCCGCCCTGGGTCTGCAGGGGGTTGATCCGGCCGAGATCCGCCTGATCGTCGATGAAGGGGGGCTGAACTGAGTGACACAGCCTCGCCTGATTCTGGGCGCCGCCATTGGGGACTGCGTGCACGTAGCTGGAGTTGTGAACTTTCTGAACCTGGCTGAGTCCACCGGCATCCCCACCATCTGCCTGGGTCCGGCCATTTCCGTGCCGGAACTGCTGGCGGCGGTGTCAGAGCACCGGCCGGACACCGTGGCCGTGGGCTACCGGCTGACCCCCGGGGCCTGGGCGGGCGTACTGCAGGAGTTGCGCACCGCCGTGGCGGCCGCCGGCCTGGCGCACCTGAACTGGGTGTTTGGCGGCACAACCCCCTGCGCCCAGATTGCGGCGGAAAGCGGCTTCTTTACGGCGGTTTTCCCGTCTGACGCCACCCCAACGGACGCCCTCGCCTTTTTGCGCGGCGGCGCCGCTGGTGCCGGCGGGCAGGCGGAGCCGCCCCAGACCCTGGTGGAGCGCATCGCCTGGAAGGCACCCTACCCCTTGATTCGTCACCACTTCGGCCAGCCCACCGTGGCCGCCACGGTGGCCGGCGCCTGGGAAATCGCCCAGGCCGGGGTGCTCGACGTGCTCTCCCTGGGCACTGACCAGAACGCCCAGGAGCACTTCTTTCGCCCGGACGAGATGGAACCGGCGCAGGACGGGGCCGGCGGTGTGCCGGTACGGACGGCCCGGGACCTGCAGGAGATCTACGCCCATACCCGCACCGGCAACTATCCGCTCGTGCGCTGCTACAGCGGCACCCGCGACACCATGCGCTGGGCGGAAATGCTGCAGCAGACTATCCACAACGCCTGGTGCGCCATTCCCCTGTTCTGGTACACCCGGCTGGACGGCCGCAGCCGGCGCAGCCTGGCGGAGGCAATCCCCGAAACCCAGGCCCTGATGCGCTGGCACGCGCAGCGGGGGATCCCGGTGGAAATGAACGAATCCCACCACTGGAGCCTGCGGGACGCACCGGATGTGGTGGCGGTGGCGGCCGCCTATCTGGCTGCCTGCAACGCCCGGGCGGCCGGTGTGCAGGATTACATCCAGCAACTGATGTTTAACAACCCGCCCGGCACCTCGCCCCGGATGGACCTGGCCAAGATGCTGGCCAAGCTGGCTCTGGTAGAAAGCCTGCAGGGATCGCAGTTCCGGGTATGGCGGGAAACCCGGGCTGGCCTGACCTCCATGCCGCCCGATCCGGAGGTGGCCAGGGGCCACCTGGCGGCCAGCACGTATCTGCAGATGCAGGTGCAGCCCCACATTATGCATGTGGTTGGCCACAGCGAGGCCATGTACGTTGCCACTGCCAGTGATGTGATCGCCGCCTGCAAGGTGGTGGACGGTACATTACGCCAGGTGTTGCTGGGGGCACCGGACCTGGCTGCCGATACCCGGGTGCAGGAGCGCCGGGACCACCTGGTGTCTGAAGCAGGCGTTCTGCTGGCGGCCATCCGGTCGCTGGCCCCGGCCGGCACCCCTGACCCCTACACCGACACGACCACCCTGGCACGGGCGGTGGCCCTGGGCCTGCTGGACGCGCCGCACCTGCGCGGCAACCCGGCCGGCCGCGGCCAGGTGGTGACTGCCCTGGTCGGTGGCGCCTGCGTGGCCGTGGACCCGGCGACCCGGCAGCCGCTGCCCGAGGCCGAGCGGGTGGGCCGCCTGCTGGCGGCCCACCGACAAACACAACACAACAACCAGGAGGTCGGGATATGTGCGGGATAGCCGGAGTCCGGGGTGGGGAAGCCGCCGCCATGCTGGAGCCAATGATGGCCGCCCTGGCCCACCGCGGGCCGGACGGGCGCGGCACAGCCGCTGATACCGGGGGCGGCCTGGGTCACGTGCGTCTGGCCATTATTGACCCGGCCGGCGGCCGGCAACCATTAACCAACGAGGACGGCACGCTGGATCTGGTCTGCAATGGGGAAATTTATAACTACCGGGAACAGCGGGACCGCCTGCGGGGGCATACCCTGCGCACCGGCTCCGACGGCGAGGTGGCCCTGCACCTGTACGAGAATGAGGGACCAAAGATGCTCGGGCGGCTGCTGGGCATGTACGCCCTGGCGATCCGGGACCGGCAGGGGAACCTGTTCCTGGCCCGTGACCCCCTGGGCATCAAGCCCCTGTACTGGGGCCGCGACGCCCGGGGGCGCCTGTTGTTCGGGTCTGAAATCAAGGCCCTGTTGCCCCATACCGGTAACGTGCATGCCTTCCCGCCCGGGCACTACTACCTGAGCGGGCACGGCCTGCACCGCTTCTGGCAGCGGCCATCGGGCAGCCAGGCCATTCGGGACGCCGCCCTGGCCGTCCGCCTGATCCGGCGCCGCCTGCAGGAGGCGGTGGCCCGTTGCCTGGTGTCCGACGTGGAGGTGGGGGTGTTCCTGTCCGGGGGGCTGGATTCCACCCTGGTGGCCGCCCTGGCCCACCGCCTGTATGGGCCTGGCCTCAAGTCCTTTGCCGTCGGCATGGTCGGCTCGGCCGACCTGCAGTACGCCCGCCAGGCCGCCGCCCAACTGGGCACCGAGCATCATGAATGGGCCTACACACCGGCCGAGGTGGCGGAAGCCCTGCCGGGCGTGATTCACCACCTGGAGTCGTTTGATGTGCCCCTGGTGCGCAGCGCCGTGGCCACGCACTTCGCCAGCAAGCTGGCGGCCCGCCATGTGAAGGTGGTGCTGACAGGCGAGGGGGCCGACGAACTGTTCGCCGGTTATCACTATCTGAAGCAGTTGTCCGGTCAGCCCCGGGCCCTGGGCGAGGAACTGCGGCGGATCACCGCTGGGCTGCACCGCAGCAACCTGCAGCGGGCCGACCGCCTGAGCATGGCCCATGGCCTGGAAGCGCGGGTACCCTTTTTGGAATTGCCGGTGGTGGAACTGGCCTTCAGCATTCACCCTGGCCTGAAACTGGGGCCGGAGGGGCAAACTGAAAAGTGGCTGCTGCGCAAGGCGGCCGAAGCCTACCTGCCGCAGGAGGTAGTGTGGCGGAAGAAGGAGAAATTCTCCCTTGGCACCGGTTCAGGCCAGTTCCTGGAGCAGTACGCCGGGGACATGGTTTCGGCCGGTGAGTTTGCCGCCGAGCGGCGCCTGCCCTGGGGCGGCCTGCTGCACTCCCGGGAAGAACTGCTGTACTGGCGCCACTTCGCCGAAACTTATGGTATACCGGCGGTGGTGCGCCGGATGGGCCGCGCCCGCACCGTGGGCGATTATGACATGAACCCCGCTCTGGCCACCGGGGCCAGTGCTCGCTCCGGCTAATTCTGCAGAAGGGAAGTCCTCCACTTGCGCCTTTCCACCCGTGTTTTGTTGGGGCTGAACCGCCTCTTTCCTGTCCCCGAGCATCCGTTCAACCGTGCCCTGGCTGGTGGCGGCTCGTACGCCGACTGGCAGTTCGAGCAGGCCCCGAAGAGTGTCACCCAGTTCCGGGGCTTTGCGGATCCGGCGACCATGGTCAGCGGCAAGCGCTGCCTGGACATGGGCTGCGGTGCCGGGGGGAAGGCGGTCTACTTCGCCTCGCTGGGGGCGGTGCGGGTGGTGGGGGTGGACGTCGTCCCCCACTATGCGGAAGAGGGACGGGAACTGGCCAGGCGCAAGGGCTACGGGGATGTGTGCGAATTCATCACCGCCAGCGCCACCGAGCTGCCTTTTGCCGACAACTGCTTTGACCTGATCATGGCCAATGACGTAATCGAGCACCTGGCCGAGCCGGAGCGCAGCCTGCAGGAGGCTTACCGGGTGTTGGCCCCGGGCGGACGCATTTATATCAGCTTCCCGCCGTACAACCACCCGTACGGCGCCCATCTGTCCGATGCCATTGGTTTCCCCTGGGTACACGTGTTCTTTTCCGAACCGGTCCTGGGTGAAGCCTACAGCGCTCTGGTCCGCCACCTGCCCGACGCCGGCCGGCGGCTGGACCTGCGCTTTGGCCGGGACCGTGCCGGCGAACTGCAGATTACCTACATTAATCACATGACGATCCGGTGGTTCCGCCGCATCATTGAACAGTTGCCCTTTCAGGTGGCCTACTACCTGGAATCGCCCCTGCGTCCGTTCCTGCGTCCATTCCAGGCCGCTCTGCCGGAGTACTTCACCCGAATGGTGGTCTGTGTACTGCAGAAATAAAGTGAGGCGCCGGCTGCAAACAGCCGGCGCCCTTCCTTTTGACCGACCGAGGCCAACTTACCCCTGGCGCTCGTCCATGGGGACATAGGCCCGCTGATCGGAGCCGGTGTAAATCTGGCGGGGACGGGCAATCTTCTGCTCCGGGTCCAGGAGCATTTCCTGCCACTGGGCGATCCAGCCGGCGGTACGGGGAATGGCAAAGAGCGCCGGGAACATCTCCACCGGGAAGTTCATGGCCTGGTAAATCAGGCCGGAGTAAAAGTCTACGTTCGGATAGAGCCGGCGCCGGACGAAATAATCGTCCTCCAGGGCAATCCGCTCCAGTTCCAGGGCGATCTGCAGGAGCGGACTGGTGCCGGTGACCTCGAAGACCTCGTAGGCAATGCGCTTGATGATTTTGGCCCGCGGGTCATAGTTCTTGTACACCCGGTGGCCAAAGCCCATCAGCTTGGCTTCCCCGGCGACGACCTTCCGGATGAACTCCGGCACCCGGTCCACCGAGCCGATTTCCATGAGCATGCGCAGCACCTGCTCGTTGGCCCCGCCGTGCAGGGGGCCGTACAGGGCGCTGACGGCCGCAGACAGGGCACTGTAGGGGTCGACCTGGGAACTGCCCACCGAGCGCATGGCATTGGTGCTACAGTTCTGCTCATGGTCGGCATGAAGGATAAACAGCACGTCCAGGGCCCGCTCCAGCACCGGGTGCGGTGTATATTTCGCCTCGGTCATCTTGAACAGCATGTTCAGGAAGTTGCCGGTATAGCTCAGGTCGTTGTCAGGGTAGGCAAACGGCATGCCCCGGCGGTGGCGGTAGCCAAAAGCAGCCAGGGTGGGCAGCTTGGCAATCAGCCGGACCGTCTGCTTATACCGGGCCGAGGCATCCAGCACCTGGCTGCACTCGGGGTAAAAGGTGGAGAGCGCGGCCACTGTGCCCACCAGGATGCCCATGGGGTGGGCGTCGTAGTGAAAACCGTCGATCAGCTTTCGGATGTTCTCGTGGATGATGGTATGGTGGGTGATGTCATACACCCAACTGGTGAGTTGCGCCTTTGTGGGTAGTTCCCCGTTGAGCAGCAGATACGCAGTTTCAAGGAAGGTGCTTTTTTCCGCCAGTTCCTCAATCGGATAGCCGCGATGGCGCAGGATGCCCTGATCGCCATCAATGTAAGTAATCGCACTGCGGCAGGCTGCGGTATTCATAAAGGCAGGGTCATAGGTCATCAGACCGAAGTCGCCCTCGTCCGCCTTGATCTGCCGCAGGTCGGTGGCCCGAATCGCCCCGTCCTGGATGGGCAGTTCATAAGTCTTACCTGTGCGGTTGTCAACAACAGTAAGGGTGTTGCGGGACATGTGATCCACTCCTTTTTGCCGTCTGCTGGGGTGGTTCGCCGCGTATGGTCAGTCTAGAGGAAAACAGTGGTCTCAAACAGGGTCTTTAGCACTACCGCCGGATAGTCCATTGGTGCCATCCAGTTCAAGCGGTTCCCGGATGCATTGGCGGGCCGGTTTCGCCTGTCTGTAGCCTGGCCTGGGGGCAGTTCTCGCTTGTGGCTGCCCGGCAAATTGTGCTAAACTAATCCGCGTATGCTGTCAGGGAGGGATTCGGAGGTGCCCAAGGTTCTGGTACTGCACGGTCCTAACCTGAATCTGCTCGGCACTCGGGAACCCGGGGTCTACGGGACGGTTACCCTGGCGGAGATTAACGCCAGGCTGCAGGCCCGCGGTGCCGAACTCGGGCTTGATGTGGAATGCTTTCAGAGCAACCACGAGGGCGCCCTGATCGACCGGATCCACGGGGCCCGAGGGGATACCGATGCCATCGTCATCAATCCCGGTGCCTTTACCCATTATAGCATCGCTTTACGGGATGCCGTGGCTGCAGTTGGGCTGCCTACCATTGAGGTGCACCTGTCGAACATCCATGCCCGGGAGCCGTTCCGTCATACCTCGGTGATTGCTCCGGTGGCAGCCGGCCAGATCGCCGGCTTCGGACCACACAGTTACGAACTGGGGTTGATGGCGGCAGCGGCCATCATCCGGACGCAAGGGAGCTGAAAGGTTGAACCGGCTGGAAAAGGTTCGGGCGGAGTTGCAGCGGCGTGAATTGGACGCCCTGCTGGTGAACAAACCCGAAAATCGGGCCTACCTGAGCGGCTTCACGGGCAGCGCAGGCCATCTGCTCGTTTCGCGAACTGGTGCGCATCTGGTGACTGATTCCCGATATGTTGAACAGGCCGCCGCCCAGGCACCTCTGTTCCGGGTGCATAAGGTGGGTGGTGCCGCCGTAGGCCCGGTTGAAATGCTGCGCAGCATCCTGAAGGCCGAGGGCATCGGGCAACTTGGAATTGAGGGCGACCACGTCACGGTCGATACGTATGTGGGGTATGAACGGAGCTTTACCGATGTGGACCTGGTCACGGCCACCGGGCTCGTCGAAGGTCTGCGGGCGGTGAAGGACTCCGACGAAGTGGCGGCCATCCGCCAGGCGGCAACCATTACCGATGCGGCTTTCCGGCACGCACTGGAGATCATCCGGCCGGGCATGACCGAACGGGCGGTGGCGGTGCAACTGGAAACGTTTATGAAGCAACAGGGGGCCTCAGCCCTCGCCTTCGAACTGATCGTGGCCTCGGGCTCACGCTCCTCCCTGCCGCACGGGGTGGCTTCGGATAAGGAGATTCAGCCCGGAGAACTGGTAACCATCGACATGGGCTGTATCTATAACGGCTACTGCTCAGACATGACCCGTACGGTTATGGTGGGTGAGCCGGACGACAAGCAGCGGGAGATTTACGAGATTGTATTGGCGGCTCAGCAGCGGGGGGTGGCGGCTGCCCGGGCCGGAATCACCGGGCGGGAGCTGGACCAGGTCTGCCGGGAGTCCATCCGGGAGTGCGGCTATGCCGACTACTTCGGACATGGCACCGGGCACGGCGTGGGTCGGTATATTCATGAAGACCCCCGCATTTCCGCCGCCGGCGAGGAAGTGCTGGTTCCCGGCCACGTGGTCACCGTTGAGCCCGGTGTTTACCTGTCCGGTTGGGGCGGCGTGCGCATTGAGGACCTGATCCTGATTACGGCCGAAGGCTGCGAGGTACTCAGCAACTCCCCCAAGGAACTTATCATTTTGGAGTAATTCTTAGCAGGAGGATTGATTGATTGTGATCAGTGTTAACGACATTCGCCGCGGCACCGTGGTGGAATACGAGGGCGGCGTGTTTCAGGTCCTCGAATTCCTGCACGTGAAACCGGGCAAGGGTGCGGCCTTTGTGCGGGCCAAGCTGAAGAACATGCGCAGCGGCGCCGTGGTCGACACCACCTTCAACGCCGGTGTAAAGCTGCCCAAGGCCAACATCAACCGCCAGGAGTTCCAGTACCTCTACGAGACGGATGGCTTCTGGACCTTCATGAACACCGAAACCTATGATCAGATCCAGCTCAACGAGGCCCAGGTGGCTGATGCCCGCAACTTCCTGCTGGAGAACATGAACGTTTATATCGTCGACTGGAACGGCACGGTCATTGGTCTGGAACTGCCGAACACTGTGGAACTGGAAGTGGTCGAGACCGAGCCCGGCTTCAAGGGCGACACCGCCACCGGCGCCACCAAGGCGGCCAAGCTGCAGACCGGCTACTCGGTCAACGTCCCGCTGTTCATTAACACCGGCGACAAGCTGAAGGTCGACACCCGCTCCGGCGACTACCTCGGCCGGGCGTAAGCCCGCCGCCCCAGCCGGCATCGGTCGAAAAGCCCCGCACCACCACGGTGCGGGGCTTCTCCAGTGCATCCGGCAGGGGTGCCGACTTAATGGGGTAGGGCTACCGCCGCAAGTCGGGGTCTGAAGGAAGCCACAGGCAAACTCACGACCCGCCGAACAGGAATCCATACCTTCGTAATCCAGGAACGTCAATTTTTCCCGCTATCCCTCCCGAGTACCCGTGTAAAGGTTGACGATCCGGCCAAGAGATCAGGCTACTCAGAAAAACAGGCAGGGGGTTATAAGATGGCTGAGAATTCCCAGATCCAACTGGTCCCCATTGACCTGCGGGAAGAAGCACACCGGCGTCGCAGTGAGCCGTTCCGGGGTGCCCGTGCGGAAGGGCGGGGCTGGGTGGAGTTTACAGCCGCTGCCCGCGGCCGCCTGCTGGACCTGTGGCGGCGTGTGCGCCGGGGCGGCAAACGCAGCGAAGGTCAGCCGGCCCCGGCCCCGGGGGCGGGGGCCATTGACCAGGCCGCCGGCGGCGCACAACTGCAGTAAGAGGGCCGTCTTGAAAGGGACGACAAACGGCAGTCCGTTCAGGACTGCCGTTTGTTTGCAGGCTAACACATCTTAATCGTCGTAGGCTCTGGTCTCCCGGTCGTCTTCGACGTATTTGTCGCATTCGTTGCTGTCGCCGTCCGCGACCACCTCTAACCGGCGCATCATTTCGTGATCCTCGTGCTCGAGGATATGGCAGTGCCACACGAACTCGCCAGGGAAGTCGCCGAACCGGACGATGAATCGAGTAACCTCGCCCGGGTTCGCCCGAACGGTGTCTTTTAGACCTTGCTCGTTCTCTGCGGCCGGGACGGACGGTCCGGTGAAGACCAGTCTTCCCGTGGCCTCTAACCGGGCGACGTCGAACGGCTGGCGGTCGAGAATCAAGAAGCGCACAAGGTGGGGGTGGATTGGGTGCGTGTCTCCGGTGGTGTTGATTAGCCTCCAGATCTCCACATCACCAAGGCGCGGCATTTCGGTGGTGGAGTCGCCCCACGGGAGCGGCAGCGGGCGCCCATGGATATCCCGGATGCCAAGCAGCGATATCACCCGGCCCATCTCATCCTCCCGCTCATTGAGCGTGAGATCGCGGACCCGAACCACGTCCCTCAGCCGCGGGAATGGGCCAGCCGGAAGCTTGCGCGGAATCCGGCTGCGATCCCGACAGGAAAGCGGCAGGGTGACCCGGAACTGCATGACGACGCCCGTGTTTTCGTCTGGCTCGTCGCCATCCGGGAAGGGCGTCGGGGCGCTGTTGGTCAGGGTGAACGTGACTCCCTCGAACCCCCTGAAGTCGATGATCACGTCGGCACGCTCTGCAGGCGCTAGCAGGATTTCGTCGAGGACCACCGGTCGCTTCAGGAAGCCACCGTCTACTCCGATCTGGGCCATGGCGAGTGGCGGATCTAGCTTCAGGTTATAAAAGCGGGCGTTCGACCCGTTCAGCAGCCGGAAGCGGTACCGGCGGGGCTCCACCTCCAGGAACGGCCATACCTTACCGTTCACTAGAATGGTATTGCCGAAGAACTCGGGCACGATAGTCGCCGGATAAAAGAGCGAGGCGTCCTGGTTGAACGAACGGTCCTGGATCACCAGGGGCACCTCGAACTGTCCGGAAGGCAAATTCAGCCGCTCCTCGGTCTTGTCCCGCAGGAGATAGAAGCCCGCCAGCCCGGCGTAGACGTTCAGCCGCGTGATGCCGATGGCGTGATCGTGATACCAGAGCGTGGTGGGCGGCTGGCGATTGGGGTATCGGAACAGGTTTGTCGTGAACAGGGGCCCATTGGTGGTGAGGTCGGGGGTGAACCAGGCATCGGGGTGGCCGTCAAACTCGGCTGGAGAGTTGCCGTCGTGGAGATGGACGACCGTCCGCACCTCGGGCCTGAAGGGCTCCGCCCCGTGGACGCTGGTGTCCACCGGCAAGAGGTGGGTGGTTGGCAGTTCGTTCAGATACCGGACCAGAATAGGACGGTCACGTTGGGCCTCGATCGTTGGGCCTGGATATTTTCCCTCGTACCCCCAGACGGTGGTCAGGGGGAAATCGCGATGAAGTTGCTGCTCCACCTGCAGCATAGTGACCTGGAAGAGGGGCACCCCGTCCTCGTCGCCGATTGGCTGGAGTACCTCGGGAATTGGGACAGGATCTACGAACTTCGGGACCGTATTGGGATTGGACGGGTCAACTGCCATCAATAACCTCCACCTTTTCGCCGTTACAGGGGGTGAGCTTGCACTCTGTTCACATTATGTAGAGTGGTGAGATAAGGTTCGCCCGCCGCACCGCAAAGGTACGGTGACAGGGTCAGGAGAGCTGATGCCGCTCCCCGGAAGCACGCCGAGGAACCACCGGATCACGGCCATGTGCCAGCACATTGACGCCTGGCATGCGGCCGGCGCGCTTCAGGGCAAGGATCCCGTCAACTCCTGGCGTGCCGACATCAGTCCCACCGCCTGAGCAGGCTGATCCTGGCAATTGGTGAAATAGGCGTGAGCCGACCCACCGGTCTCACGGCCGGTAGTTAGACACCCACGCCCTTTCCCGAACCGGGCGGGCACCTTTCAGCGCACCCGGCTCTCCGTTTA
>JAKFDK010000035.1:0-108546 GCA_036676195.1 Clostridia bacterium | reverse complement strand
GAAACACCTCACTCGGTATCCAACTGCACCCATTATATCACGACTTCGGGCATTGCGGGACAGCCGACATAGCGCTCACGATCGGTATGACTGGCGGCGGGGGTAGGATTGGAATACCTTTCTGGCGAACAGAATGTAAATGGCTGGTGATTAGGTGCAAGGGGGCTAGCCCCATGTCTGTGTCTGCGGAACGAATGGATTTTTTGCTGGAGCGGGCGGCATTAGCCGCCGGGTTACCCGACGCCCGAACGGCCGAGGCACATGAGGATGTGTACACCCGATGGGCAGATGCACCCAGGCCGGAACTGGGTGGTCAGACGCCGCGTCAGTATGCAGGGGAGGTCCCCCTGGCCGATTTGCTCACGCATCTGGATGAATCAGCCATCAACAGCGGTGGCACCGTGGCAAGGGTCTGGTCCGAGGAGTTGATACGCCGGCTGGAGCGTGAGGGGGTAGAAGGCGAGACCCTCGCGGGTCTGGCCGAGCGGGTGATGGCTGAACCGGACGAACCATTCTGGGGCACCGGGTATACGACCATAGGCGCTCTGGATATACTCAGCCGCTGGGCCAACCCCGAAGCAGTCCCGATTCTGCTTGCCGGGCTGGCCTCCAACGATCCGACCATTCGCGTTGCTGCGGGTGAAGCGCTGGGTCGGGTAGGAGTGGCTGCCCTGGCGCCGGTGCGGGCTGCCCTGGGCCGGGCCACCGACGGCATTTTGCGCAGTGCTCTGTATGGCGCAATGAGCCGCCTGCCGCGGCTGCCTGAGGTCAGTGCGGCCCTGCAGGAATCATGGTTGGCAGCGCCTGCCGGGGAGCGGGCCTGGCTGGCTGAGGGACTGGGACGCTATGGAGAACCGGCGTTCATCCCGCTGCTCCACGCGGAACTGTCTGAGCCGGGAATCGCCCGGTCGGGCTGGGCGCTCTGCCGGGTGGCCCTCGCCCGCCTGGGCGATGCGGGTCCGGAAACTACGCCACCGGAGCCTGTGGCCACCGACCCCGAGGCTGACCTGCTGGCCGGTACCCGCACGCTGGCTGAGGGCGGACTGAGTGACCTGGCTCGGGAGTGGACCAGGCAGGGCCTGGAACGCCTGGCCGAGCAGGAGGAGACGGATCCGGGCGGGCTGGACTGGTTCATGTACGAGCAGTTCCAGACCCTGGCCGACCAGTTGTTCCAGCGTCCGCCGGAAGTTGCCCTGCAACGGTATACAGATTACTGTTATGGTGCCCTGCATTATTACGGGGCGTTAAGCTTGCAACACCTGATCAGTATAGTGAGCCTGGCCGGTTTGCTGGCACCGCCCAAGATGGATGTCCTGTGGGCGGCACTGAAGGCCGACGGACGTTTCGCCATTCATGCCCCCCGGATCGTGGCTCTCCCCCAGGTGGAAAACGTGGCAGCCTTGCTGGAACACCGCGTAGAACTGGGGGTACAGCCGGCCGTACTGCCGCTGCGCAATATGGCTCTGGCTGCCCGCGGCCTGGCCCAACAGGCCTGGACAGGGCAGGAGGATGATGCTGCCCGCGGGCTGTTACAGCTTCTGCCCCAGGCCCTTGCCCAGCCGGAGCGGATTGCTGACCTGCAGATGGCTATCCGGGGTGCCAGGGTAGCCCTCGACGCATTTCGGGAGTGGCTGTCCTCTGCGATCGACCAGGGGCTGGAGCCGGGTCAGCGGCTGAAGGACGCCCTGATTGACCTTTGGAACCATACGGCGCGTTGGGAACTGTTTGGGCACACTCCGTGGGCCGCCAAGCAATTGATGGAACTGCAACACGCCCGGGAGCACGCAGCTATGGATATCAATAGCCCCTGCCCCTGCGGGAGTGGCAGGAAGTTCAAGCAATGCTGCGGGCGTAAAGACAAGTAGTAGGATGTGTGCTTGTTACTTGCCGGAGGCCGAATCGATCATCCGACCGATGGCGGCCGTAAACTTGTCAGGCAACCCTTTATGGTTTTTGACGGCCGAAACCAGGATCGTGCCCAGCGTGAGTACGACCAGCGTCAGCGCCATCCATTCGACCGTCTGGCTCCCCCGCTGGTTACGCACCAGTTTCCTCACCCACACACCCATCCGCTGTCCCTCCATTTCACTTCTGGCCAAAATACCAATTCTATCCAACTGGTTGGTTTCCTCCTTTTACCAGAAGAAAGCCGAAACAAAATAAAAAAGGCCGGCGGTGCGCCGGCCTTTTTCCTACGACTGATAGAGTTTGGGGATGTTTTCAACCGGCAGCAGTTCACCGCCGCGGAGCACGAGCCCGTCCACCGGGAACCGCTCCCTGCTTCAATGGCGCCGTTGGCTACCTCCCGGCAGGTGCCCCGGGGCGGAGAAGTCAAAAAGTCTTTGGCGCCTGGAAAACCAGCACCGAGACGGAGCCGGCGCTCCGATTCGTAATCCCGTGCTCCACGCCCGGGCGGGCCAACGCTGACCAGCCTGGCCCCAGATCCCTTTCTTCCTGGCCAATCTGAATGGTAGCCGTGCCTTCTAACACGAAATAGTACTTGTCGCTCCCCGCATGGGTATGGACTTTCTGCGCCTGGCCCGGCTGCAGGCAGTACACGTCCATGGCGGACAGGGGCGTTTCGAATAGATTCACCTTCTGATACTTGTCCGAGCTAAAGCGTTTCATCTCTACCGCATTGACAAAGTCCACAGGTATCCTCTCCTCCATCCCAGTTATTGCAAGGGTCGGAGACGGCGTTATTGGACCAATTCAACTACTGTGGCAATACCCTGGCCGACGCCGATACACATAGTGGCCAGGCCGTAGCGACCGCCCCTGCGCTTCAACTCGTGCACCAGGGTGGTCACTACGCGCGCGCCGCTGCAACCCAGAGGATGCCCCAGGGCGATGGCGCCGCCGTTTACGTTCACCTTTTCCGGATCCAGTTGCAGTTCACGCATGCAGGCCAGTGACTGGGAAGCGAAAGCTTCGTTCAGTTCTACCACGTCCAACTGATCCGGGGTCAGGCCTGCACGCTGCAGTGCCTTACGGGTCGCCGGAATGGGGCCCAGACCCATCATGGCCGGGTCCACACCGGCAGTCGCAGTCGATACCACCCGGGCCAAAGGCCTGAGGCCCAGGGCCCTGGCATGCTCCCCGGACATCAGCAGTACAGCAGAGGCGCCGTCATTGACACCACTGGAGTTCCCTGCTGTGACGGTGCCACCCTTTCTGAAGACCGGCCCCAGCTTGGCCAGCTTCTCCAGGGTGATGTCCGGGCGCGGATGCTCATCGGTATCCACCAGAGTGACCTCGTTCTTACGGCCAGGCACCGGTACAGGGATGATTTCATCCTTGAACTTTCCGGCATTGATGGCTGCCACCGCACGCTGCTGGCTGGTCAGAGCGAAACGGTCCTGCTCCTCCCGGCTGATTTGCAGGCGCTCGGCCACATTCTCGGCCGTCTCACCCATGCTATACGGGTAGTGCATGTCCGCCAGCTTGGGATTAACAAACCGCCAGCCGATGGTGGTGTCGTAGATTTCTGTCTTGCGGCTCCAGGCTTCGCCCGCCTTGGGCATGACAAAGGGTGCCCTGGTCATTGATTCCGTGCCGCCGCTGACATAAACGGTGCCCTCACCAGCCCAAATGCCGCGGGCGGCCGCGTGAATGGCCTCCATACCGGACCCGCAAAGTCGGTTCACCGTGGCGCCGCCGACCGTTTCGGGCAGACCGGCAAGGAGGGCAGCCATGCGGGCTACATTTCGGTTATCTTCGCCGGCCTGGTTGGCCGCGCCGAAATACACATCTTCCACAGAAGCAGGCAGAACCTGCGGATTGCGCTCCAGCAAAGCCTTGATGACCAATGCGGCCAGGTCATCAGGACGAATATCCTTCAATGCACCGCCATACCGGCCGATGGGAGTTCGCACGGCATCTATGATCATGGCTTCATGCTGCACAATATACCGCTCCTAACTGGTTATATGTGGAGGCGATTGGCGGGAACGTAAAGCTTTAGAACCTGTTATTCAAGATCCAATTATACTCATTCTGCCCGCACAAGCAAAACTTACTACTGCATCGACGGAGTCCGGGTGTCTCCAAAAAGAGACGAATTTCTGCGTGCGGTCGTACTTACCGTTGTCGAGAGATGGCGAGCGATTCCTAGAAGGGATCTAACATACTCCAACGAACCCTGATAAAGGCAAAAACAACGGCAGCTGGAAGGAGGATTTGGATGGCCTGCGCCCAGGTTCGGGACCTGATCAGCCAGGGCCTGTTCTGCCAGGCGAGGGCCGAGTTGGAACGCCTGATTCACTCGGAGGAGTGCACCCACGTCGAACTAGCTGAAGCCTACCGTCTTGCTTCGTCAGTCTACTACAAGTTGAATGACCTATACGCCGCCAAGAGTTGCGGGGAAAAAGCCCTCAGCCTGGCAGAGTCAGCCGGCCTCAAGCACCTGGTCGCGGAGGCACACTTTTCCCTGGGGATCACGCTGACAGAACTCGGTGATACGCCCCAAGCAATGGAACATTTGAATGTATTCATGGAGGAAAAGGCAAACACATCCAAAGGTAACCAGTTAGAGCCCAAGGCGATTTTCGCCACCGGTCAAAACTTGTTCCGTCGCCGGCAATACTCCGACGCCATTGCTTCTTACCGGCAGGCAGCCAACCTGTTTGATGAGCGTGGCCCACAAAACTTGACGGCATGGTGCTGGCGCAATATTGTGGACTGCCAGTTGATGCTGGACCGTGCCCATGCAGCACTTCCCTATCTTCATCAGTTGGAGAGCTACGTTTCCAACCATCCCGATGACCAATATATCCGCAACGCACTCATTGTAGATAAGGCACACTACTACCGGATGATTGGGCAGACCGGGGTCTCAATGAGCCACTGCCGTGAGCTATTTGAGCCTGGTCGTCCGGGGGTGGATGATACCCATCGGTCTGAGTGTGCCTGGATTGCAGGTCTGAACGCCACAGACTTGGGTCACTTCGATGAGGCGCAGATGTTTGCCACACAGGCACTGAATTGTGGCATCAAGGCTCAGTGGCCGTTGGCGATCAATCGGGCGAACGCCCTGCAGCAACGCATTGCCACGACTGAAGCGCGACTGGCCGAGTAAGTGAGTCTGCCGGTCCCACCGGTAGATATCTTTTTGGGTATATAGGTTTGCCATGAGCAAACCTCGACTCCAGGTAAATTGCTCAAGGAGGCATCACGTTGAAGAAAGCAGTGTTGGTTTTGTTGGCCTTGATGGCCCTCGCTGTGTGGTCCACAGCTGCCTTCGCGGCTACCAAAACCCCCGGGGAGTACACCATGTGCAACATAGGCCGCGGTGACCGGGCGTCAAAAGTTCTGGCCAGGTAACCGTTCACTTCAGCCGGCAGGTAAAAAAACCGCCCGCTAACCGAAACGCCCGGCTAAAGCCAACCGCCGGAGCAAGGGGGCGGGGCGGTAACGGTCGTCACCCAGGTCGGCATGAAGGTTTTCCAATACGGAGAGTACCCATTCCCAGCCAAGAGTGTTGGCCCAGGCCAGCGGGCCTTCCGGGTAACCTGTACCCAACTTCATAGCGGTGTCAATGTCTACCGGTGAAGCAACGCCTTCCATAACGGCAAAGACGGCTTCGTTGATCAGGCAAGCCAACATCCGGGCGGCGGCAAGGCCGGCCCCATCAGACATAACAAGAGGTTCCCGGCCAAGAAGGCGAAAGAAAGAGACCGCCGTGGCGGCGCCGCTGACCACAGGACGGGAACCTGCGCGCCAGTCAGCTACCTGGATTGGCAAGGCCAACTCTACCGTGGTGTCACCATACGGAGGCAGGCCGCCCAACCCCACACACCGCTCCGGGTACGGCGACAGGGATGCCAGATCCGTTACGGTGGTTGCCTGCACTGCCGTCACCAGGGTGGCATCAGCCGGGAGGGTGTGGGCCAGCGTTTTCACCAGCAGCCGTTTTTCCGGCCTGGGCAGGCAAGTCAGATCTACACAGACCCAGGCCCGGCTGGCCAGAGGGGTAAGATGGGATTGCAGGTCCCCTTCCTGTCCCCGGAGGGCGCTTTCTGGGAGCTCTGTCAGTGTCATCAATTCAGTGGCAACGCCCGCGGCTGCAGCTGCGGACAGCAGGGAGGAGGCATCGGCAGCATTGCGGGCAACAATCAGGGCAATTCGTCCTGCGAAGTCCGGCGGCTCCCCCTCCTTCGCAACCGCTGCTTGCTGTAACTGAACCGGGGCGGGGGAGTTCTCGGCATAGCTATAGAAACCCTGCCCCGACTTTCTGCCCAGTAAGCCAGCCTGAACCATTTTCTCCTGCATGGAATGTGGTCGAAAACGGGGTTCCTGGTGGTATTGCCTGTAAACAGACTGGGTGACTGCGTAGTTCACATCAATCCCGATTAGATCCATCAGTTCAAAGGGACCGATCTTAAAACCGATTCCCCGCAGGCATGCATCTACCTGGGGCACTGTTGCTATGCCTTCGGAGACCAGGCGGAGCGCTTCGGCATAGAATGGCCGGGCAACCCGGTTCACAATAAATCCAGGAGTGTCACTGACCTGGACGGGTGTCTTGCCAAACAGCAGGGCAACTTTGGTTGTCATGGCGGCAGTCTGGGCAGACGTGCGGTGGCCCTGAACGACCTCGACCAGGGTCATCACGGGGACCGGGTTAAAAAAGTGCATGCCCACCACCAGGTCCTGACGATCGGTCATGGCGGCAATCTCAGTCACCGACAGGGATGAGGTGTTGGTGGCCAGGATCACATCCGGGCGGCATACCCTGTCCAACTGTGCGAAGATCTCCTTCTTCATACCAAGATCTTCGGGGGCGGCCTCAATCACAAAGTCCACCGGTGTGAAGTCCTGCAGCGTAGTCGTGGTCTGAATCCTGGCCAGAGTGGCATCTGCAGCAGCCTGTGCGAGTTTGCCCTTTTCAACCAGACGCTTCAGGACAAGCCGTAAGCTGTCCAGTGCGCGGGTCAGTGCCCCGGGAACAACGTCATACAGAAGGACGTCCAGTTCGGCCTGGGCTGCGACCTGCGCAATGCCGCGGCCCATCGTGCCGGCACCCACCACGCCAATTGTTTTCATAACTGCTTGTGCCCCTCCGGGGTCGCCGTTTACCTGCCCTTGAATTGCGGGGACCGCTTTTCAACGAACGCGGCGATGCCTTCTCGGGCATCTTCAGAATCTACAATGACTTCTTGGAACCAGGCCTCCAGTTCCAACTGCTGTTCCAGGTTATTGTTCAGGCTTTGGTTCAGCATCCGCTTGATCATCCCCTGGGCACAGGGACCACTGGCTAACTTGTTGGCCCACGCCTGCCAGGCGGAGGAGAATTCACCTTCGGGGACGACCTTGTTGATCAGTCCAATCCGCTCGGCCTCCGCAGCCGCAACCCGTTCACCCAACAGCGTAAGTTCAGCGGCCTTGGTCAGCCCAACCAGGCGGGGTAAGAAGTAGGAGGCGGCGGAGTCCGGGACGAGGCCAATGTTCACAAAGGCCGTGGTAAAAAAGGCCTTGTCCGAAGCCACGCGCAAGTCGCAGGCCAATGCCAGTGACATACCCGCTCCAGCCGCCACGCCATTAACGGCGGCCAGCACCGGCTTCTGAATGCTGCGGATCTTCAGAATCAGTGGGTTGTAATAACGCTGTACAGCATTGCCCAGGGATATATCGCCCAGGTCCGTCAGGTCCTGCCCGGCACAGAACGCTTTGCCGGCACCGGTAATGACGATGCAGCGTACGGTGCTGTCCTTTTCTGCTACCTTCAGGGCCTCCTGAAGATCGGCATGCATCTGGCGTGTAAACGAGTTGAATTTCTCGGGGCGATTAAGAGTAATGACCGCCAGTCCGCCCGCAGCATCGTATTGAACCGTTTCGAAGGCCATATCTCCTACCGTCCTTTCCACTCGGGCTTGCGTTTTGCCAAAAAGGCCTGCATGCCTTCCTTCTGGTCTTCGGTGGCGAACAGCATATAAAAGAGCCGCCGTTCAAAATTTAGGCCCTCTGCCAATGTCATCTCGTAAGACTTGTTGACAGCTTCTTTGGCCAGGCGTACGGCCATAGCTGGGCGTGCGGCTACCACCTGGGCTAGCTTCATGGCTTCCTGAAAAAACACTTCTTTGGGCACGACGCGATTAATCAATCCGGCTGCCAGGGCCTTCTCTGCACTGATGGGCTCCCCGGTCAGGATCATCTCCATCGCCAGCGCCTTCCCCACAGCGCGGGGGAGCCGTTGGGTGCCACCAGCCCCTGGAATGACGCCGAGCTTGATCTCCGGTTGGCCAAACATGGCCGTTTCCGAAGCGATGATCATGTCGCAGGACATGGCTAGCTCACAACCGCCACCGAAGGCATAGCCACTGACGGCTGCAATGATGGGTTTATTAATGTCACGTACACGGTCCCAGTAATCGATGCTGGCCATTTGGAGCATATCGATGGCCCCGGCGTCTGCCATCTGGTCGATATCAGCGCCGGCGGCGAACGCCCGCTCATCGCCGGTCAGTACGATGCAGCCAACCTGCTCATCCTGGTCATAGGCCCGTAGGGCGGCGATGACTTCACTCATTACCGCCGAATTGAGTGCATTTAGCTTCTTGGGCCGGTTCAGTTGCACAATGCCGACCGAACCTTCAGTACGGGTCAAAATAAACTGATAATCCATAGGTGGTACCTCCTACTTCAATTCGGTGCTGCACTAACCGCGGATCGTTGGTCCTGGTACAGGTGTCCTTCAGCTTACCTTGACTAAGCATGGCGGAGTTGACAAGGTCAAGTGCTTGAGGTTCCGTCTGTCAGTTGGGCCACATGGAAGGATACGAGATCCTTGGCAAAGGTCATGAGTTGTTTGCCCGCCGCCCGGCTTTCGACCGAGGCCATGGAAGCCTTGGCTGTCTCTAAATCCGGGAAATACAACTCCGTGATCAGGTAGTACTCGCCCTCACCAACGATCCTGGCGACCTCTACCCGCTGCAGGTCGGGCATTTGCCGAGCCAGGGGTAGGTGGTTATCAAAGTACAGCCGGTCAAACTCAGATGGATCCGCCGGGCGTTTGTATAGGGCTACCAACTTGATCAAGAGGTTCCATCCCCTTTGCGGCAAACCAGTGCCAGGTACGTGGGAACCCGGTGCGGGGTGAGAGGAAAAGCCGGCATCTTGCGGCCGGCGTTTTGCTCAATACCCATAGATGAAATTCCACGCCCATTCTAACACATCTGTCAGCCCGTTGAATAAGCGCCAAATCTGAAGGCTGAAGAGAGTCAGGCAGTCTGCCCTACAGGCCAGTATAACCGCCTAACAGGCCGCTGGATTCGCCCGGCTTGACCACAACCGTTTCCACACCCGCCAGGGCTCGCTCAATGAGACCCTCCACGTCCAGGTGTTGTTCGGCAGCGTGTGCTTCCTCAGGCTTGGGTCGCGTCCGGGGATTTCTGGGTACAAACAACGTACAGCAATCGTCGTAAGGCAGGATAGACAGGTCATAGGTACCGATCTGACGGGCGAGATCCATGACCTGGGACTTATCCATGCCAGCCAGGGGGCGGAAGACGGGGTAGTTTGTCACCTCGTTGATGGTGAGTGCACTTTCCAACGTTTGGCTGGCCACCTGGCCGATGGACTCACCCGTGATCAGGGCCAGGCCATGTATGCTGCGGGCCAGCCGCTCGGCGATCCGGAGCATGAACCGGCGCAACACGGTGATATGCAGTGGCTCCGGGCAGTGCTGACGGAGCGTTTTCTGAATCTCAGTCAGGGAAACCAAATGTACTTTCATGGGCGCGCCCCAGCCAGCCAGGACTCGTGCCAGGTCCAGGACCTTGTCCCGTGCTCGCTCAGAGGTAAAGGGGAAACTATGGAAGTGGATCGGTTCCAGCTTGACGCCACGCTTCATGACCATCCAGCCGGCCACCGGGCTGTCAATGCCCCCTGAGAGCAGCAGGCACCCCCGCCCACTGGCGCCGTAGGGGAGCCCCCCCGGCCCAGGCAAGGTTTCCAGAAACACGTAGCCTCGTCCATCACGGATTTCAACAGAGACTTCGACATCGAAGGCTTTGAGTGAGACCTTCAGTTGCGGAAATCGATCGAGCAGGGCGCCACCCAATTGCATGGCCAGGTCCATCGACGCCAGCGGAAATTGCTTGTCCGCCCGGTTGGCCGTGACCCGGAAAGCTACCGAAGCAGGCTCGATGCTCCGTCCGGCAAGGGTGTGTTCCATGGCTGCTACTGCTGCCGTTGTTACATCTTCCAGGGTTGCCGGCACCGACTGAGCCGGGCTCAGGGAGACAACTCCAAAAACCCGCTGCAGGCGGGCCGCCACCGGGCCGGGGTCTCCGACCGGTAAGTGCACGAAAATACGCCCGTAGGCCTTTTCTACCCTGGCTCCAGGGGAGGCGGCTTCCTGGACGGCCGACCGGATACGATCCCGGAGTAGGTCCTCAAACTCATGACGGTTTTTGCCCTTGAGGGCAATTTCACCGTAACGTACCAGGATCACATGGGCCACCTGGTGGTTCCTCCCTTTACACGGCCAGTTCTCGCAGTTCTGGCACAATCTTCGCTGCCGCCGCCACAAAGGCGGCGATATTCTCAGGGGTAGTTGTCGGAGACAAGCTAACCCGAATGGCCCCGGCGGCACGGAGAGGCGGCAATTTCAGCGCCTCCAGAACGTGGCTGACTTTCCGGTGCCTGCTGTGACAAGCCGAACCCGTACTGACGTACACCCCGTGTTCTTCCAGGGCATGTACCAGCACCTCGCCCCGGGAAATACCGGTAAAGCTCAGATTGAGAATATGACAGGCACCCGTACCGGCAGCGGGACCGTTCTCCTGGAATTCCAGACCGGCTGCCTGCAGGCCAGCCACCAACTGCTGTTGCAGGGCCAGCAGGTGTGGGACTGATTCCGGCAGTGCACGCTGGGCCAGCAGGGCAGCGGCACCGAGTCCGGCAACGCCGGGTACATTTTCCGTACCTGACCGCAAGCCTGCCTCCTGCCCGCCACCATGGAGGATTGGTGCCAGCCTGACCCCGGACCGGACGTACAGTGCTCCTATGCCTTTGGGTCCATGTAGCTTGTGGCCGCTCAGGGTCAACAAATCAGCACCCATTTCAGACACATCTACCGGGAGTTTACCTACCGACTGCACGGCATCCACGTGCAAGAGGGTGCGGGAGCCCTTGAGTGCCCTGCCAATTGCCGCAACCGGCATGACGCTGCCCACTTCATTATTCACGTGCATAATACTGACCAGCGCGGTTTCTGGGCGCAGGGCTGCTGCCACCTGATCTGCTGAGACCACCCCCGTCCGGTCGACGGGCAGATAGGTGACTTCCCAGCCATGGGTCTGCAGGGCCTTGCAGGCTTCCATGACACAGGGGTGTTCAACCTGGGTCGTAATCAGGTGTTGCCCGCGGCTGCGGTAAGCCTGGGCTGCACCCCAGATGGCCAGATTGTTGGCTTCCGTGCCGCCTGAGGTGAACACAATCTGGCCTGGCGCCGCCCTGATCAACCGGGCGACCGCTGCCCGGCTCTCCTTCAGTATCCGTTCCGCGTCTACACCAAGCCCGTGCAGGGAGGCCGGGTTGCCAAAGCGCGGCCCGAGGGCCTGCAGCATGCCTTCCACAACCTCTGGGTGCGGACGGGTGGTCGCACTGTTGTCCAGGTAGTGCAGTTCAGGCAACCGCGCACCTCCTTTGGTGTTATATTGGCAGTTCCTCTGTTTATGTAACCCCTGGGACATTGGAAAGTCAACCGGATGCCGCGGCCTTGTTGCCAGTTTGCCCGTTTGCGCCCTCGGGTCGTCAGTTCGGGTCAGTGGTGTAACGCTACGCCGACATCACCATCATCAGGGGCAGCGCATGTGAATGGCCGCTCCTGACACTTCCAAGATACCACGATTGTCACGAGCACGTACGCCGGGGGTACTTCCCGAAGGACGGCATCCGTCGGTCTGTTCCTTGTGTTCGCTGAAAATAGAAATTAACCCGCCCAGATTGAACGTCATGGCCCTGGTTTTCGTATTACCGGGTAGGGGCTTTGCGACGGAAAAAGGGGTGGTTCTGTGCGTCGCCTCTATGTCCTGATGGATGAAGAGTTTTTTGAAGACTTTGAAGAAATCGACCTCGATCCCGAGTCCGATTCCATTGACCCACCTATGTGCCCGCTTTGCAGGCGGGAACTCCTGGCGGCCTACCAGGAGGACGGCGAACTATGCGTCCTGTACGAGGACTCACTGGAGCGTGGTGCGGCCCGGCTTGCTGAGGCTTGGTATTTGGTCTGTGGGAGCTTTGAATGCCCTTACGAAGAACAGGTCGAGCGGGTGTTCCGGCCGGCCGGAGCGCTGCTGTATGATTCACGCGCTGCCATGTGGGACTTCGGGGAAGCAACGGGGTTTTTCCATTCCGAGCCACGTTTCTTACGGTCCTTGCTGGACCGCTTACAGGAACTGGGTACATGTGGCCATAGAAAGCGCAAGTTGACTGCCCACATTGCCGAACTGCAGTATCAATACGGCAATGCCCTGAAGGAGCGGCGAGACTGGTTGGCCCGCATGCCAGTGGGCCAGCAGGTCATGATTACCACCGCTGAATCCCGCATCGAGGGGAACTTGCTGGGCGAGCAGCAGGACGGAAAGGTTGCGATTCTGGCTGGGGGGCAGGACCTGGTTTGGGTAAGTGTCGACTGTATCCAGATCTTTGCTCCGTACGATGTCGATGTTCCTCCGTCCACGCCGATCCCGCCCGGATACCCGGGCTTTAACCACCAGGTAGTGGTAATTAACAACGAACGGGTCGTGGTGCGCGGACACCATTTCTGGCTCGATGAAGTGGACCGCTTCGGCCGTTATCACGTGACCACACAGAATCCGGCGGCCGCAGCGGAACTGCACATGAAGCAAGTGGACGAGTCCTGTTACAGCGGGGTACTCTTACCGCGTGAGGCAGAGGAGCGGTATCGTGTTCGGCATCTGGTGAAGGTACGCGGGTATTGGGTGGAAGCCATCGGGACCACAGCCAACGGACACGCTCTGGCCATACGCAGCTACGACCCGGCAGCGGCTGCTGCCCTGGCTTTGCATCCCCGGTGGGTACCCTGGTCGGCTCCGGAAGCGGGCCACCCGGACGTACCGGCCTGGAGCGGTTTTGTTACCGGTGATCAGGTAGAGGCCGAGGAAAAACATTGCCTGCATGTCTGGCCCATACCTGAGGTGACCCGCGGCCACGTTGACAAATGAGAAGGGTTGCCTCGGTTCCGGCACGGGTTCGCCCCTGTAAGTTTTACTCCTGCCCATGGTAGAATAGGCGCAGGGGGTGGGGCGGTGGATGTTGTTGCCTTTATCGGGCCGGCCGGTAGTGGTAAAAGCCACCGTGCCTCTGTCATCGCCTACCAGTACGACTGTGACATGGTTATCGACGACGGACTGGCCATTGCCGGCGGCAAGATCCTCGCCGGTTCTTCGGCCAAGCGCGAGGAAACGAAAATGGCCGCCGTCAAGCGGGCGATCTTTGTTCACTCGGAGCACCGGGAAGAGGTACGCACGGCCATTTGGAAGGCCAAGCCGAACCGGATCTTGATTCTGGGCACCTCAACTGAAATGATCGAGCGCATTACGGATGCCTTGGATTTGCCCAGGCCCGATATTGTCGTGCATATTGAGGATGTGGCCACACCTGCCCAGATTCGGCTGGCCCGCAGGAAGCGCCGCCAGGAGGGCAAACACGTTATTCCTGCGCCAACCCTGGCGGTAAAACCAAGTATGAGCGGGTACCTGGTAGACCCCCTGCGGTTCTTGCTCAAACGCCACGATGACGACGATCCCCTGGCGGTTGAAAAGTCCGTAGTACGTCCCACCTTCAGTTCACTGGGAAAGTTTTTTATTGCCGACACGGTTGTCTCCAGTATTGCCATCCACGCGGCCGAATCGATTCCCGGCGTGGCCCGAGTGGACAAGGCTGTGGTGGAGAGCAGCCGCGAAGGCGTAACCGTTGAGTTGGAAATCATCCTGCGCTACGGGTTTAACGTATGGGAGGTCCTGAAGAGCGCTCAGCAAACAGCCAAAGAGCGCATTGAACATATGACTGCACTGCATGTGCAGGCGGTCAATCTGCTGGGGAAACGCCTGACTCTGTCATAAGCGGGGCCCTTCACTGCGTACGGTGGCAGTGAAAGGGCCCCTGATTTGTGGGTAACCTACGGCCATGAATGGTGATCAGAGCAAAGTGATGTGGTTGTGTTTCCTGGTTTGGCTGCTTTCCGGGTGTGGGCAGCCACGCCAGATCGTCCACCTGGTGGGATCAGAAACCGTTTTGCCCCTGGCTACCGTGTGGGCGGAAGCCTTTGAGCACGCCCGCACTGACGCCCTGGTTACTACCACAGGAGGCGGCTCTACCGTTGGTTGGCGGATGCTGCGTGAGGGAGTTGCCGATGTAGCGATGGCATCGCGGCCGGTGGGCATGGAAGAAGCGGCCCGGGCCCGGTCGGCCGGGGTAAGCCTCACTCCGCATCTGGTGGCCCGCGATGCTGTGGTAGTGGTGGTGCATCCGGGCAACCCAGTACCCTACCTGAGCTATCGCCAGCTACGCGACATTTACCTGGGGCGGGTCCGCAACTGGCGCCAGGTGGGGGGGCCGGACCGACCGGTACGGGCCATCACCCGCAGCCGTGGTTCCGGAACTGCCCAGACCTTTATCGAGAAAGTGTTTGCCGGGCCGGAGCCGTACCGCGAGCAGGTGGAAGGTGCCCTGGGGAACGGGATGGTGTACGCCGACGTGGCCGCAGATCCGGCTGCCATCGGGTACATCGGCTTCGCCTTTGTCCGGGCCGGAGTACGGGCCGTTCCGCTGGCCGTTCGGGATGACATGCCTCCGGTGGCGCCGACCTGGGAAAACATCACCGGTGACCGGTATGACCTGGTCCGAACCTTGCTCTTGTACACCAACGGTGAGCCGAGCGGGATCACCCGGGAGTTTCTGGATTTCTGCCAGAGTCCGGAGGGGCAGCGCATTGCACAGAAGTGGGGTTACATCCCGCTGGCGGGCCGGTGAGACCGCCATCACGGCCATCATGCGGATATGTGCCTGGGTGGCGCCGCTGAGCTTGCTGGGCATGTTTCTGGTTTTGGTCGGCGAGAGTTGGCCATTCCTGCAAACCGTCAAACCAATGGCATTCCTTCTGGGCCGGGTCTGGGAACCGCCTGTGTTGGGAGCCCTGCCGCTATTTGCGGGCTCCCTCCTGGTGGTTGGAGGTGCCCTGGTCCTGACCTTGCCCGTGGGCCTGGCTGCTGCCATTTACCTGGCGGAGATGGCACCGCCGGGCCTGTCCAAACAACTCCGGGTCGTGCTGGAGCAACTGGGTGCCATCCCTACCGTAGTGCTGGGGGCAGCCGGGCGGCTGATGCTTGCACCGTTGCTGGCCGAAAGCCTTGGCTTGCGTACAGATCGCCCGGTGGCCCTGGTCGCCATCCTGGTCCTGGCCGTGGCCGTATTACCGACCTTTGTGATCCTGGCCGAAGAGGCCCTGGCGGCCGTGCCGGGATCCCTGCGGGCGGCCGGAGCTGCCCTGGGGGCCACCCGGTGGGAAACCGTTCGCCATGCCGTGTTGCCTTCCGCCCGGCCCGGGCTGATTGCTGCCGCCGCCCTGACATTCGGTCGCGCCCTGGGAGAGAGCATGATCGTGGCTATGACCGCGGGCAACTTTCCGCACCTGCCGCGGGGACTTCTCTCCCCCGTGCAGCCAGTGCCGGCGACTATCGTCCGGGAAATGGGGGAAGCAGAAGGGCTGCACTTGCCTGCTTTGTTCTCCCTCGGCCTTGTGCTTATGTTATTCAGTTTGGGTGCGAACGTACTGGCCGGGCAGGTTGCCCGGCGGGGGCCTTCATGAACAGGCGCCGGGGGTTTTTGAATACCTTGATGCACCTGCTTTTCCTGGGTGGAATGGTCCTGGCCTTGCTGCCCGGATTCCTGGTTCTGGTCTGGGTGGTGCAAGCGGGCCTGCCGGCTCTGAGCTGGGAATTCTTTACACAACCACCGCGGGAACTCATGCGTGCCGGGGGCATTGCCCCGGCGCTAGGCGGTACCCTGATGTTAATGGCGGGCACTCTGCTGGCGGCCGTACCGGTGGGTGTGGGGGCCGCAGTTTATTTGAATGAATACGCACCAGATAGCCTGCTCACCCATATGGTGGTGGCCGGTATTCGTAACCTGGCGGCCGTTCCGGGCGTTGTGTTCGGGTTATTTGGCCTCACCGTCTTTGTCCTGGGCTTGCACCTGGGCATTTCGGTACTGGCCGGCAGCCTGACCCTGGCCCTAATGGTGCTGCCTGTTGTGGTGGACGCGGCCAGCGTCGCCCTGCAGGCGGTGCCCGCCGAAGTGCGTGAGGCCGCCTGTGCTCTGGGGGCCAGCCCCTGGCAGGTTGTGCGCCGGGCCGTCCTGCCGGCGGCAGGGGGAGGCATCCTGACCGGAGTGATCATGGCGGTTACACGAGCCGCCGGAGAGGCGGCGCCGATCCTTTTCACAGCGGTGGCGTTCCGCCGTCCGGACGTACCCCTGAACCCCTTTGAACGCGTCATGGCTTTGCCCTACCACTTGTATGTCCTCGCCACAGAAGTCCCCGGAATGCCGCATGCACGCATCATGGGCGCTGCCGTCCTGCTGGTGAGCCTGACAGTGGGGGTGAACTTGATTGCCACTGCGGTACGTGCCCGGTTCCGGCGCACCGGTTAGCCGTCCGGACCGGCTGGCGTCCCACCGTTCCGGCGTTGTCCGGGGGGCGGCGCCGGCGAGAATGCAGGTGCAGGACCTGCATGTACACTACCCCGGGGGATTACATGCCCTTAAGAGCATCAACCTGGATGTACCGAACCGGCGGGTCCTGGCGCTGATTGGTCCCAGCGGTTGCGGCAAGAGCACCTTCCTGCGCACCCTGAACCGGATGCATGACCTGTACCCTGGTACCCGGGTCAGTGGGCGGATTACCCTGGATGGAACGGACATTTACGCCCCTGGCTACGATGTTGTGAACTTACGTCGGCGGGTCGGCATGGTATTTCAGCGGCCGAATCTGTTTCCGGCCTCGATTTATGACAACGTCATCTGGGGGGCCCGCCTGCACGGGGCGGCAGACCTGGATCGATTGGCGGAAAGGGCCTTACGACAGGCTGGCCTTTGGCCGGAGGTATATACACGCTTACAGGCACCGGCGAGCCTCCTGTCCGGCGGCCAGCAGCAGCGCCTGTGCCTGGCGCGGGCCCTGGCTCTGGAGCCCGAGGTACTGCTCCTGGACGAGCCTACCTCGGCCCTCGACCCGGTTGCTGCTGAAAGGCTGGAAGGACTGGTGTGTGAATTAGGGCAGCGGATGGCGGTGGTCATTGTCACCCATCATCTGGCCCAGGCTCGGCGAGTGGCCGATGAGGTAGCCTTCTTTCTCCAGGGCGAACTCATCGAACACGGTCCAACCAGTCGTTTATTCAACCATCCGGTGGACCCGAGAGCGGCAGATTATTTGCAGGGAAGGTATGGATAACCGGCCCGGTGTTAAACAAAGCGACAAACCAGGGGCGGCCATGGCCGCCCTATATGCGCGTGCCGGGTGGAAAAAAACGACCACCGGCGCGTGTGATTTTTGTTGACGTATGCTTGACACTCCCAGGTCAGGGTGTGTATAGTCATACAGAATAAAGCCTGTGTAAAGAAAGTTGACATGACCTGGCCGGCTGAGGAGGTGCGATCTCAGTGGAGAAAGAACTCAACACCACGCCGGTCTACTCAATGGGGGTTGCCGAGCGGCTTACCGGCCTGACTGGCCGTCAGATCCGGTACTGGGAGCAAAACGGGCTGATTGCCCCATCCCGGACGAAGGGTCGCCAGCGCCTCTATTCCGAAGCAGACGTAGCCCGGCTCAAGGAAATCAAACGGCTGATTGGTGAAGGCATGACTTTGGAAAGAATCAAGTCTTACCTGGCTGCCAGAGAAGCTAAGGCAAGACGGGCTGCCACAGCAGAGGCAACGGCTCGTCTGGATCGGGGCCAGCGGCTGACCAGTCTGTACCCGCTGAATAACCGGGCCGAACTCTTGCGTCTGATCGATCGGGACGACGATTAAACCAGAAACAAAATAACAACAGAATAAAAAAGGGTTTCTATTCCGGGTGGCCTGTCGGATTGGCTCACCAGGTTGTTCTTAGATGGGCGAAATTGGAAAGTTGAAGGGAGAGTTCCAACGTGACCGCGAAGGACGTTCTTGAACTCATTAAGAAGCAGAATATCGAGTATGTTGACTTCCGCCTGGTTGACGTTCCCGGGCAGTGGCACCATTTGACAGTCCCGGCAACTGAGGTGGATGAGGATACCTTTGTGCGGGGCGTTGCCTTCGACGGCTCTTCGATCCGGGGTTTCCGGGGGATCGAAGAATCGGACATGGTCATGTTGCCCGACCCCTCTACGGCCATCGTGGATGCGTTCACCGCCCATGCCACCCTCTCCATCGTCTGCGATGTCTACCTGCCCGGCGCCAAGCAGCGCTATGAGCGGGACCCGCGGTTTGTGGCCCAGCGTGCTGAGGCCTATCTGAAGGAGTTGGGCCTGGCCGACACCTCTTTCTGGGGCCCGGAACTGGAATTTTTCATTTTTGATGAAGCGCGCTACAAGCTGACCCAGAATGAGTCTTATTACTTTGTAGATTCCAACGAAGCCATTTGGAACAGCGACAAGCCCGGGTCCACTGGCTATCCCATCAAGAATAAGCAGGGCTACTTCCCGGTCGCACCGACCGATACCCAGCAGGATATCCGCTCAGAAATGTGCAGCGAACTGACTCGGGCCGGCATCCGTGTCGAGCGGCATCACCACGAGGTTGCCACCGCCGGGCAGGCTGAAATCAATTTCGCCGCCAGCTCCCTGACCAAGACGGCCGACGTCGTGCTGCTTTACAAGTATATCCTGCGCAATGTTGCCCGGAAATACGGCAAGACTGTCACCTTCATGCCCAAGCCGATCTTCGGCGACAACGGCACCGGCATGCACGTGCACCAGTCTCTGGCCCAGGGCGGGGTGAACCTGTTCTGGCAGGAAGGCGGCTACGGCAACCTGTCCCAGATGGCCATGTATTATATCGGCGGCATCCTGAAGCACGCCCCGGCCCTGATCGCCCTCACCAACCCCAGCACCAACAGCTTCAAGCGTCTGGTGCCGGGCTATGAGGCGCCGGTGAACCTGGTCTTCTCCAAGGGCAACCGTTCGGCTGCCGTGCGTATTCCCATCTCCATCAGCACCCCCAAGGGCGCCCGCATTGAGTTCCGGACTCCGGACTGCGTGGCCAACCCGTACCTGGCCTTTGCCGCCATGCTCATGGCCGGTATCGATGGCATCGTCAACAAGATCGACCCGGTGGCCGCTGGCTACGGCCCGGTTGACAAGAACATCTACAAGCTGACCGGCGAGGAGAAGCGGCAGATCCGCAGCGTGCCGGGCTCCCTGGGTGAAGCGATCAAGAACCTCGAAGAAGACTACGAGTTCCTCACCAAGGGTGGCGTCTTCTCTGAGGAACTGATCCAGACCTGGATCGACCTCAAGAAGGATGAAGCTGACTTCGTCCGGCTGCGTCCGCATCCGGCTGAATTCGCCCAGTACTTCGACGTGTAAGAAAATTAACATCAAACTGACCGCCCTGGCTCACCAGCCAGGGCGGTCGGCATTGGCGCGCTTTCATTCTGGCCTGCCGGTACAGGGCAAACTAAACCGGAACCAATCCTTCATTTGCAGCAGGAGGTGCTGTACATGGTGCGGATGCCCGACTTTCTACCTGACGTGGCCCCGGAATACTTGCCGGAACGGCTTCCGGGCGCACGTCCGCATATACCGGATGAGTGGCGGCAGCACCAGCCGTCGGCACTGCCTCCGCACGAAAGGCAGGCCCCTTTACTGGAACCGCCGCCCCGTCTGGCGCCGGAACCGGACCCGACCGGGAAATAGTCCACTCTTACACCAGGCGGCGGTCCAACCAGGGCCGCCGTCAGGTATTCCCACCCTGAACTGACTGGTGATTCCACAGGAAACCCATATTTCGATGCCGAATACCTGAGAGAACTGGAATGAGTGGCTGTGGGGGGGGTGAGGGCATGCGGCTGGGATTTAACCTCGTATTGCAGCAACAACAAAAACTCATCATGACGCCGGAACTGCGGCAGGCCCTTGCAATCCTCCAGTTGCCGGTGGTTGACCTGGAAACTTACATTCAGCAGGAACTGCTGGAGAATCCCGTCCTGGAGGTCAAGGAGGAAGGCGACGACCCCGTAGTCCAGGGGGAAACGAACCCGGAGCCGGCCGAACCGGTCGATGGGGATGCAGAGTTGACTCGCCAGTGGCTGGAGTACTTTGGGGGGGAGCACGACCACGACCCCGGAGCACCCATTAACCGCGACGACGACGAGTACGATGGCCTGCTGGGCGGCGCCGCCGCCCCGGCTCCCACCTTGCAGGAACACCTGCACGAGCAGTTGCGCCTGTACGACCTGGCGCCAGAGGAAAAGCGCGCCGCCGCGTTCCTCATTGACAGTCTGGACGACAACGGCTACCTGACACTGTCTGTCCGGGACGCCGCCTTCACTTCCGGGCAACCGGAATCAGCGGTGGAGCGGGCGCTCCAAGTGGTGCACACTCTGGACCCGGTCGGTGTAGGGGCCCGTGACCTCCGGGAGTGTCTGTTGCTGCAATGGGTGGCCGTGGGAGACGGAAACCCGCTCGTACCGGAGTTGATCCAGCACTACCTGGACGATCTGGCCGCAGCGCGCATCACCCGCATTGCGGAAGCCCTGGGGGTGCTGCCGGCCGACGTGCAGGTGGCGGCCGATGCACTGCGCACCCTCGACCCCAAGCCAGGACGGCGGTTTGGCCGCCCTGGTGACACACGGTACATCGTGGCTGATGTAGTGGTGGAACGGGTCGGACGGGAGTATGTGGTGCTAATCAATGAATCCCCGGTCCCCCGCCTGATGCTAAACGCCGGATACCGTCAACTGGTACGGGGCGGGGGTTTAGACGATGCCGAAACACGCCGTTTCCTCGAAGGAAAACTGAATTCGGCGCTGTGGCTGATCCGCTCCATTGAGCAGCGGCGGCTGACGCTGTACCGGGTAACCGAGTCCATCGTCCGGCTGCAGCGTTCCTTTTTCGACCGCGGACTGCGTCACCTGAAGCCGCTGACGTTGCGGGAAGTGGCCGGAGAGATCGAAATGCACGAATCAACCGTTTCGCGGGCCATCGCCGGCAAGTATGCACAGACTCCGCACGGGTTGTTTGAACTCAAGTTCTTTTTCAGCAGCGGGGTGGAAAGCTGGGGCGGCGCCATTTCCGCCAAAAGTGTAAAGCGGCTGATTCGGGACCTCATCTCGGCCGAAGACGCCCGTGAACCGTTAAGTGACCAGGCAGTAGCGGAGGCGCTGGTCAAGCAGGGCGTGCAGATTTCCCGCCGCACCGTCGCCAAGTATCGGGAAGAATCCAACATTCCTGCTTCGGCCAGACGCAAACGATATGAGTCCTGAGGGCTGCATAACAAGTCACAACCCCCGCCGGCAAAACCGGCGGGGGTATGGTGGCTGGTATGGCTCAGTCCGTGTCGGTCGTATTGCCAACCTTGACCCCGTACATATCTTCCAGAATCCCCAGGAAGGCCCGGGCCAGTCCGGACCAGATCTTCCCCCGGTGGTGGATCATCAGGGTATTGCGGGCCAGATTCACCGGGCCGCTCAGGGAGACAATGGCCAGACTGCCGGACTCCGCCTCCTGCAGCACGCAGCTTTTGGGCAACATTGTAATGCCGAGGTTGTGCATGACCATGCGCTTGGTGGCTTCGATCGAGTCCAATTCCATGGTCACTCGCGGCATCAGGCCGGCACTGGCCCAAAATTGCTCCACCATTCCCCAGTACCCCGAAGAGCGGTCCGGAGTAATAAACGGTTCAGCCGCCAACCGATCCGGCGTGACCCGTTGCTCAATGGCCAGGGGGTGTTCCGGATGAGCCACCAGCACAATCTCTTCTTCATATAAGGAGACAGCTTGAATCTCTGGATGTGGGTTGATCGGGGCGTGCACCAGACCCAACTGAACAGTATCGTCGAGAACCAGTTGCTGGATATATTGAGACCGCCCGGTACGGACGGCAATTTCCACCCCGGGGTACTGGCTCTTATACCGGGAGAGGATTTCCGGCAGGGTATACGATGAGGTAGTCAGGGCACAGCCAACGGCCAGTGTACCGCCAGTGGCGGACATCAGGTCCACTACCGCCTGCCGGGCCTTGCGGATATCCTGCAGGACGCGCTCGGCGTGCGGGAGCAGGGCCCGACCGGCATCCGTCAGCCGGACGCCGCGTGGTTTACGCTCAAACAGGGCTTGGCCCAGTTCTTTTTCCAGCGCCTGAATACGAGCTGTAACGGAGGGCTGAGTCAGGTAGAGGCGCTCTGCCGCCCGGTTGAAACTACCGGTCTGTGAGATCCACCAAAACGCTTCTAATTCCTGAATATCCAAGTGGTTCCCTCCCTACCTTCTGGATCTTACTGCTGTATGCAATTATGATTATATACCTTGAATGTACGATAAGGGTTTTAATAACCCCAATAGGACTAAGGTCTCATACGCGTGATAGGACCTTCGGATTGTTGTATCGACGTGAACGCACCGCCCACCACTCGGCAAACGAAATAAGTTTTGTGTATTGCCCGTGGCCTTAATGATAGATGAAACAGATTGCAGGCGTCAAGCCGCACCGCGGCTGTCAGTTGCATGCCCTGTGTAACACTTCCATAAGGTCGTAGGGGAGGTGTTCCACATTGGGACAATACCAGCCCCTCGCCGCGATTCGCCATGCCGAACGCTGGTGGAACAGCTATGATCCTGCCTACCCGGCCCTGTCCGATGATTGCACGAATTTCGTTTCCCAGGTGCTGTTGGCCGGGGGCTTGATCCAGGTGCCGGCGGCAGGGCGGCACCAAGGCTGGTGGTACCGGCACAAGAAGGAAGGCTGGAGTTTTTCCTGGGCGGTCAGCCAGGCACTGTACCAGTTCTTGATTAGTTCCCACCGGGCGGTACAGCACCCGGACCCGTCCGCACTGCAAGCGGGTGACCTCATCCTGTACGATTGGAGCGGCAGCGGGCGCTGGCGTCACACAGCCGTGATCGTTGACCTGGACGCCGGCCGGCAGCCGCTGGTAGCTGCCCATTCGCGGCCATGTTGGCAGCGGCCGTGGTCGTATACCGACTCTCCTGCCTATACACCGGCCTGTCGCTATGCCTTCCTGCAGATTCGGTCAAACTAGAGGTGGTGCCGCCATGGATAATCACCTTGTGAACCCAGGGCTGAAGGATGATAATGGAAGGTGAACTTCCAACCGGCTGACAGATTACACCGTTATGGTCAGGCGGGTTACATAAGGAGGCCGTTTCGATGGAACTGAAGACCGTGCGCGACGTGGAGGTGGCCGGGCGCCGCGTCCTGGCCCGAGTTGATTTCAACGTACCCCTGGACAAGGCTGGAGAGATCACCGACGACACCCGCATCCGGGCGGCTGTGCACACCATCAACTACCTGGTGGAGAACGGCGCCCGGGTGGTTCTGGTCAGCCATCTTGGGCGGCCCAAAGGGGGACCTGACCCCAAGTACAGCCTCAAGCCCTGTGCAGCTCGCCTGGCCCAGTATCTGGACCGTCCCGTGAAACTGGCTGAAGACGTGATCGGGCCCAGTGCCCGCGCGTTGAATGCCAGTCTGCGCAGCGGTGAAATCATGATGCTGGAAAACGTCCGGTTTGAGCCAGGTGAAGAAAAAAATGACCCTGGACTGATTCGGGCACTGGCCGAACTGGCCGACCTTTTTGTCAACGATGCCTTCGGAACCGCCCACCGGGCACATGCCAGCACGGCAGGGGTGGCAGCGCACCTGCCGGCGGTGGCCGGTTTTCTGATGCAAAAAGAAGTTTACATCATGGGCAAGGCCCTGGCCGCGCCAGACCGGCCGTTTGTCGCCATCATCGGCGGTGCCAAGGTATCGGACAAGATTGGTGTCATCGATAACCTGCTGGGCAAGGTCGACACCCTGATCATTGGCGGTGGCATGGCCAACACCTTCCTGCGTGCCCAGGGACACGCGACCGGCAATTCCCTGGTGGAAGAAGACAAAGTTGCCCTGGCCGGAGAACTGTTGGCCCGGGCGGACGGGCGGATTTTACTGCCTCGGGATGTGGTGGTGGCCGAAACGTTTCAGGCCGATGCCGCCCATAAGGTGGTGGCAGCCGATCAGATTCCAGCCGACTGGATGGCCCTCGATATCGGACCTGGGAGTGCCCAGACCTTTGCCGGGGCGATCCGGGAGGCCATGACTGTTGTATGGAACGGCCCCATGGGCGTGTTTGAAATGGCGCCCTTTGCCCGCGGCACCTTTGCCGTTGCGGAAGGGATCGCTGCCAGCGAAGGCTGTACCATCGTGGGCGGCGGCGATTCGGTGGCCGCCGTGGAGGCAGCGGGAGTGGCCGATCGGATCACCCATGTCAGTACCGGAGGCGGGGCTTCCCTGGAGTTTTTGGAAGGGCGCGACCTGCCAGGTGTGGCAGTATTGCAGCGCAAGTAAATGCATTAAAAGACTTGCGGTGACTGTAATGGCGCTCGTAAAGGAGGACAGTCCGCCATGGTCAGGACGCCCTTGATTGCAGCGAACTGGAAGATGCATAAAAACGTGGCCGAGGCCGGGACCTTTATCGGCCTCTTCAGCCCGGCCGTGGCCGGACTTGACGGCGTTGAGATCGTTTTATGCCCGCCGTTTACCGCCCTGGCCACCGTCGGCCGGGGTCTGCTGGGAACCAGCCTTGCTCTGGGCGCCCAGAACATGTACAAAGAAGAGCAAGGTGCCTTTACAGGCGAAGTTTCTCCCGGCATGTTGCGGGACCTGGGCGTCAAGTATGTGATTCTGGGCCACAGCGAACGCCGGGCGATCTTCGGTGAAGACGATGCCCTGATCCAGGCGAAGGTCCAGTCTGCTTACCGCCATGGGCTGACCTCGATCCTGTGCGTCGGCGAGACGCTGGCCGAGCGGGAGGCTGGCCAGACAGAGGCGGTGGTGGTTCGCCAACTTGAAGCAGCCACCGCCGGGCTCAGCCCCGATCAGGCAGCCAGCCTGGTGGTCGCTTACGAACCGGTCTGGGCCATCGGTACCGGCCGCAACGCCAGCGCTGCCGATGCGAGTGCGGTCTGCACCGTTATCCGGGCGCAAATTCGGAGTCGGTTCGGCCCAGCCGCAGACAGCCTGCGCATTCAGTATGGTGGCAGTGTCAAGCCCGAAAACGTGAGCGAGTTTCAAAAACAGCCTGATATCGACGGGGCCCTGGTCGGAGGTGCCAGCCTTGATCCCGCCGGATTCGCAGCACTGGTCCGGGCAGCGGCCGGAGCCAATCGCTGACCCTGAACAGCAGCCGCGCCGGCGGCGCCCAAAACCAAAAGACTCACGGTCAGTTCGAACCGTGAGTCTTTTTATAATGAAGTTTTCAACAGCCGAGGCACCGGTCAGGCGCGGGCCGCCACCATCCATAGCTGGCTGAGACAGGCCTGCCGGGCCCGGTTGTCGGCCAGGGCCGTCACCCATTCCGCCTCCACATCCGGCCCATAGACCCCATCCTGCGCCTTGACCTGCCAGCCCGTCTCTTCCAGGAGCCGGGTCAGCTCCCATGGCATGATCGTATTCATAATGACCCGTTCCCCATACAGCCGGCGGAAAGCGTTACCGCGCGGCGGGGCCAGCGGACCCAGAAGCACAATCACGGCCCAGCCACCGGGTTTTAGCACCCGGCGGAATTCAGCCAGTGCCCGGGCCGGGACCTCGGTGAACTCCAGGGCGGTTACACACATCAGCCCGTCCAGCTCTGCCGTTCCCAGGGGCAAAGCCTCCAGGCTGCCCTCGCGGAATTCCGCCGGCAAAGCGGCTGCCTCGGCCGACGCATGCGCCCGTTTTAGCATCTCCGGGGCCAGATCCACCCCAAGCACCTCGTAACCGGCTCTGGCCAACTGCAGGGTCCCCCGCCCGCTGCCGCAGCCAGCATCCAGCAGCCTGGCTCCGGCGGGGAGCTTCGTAGCCTTTTGCAGGAAGGGCACGATGGCGCTGCGTCCACCCTTCTCCCACATATGGGAACTCTCCTGATCCCACCAGGTCGCGGCCGGATCCCAAAACTGTCGAACTCCTTCATGCCAGGACATTCGCCCACCGCCTTCTACTAAGAGAATTTCGCGGTCAGCCCCCGGAACCCTCCTCTTGACCGGGGCAGACTAGCCATTCTCTGCCACGAGCGCTATAATATACCCCGTTGAGAATGCGGAGGTGGACTGTCCGGTGACTGATATACGCCGTCCCGTGGCCCTGATTGTGCTGGACGGGTGGGGGAATAACCCAAGTACTCGTGCCAATGCCGTGGCCGCGGCCAAAACGCCGCATTTTGACCATTACCGGGCCACATATCCGCACACCGAGCTGACCGCCTGCGGTGAGGCTGTGGGCCTGCTCCCCGGACAGATGGGCGACAGCAACGTGGGGCACCTGAACCTGGGCGCCGGGCGGGTCGTCTATCAGACCCTTGTGCGCATCTGGAAGTCAATTCAAGATGAAAGCTTCTTTACCTTGCCGGCATGGACCGACGCCATCGCCCGGGTCCGCCAGAGTGGCGGCGCCCTGCACATCATGGGTCTGGTGTCAGACGGCGGCGTCCACAGCCACCTGGACCACCTGCTGGCCCTGGTGAATCTGGTCCGGCGTGCAGACCTGCAAAAGGTATACATTCACGCCTTTTTAGATGGGCGCGACGTGCCCCCGACCAGCGCACCCGGATACATCGAGGCCCTGGAGCAGAAGCTGAAGGAAGCCGGCGTGGGGCGCATTGCCACGGTCAGCGGGCGTTACTACGCGATGGACCGTGATAAGCGCTGGGAACGCACCCAGCTTGCCTTTGACGCATTGGCGGGCGGCCACGGGATCAAGGCGGAAAGCGCCCTGGCGGCCGTTACTGATGCCCACGCCCGTGGCGAGACCGATGAATTCGTCAAGCCCACCGTGGTTGGCGAGCCGGTTCCCATGCAGCCCGGCGATGTGGGCCTGTTCTTTAACTTCCGGCCTGACCGGGCACGGCAGATTACCATGGCCCTGCACGACCCGAACTTCACCGGCTTTGCCCGTCCCGAATCCTTTGTGCCTTTGTATATGGTCGGCATGACCCAATATGACCAGAACTTCGATCTGCCGGTGGCCTTTGCCCCGGAGTTCGTCAATAACCCGCTCGGTGAAGTCGTGGCCCGCGCCGGTCTGCGCCAACTGCGGATTGCCGAGACCGAGAAGTACCCGCACGTGACCTATTTCTTCAACGGCGGCGAGGAGCACCAGTTCCCCGGAGAGGAACGGGTGATGGTGCCGTCACCAAAGGTAGCCACCTATGACCTGCAGCCGGAAATGAGCGCCTACGGCATCACCGCCGAAGCCGTGAAGTGGATCGCAGAAGACCGGCTGGACTTCATGGTCCTCAATTTCGCCAATGCCGACATGGTGGGCCACACGGGGTTCCTGGATGCCGCCGTCAAGGCGGTGGAGGCGGTGGACGACTGCCTGGGCCAGGTGGTGGAGGCGCTGCGCCGCGAAGGTGGAGCGGCCCTGATCCTGGCGGATCACGGCAACGCCGATCAGATGCTGGACTACGACACGGAGCAGCCGCATACGAACCACACCCTGCACCCGGTACCGTGCATCCTGGTCGACGATACCCGGACGGGGGTCTGCCTGAAGTCCGGGGGGGTTCTGGCCAACGTTGCGCCCACGCTCCTGCAAGTGCTCGGGCTGGCCAAACCGGCTGAAATGGAAGCAGATACCCTTATTGAGGGCTAATCCGTAGGAACACGAACCGGAAAAGGGAGAGAACTGGCTTGACCACAATCATGAGCGTGCACGCCCGCGAAATCCTGGACTCCCGCGGCAACCCGACCGTTGAAGTCGAAGTGGGGTTGAACGGAGGTGCCCTGGGCCGGGCAGCGGTCCCCTCCGGCGCCAGCACGGGCGCCCACGAGGCCGTAGAGCTGCGCGACGGCGACAAGGCCCGCTATCTGGGCAAGGGTGTGCTCAAGGCGGTCCAAAATGTCAATGAGATCATTGCCGGCGAAGTCGTAGGGATGGACGCCCTCGACCAGTCCGCCCTGGACGCCGCCCTCATCGCCCTGGACGGCACTCCGAACAAGGGCAAGCTCGGGGCGAACTCCATCCTGGGGGTCTCCCTGGCTGCCGCCCGGGCAGCCGCCACAGCGCTGGACCTGCCCCTCTACCGATATGTGGGCGGCGTCAGTGCCCGTACCCTGCCCGTGCCGATGATGAACATCCTGAACGGCGGTAAGCATGCCGAATCCAGCGTGGACCTGCAGGAATTCATGGCCTTTCCGGCCGGCGCCTCTTCCTTCCGCGAGGCCCTGCGCTGGGGAGCGGAGATCTTCCACACCCTCAAGAAGGTCCTCCACGACCGGGGCTACAGCACCGGCGTGGGCGACGAAGGCGGCTTTGCCCCGAACCTCAAGGCCAACGAAGAAGCGGTGGAACTGATCCTGCAGGCCATCACCAAAGCAGGTTTCACCCCGGGTAAGGATGTCTTCCTGACGCTGGACCCCGCTTCCACCGAACTGTACCAAGATGGCAAGTATCACCTCAAGGGTGAGGGCCGGGTGCTGACATCCGCCGAGATGGTCGATTTCTGGGCGAACTGGACCCGCCAGTATCCTATCGTCAGCATTGAAGACGGCATGGCCGAAGACGACTGGGACGGCTGGAAGATGCTGACCGACCGCATCGGCGACCAGGTGCAACTGGTGGGCGATGACCTGTTCGTGACCAACGTCAACCGCATCCAGATGGGCATCGAGCGTCAGACTGCCAATTCCCTGCTGGTCAAGGTAAACCAGATCGGTACCCTCACCGAGACGCTCAGCGCCATCGAACTGTGCCGGGATCATGGCTACAGCGCCATCATGTCGCACCGTTCGGGCGAGACCGAAGACGTGACCATCGCCGACCTGGTCGTGGCCACCGGGGTAGGCCAGATCAAGACCGGCGCCCCCTCCCGCACCGACCGGGTGGCCAAGTACAATCAGCTCCTGCGCATCGAAGAAGAACTCGGCGACACGGCTCGCTTTGCCGGCCTGAAGGCCCTGCGCGGCCGCAAGTAACACTACCGGCTCTACACCAACACCCCGCATCCATCCCGGATGCGGGGTGATTCAGCGCGTGATGTTGGACTTATACCAGTGCATCCCCGGACTGGCTGCCGAGATCGTCCGGGTGAATTTGCCGCAGCGCCCGGGCCAGACAGCGCACACCCTCTTCCAATTCCGAAGGCGTGGGGTAGCTGAAATTCAGTCTGACCGCGTTGGTGGCTCCGTACAGGTCCCCGGGCGTGATGGCTACTCCGGCCCGGGCTGCAGCCCGGAACCAGGCCAGCCCGGAAATACCGGCCGGGGTTTCCAGCCACAGATGAAATCCGCCGTCCGGCAGTTGCCAGCGGCACTGGGGCAAATACTGCAGCAGCGCACCGGCGAGAGCGTCCCGGCGATCCCGCAGGGCGGCCCGCAAGCCCAGTAAATGCTCGTCATACTCCCCACGCTCAAGCATGCGGGCCATCACCCACTGGGTAGCAATGGGTGATGCCATCTCCTGCTGAGCCTTTAAAGCGGTCACCCGCTCCACCACCGGCGGCGGGCCGGCCACCCAGCCCAGACGCACCCCGGCCGCCACCGTCTTGCTGAAGCTACTGATTTCAATAATCGGGCCATTGGGATCAAAGCTGCGGAGCCGCTGCGGCTCTTCGGTAAACCACAGTTCGCCATAAATATCGTCATCGACCAGAGGGACCTGTGCCTGCCGGGCCAGGGCCACCAGTTGCCGTCGCCCGGCAGTGGGAATGGTGGCGCCAGTAGGATTTTGAAAACTGGGATTGACCACCATGAGCCTGGCCTTGTGGCGGGCCATCAGTTCGGCCAGGGCATCCACCCGAATACCGCCTGCGTCTACCGGTGCCGGTAACATCCGCAGACCCAGCCCGGAAAAGAGCGGCAGGCTGCGGAAGTAGGAGGGGGTCTCCACTGCTACCGACTCGCCGACCTCAGCCAGCACGCGGCAGACCAGGGCCAGGCCATGCTGGGCCCCGGCGGTAATGACCACCTCATCGGCCGAGGACCGGCCCAGTCGTTTCGCCAGAGCGGCACGCAGGGGGGCGTAGCCCGCCACCTCACCGTAACCCCACGACAAACCGGAGGCAGCCGCCTCTTGCAACAACGCCGACAGCCTGGCCTCAGGCATCAGGTCGGGGTGCAGTTCCCCGCTGGCCAAAGAAATCCGGTCCGGGGCTGCCCGCACCGCCCGGACCTCCCGGCGCAGCGGCGGTTCATCCGGCCAGAAGTGTGTGCCTAACTGCGGCGTCCAATCGAACGGCGGTCGCCGGGCCGGCTGTTCCGCCGTCCTGGGTGTCTCCTGAACTGGTACCGATCTGGGCAGTACCCGGGTACCGCTGCCAACCCGTGCCGCCACCAGTCCGTCGGCCGCCAGTTCCCGGTAGGCTTCTACCACGGTAGCGCGGTTTACCCCCAGCCGGGCGGCCAGCAGCCGCTCCGGCTGCAGTCGCGTCCCGGGGGGCAGCAGGTCCGCTTCAATCCGGTCACGTATTTGCCGATAAATCTGCCGCCACATCGGTTCGAATCCGCCACGTTCCAAAATCAGGTCCATCCATGACCCCTTCTTATTGGACTGATCCAATATCAGAGTAACAGATCACGGCCATTCCGTCCGCCGGAATTCTTCGCTATCCTCATGGATGAGAGCAGGCCCAGCGCTTGACTTTCCCCCTCGTATTCCAGAACATGGAGGTAAGTGGTGCCCGAGGAGGGACCCGCATGCGGCAAGTCGGACAGTACGTGGTGGCCGGTACCCACCTGCGCGGTCAGCACCGGGTGCATCTGGCCCAGGCCCCGCAGAGCGGTGAGCATGTATTGATCCTACAGGAGCAGGCATACCCGGCAGGGACACCTTCGCCTTCCTATGCGCATCCCAACCTTCTCGCCATCCGTGAGGTCTGTAAAGATCGGCGCGGATCGCATACGGTACTGGCTCTGCCGGTGGGAACGGTCCTGGACCAAATCCTGACCGAAAGGCAAACGCTGCCGGAGCCTGCAGCTTTAGCCATCGCCATTCAGGTGTCTGATGCCCTGGAGCATCTACACCGGCAACAACCGCCAATCATCATGGCGTGTCTGGGCCCGCGCTGGGTCCGGGTCGATGACAATGGGTATGTAACCGTGAATTTCCTGGCTGTAGAGCCCGGGCTGACCACGGCCGGACTGCGGCAGTCGGAACTGGGGTTTGTCGCTCCCGAGGCCCTTGATGGCACAAGGGCGCCCACGGCCCAGGCCGACATCTACAGCCTGGGCATGCTGCTGGCCGCCATGACCGGGCTCATGTCTCCCACCAGGCGTCGGTTGCACGGTGGCCCCCTGGCGGGGATCATCGAACAGGCGACGGCGCGGGACCCTGCACAACGCTACCAATCCGGCCTGCAAATGCGGAAGGCAATGGACCAGAGGCAAGCTCAACTGGCCTTTCAGGCGGCGCTGCCACCGGTTGCCCCATCGGAGCCGGAGCCGGAGCAGGAACTGCCGCCAGCCAAGCCAACTGCACGCAAGAGTCCCAAGCAACCGGCTCCGGCTGCAACGGCGCCTAAAAACAGCCGCGGCCGGCGCCGGGCGGCATGTCAGGAACAGCCCGAAGCACCGGCGGAACAGCCCACGGCACCGGCAGTAAAGCCTGGGAATGCCCGTCCGCAGCAGCGAGCCAAGTCAGCTCCGGCGGATCCATCTCCCCGGTGCCACAAGGGTGGACGGAAACCGGCAAACAAAGCACGGGTGCGGTATGCCCCCATTATCGTCATGTCTGCCATGGTGGCAGTCCTGGCCGGTCTGCTGCTTTTCCAGATCTTCCGTCCCCAGACACCCGCAGCCGGCAGCCCGCCTGCCACCGCCGTTGGCCCCGGACCCTGGGGCGAACAGCCCGGAATGGGTGCTCGGGCCCCGGCGCATGCGGAAACCCAGCCAATACCTTAAGGACACCCCGGAAAGGCGCCAGGTACTCAACCTGGCGGCAAAACAGAGCCGGCCAAACATGCCCGAGACTGATAACCGGAACCAACCGGTTGTACCAACTCGGCTGTTGTGCTAAAATTACACGGTATGTAGCCTGTCCTGGGAAGAGGGGTCGCCCAACGTGCTCGTTTTGATTATTGTCCTTCACGTTGTGTTTGCATTGGGCCTGATCGCCACCGTCCTACTGCAGTCCGGTAAAAGTGCGGGTCTCTCCGGGGCTATTGCCGGTGGGGCAGAACAGCTATTCGGGAAGAAAAAGGGTATGGATGACCTCCTTGCCCGTTTAGCCAGCGGCTTTGCCATTGGGTTTATTATCACATCGCTGGCCCTGACCTTCTTGATCAAGAAGACGGGCGGTGCCTGAGCAGCTTCCCTCCTGTGCGCGACCGGGCCTTTCGGCCCGGTTTTTTTATGCCCTGCGGGCGGGCAGTTCTGCTGCCCCCATGACTAAGGCGGGCATGCACCCCTTCACCCGACGTTATACATAGGGTACTGGCTGACCGGATTCGGGAGGGGGTTTCGTATGCGAAGCCTGGGTCCGTTGTTGACGGCGGCGGTGGCTGTTGTTGTGACGCTGATGCTGGTGATTCACCCGCAAAGTGCCATGGAATCGGCTTTGGGCGGAATGCGGATCTTCTTTGATATTGTGCTGCCATCCCTGCTGCCGTTCTTTGTGCTGTCAGAGATCATGCTGGGCCTGGGGGTCGTCCATTTCATCGGTGTGCTGTTTGAACCTTTGATGCGGCCACTGTTTAATGTCCCTGGCGCCGGCGCCTTCGCCCTGAGCATGGGCCTCGCCGCCGGGTATCCCATGGATGCGGTGATCACGGCCCGCTTTCGGAAGCAGCAATTGTGCAGCCGCATCGAAGGCGAACGCTTGTTAGCTTTCACAAACACGGCAGATCCTCTGTTCATATTCGGTGCAGTGGCCGTTGGGATGTTCCACATGCAGTGGCTGGGCGCAAAACTGGCCGTAGCGCACTACCTGGCGGCGCTAACAGTCGGATTGCTGTTCCGTTTCTATGGTAAACGCAGCGCGGCGACGCCTCAAACTGTCGCGAGAGAGGAGAACGGCCATATCCTGTCCCGGGCAGTGGCCAAACTGGTAGCTGCCAGGCGAGAGGATGGGCGGCCGTTGGGGCAACTGATGGGCGACGCCGTTACCGATTCCATCAAGACCCTGTTCATGATCTGCGGATTCATCATGCTCTTCAGCGTGTTTGTCAAAATGATTGAGGTGGCTGGCCTGCAGGGCTTTGTCGCCGCCCCCTTCGTGGCCGTGTTCCGGCTGTTCAACATCGCCCCGGACCTGGTGCCGGCAGCCGTATCAGGACTGCTGGAGATCGATCTGGGCAGCATGGCAGCCAGCCAAAGTGCAGCCCCCCTGTGGCAGAAAGCAATGGTTGCCAGCGCCGTCATCGCCTGGAGCGGTCTGTCGGTCCACGGCCAAGTGGCCAGCGTAGTCACCGGCACCGATATCCGCATGGGCCCGTACGCGGTGGCGCGCCTGCTCCATGCCGTATTCGCGGCCATTTTTACTGTGCCACTGATCCAGCAAGCGGTGGCACAACGGCTGCCGGCGATACCCGTATTCGGACCATTGGCTGGTGGCCCTGGCTTCCTGGCGCAACTCACCCATGGACTCACCTGGGCGGTGGGAATGCCAGTCCTGCTCAGCGCCATTGGGGTAGCAGCCACCCTGGTGGCGGGGGGCACCCGACTCTGGGGGTTTTACCAGCGAAAGGCCTGACAGGCCCCGGACCCCGGTGCGCATCCTATAGACCGGGGGGTGACGCACCATGCGGTTGTTCATGCCCACACGGCTGATCTTTGAACCCACTGCCCTTGAATACCCGCTCGGCAAGGCAATCTATGAGCGCTTTCAGGACACCGGCATTGAAATTCAGGTTACCAAAAGCCATAACCGCATCACCGGTCTGCCAGGCGAGACACCCAAAGAGAAATATGCAGAGGCCAAAAAAACCCTGGTTGTGGGCGTGCGCAAGACATTAGAATTCGAGACATCCAAGCCCTCGGCCGACTACGCCCTGCCCCTGATTACCGGTTGCCCGGGCCATTGCACCTACTGCTACTTGCAGACCACCCTTGGGCCGCGGCCAGTCAACCGGGTTTACGTCAACCTGGACGAAATCTTCGCCCGCGCCCGGGACTACATGGCGCAAAAGGCGCCGGACCTGACCTACTTCGAGGGGGCCTGCACATCAGACCCGCTTGCCCTGGAACATATTACCGGGTCACTCCATGAGACCATTCATTTCTTCGGTACCACTCAGGATGGACGTTTTCGCTTTGTCACCAAGTATGATAATGTCGACGGGCTACTGGACCTGGCCCATAACGGGCACACACGCATTCGATTCAGTCTCAACACTGAGAAAGTGATCCAAAAATGGGAACTGGCCACGGCCGGACTGGCTGAGCGGCTGACCGCTGCAGCCAAGGTTGCGGCCGCTGGTTACCCCACTGGCGTCATCATCGCGCCGATTTTCCTGGAAGGTGACTGGGAGAAAGATTACGGCGATCTGCTGGACCTCCTGCATCAACACCTGGATCGTCTGGCGCTGGACCCCCGACGCGCCGACCTGACTTTTGAACTCATTACCCACCGCTACACGCCCAAAGCCAAAGCGTTGATCACCGAACGGTTTCCCGAGACAGACCTGCCCATGAACGAAGAAGGGCGGCGTTGGAAGTATGGGCAATTCGGCTACGGCAAATACATCTATGATAAGGACCCCATGACACGGGCCAGCGAGTTTTTCCATGAACACATTGAGAAACTTTTTCCCGGAGGGTCCGTCCAATATATCGTGTGAACCGTGACGTGACAGGGACTGATCCACTCCCACAACGCCGAAAAGAGGCGATACATGAGCTGGTTGATCCGGCGGACTTGCGCTGCCCATGGCTGCTCACTATAATGGGTTGAAGATGCCATCTCACTGCTACACCTCACTGTACATTGCACTGCGCACACGAAAGGGGTCCCATTCATGTCTGAGCCATTGTTAGTCGAGGCTTTCATTGAAATACCGGCTGGTAGCCAAAATAAGTATGAGTATGATAAAGAACGGGGCGTCATTCGCCTGGACCGGGTACTGTATTCACCGGTTCATTACCCCACCGATTACGGCTACGTTCCGGAAACGCTGGAGGAAGACGGCGACCCCCTCGACGTGATGGTTTTGGTCACAGTCCCGACACTGCCCGGCTGCCTCATTGACTCCCGGGTTGTCGGAGTTCTGGAGATGACCGACGATAAAGGTGTGGATATGAAGCTCCTGGCCGTGCCGGTCAAAGACCCGCGGTGGGCTCATGTGAAGGACCTCAATGATGTGCCGCCGCATGTGCTGACCGAAATTGAGTACTTTTTCAAGACCTACAAGGACTTGGAAGGGAAGCTGACGGATGTGCGTGGTTGGAAGGGTGTAGAGGAGGCCACGCAGGTGGTCGCGCGGGCGCGGGCCGCGTACAAACCTGCCTCCGTACGGTGATATCCGGTCGAAAGAATTGGCAGGCTGCCCTACTGGCATGGCTGGTAGCCACCCTCGCAGTCGGGGGTGGCTACTCGGCGTTTCAGTTGTTACGTGGCCGGACTCCTGACATGCGGGCCCTGATGTTGGCTGCAGCGATAGCGGGAGTCTACGCGTTGTACCTGAGTTGGCGGTTTCGTGACTCGTAGAACCAATAGGTTACGCTGGAGCCTGGGGTGGAGAAACTGAGAACAGTGAGATTCGCCCATGTTCTGGCGTGTATAGGCGGTGAAAAGGAACCAGTGAAAGATCGGATTGCAGCCTTTATCCGTGAGAAGGCCTACAAGCCGCTGGCGGCCGCAGAACTGATGGAAGCCCTGCGTGTGGCCGAGGCCAAAGTCGGCCAATTTCTGAGCGCTCTGGATCAGATGGAAACCGAGGGCACCATCGTTAAGACCCGATTGGGCTGTTATGGGGCGCCTGAGCGCATGAGTCTGGCTGTGGGCAAGCTGCAGGGCCATTCCAAGGGATTTGCCTTCTTGCAGCCGGAGATTCAGCCACCGGGCATTCAGGGCGATATCTTCATCGGTCCGGAAAATCTGGCGGGGGCCATGCATGGTGACCGGGCGATTGTTCGGTTGAGTCCGCTGGCGCGGTCCGGAGCCAGGGTAGAGGGCGAGGTCATTCGCATCCTGACCCGGGGCAGCGATCGCCTGGTCGGAACGTACGAGGGCACACGGACCAGTGGTTATGTGGTGCCGGACGATACCCGCCTGCCCCACGACATCGTAATTCCCCGCGGGCAGGTTGGTGGCGCCCGGCAAGGGGAAAAGGTGGTCGCGCGCATTACCCGTTACCCCGACGCCCGCCGCCCGGCCGAAGGGCAGATCCTGGAGCGGTTAGGGGCGGTTGGTGAAGCAGGCGTAGACATCCTGAGTATCATCCGGAAACATAACCTGCCGGAGGCTTTCCCGCAGAAAACAATGCGGGAAGCAGAAGCCCTTCCATCCGAGATTCCAACCGAAGAATACGAGCAACGGACCGACCTGCGCGGCCGCCTGATCATTACCATCGACGGCGCAGATGCCAAGGATCTCGATGATGCCGTTGATGTGGAAAAGCTGTCAAATGGCAACTGGCGCCTGAGTGTGCACATCGCTGACGTGGCCTATTATGTGCGGGCAGACTCAGCCCTGGACCGGGAGGCGTTCCGGCGCGGCGCGTCTGTATACCTGGCCGATCGGGTCGTTCCCATGCTGCCGGCCAAACTGTCCGACGGTGTTTGCTCGCTCAACCCGCGGGAGGACAAGCTGACCCTCACGGCAGAAATGGAAATCAGCCCTGAAGGGAAAAAGGTCGCCCACAAACTTTATCCTTCCGTGATTCGGACAGCCCACCGCATGACTTACCCCGAGGTCTGGGGGATTCTTCAGGGGGATGCCGAACTGCGGCAGAAGTATGGCGACGTCGTCCCCATGCTGCAGGAGATGCATGCCCTCATGCAGGCGCTGCGATCCATGCGCACAAGCCGCGGCAGCCTTGATTTTGACTTGCCCGAGGCCAAACTGGTACTGAACGAACAGGGCTACCCGGTCGACGTCCGGCGCGCGGAACGGACCGATGCCGAGCGGATCATCGAAGAGTTCATGCTTGCCGCCAACGAAACGGTCGGCCGACATCTGACCGACCTAAAAGTGCCATTGGTCTACCGCATTCACGAAAAGCCGGCCCAGGAGCGACTGCAGGCCCTGGCAGAGTTTCTGGCGTTGTTCGGCTGCAACCTGAAGGTCGGTAAGGAACTGTCCCCACTCGATTTGCAAAAGGTTACCATGTGGGCAGCCGGCCGCCACCAGGAAAGTTTGATCAACACCGTGGTACTGCGGTCCATGAAGCAGGCGCGCTACCACCATGTGAACAGCGGCCACTTTGGTCTGGCCGCTGAGCACTATTGTCATTTCACCAGCCCAATCCGCCGATACCCGGACCTGATCGTTCATCGCATTCTACGCGAAGTATGGGCAACTAAGGGAACCATCCCCGCCCGACAAAAGCACCGGCTGGAGCAACTGATCCAGAAAGTGGCCGAGCAGTCGTCCGAGCGCGAGCGGTACATCATGGAAGCCGAACGGGAGACCTATGACCTGAAAAAGGCCGAGTACATGCAGGGCAAAATTGGTGAGGTCTTTTCAGGGATCATTTCAGGTGTCCAACCATTTGGCTTCTTTGTGCAGTTACCCAATACGGTGGAAGGGCTGGTGCCCATCGGCACCCTGGCGGACGATTACTACCATTTCCATGACAAGCATTTCGCTCTGGTGGGTGAACGCACCCGCCGCATGTTCCGCCTGGGTGATGCTGTTGGGGTTCGCCTGACCAACGTCAACGTGGCTCAGCGGCGCCTGGAGTTTACGCTCGTACCAGAAGCCACCCCCGCCCCGGTGACGGCACCGACCTGGCTGGACGAGACAGAAGCGGAGCCAATACCGACTTCGGGTCAGTTACCTGAGAAGGCAGCGGGCGCCGCAGGCAAAAACCGGCGGCGGCGTGGAAAAAAGACGGGCAAGGGTGACAGGGTCACGGTTGAACGGATGCCAGCCGCTGCCACTCCGGCTCCTGCGATGTCGTCGTCCCCCGAAGTTCAGACGCCGGCGCTCCCTCAGAAGGCCAGGCGCAAGACTGAGGCCTCGCCACTGCAGGCAGCCCGGCCCCGGCAGGATGCCAAAGGGGCGGCCCTTGACATGTGGGGCATACCCATTCCCGGAGGCCGCCGTCGTTCCACAGAGGACGATGAGGATATGCCAGGGCTGATTTTTTCCATTACTCCTGGGCAAGACCGACGGCGTCGGAATCCCCCGGCTTCCGGCTCCGCACCTGCGGTTCAGCCGACCCCGGCGCCCGCCACAGCCGATGAGCAAGCGAGAGCCCCGGTGGCCGCCGCAGACGGAGCTGTCGCAGATAAGAAACGCCGGCGCCCCCGGCGCCCCCGCAGCCAAAAAAAGAGCCCGGCACCGGAACAGTAAGTTCAGTACGAGCCTGAATGTATAGGAAAGAGGCCGGAGGGGCAACTGATAAGCAAATCCCTGACGGAGGTGTGGCACTTCAACATGCACACCCTGCCACGGCCCGTCTGGCGCAAAATCATGCAGGATTACTTGCGGCGCCCGGACGCGCCCCTTTCAGATGCAGACTGGGACGAACTGGACCGGAGCGTTGCTCAAGTGTTGGCCGCAGCACGGACGGTGAGGCGGTTTCTCCCGCTGCAAACGTCCCTCACCCCGGCTCTGCAGGCGATTCCTACCGGTGCCCGGGGCCTGGTGCGTTCTGGCATTGAGCTACCCATCATTCACTGGGATTTTACACTGTCACGGCCACGCCACTACAGTCGGCCCGACCTTGCACCGGCCATGGCAGCCGCCACTACAGTGGCCCTGGCTGAAGACCACCTGGTTCTAAACGGACATCCCCAACTGGGACACAGGGGGTTGCTGCAGGCGGCCGACAGCCTCGTGCATCCCCTGGCAGACCTGGATGGGGCGGGGGCCCTGCTGGGAAAACATAGCCCGGCCCCCCTGGCCCTGGTGGCCGCACAGAATGTGGTCATCCCCGAATCTGCTGGGCGTTTGTGTCTGGCGGGCCTGCATGTCACTCCCGTGCTCCCGCCGGATGCCGCCCTGCTGATTGCCTGCGATGCCGAACTGATGGATCTGGTCGTCGTGCAGGACGCACATACAGCCTATCTGGGCAACGATCTCTACCGGGTGTTTGAACTGGTGGCGCTGCGCATAAAAGAACATGTAGGTATTTGCCGCCTGCTGCCCGCCCTGTGATCCGGGAAAGGCCCCGGTCTGGAGAAAAAGACTCGCAACTCATGGTTTGCGGTACAGAATGGAAACAAGGAAGCGTTGACACCGGGCATCGCTATCCGTACAATTATGTGGCGGTCTGCTTCAGGATGGTGAGCCAGTATGCAGGTGCGCCGGAATGCCAAGGACACTCGAATCCAAAACATCGCTGAGAATCGCCGTGCCCGTCACGATTATTTCATTGAAGAGGTTCTGGAGGCAGGCATTGCTCTGCAAGGAACAGAAGTCAAGTCGTGTCGGCTCGGCAAGGTGAGCTTGCAGGACAGTCACGCTCGGGTAGAAAACGGTGAAGTCCTGCTGTACAATGTGCACATCAGCCCGTATGAGCAAGGGAACCGTTTCAACCACGAACCCCGACGGCCACGCCGGCTTTTGCTGCACAAGCATGAGATTCTGCAGCTTTTTAGCCAGGTACGCGAAAAGGGGCTTACCCTGGTTCCGCTCAAGGTTTACTTCAAGAATGGCAAGGTCAAGGTGGAACTGGCCCTGGCTCGGGGCAAGAAACTTTACGACAAGCGTGAGAGTATCATGGCCCGCGATGCAAAGCGAGCCATCGAACGCACCATGCGCGGTCGTGGAGACTGACAGGTTTCTTCCAATCACAAGGGGGCGAAATAGGTTCGACGGGGGTTGCGTTGGGTAGGATAGCGTGCCGAGGTCGTCACCGCCTCGTTAAAAAGGTGGCACCCTTTAATTGCCAACAACAATCGTCAAATGGCCCTCGCGGCCTAACGACACGCGGCTTTAAGCCGCCCGCGGCCTCAAAAACCGCGGATCGCTCCCCGGTGGGTGGGCCCACGCCGCCGGGTTGTAGCGTAAATCAGTGGGCTAGCCCGAGGGGTTGTCTCTGACCGTAGGGTGAAAACAAGCGGGGACTGGCGGCAAACGAAGCGCGTCTCGGGGCGGCGTTTGTTGCGAGACTAAAACCGGGGCTGCGCACGGAGAAGTCCTACTGGATGTGCCTTCGGACGCGGGGGGCAGTACCCCGCCGCCTCCACCAAATTTTAGCACCCTGGAAAGTCTGGCACTTTCCAGGGTCTTTTTGCGTCTATAATTCTAGTCATGTACCCGCTTCCCGACAAAAAAAGGGGGCGGAAAGCAATTTATCCGCAATCATTTTGAAGAAGTAGATGTGAGTATCGAACCTTCCAGTGGAGGTTTACGTATACGATGATAAGATGCTACCGCGCTCCAAAGGCACAGGCGAGCAACCTCCCGCTTCTTTTGTTGTCGTTGTGCGCGTTGGTGGTGACACTGGTAGCTTTTGCCACCAGGGGTGCTGCCGCCGCCGATCTGGAAACCGAGCTGAAACTGGAGGTTGAAGGACAACTCGTAGAGCCAGAAACTCCACCCATGATTGAAGCAGGCCGTACCCTGGTCCCGCTCAGGGTCGTAGCAGAAGCACTCAGTGCCCAGGTAGCGTGGGAACCGGCCAGGAAACAGGCAACCGTTACCCTGCCCCCCGGGCGGGACGGTATGAAACGTACCGTCCTGCTGACCCTTGGCGCCGAAACGGCCGAGGTGAACGGGCAAGAGGTTCCTCTGCAGGTACCGGCCCGGATCGTCCGGGACCGCACCTACATCCCCTTGCGCTTTGTTGCCGAGTCCTTAGGTGCTGAGGTCGAGTGGGACGAGCCTACCCGTACCGTACGGGTATGGCGGCAGCCCTCTCGGGTAACAGACCTGTCCTGGCAGAAGGAGGTGGGCGTGGCCAGGGTCCGGGTGGCACTATCAGAACCCGTGCTGGCGCACAGTGTCGAGGTCCTGCCAGACCCCGACCGCCTGGTGGTCACGCTCAGCCCGGCCCTGGTAGCGGTCCCGAATCCGGCGAACCTTTTGTTTGACCCCCTGATAAAGGGGATTCGGTTGGAACAGGACGGGCGGGTCGTGCGTCTGGTGGTAGATGTGAACCGCTCCCCTGACTATCGCCTGGTCCCGGACCCTGATGGGCTGGGGTTTACCCTTGAATTGGGCTATCAGATCACAGGGATAGAGATGCGCCGGGACGGCCGGGTTCCCGTACTGGCGGTACTCAGTGACGGCCCACTCGATGTCAATGTCAGCGACCTCCGGGCTCCAACCCGCCTGGTGATGGACTTCAAGCAAACATCGGTCGGACGGCAGGTGCCCAAAACCATTCCATTTGCCGGAGTAACTGCCGTCACCCAGGTCCGCACCGGTCAGTTTACGCCGAAAGATGCCCGGGTAGTGCTGGATCTGTCAGAACCAGTTCTTTATCAGATTCAGCGTACAGACCACGGAGTATTCCTGCGCTTTCCGTCCCAAATCAAAGATGTCAGTTGGGAGCCGTTTCCAGGCCTGACCCGGGTGACCCTGTCAGCTACCGGTCCCCTCGATTTCACCGTTGAGCCGGACCCGAAGAACAAGCGGCTTACCGTTTCCCTCCCGGGGGCCGCCCTTGGGACACCGGCAACACGCACCGTTGCATCAGGAGCGGCTTTCACGGCCGTTAACCTGATCCCGGAAGGAAGTTCTTCGGCCGGTCTGCAGATGGTGTTTGAACTTCCGTATTACCTTGGCCACCACATACAGTCCAAGCCGGGAGAACACCAGTTAGTTTTGGATTTGATCCAGTCCCCCGTCTTTGGTAAGCGAATTTGGATTGATGCCGGTCACGGCGGTCGGGATCCCGGTACCCTTGGTGTGGCGGGAACCCGCGAAAAGGACGTGACCCTGGCCGTATCCCGGCAACTGCAGGACCTGCTGGTGCAAAGCGGCGCTGATGTGCGCATGAGTCGGGTTGACGACCGGGAAGTGGATCTTCATGCCCGGCCGAGCCTGGCCAACCAGGCCAAAGCTGACCTGTTCATCTCAGTGCATGCGAATTCCGGCGGTGCAGCCTCTTCCGGCACTGAAACATACTACTGGACCAATCATCCTGCCAGCCTGAAACTGGCTGACACCGTCCATCGGGCTTTGGTCCGAGGGATGGGGTTGCCGGACCGCAAGGTCCGCCGTGTGGACTATGTCGTTCTGGTCAAGACCACCATGCCGTCAATCCTGGTCGAACTGGGATTCATGTCGAATGCCAAAGAGGAGCAGATGCTGCGGGACCCTGGCTTCCAGCGTAAGGCAGCGGAAGCGTTGCGGGAAGGGATCTTTGCCTACTATGGCCAGGGGACCGGCCGGCAAGATTGAAACCATCGATGTTTATAATACTTGAGATGCCATACGTTAAGTACGGGGGAACGTTCCTGTATGGTAAAATTGGGGTGGAGGGAATAAGACAACGGAGGTGCATTAAGCGTGCTGAGCACGAAGGTTTCAAGTGTGGAGCGGCATGTGGTGGAGATTGAAGAGCTCCTCCGCGCTGTGAGCACGATCCTAAAAAAGCGGGGCCGTGACATTCTCTCCAACTTTGAAGCGACACCGCCGCAAATGTCGGCCCTGCTAGTCTTGCAGGAAAGCGGAAACCTTACCATGGGTGAGTTGTGCCAGCGCATGTACCTGGCGTGTAGCACGGCCACCGATTTGATCGACCGGATGGAACGTAACCAGTTGATCGAGCGGGTACGTGACACCACCGACCGCCGTGTGATTCGCTTGCGGATCCTGCCCAAGGGTCATACCATTATTGAGCAGGTTCTGGAGGCCCGGCGTACCTACTTGGCCAATATCCTGGCTGAACTTGACAGCAACGAGAAGGAGCAAATGATCCGGTCCCTGGAGCAACTCTACTCCCTGATGAACCGGGGATAGAGGATACGCCCAACCGGTGGCTCCTGCCTGACGGCGGGAGCCATTGTTGTGCCCTTGCTCCTGACTGCGCCTACTACCTTCCAAGGAGGCAACATACTTTGCCACAACCAAAGCTTTTGGTGGCCACCCGTAACCAGGGTAAACTAGAGGAACTGCAGGTTCTGCTCCAGCCCAGGGGCATCGAAGTGATGAGTTTAGACGCCTTCGACCCGATTCCTGACGTTGAAGAGGACGGAGAAACCTTTGTGGCGAATGCCCTGAAAAAGGCGCGCACCTATTGCAACCTGACGGGGCGCCCTGTCCTGGCTGAAGATTCCGGCCTGGCGGTAGATGCCCTTGGCGGCGCACCGGGCGTGCATTCGGCCCGTTGGGTTCCCGCCACCGACCGGGACAGGGTAGAAGCCCTGTTAGCCCGCCTCAAGGATGTAGCCTCTGAACAGCGTACGGCCCGCTATGTAAGTGTGATCGCCCTGGCCGCGCCGGACGGGCGTGAACAAACCTTTCAAGGCACCCTGGAGGGACGGATCGCCACGGCTCCGCGTGGAACCGGCGGCTTTGGTTACGATCCCGTGTTTGAGCTTTCAAGCGGGCGGACAGCCGCGGAGGTGACCCGGGAAGAAAAGAACGCCATCAGCCATCGAGGCAAGGCCCTGCGCCGGGCCCTCGCTGCACTTGAACAGTTTGTCAACCCTTGAGCCCCTATGGATACAGTAGCATAAACGAAGTTGGGGTGAATGACCGGTGCGGATTCTGGTCATCAGCGATACCCACGGGGAGCTTCGGCCGCTCCGCTCTCTGCCGACAGATCCCCCCTTCGACTACCTCATCCATGCAGGAGATTTTCATGCTGACCTGGATGGCTGTGCCGAGCTCGCCGGGGTGCCCCCGGCCCGTTGCCATGGTGTGGTGGGAAACTGCGATTTTCCGGTGGTACATCCGGGTGAGGCTGTCCTTAACCTGGAAGGGACCCGCATCCTGGTGACGCACGGCCACCAGTACGGGATCAAGCGTAACTACCAAGCACTCCTATACCGGGCGGCCGAACTCGGGTGCCGCATCGTCATCTTTGGCCACACCCATGTTCCGCTTTGTGTGGAGGAACGTGGAGTTCTCCTGTTCAATCCCGGTAGCCCAGGGCGGCCGCGGCTGGCCGGTCAACCAGGTACGTATGGGGTTTTGACCTGCAGCGCTGGGGTTGTTGTCGGGGAACATATAAAGTTGCAGGCCAGGTAAAGGTTGGCTTTGACATGGAGGCGGGGGCGCGCTATAATGTGTCTTGCACCTTCACCGGGGCGTAGCGCAGCTTGGTAGCGCGCGTGCTTTGGGAGCATGAGGCCGCGGGTTCAAATCCCGCCGCCCCGACCAGTTTTCTGACTTGCGGGTGTAGCTCAATGGTAGAGCTCCAGCCTTCCAAGCTGGCCACGTGGGTTCGATTCCCATCACCCGCTCCACACAGCCAAGCCAACCTCGGGTGCCGTGCCAATGTTTGTGAACGGCCTCACCTTGTCAGGCGGGGCCGTTCCATGATAACATGTCATGTGCGCTCGAATATCCTCCTCCGAGGCGAAAGGGCTGTTAGCTCAACTGGATAGAGCAGGGACCTTCTAAGTCTCAGGTTGGGGGTTCGAGCCCCTCACAGCCCACCACTTCCGGTCTAACTACATTGGGGCGTAGCCAAGTTGGTAAGGCAGCGGACTTTGACTCCGCCATTCCTAGGTTCGAGTCCTAGCGCCCCAGCCATTCTTGGGCCATTAGCTCAGTTGGTAGAGCCTCCGCCTTTTAAGCGGACTGTCGCTGGTTCGAGTCCAGCATGGCCCACCACAGCTTCTGCTGAAAACGCAGTTGTGCCCGAACGGCCCGGGGTTTTCCCGGGCTGTTTGTGATCTATTCGCTTCAGCGCCGGTCTGCCTGGCCGTCCGGCGGGGGAGGCACCGTCCACTTGTTCCTTCCCCTTGTGCGATGTATGAGCTGTGATTATAATTAAGTGGCTGGTCCCAGAGAAAGCCATGGCTACAGGCGAGAGTGGCGGAACTGGCAGACGCGCAGGACTTAGGATCCTGTGCCGCAAGGCGTAGGGGTTCAACTCCCCTCTCTCGCACCAATGTTCGTATCATCGGCCAGGCAGTTCAATCTGCGTGGCTTTTTTTATGGTTTGCACGTTAGGAAGATAGCACCATGGAACGCAATGTGGTAGTATGGGCAATGCGGCGCCCGGAGGCAGCGGTGGCACCACCGCTGCCCTTCGTTGTATACCGGCTTCCGGCTGTGGTACAATAATAAAGTTGTTGCGGCTGCGCTGATGAGGCTACCCAAGCCGCGGTGGCCGCGCAGCCGCATACTGTGTAGGTAGGGGGAGCATAGATGAAGGCTACCTGGGACAGGCTAGAAAAGAACTGGATGCAGTTTACGGTTGAGGTGGACGCCGACCGGTTTGGCAGTGCGGTCGACCAGGCCTTCCGTAAGCTGGTTCGGCAGGCGCGAATCCCGGGGTTCCGTCCGGGCAAGGCACCGCGCTTTATCTTTGAGCGTCACTACGGCAAGGAGAGCCTCGTGCAGGAGGCCCTTGATACCCTTATTCCTGAGGCATACACCGAGGCCGTAACCCAGGCGGAAGTGGAGCCCATCGACCGGCCGGAGATTGATCTGGAGAGTGCCGAAGAGGGGCAGCCCCTCGTCTTCAAGGGAAAGGTACAGGTAAAGCCGGACGTAAAACTGGGGTCTCTGTCCGGATTCGGTCTCACGCCCCCTGATGTGACGGTGGCACAGGAGCAGGTTGACGAACAACTGGCCCGGCTGCAGGACCGGGCGGCCCAACTCGTGCCGGATGACTCGGGCGAGGTGAAAGAGGGCTCCTTCACCGTGATCGACTTCGAGGGCTTTATTGGCGGCGAGCCCCTGGAGGGCGGCAAGGGCGAAGATTACACCCTTGAAATCGGCTCCAAGAACTTTATCCCAGGCTTTGAAGAACAACTGACCGGAGCCAAGACGGGTGAAGTGCGCGAAGTAAAAGTTTCTTTCCCCGAGGACTATCATGCCGAACATTTACGGGGTCAAGAAACGTCTTTCAACGTGACGGTTAAAGACGTCAAGCGCAAGGAATTACCGCCGCTGGATGACAGCTTTGCCTCAACAGTAAGCCGTTTCCAGTCGCTGCAGGAATTGCGCTCTGATATCGAGAATAGGTTGAAGGAAACAGCGGAGGAGCAGGCGGACAAGGAATTCCGAAACAAGGTCATTGAGGCGGTTTCGGATGCCGCAGAGGTTGAACTGCCTGAGGTCCTGGTTCACCGCCGGGTGCATTCGCTGATCGATGAATTTTCCCACAGCCTGAGCCACCAGGGTATGACCCTGGAGAATTACACCCAGGCCACTGGCAAGAGTCACGAAGAACTGCACCAGGAATTCGAGGAACCGGCCAGGCGGAGCGTCAAAGCAGATCTGGTTCTGGAAGCGGTAACCAGGCAGGCTGACTTGCTGGTATCCGAGTCCGAAGTGGACGCTGAATTTGATGCCATGGCACAACTTTACAAGAGCCAGGCGAACGACCTGGCTAAACTGCGCCGGAATGTGGAGTATCGTGAGCGGGTTAAGGAAAGCCTGCTTAAGCAGAAGGCGGTTGCACACCTGGTCGCCCTGAACACGCCGGCGGCGGAGAAATAGCAGCGCTGTGACTGACCAGGATCTCTCCTCCGGATCGCGGGAGCAGGAACCGGTGGGAAAGAGGAGGCATGGCTGATGTCTTACATGGTTCCCATGGTTATTGAACAGACTAACCGCGGTGAGCGGGCCTATGATATTTACTCCCGGCTTCTTAAGGACCGAATCGTTTTCCTGGGCAGCGCCATTGACGACCAGGTGGCTAACCTGATCATTGCACAGTTGCTGTTCCTGGAGAGCGATGACCCCGACCGGGAGATCCATATGTATATCAACTCCCCAGGTGGATCCGTAGATTCGGGCCTCGCGATTTACGACACCATGCAGCACATCAAGTCCGAGGTCTCCACCATCTGCGTGGGTTCCGCGGCCAGCATGGGTGCAGTACTCCTTGCCGGTGGAGCGAAGGGCAAGCGTTATTGCCTGCCTAATTCCCGGGTCATGATTCATCAGCCGGCCATCCATGGTCACGGCTTGACTGGTACGGCAGCGGACATTGAAATTTGGACCAAGGAAATCCTCAAGAGCAAGGACATCCTGGCCAACATTCTGGCCAAGCACTCCGATCAGCCGATGGAGAGGCTCCTCAAGGACATGGACCGGGACTACTGGATGTCATCAGAGGAAGCCCTCGCTTACGGTGTTGTGGACCAGGTGCTGCACCCCAAGGCCCATCAGGCCAAAGCCCGCTAGGAGGGGGTGGGACATGTCTTTTAAGTTTACCGGTGAAGACAAAGGTCAGCTAAAGTGCTCTTTTTGCGGCAAGTTTCAGGATCAGGTCAAACGCTTGGTTGCCGGTCCGGGCGTTTATATCTGCGACGAGTGCATTGAGCTTTGCAACGAAATCATCGAAGAAGAGCTCAATGAAGATGTCGACTTTGAGTTGAAGGACATTCCCAAACCACAGGAGATCAAAACGATCCTGGACCAGTACGTGGTCGGGCAGGAGCGCGCCAAGAAGATTCTCTCTGTAGCGGTGTATAACCACTACAAGCGAATTAACATGGGCGGAAAGCTCGACGAGGTTGAGCTCCAGAAGTCAAACATTCTGATGCTCGGTCCGACCGGTTCGGGCAAGACACTCCTCGCACAGACCCTGGCCAAGATTTTGAACGTTCCCTTTGCCATTGCTGACGCTACCTCGCTGACCGAGGCCGGCTACGTGGGTGAGGATGTGGAGAATATTCTCCTTAAACTCATTCAAAACGCCGACTATGACATCGAGAAGGCCGAGAAGGGCATTGTATACATCGACGAGGTTGACAAGATCGCGCGGAAGTCAGAGAATCCGTCCATCACCCGGGACGTCTCCGGCGAGGGCGTGCAGCAGGCGCTGCTGAAGATCCTCGAGGGCACCACCGCCTCGGTCCCGCCGCAGGGCGGCCGCAAGCACCCGCACCAGGAGTTCATCCAGATTGACACGACCAATATCCTGTTTATCTGCGGTGGTGCCTTCGAAGGACTGGATAAACTGATCGGTGCTCGCATCGGCAAGCGGGGCATGGGCTTCAATGCTGAAGTCAAGTCCAGGCGGGAACAGAACGTGGGCGAGATCCTCAAGCATGTCATGCCCGAGGACCTGCTCAAGTTCGGTCTGATTCCGGAATTTATCGGCCGCCTGCCCATTGTCGTCACTCTGGACGCCCTCGATGAGGAAGCCCTGATTAAGGTACTGACGGAGCCGAAGAACGCTCTGACCAAGCAGTACCAAAAGATGATGCAGATGGACGGCATCGAGCTCGAGTTTAAGGAAGAGTCAGTCCGGGCCATCGCCCGTGAGGCGATGAAGCGGAATACCGGCGCCCGCGGTCTGAGAGCCATCATCGAAGACATGATGCTGGAGGTCATGTACGACATTCCATCACGCACCGACGTCAGCCGCTGCGTGATTACTAAGGAAGTCGTCAGCAAGAAGGAATCTCCAATCATGGTTACGTCGTCTGACCGCAAGGGCAGGTCGACCAAGGCCAAGGAAGAACCGGCGTGATGTCCTTCGGGAGACATATAGGGGCGCCCCTGTTATGGGGCGCCCTGTGTCGTTTTTGCCCTCATGATATGATACGAAATAAGCCCTCAGAAGCTGTGACGCAGGAGAGCCTCCGTTCTTCACCAAAACCTTCGAAGACCGGAATATTGGGGGTGCGTTATGTCGAGCTACAGTATGGTTGATGGAGCCCTTGTGCTGGTGGCGTTCATTTGGGGGGCGAACGCCAGCGTTGTTAAAACTTCATTGATTGGCTGGGATCCGATGGCCTGGAACGGGTTGCGTTTCATCCTTGGCTCGGCGCTGATGGGTGGCATGCTGATCTGGCGCGAGCGGCAATGGCGGTTACGGCGGGAACTGATCGGGCCGCTGGTAATGTTGGGCCTGGTTGGCAACACCCTGTATCAGACGTTCTTCATTCAGGGTGTGGCCCTCACGACGGCCTCAAACACCGCGCTGATTCTGGGTACCTCACCCGTGGTGGTGACTGTCTGGAGTGCCATTTCCGGGCATGAGCGAGTCTCCAGACATTTATGGGTGGGAGTGGCGGCCTCCATGCTGGGGTTGGTGCTGGTGGTGCTGGGGAAATCCGGCGGGATCACAGCCGGGATACAAACCCTGCCCGGAGACTTGCTTATCATTGCTTGCATGCTGTCTTGGGCTGCTTATACCGTTTACGTCCGGCGGGTCCAAAGCAAAGCCCCCTCGCCCTTGTACGTAACTGGCTGGGCCATGCTGATTGGCGCGCTCGTGCTCTGTGTGATCACTCTGCCTAACATATTGGCCCAGGATTTTCATACCGTACCGCCGGGGTCCTGGCTGGGTATGGTTTACTCAGCGGGGTTGGGGTTAGTGGTGGCCTATTCCTTGTACGGGTGGGGGGTAGAACGCGTCGGTTCGACCCGTGCTTCCATCTACATTAATCTGGTGCCGGTGATTGCTGCCGCTGTGGCTTGGGGCGTGCTGGGGGAACGGTGGACGCTGACGCAGTGGGTGGGCGCTCTGCTGGTGCTGGGGGGCGTCAGCTTCGACCGCCTCAGGTCGCTGCGCACCCCAAAAAAGTGATGGCTTAGCGTGCTGGAATTCCACCGCCGGATCAGGCCATTCGCACAGGCAGAAACGGGCATACTAGCCTGTAGCAGCAGGCTGTTTTCTATCGCAGTCTAGTGGCAAAGGAGGCGCTGGCCATGTCACTGGGAAGTATCATCACCCTGATTAACCTCTTCTTTGCCATTGTGATCGGAATCTACTTTTTGAACCTACTGAAGAGCCAGCAGGGATCCAAGGTTGCTGTCGAGCGTGAATCACGCAAGGAAATCGACAAGCTGCGGAAGCTGCGGGCGGTGACCCTGAGTGAACCGTTGGCAGAGCGGGTCCGACCCGCAGGGTTCGACGACATCGTCGGTCAGGAGGAAGGGGTGCGCGCTCTTAAGGCCGCACTCTGTGGCCCCAATCCACAACACGTTGTCATCTATGGCCCTCCGGGTGTGGGCAAGACGGCTGCCGCCCGGCTCGTGATGGAGGCGGCGAAACAAAATTCGCTTTCCCCGTTCAAGTCGGATGCCAAGTTTATCGAAATCGATGCGAATACGGCCCGATTTGATGAGCGCGGAATTGCCGATCCGCTGATTGGCTCCGTCCATGACCCGATCTACCAGGGGGCCGGCCCACTTGGGATCGCTGGCATCCCCCAGCCCAAGCCGGGAGCCGTCACTCGGGCCCACGGCGGCATTCTGTTCATAGACGAGATTGGTGAACTGCACCCGGTTCAGTTGAACAAGTTGCTGAAGGTCCTGGAAGACCGAAAGGTCATTCTGGAGAGTGCGTACTACAGCCCTGAAGACCCCAATGTTCCCAGCCACATTCATGACATTTTTCAGCATGGTTTGCCGGCCGATTTCCGCCTGGTAGGCGCCACTACCCGCCAGCCCCATGAGATCCCTGCCGCGATCCGGTCCCGCTGTATGGAAGTGTTCTTCCGGCCTCTGTACCCGGTTGAGGTGGCTCAGATTGCCCGGCGGGCCGCCATGAAGATCGGCCTTCCTCTGGAGGCCGGCGGAGCAGAGGTGATTCAGCGCTTTGCCAGTTCCGGTCGCGAGGCCGTTAACATTGTCCAGATGACGGCTGGCATCGCCATGACCCGCGGGCTGCGTATCATTCCCCGCACCGAAGTGGAATGGGTGGTAAACACCTGCCAGTATCCGCCGCGGCGAGACCGGCATGTCCACGAAAAACCAACCGTTGGGGTTGCCAACGGCTTGGCGGTAAGCGGACCCAGCATCGGGTCGGTTATCGAAATCGAGGTGGCCGCTACTCCTGCTGTGCGACCAGGCGCCGGGTCACTGACGGTGACCGGGATCGTGGATGAGGAGGAACTGGGGGGAGGGGGAAGGGTTCTGAGGCGCAAGAGTATGGCCAGGGCAGCAGCCGAAAACGTGGTGACTGCACTGCGCAATTACTTGGCCAAGGACCCCCGGGATTTTGACATCCACATTAACTTTCCCGGTGGTGTTCCAGTTGATGGCCCATCGGCCGGTGTAACCATGGCCACAGCCATTGCCAGCGCCATGCTGCAGAAGCCAGTTGATAACCAGGTCGCCCTGACAGGGGAACTGTCTGTTCGGGGTCAGGTTAAACCCGTGGGGGGTATTCCGGCCAAACTTGAAGCTGCTCGGCAGGCCGGGGCCCGGACAGCGTTGATTCCAGAGGAAAACTGGCAGGAATCCTTTCGTTATCTGGACGGCCTCGACGTCATCCCGGTTCGGGATTTGAGCCAGGTGCTGGGCCGGTCTTTGCTTCCAGCTGAGGATCAGCGTGTGGGACTGCAGCCGCACGTTCCGGCCCTGGCACCTGCCCCGGTAACCGCTCCCCCGGAAGAAGAGGGCAGAGACCTGCCCTTTACGCCGCCGCCGCTGCCCGTGTTACCGGGCCATTCCCCCGGTGCCGTGCACCTGACCCGCTGACAAGAACTTGAATTCACATGAGTTGCCCCGTAGGGCGCTTGCCCCAGCGGTCAACTTAATGTGGTAAAATGAAGAAGGGCACCCTGCCCAAACTCACCAATTTGCTATTGGTGCCCAGGAGGCGACTGAAAAGTGGCAATGGAGCACAAGGGCACCGTACAAGAGTGGCCATTGTTGCCGCTGCGGGGCCAGATTGTCTTTCCGGAGATGATCGTGCCCCTGGAGGTCGGGCGTGAAAAGAGCCTGCGTGCACTTGACGACGCCCTCTCCAGGGACAAGCGTATGGTACTGGCCATGCAGAAAGATACCCGAGCCGATGATCCGACACCGGACGACATATATGTCGTTGGGACCCTGGTGGAGATCAAGCAAGTGGCCAGGGTGCCCGGCGGAACCATGAAGGTTGTCTTCGAGGGCATCAGCCGTTGTCAGATTCTCCGCTACACGCAGCAGGAGCCCCTCTTCCGTGTGGAAGCGCAGGAAGTGTACGAAGCAACCGAGCGCTCTGCCGAAGCCGAGGCTCTGATGCGTACGGTAGTCAGCCAATTTGAACAATGGGTCAAGCGCTCCAAGAAGGCACCGCCCGAAGCGCTGGCAACCATTGTTACCATTGATCAGCCAGGGCGTCTGTCTGACAACATTGCCAGTCAGATGCCGCTGAAAGTAGAGGACAAGCAATCCGTCCTGGATGCTTTTGGGGTAGCTGAACGGTTGGCGAGGGTTTCTGAACTGCTGGCCCGCGAGGTTGAACTCCTGGACATTGAAACCAGGATTAATGCCCGTGTGCGCAAGCAGATGGAAAAGACCCAAAAGGAATATTACCTGCGGGAGCAATTGAAGGCGATCCAGAAGGAACTGGGTGACAAGGACGACCGTACCTCGGAGGTTGAGGAGTTCCGCAAGAAAATTGAGGAACTCAAACTGCCCCAGGAGGCGCATGAAAAGGCGATGCGCGAGGTCGACCGGCTGGAAAAGATGCCGCCCATGGCAGCCGAAGCCGTGGTGGTGCGGAACTACCTGGAGTGGATTACCAGCCTGCCCTGGGCCACACAGACTGAAGACCGCATTGACCTCAACGAAGCCCAGGTCATATTAGACGAGGACCATTACGGCCTGGAAAAAGTCAAGGATCGCATTCTCGAGTATTTGGCGATCCGTAAGCTAAAGGACACCCTGCGGGGTCCCATCCTCTGCCTGGTCGGGCCGCCTGGTGTCGGCAAGACGTCGCTGGCCAAATCGGTGGCCCGGTCCCTTGGCCGTAAGTTTGTCCGTGTCTCCCTGGGAGGCGTGCGGGACGAAGCCGAAATCCGTGGGCATCGCCGGACTTATGTCGGTGCTATGCCTGGGCGGATTATCCAGGGCATGCGCACTGCCGGATCCAAGAACCCGGTATTCCTGCTGGATGAGATCGACAAGATGAGCCAGGACTTCCGGGGAGATCCGGCCAGCGCATTGTTGGAAGTGCTCGATCCAGAGCAAAACAACAGTTTTAGCGACCATTATATCGAGGTCCCATTCGATTTGCGGAACGTGATGTTCATCACTACCGCCAATGTGCTGTGGAATATCCCCCGGCCGCTGCTCGATCGGATGGAGGTTATCTCCATCTCCGGCTACACGGAGGATGAAAAGCTGGAGATTGCTCGCCGTTACCTCTTACCCAAGCAGGTCAAGGAGCATGGACTCCAGGAGGAACAGATCGAGGTTTCTGACAACGCCATCCGCACGGTGGTTCGGGAGTACACCCGGGAGGCTGGAGTGCGGAATCTTGAGCGCAAAGTGGCAGAGATCTGCCGGAAGGCAGCCCGCAACATTGTGCAAGGGAAAGAGAACCATATTCGAGTGACCCAGCAGAATCTGCACACCTTCCTGGGTGTTGCCCGATTCCGCTGGGGGCAGACGGAGGAAAAAGACCAGGTTGGTGTGGCCACTGGTCTGGTTTATACCGAAGTGGGCGGCGATATCATGCCCATTGAGGTGTCGGTGATGAAGGGCAAGGGTAACCTGCTTCTCACCGGTAAACTGGGGGAAGTGATGCGGGAGTCGGCGCAGGCGGGCTTCAGTTACATTCGCTCTCGGGCCAAATCCCTCGGCATCGATGAGGAATTCCACACCAAAATGGACGTGCACATCCACGTACCGGAGGGAGCTATCCCCAAGGAGGGGCCTTCGGCCGGCATTACCATGGCCACAGCGGTCATCAGCGCACTGACCAGGCGCCCGGTGCGACAGGAAGTGGCTATGACAGGTGAAATTACTCTGCGTGGCCGGGTTCTGCCCATTGGCGGTGTAAAGGAGAAGTTACTGGCAGCGCATCGGGCTGGCATTCATCAGGTCATCCTGCCGAAAGAAAACGAAAAGGATCTGGACGATGTGCCGGCCAATATCCGGCGCAAGCTGAATGTGACTCTGGTGGAGCACATGGACGAAGTCCTGAAAATGGCCCTGGCCGGGAAGGTTGAGGATTCCGAGATGGTGGAACTGCCGCCTCCCCTGCCGGGCGTAGAGACGGAACCGCTGATCCAACCGGGGGACTTGCCGACGTGATCGAGCCGTGGAAGGGCGTGCATGTCGAGTTCTGTACATCGGTGGCCGCCCTCAAGCAGTTGCCCACAGATGGCCTGCCAGAGCTTGCTCTGGTGGGCCGCTCGAACGTAGGCAAGTCTAGCTTGATTAACTCGTTGCTCGGCCGGTTCAAGCTTGCGCGTACGTCGAACACCCCAGGGCGGACCCAGCTATTGAATTTTTTTAAGGTCAGTGTCGGGATCGGGGGGCCTCGGTTCTATCTGGTGGATGCCCCAGGTTATGGGTTTGCCAAAGTCTCGATGGCCACGCGGGCCCAGTGGGGCCGGCTGATCGAGGCTTATCTGGCTAAGCGGGAAAACTTGGCCGGAGTTTTACAGGTGGTAGACTTTCGCCACCCACCGACCAGAGATGACTGCAACATGTACGATTGGCTCCGGCACCATCAGACGGCACGTCTTGTGGTGGCCACGAAGGTTGACAAGGTCGGTCGCACACAATGGCCTGCGCATCAGCGACAGGTCCGGACAACCCTGGCCCTTGGCGCGGACGAACCGGTGGGCTTCTACTCGTCCGAAACTGGATTCGGTCGGGAAGAAGTCTGGCAGTGGATCCTGGCCCGAGTGAGCGAAAGTTGAAAGCAGGGTAAGCACAATCCCAGCTACAGCCAGCCGCAATCATTAGCCTGCAACCGTCCGGTTGCAGGCATTTTCTTCGCACGTTTTCCAGTAAAATAAAGATGCGTGGACAAATAATGGCAGTTGTTTTTGGGAATGCTTGACTTATTTTTACAACTCAGGTATAATAACGCTAGTTGTGTAATGGTATTCGGGCTTTATGCCACCGAGATTTCTAACCTAAAAGAAAGGAGGTGAGTGAAGAATGGAGCAGTTACTACTGAAGGGGTGGGACAAATCCCAAACCGACCTGGTCATTCCGTTTTTGCAGGTCGTTTCTGATCTGCTAGGCAAGCGGTACGACCGCTATTTAAGTGATAAATATAACCTGACTACCCCGCAATACTTGTTGCTACTGGGGGCGCTGAACGACTCTCATATGACCTTGGGTAGGCTTAGTGAGATCCTGAACTGTTCGCAGGGTAATGTTACAGGCATCGTGGATCGCCTGGAGCGGGACGGCTGGCTGGTACGTGAGCGGAGCCAGGAAGACCGACGGGTCATTACGGTGCGGGTAACCGAAAAGGGTGCCCAAGTACTTGACATAAGGAAAGATCTGACCCATGAATTAAACGAACTGGCCAAAGTATGGAACGCCGATGAGCGCCAGGCTCTGGCCGGAATCCTGATGCGGCTATACAAGGAATTAAAGGATTAACTCCAGCCACCGCCACGATGAAACGACGCGCGCCATGTCGCCCCTGCTATTCCCTGGAGGGGGCACCTCCAGCTTCGTCGAATCCTTCGTCTCTGTTCATCCCATACACCATACAGCAACAGAAGGACGAAGCATGGCGGCAACGAAAGGGAACCTGGCGGATGGTGAGCTCAGGGGCAGCCTGACTGTTCTCCGGCCGGTCAGGCAGCCAGATCTGGCCCGGATAGCAGATTGGGATCAGGATCCCGAAATAGTCGCCCTGATGGGACGTAAATTTGTAGCCGGCGCCGAGAACGCCCAGCAATGGTACCAGCGGACCAAGGCCGATCGCCGTTGTCGGGTTTGGGCCATTGAAACCTTGGCCGACCGCGAGTTGATTGGTGAAATTGAACTGGACCGGATCGACTGGCGGGCGGGTACCGCTGAGTTACGGATCTGTATCGGGGAGAAGGCATTCTGGGGGCACGGTTACGGTCGAGATGCCCTTGGTTGTCTGCTGGCGCAGGCTTTTAGCTACTGGCACCTGAAAGCAATTTATTTGCGCGTCTATCAAGCGAATATGCGGGCTATCCGTTTGTATGAACGGCTTGGTTTTACCCCGCAGGGGATTATGGAGCCCATCAGGCGCCGGGGAGATGCCAGTGCAATCCTGTTAATGTCACTGACCCGAACACGTCACCAGCGCATACAACCGGAGTATACAGTAGCTGCTGCGTCTCCAAGATAGCCTGATGAAAGCGGGGCGCCAAGGCCCCGCTTTTGCCTCCCCATCGTTGCAGGAAAGGCCTGTCGGCAAATTGAAATGTCAAAGATATGTGTTTGGGGGGCCGACGGGTGCTTTATCTGCAACTTGTGGTATTGGCGGTGGCGCCGGCTATCTTCTTGCTGGTTTATCTATACTACCGCGATCGTTATGAGCGCGAGCCGCATGGACTGGTAGTGCGGACTTTCTTCTTCGGAGCTTTGATGGCGGTACCGGTAGTAGCTGTTAATCTGGCTGTGCTCCAACCCCTGGCGGAGCTTCTCGGTATTGCTGGCTCGTGGAAGGCGCCCTGGGAAGCGTTTATTTCCGCAGCGCTGGTCGAGGAGTTTTTTAAGCTGGTCGCTGTTTACCTGGTAGCCTACCGTAACCCGAACTTTAATGAGCCCTACGACGGGATTGTCTACGCTGCCGCAGCGTCTCTGGGTTTTGCAGCGTTGGAGAATGTTCTGTACGTGATTGAGGGTGGGATGTCCACCGGTTTTGTCAGGGCGATCCTGTCGGTCCCTGGCCATGCAATCTGGGGAATCATGATGGGCTATTACCTGGGCAAGGCCAAGTTTACCGGGCCGGGTTGGGGCAAGGTGGTTTCATGGCTGGCAGCCCTGGCTCTGCCAGTGCTCCTGCACGGGTTGTTTGATTTATTTAACTTGGTGCATTACGAAATTGCCTTTTATCTACTTTTCCCCCTGTTTGCGTATATGTGGTATCGGGCAGTGGAAGGGATACGCGACTCTCATCGCGTGTCACCCTTTGCCCCACCGGTGGCCCGGCCTGGCTTTGGCGGGCCCTGTGGCGGTTGTGGCGCAACTCTGGTAAGCGGTGCGAATTTCTGTCATCATTGTGGCTTGCCGGTGCAGGGTCGACGGGCTGCTGATACGGCCCAATGAATCCGGGCAGATACGGACTGACCCGTGTTCCGGCCGGATGGGAAGCGAGTACCCTGAAAGTATCAGGGGGCGGGAGCCCGCTCGGGCTGCTGGGAGCAGTGGCCTGTGCAGGCCGCGGTGCTGAATCCGAAACCGGGGAGGCAAGCAGGTGTTGGAGGGCGAAAAGGTGATATTGCGGGCCCTGGAGGGTACGGATGCAGAGGTCGTGCAGCGCTGGTTAAACCAGTTGGAGACCACAGCAACCCTGAGCGGCATTCCGGCCGCGCTGTCACGGAAGGCAACGGAAGCCTGGGTTTTGAAGGCGGGAACCGGTGGTGACCATGCCGGTCGGCTCATGGGCGTAGAAACAAAGGATGGGCGTCTGATCGGTCTGGCCCAGTTGAGTCAGATCGAGTGGGTGCACCGTCGGGCGCGAATTTCGTTTCTGATTGGGGAACCTGATTTTGTGGGTCGCGGCTTTGAAGAGGATGCGATTCGGACCACCGTGCGCTTCGGCTTGTCCCACCTGAATTTGAACCGAATTGAGGCACGGTTACCGGGGCGGCAGGGACATATGATCCGGGCCTATAGGGAAGCCGGCTTCAGTGAAGAGGGCCGCCTGACCGCGGCGCTTTTCATCAATGGCAGTTATGATGACGAAGTCATCCTTGGTGTGCTGGCGCCCACCGCCGCGCATTGACAAGGGGATCGCCCGCTGCATATACTGGTCTTATCCATAGTGACAGGGTGTTGACGCGGAGGAGTACCTCAAGCTGGGTCTGCAGCGAGGGGCGCCCATAGGGTGCAAGGTGCCCTGGACCGAAGCGAGGGAAGGTCGCCGCTGAGCCGTCCGGGGGAAGGAAGAAAACCGGGACCGGGGCAGCCCGTTATAGCTGATCAGAGTGCCCGCATGTGAAAGGCGGGAACGAAGGTGGTACCACGAGCCCCGGCTCGTCCTTCCAGGACACGCCGGGGCTTTTCGTGATGTGTTTTTCGTGATTTGCAAGGGGGAATTACGGTTGGCCGAGGAACTGGCAACTCGCTATGACCCAAAGGACGTCGAGGGTTCTCTTTATCAGTTTTGGCTTGCTGGCGGATATTTTCGGGCCCCCCGTGTACCGGAGGCGCGGCCGTTTACCATTGTGATCCCGCCGCCCAACGTGACTGGCGCCCTGCATATGGGCCATGCCTTGGATAATACTATTCAGGACATTTTAATTCGTTGGCAGCGGATGCAGGGAGATCCCACGCTGTGGCTGCCTGGAACTGACCATGCCGGTCTGGCTACCCAGATCAAGGTAGAAGAGGTGCTGAAGAAGGAAGAGGGTCTGACCCGCCACGATCTGGGTCGGGAAAAATTCGTGGCGCGCGTATGGGAATGGAAGGGCAAATACGGCGATACCATCACCGATCAGCTCAAGCGTCTGGGCTGCTCATGCGACTGGAGCCGTGAACGGTTTACCATGGATGAGGGCTGTTCCCAGGCGGTGCGCGCCTTCTTCGTGCAGTTATATGAAAAGGGCCTGATCTATCAGGGCGACCGGCTGACCAACTGGTGCCCGAATGACCAGACTGCCCTTTCTGACATCGAGGTGGAGCACGAGGAGACTAATGGCAACCTGTACTATTTCCGCTACCCGCTAGCCGACGGCTCAGGTGATATCGCCGTCGCCACAACCCGGCCGGAAACCATGTTGGGCGACACGGCTGTAATGGTCAACCCGGAGGATCCCCGCTACCGGAATCTGATCGGCAAGCAGATCAAACACCCGGCGACGGGGCAGGAAATTCCCATTATTGCCGATGAGGCGGTCGATCCGGCTTTTGGTACCGGCTGCGTCAAGGTGACCCCGTTCCATGATCCGACGGACTTTGAGGTCGGGCGTAAGCACCATCTGCCGATGCCGCAGGTCATTGGCTGGAAGGGCGAAATGACGGCTGCCGCCGGCAAATATGCCGGTATGGACCGCTACGAATGCCGGAAAGCCCTGTTGAAAGATATGGAGGAAGCGGGCTGTCTGGTTAAGATTGAACCGCATACACTTTCTGCCGGCACCTGCCAACGCTGCGGTACAGTGGTGGAGCCGCTGGTTTCCAAGCAGTGGTTTGTACGCATGCAACCACTGGCCGAGCCCGCGCTCAAAGCGGTGACCGACGGGCAAATTCAGATTGTCCCTGAGCGTTTTCAAAAGGTATACGCCCACTGGATGGAAAACATCCAGGACTGGTGCATTTCACGTCAGATTTTCTGGGGCCACCGCATTCCGGTCTGGTTCTGCAACGACTGCGGCCTGCAGACGGTGGCTACGGCGGATCCGACACAGTGTAAGCACTGCGGCAGTGCCAGGATTAAGCAGAGTGAAGATGCCCTTGATACCTGGTTTTCCAGTGCTTTGTGGCCGTTCAGCACCCTGGGCTGGCCGGAGAAGACCCCGGACCTGGACTACTTCTACCCGACCAATGTGCTGGTGACCGGCTACGATATTCTGTTCTTCTGGGTCGCACGCATGATTTTCAGTGCTCTGGAGTTGACGGGGCAGAAGCCCTTTGATACTGTTCTGCTGCACGGACTCGTACGTGACTCACAGGGGCGAAAAATGTCCAAGAGCTTGGGCAATGGGATCGACCCCCTGGAAGTCATCGACAAGTACGGTGCAGACGCCTTGCGTTTTATGCTCATTTCCGGCACCACACCGGGAAATGACCTGCGCTTTTACTGGGAGCGGGTCGAGGCGGCTCGGAACTTTGCTAACAAGCTCTGGAATGCCAGCCGCTTTGTGTTGATGAACCTGAGCGACTTTACTCCGGCTGACATTGTCGACTACCCGGCCGCTCTCCGAACCGATGGGCAGGCAGAGGATCGCTGGATTGTGTCCCGCTTGCAGCAGGTGGCCACTGAAATCCAGGCTGATATGGAGCGTTTCGAACTGGGTCTGGCAGCCAACAAGCTGTATGATTTTATTTGGAATGAGTTCTGCGACTGGTACATCGAGATGGTAAAGCCCAGGCTGTATGGCAAGGAGGGTACTGCCTCCAGCCGCGGTGCGGCACAGCATACCCTGTGGTTTGTGTTGGACGGGTTGCTGCGCCTCTTACACCCGTTCATGCCGTTTGTGACCGAAGCCATCTGGCAAAAGCTTCCGCGGGCTGTGCGGCCGTCCCGGGGCCACGCCGCCCTGGACCAGGCCCGTTTGGACGGGTCCGCCGAGGCACTGGTGGTGCAGCCGTGGCTGCGGCCTGACGCTGGTCTGCAGTTTCCGGACGATACCCGAAAGGTTAACCTTTGGGCTGAAATCATCAAGGCCATTCGTAATATCCGGGCGGAAATGGGTGTGCCGACCGGCAAAAAAGCGGATGTGATCCTGCAGGTGGCCGGCCCGGAAGTGCAGCAACTGCTGCACGACGGGACCCGGCACATTGCTGCCCTGGCGGCAGCCAGCGATATCCGCGTGGACCCGTTGGTGGAACAGAAGCCTGAACAGGCGGCAACGGCGCTGGTGGCGGGCGTGGAGATCTATGTTCCCCTTTACGGACTGATTGACGTGGAAAAGGAAATCGTCCGTCTGACCAAGGAGCGAGACGAGGTCGCCAAGGAACTTGGCCGGGCGCGCGGTAAACTGGCGAACCCCAACTTCATTGCCAAGGCTGCTCCAGAGGCTGTCGAGAAGGAGCGGGCGAAGGAAGAGGAGTTGTCCGGCAAGCTGGGCGCCCTGGAGAACCGCATTGCTACGCTGAATCAGGCCCGTTGACGGAGAAACGTAAACATGCACCCCCCGGTGGATCAGGCAGCCACTGGGGGCTGCCCTCGATGGAGGTCGAAGATGCAGCCACCCCAGTTGGGGTGGCTGTGTCTTGCGGGTGGGCAACGGGATTTCTCCCCGGGGAAAGGTGACGGTTTCAGTGGCTGACCATGAACAGGCCCTGGCCTGGATCCACAGCCTTTTTCGCTTTGGTATGAAACCGGGTCTGGATCGCACCCGGGAGTTGCTGCGCCGGTTGGGAAATCCGCACCGGGCCGGCTTTGGCATTGTGCATGTCACTGGAACCAATGGAAAGGGTTCCACCTGTGCCATGGTGGCGGCAGGGTTGCAGGCAGCCGGCAAACAAACCGGCCTGTACACCTCGCCCTTCCTGGAACGTTGGACCGAACGGATCCAGGTGAACCGGCGGGAGATCGGCATGGCCGAGGTAGTGGCACTGGTGAATGAGGTGCGTCCCCATGTAGAGGCCATGGTGGCCGAGGGGCATGAGCAGCCGACCGAGTTTGAGGTGACCACCGCCATTGCCTTTCTTTACTATGCCCGGGTAGGTGTGGACTGGCTGGTCCTGGAGGTTGGGCTGGGCGGCCGCTATGACGCAACCAACGTGGTGGAGCATCCGGCCGTAACTTGCATTACAAACATTAGCCTGGACCACGTGACCGTGTTGGGTAATACGCCTGGTATCATTGCCCATGACAAGGCCGGTATCCTCAAGCCCGGGGTACCGAACGTCACAGCCGAACAGGACCCTGACACCCTGGCGGTGATCCAGTCCGCAGCGAGTGCGTGCGGGGCGCCTTTGCACAGAGTCACCTGCCCGCCGGTACCGGTTTATCGTGGCCTGGACGGGCAGACCTTCGACCTGCCGGGATTACCGGGCCTGCATACCGTCCTGGTAGGGGATCATCAAATGGCCAATGCTGCTTGTGCGGCCCGCATCCTGCAGTTGTGCGGGGTGCCCGAGACTGCTCTGCGGCGTGGGCTGGCGAGTGCAACCTGGCCGGCCCGGTTTGAGGTGCTGACGCAGGGACCGGTGCCAGTGATCCTCGATGGGGCGCACAATGAGGCGGGGGCCGATGCACTGGCACTGACGGTGCAGGAGTTGCTGCGCGGGCGGCCGCTTACCCTGGTTCTTGGCGTTCTGGCGGATAAGAATGTTGACCAGGTGGTGACCGCCCTCATGCCGCTGGCCAGCCACATCATATGTACGACCCCTGAAAACGGGAAACGGGCCTTGCCCGCGGCACAACTGGCGACTCGGGTAACAGATCAATCGGTGCCGGTGCCGGTGGAAACGGTGCCCGACCTGATTGCGGCTGCGGAACGCGGACTGGCGGCCACCGCGCCGGAAGGGATATTGCTCATCACCGGTTCGTTGTATTTGGTCGGGCCGGTCCGTGCCCACCTGCGCCGGTTCGGATATTGTCCCGATCAGTTGGACTGAGCTTCATAACCCCTGTCCTGTCCGCATACCATTCTGTGGATAATCGCACAGGGCGCCGGTGCCTTATGGCCGGTAGCCTGGATGGACAGGAGGGGGAACTGGATGCACCGATTTGGCCGGTCATCGGATCAGCGGTGGAGGGACCGGTGGGGCGGGGGGTTCGTAGTGGTTACCGTCCTGGCCCTGGCTGGGGCCTGGTATTTGGGCAACTACTTGAGTAACCGCCTGGCACCCGACGGGCGCGAGACGATGGAGCCTGCGGTAAATGACCCCATGTATCCGGTAGCCAACGGGGAAAACTCGTTTGGGGGCAATGTAACGGCTGGGTCCGCTGATCTGGCTGGTTTCCCCAAGCCCATGACCGTGTACTACTTACAGGCACATGCACTGGCGTCGGAGGAGAAGTCTGCCAGTGCCGTGCGGGACCTGAACACCAGTGGCCTGCCTGCTGTGGTTTCCCACACCGACGGTATGTACAGGGTGATAATTGGCGCTTACGGCAGTAAGGATGCGGCCACCCAGGCCAAGATGAGTGCAGAAAGCAATTACAAAGGTAAGGGCAAGCTTACTGTCTACACCCGGCCCCCGGTTACTATTGCCGCTGAACCCAGTATCCAGCCGGCTAATGCCAAGGTGGCGCCTGCTTACCATCAGGGTGTCGCTGCCCTCAGTGGCTACCTGCACGCTGTCTCTTCGTGGTGGGATGCAACCGCTACCGGCCATGCTCAGGTTGCGGATAACCTGAGCATTTATACCAACCAGTTGCGTACCGCCATTGAACAACTGCAGGGGCAGGAGTCAGACGCTGCCGTCAATCAATTCATCAATATGGCGAACAAGGCTGTCGCCAACAGTAATCTCGTCAGTGCTCTGGCTAACAACGCGGGGGCGACTCCGGCCGCGGCTCAGGGCAATGGTGCGCCAATCCGCCCGAACAGTGACCAGGTTCAGGCTGCTCTTGAAGGGTATGTGGCACTGCTGGACTCCTATCGCAATTGGACGGCTCCCGCCCTTCAGCCGTAAACCAGAGATTGATCAGTGGCACGGGGGTCCCGATGGGGCCCCTGTGTCCTTGTTCCTGAACTTGCCAGCCTGCATTTCCAGCAGTAAAATAGAGGAAACTAAGGCGAGAATACCTGAATTAGCAGGCGTTACCCCGCGAGGATTTTGTTCCCCCAGGCACGAAACTTCCTACAGCATTGGCTGTCCGAGGAGGCGCTGGGGTTTGAACAGGTCGCCGGGACTTATAGTCTTTGTCACACTGATGGCTGCGGTGGTTGGTCATGTTCTCGGCCAGATCGTACCTCTGCCTGCCTTCCAACGGTCATGGGAATTCGGGCGCCTGAGTCTGGCATTGGGTACTATTTTTTCCGTGAATCTGTCGCTGATCATCTCCCTTGGTGGTGCAGTCGGGGTGGTGGTGGCACTCTGGTTGATGCTGCGCAGGTAAGGTGATTCCCCTGGTTTATGCAAGTAATAGGAGGATCTGTGTGCTGGTGCTTGCTTCCCAGTCTCCCCGGCGTCGGCAACTGTTGGAGCAGATCGGGGTCCACTTTGTGGCAGACGCCAGCCAGGCTGAAAATGAAGCCGAGGTAGCGCATTTGCCTCCACCGGCTCAGGTCGAGAGCCTGGCCCTGTCCAAGGCCCGGGAAGTAGCCGCCCGGCACCCAGGTCAGCTTGTGCTAGGTGCTGATACTGTAGTTGTGGTGGACAACCAGGTGTTGAACAAGCCGACCGGGCCGCAGGACGCCGCGCACATGATGGCAAGACTGGCCGGTCGGTCCCACCTGGTCGTTACCGGCGTTGCCTTACTGGGGCAGGGCCGGGAACTGGTGGCCCATGAGACAACCACCGTTTGGATGCGCACCATGACCCGTGGCCAGATTGAACGCTACGTTGCCACCGGGGAGCCGCTTGACAAGGCGGGCGGATACGGCATTCAGGGGCGAGCCGGCGCTCTGGTCGAGCGGATCGAAGGGTGTTACTATAATGTAGTTGGGTTGCCGCTGGCACGGGTTGTGCGCATGCTGGCGGAGTTGGGTCTGGAAGTTCTCTAAGGGGGAATCCTAACCTGGCTGCCCACATGACCCTCAAGCAATTGCCGCCATCTGAGCGGCCGCGGGAACGGTTATTTGCCGTCGGACCGGAGCATCTGTCCCCGGCTGAGCTGCTGGCGATTATTTTACGTACCGGTGCAGCTGGACAAACCGCCGTCCAGGTGGCCCAGCACCTCCTCGCCGACGGGGAGAAGCAGGGGGGCCACCCTTTACTCTATCTGCTCAAGGCCTCGGCGGCGGAACTGGCAGCGTGCCGGGGAGTGGGGCGTGCCAAGGCAGCCCAAATCAAGGCCGCCCTCGAATTGGGTCGTCGGCTGGGCGAAGTGGGTCCACGGGAGCGGGTGCGCATCAACGGCCCCGCCGATGTGGCTGCATTGGTCATGGAGGAAATGCGCCACCTGGAACAGGAGCAATTTCGGGTAATTCTTTTAGACACCAAGAATCAGGTGCTTGGCGTCGAATCAGTATCTACAGGTACACTCAATACCACCCTTGTGCATCCCAGAGAGATCTTCAAGCTCGCGATCCGACGTGTGGCTAATGCCATAATTCTCGTCCACAACCACCCGAGTGGAGATCCCACCCCGAGCCCGGAAGACCGGCAGATCACCAAGGATTTGATGGCAGCCGGTCAGCTTTTGGGTATTGATGTACATGACCATGTCATCATTGGGGATCGCAGGTATTTTAGCCTGCGGGAGGGCCGGGGAGTGGCCGGAACAAAGCGGTGTCGCCGGCTCTAAAGGAAGGAGTCATGGGCCGTGTCAATCTTCAACCTGTTTGCGCGCGATATGGGCATTGACCTGGGTACCGCCAATACCCTCGTCTATCTCAAAGGCCGGGGCATCGTTCTGCAGGAACCGTCGGTTGTAGCCATCGAGCGAGATACCAAGGCCCCCTTGTCGGTTGGGCTGGAGGCCAAGGCCATGATTGGCCGCACGCCGGGAAACATTATTGCGATTCGCCCCATGAAGGACGGCGTCATTGCTGATTTTGACACGACCCAGACCATGCTCAAGTACTTTATGAACAAGGCCCAGCCCCGGCGCACGCCATTTCGCCCCCGAGTGGTCATTTCGGTGCCCTCCGGCGTGACTGGAGTAGAGCGCCGTGCTGTGCAGGACGCGGCCCTGCAGGCTGGCGCCCGGGAAGCCCATATCATTGAGGAACCCATGGCAGCGGCCATCGGTGCCGGCCTGCCGGTGGAGGAACCGACCGGCAGCATGGTGGTGGACATTGGCGGGGGCACCAGTGAGGTCGCCATCATTTCCCTCGGTGGTCTGGTTACCGCACGCTCAGTGCGGGTGGCCGGCGATGAAATGGACGAGGCCATTGTCCAGTACGTGAAGCGGACCTATAATATGTTGATTGGCGAGCGGACCGGTGAGGAAATCAAGATGGCCATTGGTTCTGCTTACTCGACCGGTAAAGAAGAGGCCATGGAAATTCGAGGCCGCGACCTGGTGACTGGTTTGCCGCGCACCCTGCGGATTACATCAGAAGAAGTGCGTAAAGCCCTGGCAGAACCGGTGGCTGCAATTATTGAGGCCATTAAGGTTACCCTTGAAAATACTCCTCCGGAACTGGCGGCAGACATCATGGACCGCGGGATTGTCATGACCGGGGGTGGCTCCTTGCTCAAGGGGCTGGATGTGCTTGTGTCCAAGGAGACGGGCATGCCGGTACATGTTTCCGATGAGCCACTCCTCTGTGTGGTCAAGGGGGCCGGTAAGGTTCTGGACGTCCTGCATATCCTCAAGCGGTCAGATCATCGCTAGCGCACGTAACAGGAGGGTACTCCGATGCTTCCCACCCCTCCAGCCCGTTCGCCCAAGAACACGTTACGGTGGCTGTTAATTGCCCTGCTTACGCTGATTGTACTGTTCACCCTGATGGCCCTCACTGCACGGGAGCGACAAAATACCACGGCTGTGGAGAACATCCTGCACACCGCACTTTACCCGTTCCAAACCGCGGCGGGTTGGATGGCAAATCGGATGCGGACTACTACGGAAGCAGTGCAGGAACTGGTCCGGATGCGGGCTGAGAACGCTCGCCTGCGTACAGAAGTGGATGAACTGAGGCATGTGCAGACCCTGAATGAGGTAATGGTGCTGGAGAACCGTGACCTGCGGGCCGAACTGGGGTTACGGCAACAGGCCGGGTATCACCTGCTGGCCGCCGAGGTGATCGTCCGGCAGTCAAGCAACTGGTTTCAGTCGGTCGTGATTAATCGCGGTCAGCGCGATGGTGTGCGTAGCAAGATGGCCGTGATTAATAGTCGGGGCATGGTTGGTTATATCGAGAAAGTTACCTATACGACTGCTACCGTAAGGCTGTTGGGCGACCGAGATTTTCAGGTTCCGGTACGGACAGACAAGTCCGGCGAGTTTGGTGTGTTGAAGGGCCGGGGAAACGACGAGGACCCCGTCGTTGAGTTTCCCTATAACCGGGACGCCCAGGTAGAACCGGGACATGTCATTGTCACCAGCGGGCTTGGGACTACGATTCCGGGGGATTTGTATATTGGCACCGTTACGTCAGTCTATATGCAGGACAATAATCTGGTGAGATCCGGTACAGTCAAACCAGGTGTTGATCTGAACCACCTGAGCTTTGTCCAGGTAGTCATGACAGAACCCGAAGTAAACCAGGGGGCAGATAGCCCATGAGGTATTGGGCTCTGCTGGCGATCCTCGGGATTGCCTTTCTGTTGCAAACTACCGTGGCAGGTTTCCTGACCATCCGCGGTGTGCACCCGGATCTGCTGTTAGCCACTGTGGTCAGCTTCGGGCTCCTGTTCGGCCCGGAAGTGGGGCTACTGGGCGGCGGTTTGGCCGGGTTTCTGTTGGATGTGGTCTATGGCCGGTATATGGGCCTGCACATCCTGATCCTGGCTAGCCTGGGGCTGGCGGTGGGGATGGTAGAACAGCGGGTGTTCAAAGACAGTCTGGTGCTGCCGCTGCTGGCCGGCCTGGTCACGTCATTGATGACCCAGATTGCCACCCTGACTATTCTAGCCTTCTTTGGTTGGCGCGTTCCACTGGTTACGACCATGAAAACGCTGATCTTCCCCGGGGCTCTGTATAGCGCCATGGTGACAGCGCTGGTGTACAGTCAAATTCACCGGCGCCTGCGTTACCTGCGGCCTGATCCGCGCGGGGCGATTCACTTTATTCGCAGGAGGTAGCATAACAGTTTGGCGGGCAAGGAAGTGCAGCGGCGGGCCGTTTGTGTTTTAGCCGTCTGTGCTGTCGGCGTATTTGGGCTGGTTGGGCGGCTAGGCAATCTGCAATTGCTCCACCAGCACAAATATGTGGAGAGTGTCGAGCGGCAACAAACACAGTATCTGGGGGCGATGGCTCCCCGGGGGCTGATTCTGGACCGGCAGGGGGTTGCCCTGGCTACCAATCGTCCGTCGAATGTGGTCATGATTCGTTATCCGCATTACAAGGACGAGCAGGTGCTGGGAAGGCTGGCCCAGCTCTTGGATGTACCGCTTCAGAAGCTGCAAAAGAAAGCGGACTATAAGCTCCAGAGTGAAGGGCGGCTGTGGGACCCGATTCTGGTTAAGGTAGACATTTCAAAGGAACAATATGCAGCCCTTGTCGAGCAGCGCGATGAGTTGCCGGGCGTGGACGTGATCGTACAGCCGGTACGGGAGTATCCATTGGATAATGTATCCAGCCATATTCTTGGTTACGTTGGGACCATCAATGAAGATGAACTACAGGAACTTCAAGATAAAGGCTATAAGGGCGGCGATATCGTCGGTAAAAGTGGGCTCGAAAAGTACTACGAGCCCTACCTGCGGGGAACCGAAGGGATCCGGCAGGTTCAGGTAGATTACAGTTATGCGCCAAAGGGCAATTCCAACTGGAGCCGTGAGCCGGTGCCGGGAAAAAACCTGGTACTCACCCTGGATATACAGTTGCAGAAGGCCGCTGAAAAGGCACTGGACTGGCAGCTTTTCCGGCTGCAGAACGTGATGAATGTGGGCGATCAGCGCACGTATCAGAATGCCAGGGCGGGAGCAGTGGTGGTGCTCGATGTGCGCACTGGCGCCGTTTTGGCCATGGCTAGCCGTCCGGCCTTTAATCCGAATGTTTTTCTGACCGGTAGCGATAAAGAGATTGAAGCTCTGTGGAATACGGAACCACCGGCCCTGTGGAACCGAGCTGCCACCGCGGAGTATTCGCCTGGGTCTACCTGGAAAATGATGACCGGCGCCGCTGCCCTGTCTACAGGCAAGATAGCGCCGGAAGAGACGGTCTATTGTACCGGGAAGGACAAGGATACCGGTCAGGCTTGCTGGCAAAAGTGGGGACACGGTGCAGTTAACGCTGCCACTGCCCTGCGGGACTCCTGCGACCTTTACTATTACGAGATGGGCAAGCGGTTAGGGATTGGGTCACTGGTGGAATGGGCCCAAAACTCGGGGTTCGGCCAGCCTACAGGTATTGATCTGCCAGAGGAGAATCCTGGTTTTTTGCCGGACGAACATTACCGGGAAGAGCACGGCTGGTGGCTGGGTGATACGCTTTCAGCGGCCATAGGTCAGATTGTGCGGGTTACCCCCCTGCAGCTGGCTCGCTATACAGCAGCCATTGCCAACGGGGGGCATATCATGCGCCCCTATCTGGTTTCAGCTATTACAGATCAAAACGGCCAGACGGTGCAGGATTTTGCGCCGCAGGAGTTGGGACAGGTACCGGTGGCGCCTGAAGTGTGGAACCACATTGTTCGCGGCATGGTCCTGGTCAACGCACCCGGGGGAACCGCTGATTTTGCTATTTTCCCGCTCCCCGGCATTCAAACGGCCGGTAAGACAGGCACCGCGGAAAATCCGCCCCAGGATGATTATGGTGTTTACCTGGCCTTTGCTCCGGTTAAAGACCCGCAGATTGCGATTGCTGTCTTAATTGAACAGGCTGGTCATGGTTCTTCAGTCTCACCTGTAGCTCGCAGCATCATGTCTGAGTACTTTAGTGTCAAGCTGCCCGGCAATGACCCGGCTCTGGTACCGGCCGATTATCCGGCCAAGTCCAAGGAGATTCTGAACGCCATTCAGCGGGGGCAGGTCTGGAGCGGACGCGGGGACCGTTAGACAGGCTGTTTCTGTCTATACTTCATTAAAACTGTAGGGGTGGCAGGTGATCTGCCCACCCGTCCGTTCTCTTCAGGCTGAACTTGGGTGTGTAGCCAGCCAGGTTGTCGCCTTCGGCCCTGCCGGGGGCCAGGTAGAGATCAGCTCCGGCAAATGGCGCCCGTAGGGCGGCGGCGACCGGCTGTGCTATGGCCCGCCAATATAGGGTGACGCTCTCTTTACAGGCGGCTGGCGGCAGGTGGTGAACGGCGGGTGGACCTGACATGCATTCTCCTCCTTAATGGCACCAGGGAGCACAATCCGTCGTGGGTGTTTACCCACGGCTGCCTGAAGGTGCACCTGCCAAATCCCGGAGCAATACTAGGTGGTTGTGAGTAATTATCACGGTGGTGTTTCGGTGCGTCAATTCTGAAACGCCCGCGTTAACGCCCTAACTCGATTAAACGGCCCTGCAACCCGGTCGATGTGACCTCCAGGAGGCCGAAGGAAGGAAACGGTGCTCGGCGCCGGTCAGTTGGGGAGCCGGGATTAAAAACCAGGATCCCACCATGGACCTGGCAGTAAGGAAGATGGCTGTGACCGAACACCACACAGTCCACCTTTTGGTCGGCGAAGGTACGCAGTGCCCGGTCCGGAGTGGTGCGGCCAACTCCTTCGTGTCCATGCACCAGCCCTATGTGAAAGCCACCTGCCGATATAATCTTCTGGTTATCCAGGCGGAGGATCAGATCCGTTGAATCGTTATTGCCGCCTACTGCATGCACAGGGGCAATGTCAGTCAAGTTGTCCAGTACTTCAGCCGTAGTCAGGTCGCCAGCATGGAGAATCATGTGTACGCCCCTCAGCCCTTCAATCAGTGCCGCGGGCAGGAAACGGGCGCGCTTCGGAATGTGGGTGTCTGCTACTATGCCAATCCGCATGGGAAGGCCCCCTTGTCCAGCACAAATGGTTTTCCCACGATCAATCCCCTCTTTTCTTGTTGAGGAGGGAGGATTTGGGGTTGGGCCGCAGAAATAGAGATTGGAAGCCAGCCCTGTTCCGCCTGCGGTAAAATAAGGAGTCCATATGCAGCAGGATGTGCTGTTTCGCGGAACTAAAGACGGTCTGTTGGTCGTTCTAAATGACGAAAAAAATTTTGCCGAACTAATGTCCAGTTTATCGAAGAAATTAGCTTCTACTGGACAGTTTTTTCGCGGTGCGGAAGTTACGGTGGTGTTAGGTCAACGAGTTCTGACCGCAGAGCAGCGGAGTCAGTTGGGTGACATGTTGATTGCCAACGGTTTAATCTTACGCCAATTCCGTGAGGGGGAGGCCCTTGCAGAAGTCCTGGGCCGGGTCTTGCCTGCCAGGGCCGCTCGATCGGCAGAGCCAGCAGGAATGCCAGCGGAATTATCCAATCCTGCGGCCGCCATGCTGGTAGCTCGGGAACAGCCGCCCCTGATTATCAACCGTACACTGCGGTCCGGTCAGGCCATTCGCCACCGGGGTGATGTTCTGATTATTGGCGATGTGAATCCGGGGGCTGAAGTGGTTGCCACCGGCCACATCATAGTATTGGGCAGCCTGCGTGGCGTAGCTCACGCTGGGGTCACAGGAGACGAGACCACTTTTGTTTTGGCTCTTAAGTTTCAGCCGAGCCAGTTACGCATCGGGCAACGGGTGGGTCGTCCACCAGATGGCCCTCAACAGAGCGGTTCAACGGAAGTGGCTCGGGTCGTGAACGGGCAGATCATCATCGAGAGCAGGACCCAGTAGAAAGCCACCTGAGGCCGCCTACCTGGTGTGAATGGGCAAGAACTGGGGGCAACAAGGAGGTACACCATGGGACAGGCAATTGTCGTCACCTCGGGCAAAGGTGGCGTGGGTAAAACCACAACCACAGCAAACCTGGGCACAGGGCTGGCCGCGCAGGGGAACCGGGTTGTACTGGTGGATGCCGATATCGGCTTGCGTAACCTTGATCTCCTGCTCGGGTTGGAAAATCGAATCGTCTATGACCTGGTGGACGTGGCGAACGGCCATTGCAAGTACAAGAAAGCCCTGATCAAGTCCAAGCACTTTGACCATCTGTTTCTGCTGCCTGCGGCCCAGACCAAGGACAAGACTGCTGTGCGGCCTGACCAAATGCGGGACTTGACCGTCGAGCTGAAACAGGACTTTGACTACATTATTATCGACTGTCCGGCCGGCATCGAACAAGGCTTTCAAAACGCCATCGCCGGGGCTGACAAGTCCATTATTGTCACCACCCCGGAAATGTCTGCTCTGCGTGATGCAGACCGGGTAGTAGGCTTGTTGGAAGCAGCGGAGAAGGAGCGGCCGATGCTGGTCATTAACCGCTACCGTTCCGGCATGGTCAAGAAGGGCGATATGCTCGATATTGACTCCATGCTGGAGATTCTAGCCATCGACTTGCTTGGGGTAGTACCGGAAGACGAAAATATCGTCGTTACCACCAACCGCGGTGAGCCAGCCGTTCTTGGCTCATGCAAAGCGGGCGAGGCCTACCGGAACATCACGCGTCGTCTCCTGGGTGAACAGGTGCCCATAATGAGCCTGGAGTCGGATCAGGGATTGATGGCGCGACTGGGGCGGATTTTCCGCTTCGGAACCCGGTAGGAAAGGGGGCGGGACGATGCTGGACTTGATCTCCAAAGTGTTTGGCAGGGAGAGTCCCAGCGCGGTGATCGCCAAAGAGCGTCTCCGCCTGGTACTGGTCCACGACCGTGCCAATGTACAACCCCAGGTACTGGATCGCCTGAAGGACGATCTGATTCGGGTCATATCCGAATACCTGGAGATCGACACAGCGGCTATGGACGTGAGGCTCGACAACCAGACCCACCAAGCGGCACTGGTGGCAAACATCCCGGTTAAGCGGGTCAAACGGGTCGGGGCAGCCGGGGCACGTTAGCCCGGCTGCCATTTTTTCTTTTACCCTGGGGAACGATCGGCACCGCCTATACGTTGTATAATCAGACGGAGTGTGTATCCGGTAAACGGGGGAGCGGGCATTGAATATTGATTTTCGCCTGCTGCGGAATATGGACTGGGTCTTGATCCTGACGGTGCTGGTCCTGGGTGGCATCGGTGTTGCCGTTAGTGCCAGTGCGGTCCGGTCCTATAACCCCATGGATTGGGAGCTGTTCGTTTACAAGCAGGTAGGGGGAATTGTGCTTGGCCTGCTGGCCATGACCATTATCCTCTTGTTTGATTATACAGAGTTTAGCCGGATGTATCGTTTTCTGTATTTCACCAATTTGGTGCTGCTGACGCTGGTATTAGTTCCGGGTATAGGTTCTGCTCAGAACGGTGCGCAGAGCTGGTACAAGTTCGGTTCCATCGGATTGCAGCCAGCGGAACTGACCAAGATCTTTACGATTCTGACCCTGGGGTGGATGTTGAGTATCACCGAAACCAGGCACAATTGGTTCGACGCGCTGCCGAGTTTGGGCCACATTCTGCCTTCGGTGGCGCTGATTATGAAGCAGCCTGACCTGGGTACGACCCTGGTTCTACTGGCTGTTGTGGCGGCCATGATCTACATGAACGGTTTTTCCGGCTGGCGCATGGTTCTGGTGGGGGCCATCGGAGTGGCCCTGGTGGGCAGTGTGGTGTTCGTCAACGTCAAGTATGGCGTCAAGATTCCCGGAGTCAGTGCGTACCAGATCAAACGAATTCAGTGTTGGGTGAACCCCGAATTTGATCGGCAAGACGCCTGCTACAACGTATATCAGTCTGTGGTGGCCATTGGCTCCGGTGGTCTCACTGGCAAAGGGCTGTTTCAGGGTACGCAGACACAACTGGGATTTGTGCCGGAGAACCATACAGACTTCATTTTCTCGGTCGTGGGTGAGGAATTGGGGTTTGTGGGCGGAATCGTGATTCTGGTGCTGTTCTTGGTGCTGTTATGGCGCATTATGAATGCGGCCATGCATGCCAAGGATCGCTATGGTGCCCTGATTTGTGCCGGTGTGGCTGCCATGATCGGATTTCACGTGCTGGAGAACGCCGGTATGGCCATTGGCATGATGCCGGTCACGGGGATTCCGCTGCCGTTTATCAGCTACGGCCCAACGGCCATCGTGGCCAACATGACAGCCATCGGGTTAGTTCTGAACGTGTTCATCCGGCGGCAAACGATTATGTTCTGATACACACCGATTCTAGCCCTGACCGCCCATGCGGATTCCCGCATGGGCGTTGTAGCGAACAGGCGGAGTGAGCAGACCAAGCGAGGTGAAACCGGTTGGACAAGGGCCTGCTGCTGGTGGGACCAGCCGGTTCCGGCAAGACAACGGCCTTGATGAACCGGTACCGGGAACTGGTGGCGGCAGGTGTGCGCACAGAACAAATCCTGGTGCTGGTGGCCGACCTCGGACAGGTGCGGGTCTGGGAGCAGGAGTTGGGGCTGAACATCTCCGGCCCGCAGGAAGTGTTCACCTACGCCGGCTTCATTCACCGGGAACTGCGCCTGTACTGGGCGCAGATGCAGCCCCGGTTACCAGCCGGCCGGCCGGCTGCCGAACCCGTGTGGGTGGGGATAGAGGCTGCCCACTACCTGATGCGGCAGCTGGTGCAGACGGCTCAGGCAGTCGGCCGTTTGTCGCAAGTGGTGGCAGGACCCCAGCGTTTGGCCGTGCAATTGGTTTCTGGCTTGTGGTCGGTGGCAGCGGCGAATGGGATTCCCGCGCATGAGTTGGGCCAGCGGCTGGCGCGGGCGGCGGGTGACCCGGGCGGGACCCTGTATCGGGATGTGCAGGAGATGGTGGTCCAGTACCATGACTGGCTGATGCAGGCCCGCCTGTTTGATGACGGGCTGGGTCTGGAGACATACCACCGGGCGCTGTTGTCAGACCCGACATATGTGGCGGGGTTACCCCGTCGTTTTCGCCACCTGCTGGTGGACGATCTTGATGAAACCGCCCCCCTGCAGCATGCCTTTATCCGGCAGGTGTGGACCGGCCTGGCGTCAGTCTGCCTGACATTTAGCCAGGACGGTGGCCACACCCAATACAGGGGGGCCCGCCCGCGGCTGGCTTATGCCACCTTTGCGGCGCTGTGCAGGGAGGAGCACCTGGGCCGTTCCCACACCGGCAGTGAGCTGTGCGATGGCCTGGCTGATGCCCTGTACCGGCGCATCATGGGGGGCCGGCACGCCCGGGCTCCCCATAACTGCCGTGTGGATAGAATCGAAGCCACCTTGCGGGGTGAAATGGCCGACCGGGTGGGTGAAAAGGCGGCGGCACTGATTCGGTCCGGCGTGCGGCCGGGCGACATTGCGGTGATTGCGCCCCAGGTTGATCCTGTGCTTCTGCACGCCCTGAATGCAGCACTGACGCCAGTAGGAGTGAAGGCAGAGAATCCGGGACGGGCGCACCGTGTGCTGGATGACCCATTCGTCCGGGCGGCGGTCACTTTGGTGGCGCTGGTCCACCCTGAGTGGGGACTGGTGCCGGGGCCGGTGACGCTGGCCGCAACGCTGGGCCTGCTGCTGCAGTTGGATCCTATACGGACTGCCCGGCTGGCCCGGGCGGTGGCACAGGGGCAGGGCGAACTGCCAGCACCGGCCGGGGAGTTGCAGCAACGGCTCGACCTGCCGGCTGGGACTGCCTACAGTCAACTGTGCGGGTGGGTTCGCCTGGCCCGCGGTCGGAGAGAACCGGTCGACAAACTGGTGGCTGCAGCCGGCGAATACCTCATGCCCCTGATCCGTACGCCGGCCGAACTGAGCGGGGTGGGGCAGTTCATGCGCCTGGCCCGGGGGATGCGTACCCTGGCGGACAACGTGGGGCAGATCCTGCAGCAGCCGGCTGGGCAGTGCTTCATGGACATGCTGCTGGGTGATGCCTTGCCGGTCGGCCGGGCGCCGCAGCGGCCGGGGGTTGATCTGCAAGTGTTGCCTGTGGCCACTCCGGCGGTGTGGCTGGCCAGCCGGCGGAATGTGCGCTGGCAGATTTGGGTCGATGTTGGCGGGGATCTGTGGTATCCAGGCGACGCCCGGGAACTGACCAACCCCCATGTGTTGAGCCCGGAGTGGCCGCCGGGGGAACTCTGGACCGACAGCCGCAGCCTGGTGGTCCGCCGTGACAACGCTGCCCGGACGGTCCGGGCTTTGTTACGCCGCTGCCGGGACGGCCTGGTACTGGCGGAGAGTTTGCTCGACTCCCGGGGCCGTGAACTGGAGGGCAACCTGAGCCAGGCCGTGAGCGACGTGACGGAGGGGGAAGGCCGTTGACGGTGATTCTGCGGCCTGACCAGGAGAAGGTGGTAGGTTACCGCCAAGGGTACATGGCTGTGCCGGCTGTGCCCGGTGCGGGCAAGACGACGGTTCTGGCCGTTTTGGCGGCCAATCTGATCACCGAGGGGCGCCACCATCCGGGGCGCATTCTGGTAGTCACCTATACCCATTCGGCTGTGGGCAATTTCCGCAGCCGCATCGGGCATCTGTTGGCCGAGCGGGGGTTGCCCCGCACGGCGGGCTACGAGGTTCGCACCCTGCACGCCCTGGCCCTGAGTATCGTGCGGGAACGGCCGGAAGCCTTGCGGTTAAGCGACCAGTTTGAACTCATCGACGGCCCCCGCCAGGAGCAATGGGTGCAGCAGGTGTTTCAGAACTGGCTGGCCTGCCACCGCTCCGAATGGGAAGGGGTACTGAAGGAAGACCTGCCGGCCCAGCGCCGGGAAGACGCCCTCCGGCGGTGGGAACAGGAGACAGTTTCGTTCTTTGTCACCATGATCAGGCAGTTCAAGGCGCGGGGAGTTTCCGCAGAGGCCGCCCTGGCGCTGACTGCGGCCTTGCCGCAGCACGCGTTCCTGCGCTGGGCGGCCGAGGCGTATGAACAGTATCAGACTGGTCTGGGTGCCCGGGGGCTGCTGGACTACGACGATCTCATCATCGGTGCCTGCCGCCTACTGGAGCAGGACCCGCAATTGCTGGCCCGGCTGCGTGAACGCTGGACTTATGTGTTTGAAGACGAGGCCCAGGATTCCACACCGCTGCAGGAACGAATTCTCCTTACCCTGGTTGGCCCGTCCGGCAACCTGGTCCGGGTGGGTGATTCCAATCAGAGCATCATGAGTACGTTCACAGCCGCAGACCCACGCCTGTTCCGGGCGTTCTGCCTGCGTCCTGACGTGGCGGTGTGCCCGCTGGTGTATGCGGGCCGAAGCAGTCCGGCGATTCTGGAGCTGGCCAACACGCTGGTGGACTGGGCGATCCACAGGAACCCGGAGCCGGCCTGTCGCGATGCCCTGGTCGAACAGCACATTCAGCCGGTCCCGAACGGCTATCCGCAGCCAAATCCCTGCCCGCCGCGTTACACCATTAACACCCACCAGTTCCGTGACGCTGCTCAGGAACTGGCCACCCTGGCCCGCTGGGCCGACCGCGTGTGCCAGGAGCATCCGGAGGAGACGCTGGCGGTCCTGCTGCCCACCAATGCCATGACGCAGGCCCTGGCAGCCGAATGTGCGCAGTTGGGCGCCCCTTGCGTTCAGGTGCGGCGCGACCTGCATCCCGAGGCTTACAAAACGGTGGCCGGGTTGCTGACCATCCTGGAGTATCTGGCCGACCCGACCAGTGGCCATAAGCTGGTGCAGGCCATGGGCGTCACACTGCGGCTGGATCACGCCGAAAGTGCCGCCTTTGCCCCCTGGTTGCAGGATTGCGAGTTGGACGAATGGTTATATCCATCGGATGCCGCCGGGCCTGGCGACCATTGGCCGGGGCCGGTACCGGAAATGGCCGGCTCGGCTGAGCTGCAGGCCTGGCTGGGCAAGCTCCGGGACTGGCTGGAGACATCCGGGCGGGTGGGCGCAGACCATCTGGTGTTAATCCTGGCGCGTGACCTTGGGCTCGGAAATGAGGAGCGGGCAGTGGCCGAGCAACTGGCGCTGGAGATCACCCGGCTGTTGTGGGAGGAGCCGGCGCTGGATCTGTCGGCGGTGGTGGCTGGTCTGCGTGCCCGAGCCGAAGCGTTCTCCCGTGCCGCCGGGACCTTTTATGAGCGGCGTGGTTTTCGGCCTGAGCCCGGGGTCATTTACGCCGTCACCTGCCACGGTGCCAAGGGTTTGGAATGGGACACCTGCTTTGTCGGCGCGGTAACCCGCGACGCCGGTACCTACCCCAGCAGTCTGGAAGACTGGATTCCCAGCGAACTGTGGTATTTGCAGGAGGATGTGATGAATCCGACCGCCCTGGCCGTTGGGGAGCTGGAAGAATGCCTGATGGGAGCCGGGCAGGCCGATCCGATCCGGCGGGCAAAGGCGGATGTGATCAGTGAGCGGCTGCGCCTCCTGTATGTGGCCATCACACGGGCCCGGCGAAATTTAGTCCTTTCGTGTTATGGCAGGCGTGAGCGGAGCGGGCGGGTATTCGGGGTGCAGCCGGCCGCAGCATTTCTGCCCCTGACCCGGCTGGTGGAGGTGAGGCGCCGTGACGGTTCCGACCGGGCTTGAAACCATGTTTTTCAGCCAGCAGGCTTTGGAGTTGTTCCAGCGCTGCCCCCTGCGCTTTCGGTACCGATATGTGGATGGGCTGTTCTGGAGCCGGTTCTGGTCGGCCCCGGCGCCCGAACAGACCGCTTTGGCGAAGGGGGAATTGTTTCACCTTTTGGCCCAGCGCCTGTATAGCGGGCTGGATCCGGGGCTCCCGGCCGAGCATGAGTGGGCACCCGTGCTACAGGCCTGGGTAGCCGAATTGGCGCGTTTTTGCCCGCCTGATCGGCCTGGCGTCGTGTATTACCCGGAATTGGCACTGCGGTTGGCCCGGGGACGGCTACGGCTGCAGGCGAAATTTGATCTGTTGGCAGTGGCGGCGGACGGCACAGCCGCGCTTTACGACTGGAAGACCCATGGTCGCCACCCCTGGCCACCCCAGCCCAGGGACCATCTGCAGACGGTCGTGTACCGTTATCTGCTTTGCGCCGCCGGTGGGGCCTATTCGCCGCTGAGAAGTTTTGCCCCTGAGCAGGTGAGTCTGGTCTACTGGAATCCGCAGTTTCCAACCGATCCGGTGCGATTGCCTTATTCCGCTGTGGCATATGCCCAGGATGCCAGACGGCTGCACACGGACATGGAGCAGATTCTGGCTGCGGCCGCAGCCGGCCAATTCCCGCCCACGGCCGACACCCGAGTCTGCAATGGCTGTGAATACCGGCCATTATGCCATGGTCAGTCGCAGGGGGCGGCGGGAACTGATGAGGACGAGTTCCGGGAGGACGAATTCGACCGCTGGATGGCGGGCCCGCCCGAATAGGGGTGCGCTCGCCAGCCGGCCGACGGTACTGTTCATCGGCAATGGTACGGGCGCCCGCCCCTCTGTGCTGGAACCGGCAAACAGGGCAAAAAGTACCGCTGGCGCAGAAGGAGCTTAAAGACTTCCGTCGAATGGTTATTGGGTCCTGGCGAAATGAATTTTCGCTAGGCGGAAAAGACTGGGGGTAGGGGAAGATCGAGATGAACCAGTTGCCCCTGCGCCGCGGTCGCCGGGGGACTTCCCCGCCTGAACCGGTGGAGGCGATTTTGCGGGCAGTGGATGTACTGGACTGCCTGACGCGGGCTTCCGGCCCAGTGGGGGTCAGCGAAGTGGCCGGGCTCACCGGCCTCAGTCCTGCCACGGCTTACCGGGTACTGGCGACCCTGGTGGTTCGGGAACTGGTGCATTACGACCCCATCGCCCACCGCTACCAGGTTGGTACCCGTCTTCTGCAGTTCGGTCTGCGCAGCCTGCGGGCACTGGATATTCGCCGGCTGGCGCGGCCGCACCTGGAGCGTCTGCAGCGTGAGAGCGGAGAAACGGCCTGCCTGTGTGTGCGTACCGGTGATGAGCGCATGTACCTGGAGCAGATCGAGAGTCCGCATGAAGTTCGTCAGGCGCTGCAGTTGGGCCTGCGGGAGCCTCTGTACCGGGGAGCCAGTGGCAAGGCGATTCTGGCGCACATGCCGCTGGCTTACGTGGAGACCTACCTGGAACACGGCCCTTTCCCCGGCATGACGGCAACCACGATTACCGATCCGGCGGCGTTACGGGCCGATCTGGCGCAGGTCCGTGTCCGTGGCTACGCCACCAGCATCGGCGAACGCTGGCCTGATACCGCCTCGGTGGCAGCGCCGGTTTTGAACCACCAGGGCGAGCCGGTCGGCGCCCTGATCCTTTGTGCCCCAGCTCACCGTACTCCTGCCGAGCGGCTGGCGACCTTCGGCGATTGGGTTGTGCGGGCGGCGGGCGCCCTTTCGCGGTCCATGGGCCATGAGCCTTGCACATATGGAGAATAGTTGAAAGGATTGACTCTGAAATGAACTTTACCTTGTCTCCGGAACATCAGACGATCGTGGATCTGTCCCGGCAGGTAGCCAAGCAGGTCATCGCCCCGCGGGCGGCGCAGGTAGACGTGGAAGGGAAGTATCCCGAGGATTACTTCCAGGCTTTCCGGGACACGGGCCTGCTCGGCGTGCACATTGCCGAAGAGTACGGCGGTGCCGGTCTCGGCTGCCAGGGCCTGGTGCTGGCGGTTGAGGAAGTCTCCAAGTACTGCTGCTCCGCCGGCCTCATGCTGCTGCTCACCCGCCTCAGCACCATGGCCATCATTCTGGCCGGTACCGAAGAGCAGAAGAAGACGTACCTGGGCGGCACCGCCAGCGGTGAGCGCCGGGGGTGCTTCTGCCTGTCTGAGCCGGACGCTGGTTCCGACACCCAGCGCATTGCCACCCGGGCGGTGCGCAAGGGCGACAAGTGGGTTATTAACGGCACCAAGAACTGGATCAGCGGTGCCGGTGCAGCCGACTTCTTCACCGTGGCCACCCGGACCAACCTGGACGCCCCCGGCTCCAAGGGCTACACCGTGTTTGTGGTCGACAAGAACACCCCCGGCCTGACCGTTGGCAAGAAGGAGCATAAGCTGGGCGTGACCGGCCTGCCGGTGCACCAGGTCATCTTTGAAGATGTTGAGGTCGACGCCTCCTGCATGCTCGGCAAGGAGAACGAGGGCTTCAAGATCATCATGAACAACCTGAACGCCGTCCGCCCCGTGGTGGCCGCCCGCGGCCTCGGCCTGGCCGAAGGTGCCCTGATGTACTGGCTTGAGTTCGCCCACCAGCGGCACACCTTTGGCAAGCCCATTGTGGAGCACCAGGGCCTGCAGTGGATGGCTGCCGAACTTGCCGCCGAGATCGAAGGCGCCCGCCTGCTCACCTACCGGGCCGCCAGCCTGATCGATGAGGGCAAGACCGGCAAGGACGTGGCCCACTACCTGTCCATGGCCAAGCTGAAGGCCAGCGAGCTGGCGGTGAAGGCAAGCAACGACTGCCTGCAGATGATGGGCGCCGTCGGCTACATGGAGGAGTATCCCATGGCCCGGTTCGTGCGCGACGCCCGCCAGCTCACCATTGTGGAGGGCACCAGCCAAATCCAGAAGAACATCATCGGGAGGGCGCTCGCCGATGGCCTGCTCACCTGGTAGCATTCATGGACCGCTGGCGGGGCTCAAGGTCCTGGACCTGTCCCGGGTCCTGGCCGGCCCCTACTGCGCCATGCTGCTGGGTGATGCGGGAGCCGATGTGATAAAGGTGGAGCCCCCGGCCGGGGATGATACCCGGGCCTGGGGGCCCCCTTTTTTATCCGGATGTGAGCCCGGCCCCGACTACCCCGGCGACAGCGCCTATTACGCTTCTTGCAATCGCAACAAACGCGGGATCGTGTTGGACCTGTCTACCCCGGCCGGTCAGGAGGCGGTTCGCCGCCTGGCTGTGCAGGCCGATGTGGTGATTGAAAACTTCAAGGCCGGGACCATGGCCAGGTGGGGCCTGGGCTACGAAGAGGTGCTTCAGCCCCTGAATCCTCGCCTGGTATACGCCAATATCTCGGGCTACGGGCGAACCGGACCGGACGCCAACCTGCCGGGGTATGATTTTGTTGCCCAGGCCGTGGGCGGTGTCATGTCGATCACGGGGGTGCCGGCCGGGGATCCCATGAAGGTGGGCGTGGCGGTAACTGACCTGACCACCGGGATGCTAGCGGCTTTCAGCATTTGTGCCGCTCTGCTGGGGCGTCAGTCCACTGGCCGGGGGCAGCGGGTGGACCTTTCCCTGCTGGAGACCCAGGTGGCCTGGTTGGCCAATGTAGCCCAGGCCTATCTGGTCAGTGGGCGGGAACCGGCGCGCTATGGGAATGCCCACGCCAGCATCGTGCCCTATGAACTGTTTTACGCCGCCGACAAACCAGTGGTGGTGGCGGTGGGGAACGACCAGCAGTTTCGCCGGTTCGTCGAGATCCTGGGCAGGCCGGGCTGGGCCACCGATCCGCGGTTTGCCACCAACCCGGCCCGGGTGCGCAATCGGACGGAGCTGGTGGTCATGATTGCCGCGGTGATGCGGGAGCGACCGGCCGCGGACTGGCTGGGGCAGATGCAGGCCGCCGGTGTGCCGGGCGGACCGGTGCGCACCCTGCCAGAGGTCTTCGCCGACCCGCAGGTGCTGGCCCGCGGCATGAAAACCGACGTGGCACACCCGGCGGCGGGGACTCTGCCGTTGATCGGCATCCCGTTCAAGTTTGGGGACAGCCCCGGCACCGTGCGACTGCACCCGCCGTGTCTCGGAGAACATACGTTGGAGGTCTTGCAGGAAGCGGGATTTACCGCGGCGGAAATTGCGGCCCTGACGACCCGTGTCCACCGCCGACCCTAGGGTTCAGGCCCAGTTGCTTCGGCGATGCACGGGCAGCCCCAGCCCTGCGAGCCTCCGCTCCATGGCTTCTGCGGAAACCTTAAAATGCCGGGCCATTTTCACCGCAACGCCCCGCTCAAGGGTGTACATGACCTGGATTTGCTCCCGGGGCATCAGCAGTTCGGCAGCAAAGGCGTTGGCTTCTGCCTCATGGGTGAGGTGACTGGTCTCCAGTGTCTCCGGGGTGTCCTGGTATGAGGCGATACCCCGGCCCTGCTGATAGTGCAGGACATAATGGCCGATCTCATGGGCAATGGTAAACCGCTGCCGGTGCTCGTGGTGGGCGGCGTCCACTACAATCAGGCCTGCATCCGCCTGGAGCAGACCCGCATAGGTACGGCCCCCAACCTGCAGGTTGGGGGTGCGTTTTATGCCCAGGTTATACAGCAGTGAGGCAATAAACTCCACATCGATGGGCCAGCGTGCCCACGGCTCGCCAATGGCCCGGCACTCCGCCTGTGCTTCCTGTAGCACCCGGGCGGCGGCCTGTTCAGGCGGTGTTCTCGGGACTGTTCCCCCCGGGACCGTCACGGCGTGCCTCCTCCCGGATCCGATGCAGTAACTCTTGAATCTCCGCTTCAGAGCTGGTCTTCCAGTCGCGGGTGGCGGCGCCCACGGCGCCTTCCAGGTGGAAGAAACGATCCATGGACAGCAAGGTACTGAAGGCGACCTTGGCACCGCGGAAGGTCACGCCGATTTGCTCCGCAATGGCCTTGACCACCGTGTTTTCCTGCAGCTTTTCCATCGGCGTGCGGTCGTCACGCAGTTTTGCCAATGCCGGGCGCGGCAGTCCGGCCCGTTCGACTTCGGCCAGGAAGGCATCGCTGCCAATCCCTTCAATTCGGGCCACCAGGTCACCCAGGGTACGGGACGACGGCGCCACAGCGGTGGCAGAGGCCGGACTGAAGGCTACTCTGAAGGCAGCGATCGCCTTCTCCCGGCCGCGGGCCACCGCCTGTTCCGTGCGCACTTCGTCGGTGAGGACGACCAGGGTGGGCAAGAGGCGCCGCAGTTCACCGGCATGGGCCGGATGCTCAGCGGCCCAGGTTTCCGCATCAACGCGCTCGCCGCGCATCAGTTGCCGGCGGGCTTGCGCCAGAACTTCTTCCACGGTGTGATCCGGCATCCGGTGGTTACCTCCCCAGTTCCCTCTCCAGGCGCTCAAGGGCTCGGTAGTAGTAGTTCTCCACCTTCTTGTCCAGGTTGCCACCGGGCTCCACCAGACGCCGTTCCAACAAGAAGGTCACGGTATCGCGGTTAGAAAGCTCATGTTCTGTGCGGGCCAGCAGAACACTGCGATCCCGCTCGTTCAGGCGTTGCAGCGCCAGGCGTACGGCCGACTGCTCTTCCGCCTGTAGGATCTGCTCCAGGGTGCCCGTTTCCTGGGTAGGCAACAAGTCTTGCAACGTGGCATCGGAGTCTCCCCCATAAATCGGGGATTGCAGGCTAAATCCGGTCGGGCGCCGGCTACGGCGGCGCTGTTCGTCGATACAGCGGCGCACCAGCAGGGTCGAAAAAAACTTTCCGAAATGGTCGATGGCGCGGCTGGCCTGTAAATGTATAATCACTTGCTCCCAGGCGGTTTGCACCACTTCCTCGGCCAGGTCGGTGTCTCCATCCAACCGGCGCTTGGCAAGCAGGAGTGCCCGGCGGTGGTGGCGGTCAACCAGTTCCACCCAGGCCGCCTCGTTCCCTGCGCCAATGTCCGCTAGCAGCGCTTCATCCGATTGGTCCCGGAATTTCACCCGGACACCTCCTGGGCCTTATCGGTCTTGTCGGCGCCGGGGCGGCGATTCCTCATCGGGGCGCCGTTTTGCTCCGCATGCGCTTTTCAATCAATTCGAGCCTGCGGCGCCCATCCCTTCCCGGTTTTCAGATCCGGTGCCGGTTCAGCACCGGTGCAAGGCGGTGTTGCAGCCTCTGCAGGAAGTCCACCCAGGCCCAACTGTAGACAAACCCAAAGCTAATGTATGCGGCTACTGCCACCATCTTGCCGTGTTTCTGAACGGTGGTGCCCAGAATCGGAAAGCCAGCCCCCAGAGACAGGAGGAGTAACCCAACAGCTACGACAGCGGCTGTCCAGGTCACCACCAGCCAGCGCGGGCGACCGCTGGCCAGCCCGGTGCCGGTCATCAATCCCAGTGGCAGATTGAGCAAACCGAAAATCAGTCCCTGTTTAAGGCTGAAGATGATCGTCAACAGCAGGGCCGCAGCGGCGCCCAGCGGGGCCTGTCGGCGGTCGGCCATGGCGGCCAGGGCAACGGGCAGGCAGGAAAATCCGGCCACAAACTGGCCGGGGCCGGGCCACAGAACTGCGGCCAGATTGGCCACTACGGCCATGGCGGCCAGGATGCCCTGCAGGGTGATGCTTTGCACAGGCAAGACTGTTCACCTCCCACCTCCTCGATATGAAGCTGGGCGCGTACTGGTGTGTTAGCCAGACACCAATCACCCCCGCGTCCGGGCGGACGTGGGGGTGATTGGTGTAGTGTTTTAGCCCATGCCGCCCATACCGCCCAGGCGGGAAAGGCCCAGGGGGGTCATCATTTCCGGCTGCCACGGGGGATTCCAGACCAGATCCACCTTCACGGCACCCACGCCTTCGAGGGTCTCAATCGCCCGGGTGGCCGCCGCCGGCATGCTTTCGGTCAGGGGGCAATTGTTGGTGGTCAGGGTCATTTGCACATGCACGTCATTTTCAGCATCGCCGAGGATGTCGACTTCATAAATCAGACCCAGATTCACAATGTCCACGCCTAGTTCCGGATCATAAACCGTCTGCAACACATCCAGGACCTGTTCCTTGGTAATGGCCATTCTTTTGTGCCTCCTATCTTAACGTGTAAAGACTTGCCACATGCCGTAGCCGAACAGAGCGGAGCCCAACATCACCACAGAGCTGCCTGCATAGGTCAGAGGAACCCAGCCAAACCATAGCCCGATGGTGGTCAGGGCCACGCCGGCAATCAGGCTGAAGTAGCTCCAGCGCGAGACCCGTTCGGAAAACATCTCCCGCAGCATCGGGACCTTTTCCTTGCCGGCCCGTGGGGCATAGCGTCCCGTCCAGATCAGGAAGGGTAAGATTTTATACATCTGGCCGGCGATGGTGAGCGACACCCAGCCTAGCCCGGCCGCATAGAGTACGGCCACATACCGGCTGGCGGCCTGTTCACCGGGAGCCAGCAGCAGCCAGCCAGCCAGCAAAAGAGAAAGAATCAGAAACGTGGAAGCGGCGGTCCCGTAGCGGATGGAGATGTCAATTTCCCTGCGGATGCGGCTGCGGATCATCCGCCGGGCATCGTAGATATACAGGCCGAGTGCACTGGTAATCAGGGCCAGGGCCAGGGCCAGGGCCCAGTTCGGAGCGCTCAGGCTGGCGCCCGCCGCCAGGCCGAATACCCCCACGTTAAACAGGATGAGCACCGTCTTACTGATGGGGCCCGCCTGCAGGTGGGCCAGGGTAAACAGCGGAATCAGGCGGTACGAGACTCCCATAATGGTATTGGTGAACCAGCCGGCGAACCCGAAGGCCACGTGGGTCAGTAACTCGGCTCGGGTAGCCAGACCGAAGAACTGAAACTTCAGGTTAAAGGCCAGCAGGACACCCCAGGTTACCAGCAGGCTGAGATAGATCAGGGAGAAGATCAGGTAGGTTCCGGCCATATGCCAGCCCGGGGCCTTGCGCATGGTCAGGGCGATGTTCCAGATAAACAGTACGACACTGATCAGGACCAGGCTGCCACCGACGGCGATCCACCAGACGGCGAAGGTCGGAAAACCAACCAGCATGAGGGCTACCCCGGTCATATACACCCCGAATTGAACAAACCCCAGGCGCTGGCTGTGCAACGGCGTTTCCAGGATCACCGGCACAAGTTGGTACATAGCGCCCATGATGACAGAGGTGACGAACCCCAGGGTGAACAGATGCGTGACCAGTAGCAAGTAAGTGTTACGGAAATAGTAGGCCATGATGCTGCCAGCCCCGGCAGTGAACAGGACGTTCAGAACCAGGAATGCCGCCACCCCGGTGGCTGCGAAGCTGAGTGGGAGTTTGAATGACCGGGTGCCGGTACTGGATACTGGGCCGGCAAGTGACATACAGGTATCCTCCTCATTCTACGACCTCAATCGTTCCAACCATGCCGGCGGTATAATGGGCCGCCTGGGTGCAGATGATGGGCTGGGTGCCGGGTTTATCCAGGGTCAATTCCCAACTGCCGCCCGGACGTAACACACCGGAGTCAAAACCCGGTTGCTGCTTCCCGTACTCCTTTGGACCGATGCCGACCACGTCGTGCGCCATGGCATCCTGGTTCACAAAGATGACCTTCGTTCCGGCTTTTACCTTGATGTTTTGTGGTTCGAAACGGATGTTTTTCAAGGCTACCTGGACAGTTCCAGTTTGCAGAGGCAGGGCTTCTTCTGCCTTGGGTGTTCCCGTGGCGCAACCAGCCATGACGATAGTCAGAGCCAGTACGACAAGACGGTATAATAGTTGCATTTGATCTCGCCTCCGGTCTCAGAGTACCGCGATGGCCGCTCTGCGGTAGTGATTCAGGTCACCAGACGCAATGTGACTTGGGTCACCGCCGTCCGGCGCCCTGCGGCGGCATCATGGAATCACTGTGGAGGTGTATACAAATTGCGCACCCTCGACAACCGGGGCCTCGAGCCTCCTGAGCCGATGATGCGGGTCTTAGTGGCCGTTGAGGACCTTACCGATGGTGAAGAACTGCAGGTGCTCAGCGACCGGCGCCCCATGTTTCTCTATCCCATCCTGGAAGAACGCGGTTTTATACATGAAACGACCGATAATCCGGCTGGTGGGGTCCTGATTCAGATTCGTCGAAAGTAGTTTGATTTGTCCATACCGTGCCGCTTCCGTGCCGGGCCTGTGCCCGGTGTCGGGAGCGGTTTTCAGTTGTCAGGAATCCGCCCCGGGTGAAGGTCGGTGCGGGTTGCCGTGATAGTCCTTTTGCGTCTTTCGGGTCTATAGCTGGTCTCGATATCATGGGGGTTAACTCAAGTAAGCAGGAAAGAAGGTCCGACAGTGCCGCCTTATGTCTTCGGTATCGCCGGTTGGTCCAAGACAGGCAAGACGACCATGGTTGAGCGGCTCTTGCTCGAACTGGCCCGACGTGGGCGCCGTGTCGGAACCCTGAAACATGATGTGCACGGCTTTGAAGCTGACCACCCTGGCAAGGACAGTTGGCGGCATCGCTCGGCTGGTTCGGCTGCCACCATTATCGTGGGCCCGGACCAGATGGCGCTCTTTCGCCAGGGACCCCCTTCCGATCCGGAGCAACTGATCCCCATGCTCGGGGAAGTTGATCTGGTCCTGGCTGAAGGCTTCAAGCGGGCATCCTGGCCTAAACTGGAAATTCACCGCGGTAGCGGCCCCCTGGCCTGTGCCGATGATCCGTGGCTGGTGGCCGTGGCCGGGCCGGAACAGCCGCGTAGTTGCCCCGTACCCTGGTATCACTGGGATGAAATCGCGGAAATTGTCAACGTCATAGAAAACGCCCGCTCCCTCGGGCTCGCAGGCAGGTGAGCGATCATGGCCGATGTTACTACAGCTTTGCAGCTTATGCAGTCCATGGTTCCGGCCCCTGTCGCGGAAACCGTGTTACCGCTCGAGGCAGAAGGCCGGGTCTTGGCTGCCCTGGTGGCGGCTCGGGAGCCGGTACCGGCCTGGGCGCGGGCGGCTATGGATGGGTTTGCCGTTTTAACCGCTGACCTGGCCGGCGCCCGTCCGGGTCAGCCCGTTGAACTTGCCGTAGTGGGAACGGCGGCCCCGGGTCGGCCATATGCCTGTGAAGTGAAGTCAGGTCAGGCGGTGGCCATTGCCACCGGTGCTCCGCTCCCCGCCGGTGCGGACGCCATTGTCCGCTGGGAAGAAGTCCAGCAGCCGGAGCCTGGTCGCGTGCGCTTCCTGTATGCCGCCTCGGCCGGCTATCATATCTCTTTTCCTGGTGAAGACTTGCCTGTCGGCGCCCTGGCGCTGGCTGCAGGTACGGTAATGGGTGCATTGGAACTGGGCGTACTGGTGATGCTGGGGGAACAGCAGATTAAGGTCTGGCGCCGCCCGCGGGTCACCATTCTATGTACCGGCGATGAGCTTGTGGAGCCCCACCGTACCCCCGGGTTCGGTCAGATTCGCAACGTGAATGGTCCGGTGCTGGCGGCAATGGTCCGCCAGGCCGGCGGGGTTCCGGTCTACCTGGGTACTGCTGCAGACCACCCGGAGGCCATTGCCTGCCGTCTGGCGGCTGCCCCGGAGTCTGACCTCATTCTGACCACCGGGGGCGTCTCGCAGGGTGCCCCTGATCGGGTAGCCGAGGCGGCGGCGCATCTGCAGGCTCCGATTCTGTTTAACCGCCTGGATCAGAAACCGGGGGCCGCCTGTCTGGGTGCTGTCCTGCGGGGCCGTCCCTGGATTGGTCTGTCCGGTAACCCGGCGGCAGCCTTCACACAGTTCGATTTCCTCGTACGGCCGCTGATGGCCCGGGCCGCCGGGCGTACCGATACGCTCATGCAACCGGTGTTTGCCCGACTGGCCGAGGGTATCCGTAAGTCATGCCCGGAGCGCCGGTATCTACGGGCTCGGGTGGCGTGGCAGGGCCAGCACCTGGTGGTAGATGCCAGTCTGGCCCAGCAGAGCACCGTGTTGAGCAGCCTGATACAAGCCCACGGCTACATCGAACTGGCACCGGACGCCTGCCCGGCCGCCGGCGAGGTGGTCCGGGTCTGGCTCAAGCCGCATGCGCTGCCGGTGCCCGACTGGGTGGCGGCAGAACTGGCGGGAGCGAGCGAGTGAAGCCCAAAGGAACCCGTCCTGACCAATGGCCAGGGCGGGTTCTGTTGTCGTGTGGTACAGCCAGCCGATCTGCATGGTTTCTCCATAGTTTGCTGCTATCCTTGAGGTGAGCAGATTCGTGTGGAGGAGGCTGTTCCATGCGGCAATGGATAACGCATGTCGCCGCCGTGGCCCTGGTGCTGGCCCTGGTGGGGTGCTCCGGTAGCACGGGAGGCGGAACTGGCGCCGAACCCCGGCTCCTTGAGCTGACCACCAACAATATGGCCTTTGCGATGAAGGAGATCAGTGTGGCGAAGGGCCAACCGGTTCAGTTGGTGCTCGCCAATCAGGACGCACTGCTGCACGACTTTTCGATTGATCGGATTCCGGTCTCGGTCACGAAGCCGAAGGGCAACGACCACCAGCACGGCGGCGGCGAGGAGCCTGACCTGCACGTAAGCGCCGACGCCGGCAAAAGCCAGAAGGTTGTGTTTACCCCCACCAAAGAAGGTAAGTACACCTATTACTGCACCGTACCCGGCCATCGGGAGGCTGGGATGGTGGGCACCATGATCGTCCTGTGAGCCGAAGGGAAAACCCTGCCGTCAGTCGACGGCAGGGTTTTCCCTTTGGGCTGCACGGGGTGTCAGCGGGAGCCGGAACCAGATGGCTGCTCCGCCGCCGGGGCGGTTTTCCGCGCCCACCTCGCCGCCGTGGGCCCGGACGATGGAGCGAACGATGGCCAGGCCCAGCCCCTTGCCGCTGCCGTGGCCCTTGTGAAAGCGTTCAAAGATCAGCGGCAACATGGCTGGCTCGACCCCCGGCCCGGTATCAGTGACACGAACTGTTATCCAGCCGGCCGCCGCCGCAGCGGAAATGTTAATCGCGCCGCCGGTTGGGGTATGCCGCAGGGCGTTGTCGAGCAGGTTGAAGACCACCTGCTGGACCCGGCCTCCATCGGCGGTGATCTGTGGGAGGTCTGCCGGCACCTCGGTCGTGACCTGTACCCCTTTGACCTCTGCCCGCGGGCGCATGGTGGCAGCCGCCTGTTCGATGGGGAGGTACAGGTCAACGGGGGTCTGGTCCATGGCCATCTGTCCCTCTTCCAGTTGGGCCAGGTCCATCAGATCGCCGACCAGGCGGCTGATCCGGACCGCTTCCTCGTGCACAACCCGCTGGTAACGGGCACGTTCTTCTGGACTGACCAGCCCCTCCGCTATGGCCTGCGTATACCCCTGGATGTACGCCAGTGGGGTGCGCAGTTCATGGGCGACATTGGCCAGGAACTCACGCCGGCGGGTTTCGTATGCGGCCAATTGGGCGGTCATCTGATTCACGGCCGCACTTAATTGGCCAATCTCGTCGGTGGCCGTGACCTCTACCCGGGTTGAAAAATCGCCTCGGGCGATCTGGCGGGTGGCCTGTTCAATGGCAATCACCGGCCGGAGCAGTCCGCGGGACAGCATCAGGGCGAGGCCGGTTCCCACCAGCAGCGTACCGGCTCCAGCCAGCCAAAGATAACGCCGGGCCAGGCGCAGGGAGTGCTGCAGTGGTTCGGCCGGGGCGAACAGCAGCACGGCACCGCCGCCCCGAGGGACCGGCACGGCCGTAACGATGAACGATTCCCGGGTCTGGTCCGGCCTGACTTGGCCGACAAACGGCGACCCGGCCAGCACCCGTGTCACCGCTTCGGCGGGAGGGGGGGTGCGTGAACTGCCGGGAAAGTCCACGAGGCGGCCGTTCCGGTCCAGGACCAGCACCTCGCCCCCGGTCATCCGCGCCATCATGGGCGCCATTTGGATCGCTTCCGGGTCCACGGCCAGCAGGCCGGCCAACTGTTCACTGTGGTAAAGCAGCGGTTCGGTCACCTGTGTGGCATAAAAGTCGGTGAGCAGCCGGTCCAGGGCGAATTCCAGCGGGATGAGGAGAAACAGCACCAGCCCGGTGCAGACCAGCCAGAGTTTGGCCACTACGCTACGGCGCATGTGGTACCTCCACGAAGCGGTAGCCCACGCCCCAGACGGTCGCGATCATGCCGGCGCCGTCACCCAGCTTTTCGCGCAGATTCTTCACATGGCTGTCAACGGTCCGCAGGTCCACTTCGCAGTCGACCCCCCAGATCCGATCGAGCAGACGTTCGCGGGGGAAAACCTGTCCGGGGTGAGCGGCCAGCAGCACCAGTAAATCGAATTCCTTGGGTGTAAGCAGCAGGTCCTGCCCCTGCCACTGGGCCCTGTGTTCGGCCGGGCGCAGAAGCAAGGCCCCCCGCCGGACCACACGGGCCACTTCGGTTCTACCGCCGGCACGCCGCAGCACCGCATGGATACGGGCCACCAGTTCCCGTCCGTCAAAGGGTTTGGCCAAATAGTCGTCGGCACCCAGGCGCAGCCCCTGCACCCGGTCGGGCACATCGGCGCGGGCGGTGAGCAGGATCACCGGTACCGCCGAGGTCTCCCGAATCTGCTGCAGGGTGCTCCAGCCATCCAGACCGGGCATCATGACATCGAGCAGGACCAGGTCTGGTTCGTTTTCGGTCAGATAGCGCAGGGCAGTGTGTCCGTCGACTGCCTCGGCCACTTTGAATTCGGACCGCAGGTACAGTCGGATGAGATCCCGCATCTGGGGTTCGTCATCGACGACCAGGACCTGTAGTTGTTTCATCGGTCTTGCTCCCCCTGCCGGTACCCTGATACCAACAGCATGACACTTCCGGAGGGAAACTGGCAATACAGCGGCTGGTGCGGGTCGGCTGGCGGCCTGCATGCAGGCTGAACCGGCAGCCACCCCCGCCACGCCCTGCCGCCAACCAGCAGCAGGGCGTTTTGGAATCAGGCCGCCCACCCTAGAATTAATACGATTGGATGAGGAAAATTTCAGATAAGGGGGATAAAGTGCGATAAGGGCCGGAGAAGGACGAACCGCCATCTTAATTCTTGTAGATAAAGTTGTCGGTTGGATGTATCTTGAAAGGGGGCTGCATGCCCAATTGCGAATAATTGGAGGGAGGACAGCTTAGTGTTAGACAATTCCTACGAACTGTTGTTCCCGCAAGTGGAGGGTCAGTTGGAGCAGGATCAGGAGTGGGTACGGATCATCCGTGGGAAGAGCCATAGGAAAATTCGGTTCCATGATTATGGACCCATCTATGACATACCAGGCCTATATGAGAAATTATTTTACGAACACTTGAAGTGTGCATCCCCAGTTGTCTTGACACAAATGTTGGCGGCACAGCTCAATCAGCATGGAGCCAGAATGGCAGACCTGCGGGCACTCGACTTTGGTGCCGGCAACGGAATAGTTGGTGAGCAGCTTCAAAAACTGGGCTGTTCCCATGTCGTTGGGCTCGATATTTTACCCGAAGCCATGCGGGCTGCGGAACGAGACCGTCCGGGTGTATATGCAGCATACCATGTGGCAGATTTGAGTACCGGCGCTCCTGGATCCATGGCCTCCAGCCGGTTCAATTGTCTGATCACGGTCGCAGCCCTTGGCTTTAACGATATTCCGACCCGCAGCTTTCTGCATGCATTTAATCTGGTCGAAGATCTCGGTTGGGTCGTATTCAACATCAAGGAGCGGTTTCTTTCGCCCGGTGACAATACGGGCTACAGGGAAGCGATTGAAAGTTTGGTGGGCACGGGCGCGCTGACTGTGGTGCAGACGCAACGCTATTGTCATCGGTTAAGCCTGACCGGTAAACAGCTTTACTATCTGGGAGTCGTCGGCCGGAAAAAACGCAGTGTGCCAGTCGATGAAATCGTAACGGCTGGATAATCTGCAGGCCTAGGACAAGTCCACTTCCTTGAAGCCAAAGGTGGGGGCGGCCGCCGGTTCAGGCTGCATGCGGGCCGCCAGCCGACCGGCACCAGGGATGCCCCTGCGGATACCCCACAGGGTGGCCGCGGCCAGAAGTCCGGTGAGCAGTCGGGCCAGAGTGCTGCGCCGATTCATCACTTTTCACCTTCCCTTTCTGCCTAGAACCAGGGAGACCCAGACAGGTAAAACAGTGCCCGGCCTAACATCTCGCCTGCTGCTACCAGTACCAGGGCCAGGGCGATGGTGGCGCCGGCCAGACGCAGGCTGGCACCCCGCCGGTGCAAGTACCACAGCAGAACAGCCAGAACTGTGGGCAGCACCAGGCTCAGCCCGATCTGCCAGGCCATCATCCCGCCATAGGTGGCCCGGGTCAGGGCTGCCCCCACCGCAATGCCGGCGGTGTGGGTGGCGTGCCCCGTGGCGGCCAGCCCGGCGGCTCCGGGGATATCTGCAGCCGCTACGGCCGCCAAGTTCAGAAAACGCAGGCGCCAGGTGAGACTGACGGCGTAGGCCAGATCGACCACCAGCAGCGTCAGGCCCAGCCGCCGGTGGGCCAGCCGTACCACCGCTTCGCCCGCGTCCAGGGGGACCAGGCGGCCCCAGGCGAAGTTGTATACCACCGCCACCAGTAATGGGCCCAGCAGGAAGGCACTGGCGAAGAACAGCAGGCTGGTGCTGGAATGGTTCCACATGGGGCGCCCGGGCACCTGATAGACCATGGACTGCGCCCACAACGCCAGCAGGCCCACCAAACCGGTGCCGGCGCCAATGAGTCTGCGCAGTTCCGCATCTCGGGACCGCCGGTACCACAGGTACGTGTAGACCGCCACCAGGACAAAAAACAGGCTGAAGGCCCAAACTTCCCGGCTGAGCCAGGAGGTGCCGATGTGTTGCAAGGCCCTGAAGGCATACTGAGGGCGGCCGAGATGGGTGGTGGAGAACAGGAGCCCCAGGGCGGTGAGGGGAATGAGGATATAGGTACCGATACGGGTGAAGCCGTCATAGACCTGGTCCGGAACCCTGCGCTTGAGAAAGTCGTTCACCAGCAACACCCAAAAGGCGCCCACTGCGGCCTGGGTGAATAGGGTGAACAGCACCAGAGACAACTGGGCGTCAGGCCGGAAATTATCCATGAGACGTCACCTCCGGTGCCGGGGCAATGGGGGCCTGGTGGTCGGGGTGCAGGTCCCGGGCCTTTTCCGCCCAGCGGAAGCGGGTGCTGGGCCGGGTGATGCTGGGATCCGGAAAGCCCGGGGCCTGGCGGTGCACTTCCGCCTGCGTGCGGGCAAACTCGTCGATATCACCGAAGGAAAGGGCGCCGGTCAGGCAGGACTCTACACACCGCGGCAGGTGTCCCTGGTCAACCCGCTGATAGCAGCCGTTGCACTTGCTCACCACACCTTGTACCGGGTTGAACTGCGGCACGCCGTAGGGGCAGGTCCACGTGCAGTACTGGCAGCCAATGCACTTGCCGGGGTCCTGAATCACCAGGCCATCCTGTTCCCGCTTTGTATAGGCGGCCACCGGACAACCCTTCAGGCAGGCCGGGTCGGCGCAGTGGTTGCAGGCTAACGACAGATGCACCCGCAGGCTCTGGGGAAACTCACCGGCTTCAAAAGAGCGGACCCGGCGCCAGCGGATATCGGGCGGAAGCCGGTAAAAGTCCTTGCAGGCGGCCTCACAGCACTTGCATCCGATGCATTTCTCCATATCGGCGTGGAAGCCAAGCTGCATGGTCATTCCGGATTCCCCTCCACCCTGGTAATCTGCACGGCACATTGCTTATAGTTGGGCTCTTTGGAGTATTTATCCACGGCCCATGGCGTCAGATTATTGACCGGAGCTTCGTTAAAGTGCATGGGGATGAAGACGGAGCCCGGACGAACCATCTGGGTGGGTACCACCTTGGCCTGCAACCGGCCGCGCCGGCTGGCAATCTCCACCCGGTCGCCGTAGGTTACGCCCAGGGCCGCACAGTCCCGTGGGTTCATCTCTACATATTGGGTCGGGACCAGCCGGTTCAGTTCCGGCACTTTGCGGGTTTTGGTGCCGGTATGATAATGCTCCTGTACCCGACCGGTGTTGAGCAGAAAGGGGTACTCCTGGTCGGGGGTCTCGGGCAAGGGTTCCGGGTCCATGGCCCAGAGCACGGCCTTGCGGTCCGGGGTGTTGAACTGCCCGTCGCTGTACAGGCGGGGTGTGCCGGGGTGTTCAGGATGCGGGCAGGGCCACTGGATGCCCCGCTCCTGCCGAAGGCGGTGGTACGTGACGCCGCTGTAATCGTTCGGGCGGCCTCGGGTGACCCGTTTGATTTCGGCAAAGGCCGCTTCTGTGTTTCGGAAGGGAAGCAGACCGCCATAGCCCATCCGGCGGGCCACATCGATGATAATGTCAAAGTCGGGGCGGGCCTCACCGGGTGGCGGCACCGCGGGCTGCAGCAGATTGAGACGGCGCTCGGAATTGACCAGAATGCCGCTCTTTTCCGCCCACATAGCGGCCGGCAGGTAAATATGCGCATGACGAACCGTGTCCGCCGTGTGGTAGGCGTCCTGGACGACCAGCAGTTCAAGGTTGTTGAAGGCCCGCAGCACCCGGTTGCGGTCTGGCAGCGACATCTCCGGATTGGTGCAGAGTACCCACAGGGCCTTGACCTTGCCGGCGATGGCCGCGTCGATGATTTCGGTGATGGACGGGCTCTTGTCCGGCAACTTGGCGGCGTCTACCCCCCAGAGGGCGGCGAGTTCTTCCCGGTGCCTGGCGTTGGCAATGCTGCGGTAGCCGGGGTAGGTAGACGAACCGCCCACTTCCCGGGAGGCCATGGCTGCAGGCTGTCCGGTAATCGAAAAGGAGCCGGCCCCCGGTCTGCCGATCTTGCCTGTGATCAGAGCCAGATTATGCAGGGCGTTATTAACCTGGGTGCCATTGACGCTCTGGTTGACGCCCATCACCCACATGGAAAGCGCTGCTGGTGCCGTGGCATACAGGCGGGCTGCCTGACGAATTTGTTCCGGGGTGATGCCGCAGATGCCGGCAGCCATCTCAGGTGCGTATTTCTCCAGATGTGCAGCCAGTTGATCAAAGTCGTTGGTATGCGCAGCCAGAAAGGCGCGGTCGATGCTACCGTCCTTAATCAGGACGTGGGCCATGGCGTTCAATAGCACCAGGTCGGTCCCCGGCAGGATCGGCAGGTACAGGTCAGCCATCCGGGCCGCCTGGGTCATGCGCGGGTCCACCACAATCAGTTTGGTACCGCGGGCTGCCCGCGCTTTCACCACCCGTCCGAACAGGATCGGGTGGCATTCTGACATGTTGGCGCCCACCAACATGATCAGGTCCGCCTGTTCAATATCCTCATATCCGCCCACGGGACCGTCGGTACCGAAGGAGCGGACATGCCCCATGACTGCACTGGCCATGCAGGCCCGGGTGTTGCCGTCCAGGTTTGGGGTTCCGATGCCGGCGCGGGCCAGTTTGCCCAGAACGTAATACTCCTCCATGGCCATCTGGCCCGTATTGTACATGGCAATGCTGGCCGGGCCGTACCTCGTGATCAGTTCTTTGAACTTGTCGGTCATGCGGTCCAGAGCCTGGTCCCAGGAAACAGGGGCCATTTGACCGCTCTCCGTGCGTACGAGCGGCACTGTGCCGCGGTCGGGGGCACCCAGGGTCTGATACTGGTAAATTCCCTTGGCGCATAGCAGTCCACGGTTCACCGGGTAGTCGGATGTACCCCGGATCGCCACCGCCCGGCCGTTGTTGACACCAATCTCAATGCCGCAGCCCGTGCCACAGAAGCCGCAGGTGGAATACACCCACTGGTCTGCGTCAATCTTCCCCTGGGGTGGGGCGCCATCGGCCCGGTTGATAACAAACTGACCGGCAGCAAAGGTACTGAGACCGGCCGTGCCCATCAGGCTCAGTTGGAGGAACTTTCGGCGACTCATTCCCGGTGCCATTCGCTGCACCTCCGCTTACACAACCTTTAACGAGTGTAAAACCGGGGGGATTAGACAGAGCAGGCACGCCCAGCCCACCGGTGATCGGTCCTAAAGTCTACGCCGGTTAGGGGGATTGCATCATAGCACGCCGGCAACCTACCGCAGGGTGGGCACCTGGCTAAAAGAATAAGCCCTGCGGGGGTAACCCGCAGGGCTTGACTGAGCTTTGCGATGCAATTACAAATGACCATCAGCCATTAGCGCTCAGCCGGGGCCCCTTCCAGGGCCTCCTCAAGCCGGATCTTTTCCAGCACGATCTGCAGACGTCGCTGGGGGTCTGCCCGCCGCCACTCGTCCAAAAGCATATCCAGCCGGCGATGAATCATGTTCCTGTCCATTGTTAAAACACATCTCCTTGAACATTCATGTAAGGGTACCTGGTCTACGGTTGTCTGATCCACAGGGCAGCGATGAAACAAGAGTGCTGCTGTTCTGTCTTAATTGTACCACTTGGTCAATCTAATAGTCGATGGTGAAAAAGAAGCATTTATGGAAACCTGTCTGGGCTATAGGTCCTTCGGCAGTCCCGCTGGTGAAGGGACCAAAGGCTCAGGGATGGCAGATCTTTTGAGCAATGCCAATCACCCCCGGACGGTGTCCGGGGGTGCCGTGCCCAGATGTTAAGAGGCGGCCTGAATCGCCATGGTCACCGCCGTTTCCGCATCGCGGGCATACAGGATTTCAATGGTCCGCCGGTGGTCCAGAAACTTGCCGTCCACAGCCGTTTCCGGCATCCGGGCTGCCCAGCCGCCGCTGGTGGACAACACGACCACCGGGCGCCGGTTTAAATAGGCGGCGCTGAGTTCACCCAGGGTGCCATTCCCCCCGGCCAGCATGATCAGGGCATCGCAGGAGTGCACCAGCACCAGACTGCGCCATTCCACGCCCAGCCCGGTGGTAATGGGAATGGTCACCCAGGGGTTGCACTCGGTCGGATCATCCCCGGGCAGGATGCCGACCGTGATGCCGCCTGCCTCCTGGGCGCCGCGGCTGGCTTGGGCCATCACCCCGTCCCGCCCGCCGGATAACAGAATTGCCCCTTGTTTGGCCACAGCCGCCCCGACCCGATAGGACAGATCTGCCAGTTCAGTTGAGATCTCACCCGCCTGTCCGATTACGCCGACCCGTAAGGCCATATCCGTCCCACCTCCTGTCTACAAGCCCTTTCTTCGCAGGTGGTGGGGTGGGCTCCTGCTGGCATCTTCATATGGCCTTGACCCATGATTTACATGACAAGCAATACGTTGTATGTAATGTAAGTAACATGTTATAGTATTTGTGACACAAACAACCCCGATCGGGTACGGCCGGTTGCCGGTTGGGTTTTCTGGAGGGACAAGACCGATGAAGCAAGGCACCCGTACCGCCGTTGCCGCAGTCCTCGCCGCCACCGTTCTGGGTGCAGCCGCGCCGGCACCGGCTACCGCTCACCCAAGTGCCTCCTATCAGGTCCAAGTGGGGGGGAAGGCGGTGGCCAGCGCCGATGCCTTTATCAAGGGCGGACAGTTGTTGGCCGCCACCCGCCCCCTGGCTGAAGCGATGGGCGCACAGGTCGAATGGAACGGCGCTGAACAGCGCATTACCATCCGTCGTTCCGGCCGACTGATCATGGTTTGGGTGGGTTCAGACACCGTGGTTCGTGACGGCATCCGTTACGACAGCTCGGCTGCGCCGGTCCTGAAGGAGGAGCGCTCCTTTATTCCCGTCTGGCGCATCGCCAGTCTGCTCGGGTACGAGGTGGCCTGGGACGGGCGCACTATGCGGCTGGGCACGCAGGCTCAGGGTGGCGGATCTGCCCGCTCCGGCGGCAAGGGGCTATGGAGCGATCACTTTGTCTTCCCATTCCCCGCCGGTGCCCGTTACGAACCCATGTCACCGAATTTCGGCACTGGCCGGAGCTGGACTCCGGGTGGAGAGGTGCAGCGCAGCCATGAGGGTCAGGACATCATGGCGGCTACTGGCACGCCGGTGGTGGCGTCCGGCTCAGGGACCATTCTCAAGCTGGGTTGGAACGAATATGGTGGTTGGCGGATCCTGATGGATTTGGACCAGTCCCCTGGAACAAGGTTGTACTATGCTCACTTGAACGGCTATGGTCCCAATCTTTATGAGGGTGCCCGGGTCCGGGCCGGGCAACTGCTGGGCTATGTGGGCAGCACTGGTTATGGCCCGGAGGGGACCAAAGGGAAATTTGCTCCCCACCTGCACATTGGCTTGTATACCGACCAGGGTGTGCTGAATCCCTTCCCTTACCTGCAGGTCTGGGAGGAAAAGCGGGTCAAGCTTCCGTAAAGCTGAAATCGTGACAGGTCTGCCGGGGCAAGTGGCCCCGGCAGACCTTATTTCTCCGCACCACCAAACATACGCAGTGATTCGAAGCTTCCGCTGGCTCTGAACAGGATGGAAGGTTATCAATATCAAAGTACTAATAGCTAAGGAATGCAGGGGAGGATCACCCGTGAAATCACGCTGCGCAGTCCCGCCGGAGATGCTGCGGCGGGTATACGATCCGGGGCTGCTGGGGTTTCGCTCCACCGCTGAGTTACCCGAACTGGAGGGGCTGGTAGGGCAGGAGCGCGCTGTACGTGCCCTGGAGCTAGGTCTGGCCATGAAAACCCCGGGTTACAACATTTTTGTCGCGGGTCCATCCGGGACTGGGAAAACCAACTATTCCCGTTCCCTTGCCTGCCGCAAGGCGGAAACCCTGCCAGTGGCCAATGATTGGGTTTATGTGCACAACTTTGACCATCCCGACGAACCGCAGGCTCTGGCCCTGGGGGCCGGGATGGGACCCGAGTTGGCCCGGGACGTGGACGAACTGCTGCTGGACGCCCGGGCCGCGGTGGGACGAGCCCTGGGCAGCAAGGAACATACCGCACATAAGGAAGCTATGGTGGCGGGTGTCCGGACGCAGGTCAGCGAAGTGGTGGCATCTCTGGAAGCCGCCGCCGGGCGAGAGGGGTTTATCCTCCGACAGACCGAGCAGGGCATGGTACCGGTACCGTTGGTGAACGGCCAAATGTTGACGGCCGATGTACTTAACCAAATGGATGAGCAGACCCGGCGTATCTGGAATGAGCGGGCCGATCAGGTCCGCAGTGCGATCGCCGACGCCGGGCGTCAGATGTGGGAGCTGGAGAAAGGGGTCAAGGGGGAACTGCGCCAGATGGACCGGGATCTGGCCCGGACCGCTCTGGCGCCGCTGCTGGCTCCGGTGGTTGACCAGTACCGGGAATTTCCCAAGGTACGGGCGTATCTGCAGCGTGTGGGTGAAGAGCTGCTGGCCAACCTGGAATTGTTCCAGGTGGCCGCCGAGGAAAGCGATACGGCCGAGCAGTCCGACATGGGCACCATGGTGCCGGGGGTACCCTTCCCCGTCAACATGAAGGCCGCAGACCCCTTTTTCCGTTTCAAGGTAAACGTCTTTGTGAGCCGCGGCGGCCAGGGGTGCCCGGTATTGGTGGAGACCAACCCCACCTATCAAAACCTGTTTGGCAAGGTGGAACTGACCGGCACGGGCGGGGAAGCCGTTGCCGTTTCCCGGATCAAGGCGGGGGCGGTGCACCGTGCCAACGGCGGGTTTCTGATTCTGCAGGCCGCGGATCTGCTCCAGGCCCCGTTTGCCTGGGATGCCCTCAAGCGGGCCCTGGCCAACCGTGAAGCCCGCATTGAGCCAGCCGGCCAGGAAACGCGGGCAATTCCGTTGGAAACCATTCGGCCAGAGCCCATTGCCCTGGACCTGAAGGTGATTCTGATTGGCAGTGCAGCCCTGTACTATGCCTTGTATGCTGCCGATGAGGGCTTTCGCAAGCTATTCAAGATAAAGGCGGAGTTCGACCCGGATATGCCGGCCACGGCTGAAAATATCGCCAGTTACTGCCTGTTCATGGGCAATATCTGTCGGCGGGCCGGCCTACGCCATTTGGAAGCTGCCGCCGCCGCCCGTGTGCTTGAACACAGCCACCGCTTGGCCGATGACCAGGGCAAGCTGTCCGCCCGCTTCGGGGAGGTCGTCGAAGTCATATATGAAGCCAACGCCTGGGCCGAAGCGGCCGGCCACGGGGTGATCACCGCGGCTGATGTGGAACAGGCGATCCGGGAAAAAGCGGCACGCTCCTCCCAGGGCGAAGAGCGTCAGCGGGAACTGATCGAGCAGGGCGTGATTCTGGTCGACACCCAGGGCAGCGTCGTGGGCCAGGTCAACGGACTCACGGTGATGAGCCTGGGCGATTATAGCTTTGGTGCACCCTCCCGCATCACCGCCCGCACCTTCATGGGTGAACAGGGGATCCTGCAAATCGAGCGGGAAATTCATATGTCCGGGCAGATTCACGACAAGGGTGTCCTGACCCTGTCTGGTTACCTGGGGGGAAAGTTCGCCCAGGATAAGCCGCTGTCACTGTCTGCCTCCATCGCTTTTGAACAGACCTACGGCCCGGTAGACGGTGACAGCGCCTCCAGCACGGAACTGTACGCACTCCTGAGCAGCCTGGCCGATGTGCCCATTGACCAGGGCATTGCGGTGACCGGATCCGTGAACCAGCGGGGTCAGGTCCAGCCCATTGGCGGCGTCAATCACAAGATCGAAGGGTTCTTCAAGGTCTGTCAGGCCCGTGGCGGGCTGACCGGCCGGCAGGGCGTGATGATTCCCAAACAGAACGTTACAAATCTCATGCTCACCCCCGAGGTGGTGGAAGCAGCGCGGCACGGCCAATTCCACATCTGGGCTGTGGGCACGATTGAAGAGGGCGTTGAAATTCTCACCGGTCTGTCTGCCGGAAGCTTGGAGTCCGATGGATGCTGGGCAGCGGGCAGCCTGTTCGAGCGAGTCAATCAACGACTGACCCGACTGGCGCATGATCTGAGGAGTTTTAACTGATAAAAGGAAGTGGGGCCGTGGCACAGGAACCCGGTAGCCCGGCTACGGAAATGATCACCCTGGTGCAAAGCGGGCGTGGCGTCCTGGAGGCAGCCGTACAGCAGTTTAGTCGCCCGTTACACCCGGAGGACTATTTCTGGCTGGCCATCTGCCTGGCGGCACAAGTCATGGCCGAAGTCCAGCAGCGCTCCAGCGTCAGTGACCGGCTGGAGGTTCTGACGGACGCCATCGGTCGCCAGGGGCCGCAGCCGAATCTGGTGGAGTCCCTGACGGCTGAACTGGCTATCCTCGACTCACTGGGGCTGCTCTGGCCACTCTACCGGCGAGAACAGGGGGAGTGGGTCAGGGATGCCGATGTGCCTCTGGCACCTGATTTCGGACCCGAGGCGGCTTACTGGCTGAGTGTGGCGCACCTGGCGGCTGCCCTCCTGCACCTGACTGATCGGGGCGCTGAGGTGGCCGAATTCAGCCAGGTCATCGGGGACCTGATCACCGGGGGATACCGGCCGGAGTACGAGCAGAGCATTATGGCGGTCCTTGGTACCATTCGCCCGGAATAGTCCTCCGGGGCACCCAAGTGAGAATCTACCCTTCCCTGGGTAAACTGCTAAGGCAGAACAGGGCAAGGGAGGATAAGAACCAGCATGCGCAAGACAGGTCTCTATGTGCTGCTGATCACGGGTGCGCTCGGCCTGACCGGTTGTCCGGCTGGCGGGGGCGGCGGCGGTGGTGGTGCCGCGCCGACCGCCCCGACCGCCCCGACCGCCCCGACCGCTCCGGCGGCTCAGACAGCGCAGACGGTAACGCTCAAAGATTTTGCCATCGAACCGGCGCGCATTGAGGTCGCCCATGGCAAGACCCCGTTTACCATTACGAATGCCGGGGCGTCCGACCACAACTTTACCGTAACGGGCGTCAAGGGCGCTGACAGTCAGACGCTGAAGGGCGGAGCCTCGCAGAACCTGGAGATCACGCTGGACAAGCCGGGCACCTATGAAACCTTGTGCACCGTCCCTGGCCACGCTGATGCAGGTATGAAGGGGCAACTGGTTGTCAAGTAATGGATCGACCGCAGCAATGGGTGCGCCAACTGGCGCACCCATGCCTAATTGACCAGGAGTCGCCGGGCCAACAGCACCGCACCGGTGGCGGCGTCTGCCTGAGGGGGTCCCACCCGGGCCAGAGGGGCCTGCCGACCCAGGGCCGCCCGCAGAGGCTGCAACAGCGATTCGCTGCCGCCCCTGAATAGCCCGCCGGCAGTGGCAACCGGTACCGGCACTGTCACCAGATCCAGCCGGCGCAGCACAGCGGCAGCCATGTCCGCCAGGTACAGCCCGGCCGTCCCCAGCAGTTCCCCGGCCACGCGGTCACCGTCCCTGGCAGCTTCCACCACTTCCCGAGCCAGCGCAGCCAATTCGGGCCGCCCAATTGCCGGCCGGTAGAGCTTGGCAATCAGGTCCTCCGGGTGCTCCAGGTGAAAATGGTCCAGGACCCGGTCCGTTAGTTCCGTGGCCGGCCCGCGCCCGTCAAAGGCTTGCAACACCGCGGCTACGGCACGTCGCCCGAGGTCAAACCCACTGCCCAGGTCATCAACCAGCCAACCCCAACCACCGGCCCGGGCCGTCCGGCCGGTGTTCTCGCCATACGCCACTGCCCCGGTCCCGGCGATAATCACGCAGCCAGGCTCACCTGCGGTGGCCCCGGCCAGGGCAATGGCGGCGTCGTGGGTCAGGTGCCAGCGGGCCCCCGGCACAAGCCGGCCCAAATCCGCCAGATCAGCCTGTTCCTCGGCGCGGGCCACCCCGGCCAGGCCAAAGCAAGCCACGTCCACTTGTTTAAGCGTGGCGCCGGCCTCGACCAGGGCCGCACGAATGGCTACCGCAATGTTGGCCAGGGCGCCTTCCCGCCCTGCTGTCAGATAATTCCCGGGCCCACCCTGGCCACGCCCTAACTCACGCCCATCCGGTGCCGCCACCACACAGGTGGTATGGGTGCCCCCGCCATCCACGCCAAGAAGAAGTGTTCGCATCGCCCGTAACCTCCCGACGCCGTTCCGTGCCGCCGTTTCCTATCGTTTCCCACCAGCGGTATCTGTGATCGAGGAAGCGGAAAAATCCACAAAGAAATCCCAATGGCCCAAACTCATGATGGCAGGGAGGTATCCCGCACCAAGTTCTTTAACATTACTTCACCGGAAAAATTAGAGCTTGGGTGAGGACAGCATGTTGGAAGATGTATGGCAGCAGCGGCATGGAGATGTGCCCCAACGGCTCGCCCGTGACCTGATCGGCCGCCAGATCGGCGAACGTCTGCCGCGGGTGCATGATTATGCAGCCAACTTACGGGTTGGTAACAGCACGATCCAGGCCGGAATGCAATACCTTCAGAATCTGGGTGCAGTAGAACTGATCAGCCGGGGTCATCTGGGCACCTTCATCCGGTGCGTCAATCATACCAAATTGTGGGAAATCGCCGGGGTCGGAACTGTGGCCTGTGCTATGCCGTTGCCTTACTCCCGTCGCTTTGAGGGATTGGCAACGGGGTTGAGCTCGGCCTTTCGGGAGGCTGAAATCCCATTTGGTCTGGCCTTTGTGCGTGGAGCAAATTCTCGCCTTCGGGCTATCGTCAGTGGCCGTTGCGAGCTGGCTGTGGTATCGCACCTGGCAGCTGAGCATTGCCTGGCCGCAGGTCAGCCGGTAACCATTGGTGCCCGTCTTGGTCCTCGCAGCTATCTGGATGGTCATGTTCTACTCTGGTCCGGAAGACCGGTGGAAATGTTCTATCCCAAGGGCCTGCGGGTCGGCTACGATCCCAAGTCCCTCGATCAACTGGTATTCCTGGATGTAGAATTTGCCGGTTTGGACATTCAGCGTGTTCCCATTACCTACAATCAGATGCACATCGGGCTCCAGGAAGGCAAGATTGACGTGGCGCCGTATAACGCCGACGAGGTCCGGCCAGAGTGGAACCTTACCGTTACGCCTCCTTACACCAGGGCAGGACGGGCGCTGCTGCACGCCGGCAGTGAGGCCGTGCTGCTGGTGCACGCCGCTCGGCCCGAAGTGTCGCGGCTGCTGGCAGACGTGATACAGGTTGAAACCATCACCAGCGTCCAGTCCGGGGTTCTGGCCGGGCAGATCAATCCCAGTTTCTAAACGGGTATACTACGGGCCAGCCAGTTCTTCTGGGGGAGGTCCGGACCATGTTCCTTGCCCGCCTATTCCTGGTAAAAGTGTTGGTTACTTTTGTCCTCCTGGGTGTGACGTTGCCGATTCTGGTGAGCCCTGTAAGTGTATGGCCGGTCATTTGGGCCACAGTTGGAGTAGGGATTCCTTCGTTTCTAATCGGAGATCTCCTCATCCTGCCCCGTTTTGGTCAAATGACGGCGTTCTTCGCTGATGTTCTGCTGGCCGCCCTGATCCTGTGGCTTCTGCCTGCGATTGCCCCATCGCCCGTACTCAGTTTCGGCGCTGCCTTTACCGCTGCCGTCGTCCTGTCCATGGGCGAGTTTTTCCTGCACCGTGCCCTGAAATCCCGGCAGAGAGTAGAGGGACCGGAGTAAGGAAACTCTATGGTGGGGGTGATCCAGAATGAACAACATGACCCAAATGACTGCTGCCGAGGTTCTCATGGCCTCGGAGGCGTTGCGTAATGCGGCGAGCACGGTGCAGGCCGCGCGGGTGGAAGCACAGATGTGCCATGACCAGCAACTGCGCCAGTGGTTGGAATCCGAAGTCCAGCGGCACCTGCGTACCGTACAACAGCTTGAGGCGATCATGGGTACTAGCGCCCATTAAAGGGAGGCAACGATATGCATTCCGGCATGACTGATGCTGCCATCGCCACCCGGTGCAGCAACCATCTGAAGTTCGCGGCTGCCTCCGCCGCCCAGTCGGCGTGCGAGTGCGCGCATCCGCAGTTGCGGCATATGTTCCAGCAGGCAGCCCACGAGGCTATCCAGGCTCAGGGGCAGTTGACCGAGCTGATGCTGCAGCGCGGGTGGTACGTACCCCTGATGGCCACAGCCCAGAACGCCGGCCAGTTCCAGCAGAATCTGGCTCAGGTAGCACGGGAGTCCATGAACGTCGTGGGTGCCGGCGGTACGGCACCGTCCCCCGGTATGGGTACCGGCTTCGGAGCGGGAGCCGGTTATCAGGCCCCTCGGTTCTAAGTAGATACAGGCGAATCAGCAGCGCCGGCCAAGTCGTTCTGGCCGGCGCCCATTTTACTTTAGCAGCAATCAACGGCCGGGCGGATGCAGGTGGCAGTAATACCATGCGGCCTTGCCCCAGAGTCCGGCGGCCCGGACCATGCGGCGGGCGTGTCCCTGGAGGCGTTGTTGCCGGACCTTGGGGTCAGACAGATACAGCCCCGGCAGACCGGCCACCACCAGTTCATGCAGTTCACTTTGCGGCATCTGCCTGGCCCGCTGCAACGAACCGGCCAGAATCCGCTGCAGACCCGCGGTGGCGGACGCCTGATCGCCGTAATAGCGGACAAAGTTGAGGTCGCCTCCCGTCAGATCCTCGGCCTGGTCAATGTAATAGTCCAGAAGAATGTGGAGGCCGGCGATCCAAGGAAAATACCCCTGTAACAATGCCGCTACCCAGCGTTCTCCTTCGGGCCGAGTGGCGGCACCCAACAGCGCAAAAATACCCAGCGTTGAACCGCAGGCTGCCGCCAGTTCCCACCAATGCCAGCCTGCATTGCAGGCCTGCAGTGGCTGAAGCCAGGCAACCAGCCGCGCTTCCCGTGTCCCTCGATCTGGCAAATGTTTATACACCTGCAGGTCAGCATACAACCTGCCCAACTGCCGTACAGCGGCGGCCAGTTCGCCCCGGTAGCCGGACAGAGCCTGCAGCCGGGTCTGCGATTCCCGCACCAGTGCGGTCAGGTAACCGCCATCTTGCCCGGCGGCGGGGCCATAGTAATCCGCCAGGGACGCCCCGGGAGTCAGGGCATGATCCACTGCCAAGTGAAGTTGCCGCAGGCACGCCTCGGAGGGCGCACCGTAACGGTCAGACAGGTTGTCCAGGTAATCAACCAGCGTCTGCAGGGCACAGATGGCTGGAATCACGGAGCCCGGGGACGGTGTCACGGCCGCGTACACCGCCCCGCCTTCACAATGAAAGCGCTTGCGGGTGAGGCTCAGAATGGCCTGCTGGCACAGAGCCTGATCCGGCATGGCGGCAGCCTGCTCGGCCCAGCGATGGACTTCCTGCAGAGCAAGGGGCCGGCAATACCGGTGAATGCGTGTTGCAATGGTCAATTGTCGGGCCAGCCGCACCAGCTTGGACATGCAGACACCCCCGGACTGGACTGGTATCAGTCTTCCCCGTCCAGTCCACCGGAACCCGGTTCCCGCTCAGCACTGGGTCCGGACGGGTACGCTACCCGTCAACTGACAGATGGATCGGACCCTCCCAATCCAGGAGCAGTGGCTCGCCCTGCAGTGTCACCCGCAGTCCGCGCGGGTTTCCCAAATGCGCCACCAGTGAGCGGCGTGCCTGCCAGGTCTGGTCGTTGCCCGGTGCCAGGGTCCCTTCAAACACAGATCTCCCATCTAACTCCAGACGCACCCAGGAAGGGTCTGACACCGCCACCCGCAGGGTCAGCATCTGCTCGCCCGAGTGGCGCACTTCGTAGTGAAAATCAGGCCACAGGCTGGGCTGCTGGATGACCAGCGGACCGGCACTGCCTGAGTGAGCGGTTGGCAAGGCCCGGGTATAGGGGGAGAAGCAGGCCAGGGTGGCGGTCATCACGAATCCGAGGGCGACAAGGGTGGTCCGCCGGGACCAGGAGTCGGCCTGGAGCAAAGGTAATCCCTCCCGGCACGTACTGTGTCTTATCCTACGGGCTTTTGCCACACATTCCCACCCATTGCCGTTCTTTCATCCCTGGCGGCAGTACTTTAGGGAATCCTTTACTCAACCAGAGAAGATTCGTGATGTACCGGGGATGAATCCGAATCAGAAGTTGCCGATGAAAACACGGCCGTTATAATGAGAAGAGATAGCAAGACTACCGCGAAACCGGGTCGCCATCCGGCAAGCCGGAGGGCCCGGCCACGATCGGGCGGGGGGCGTGGCATGCGGGAACTTATCCTGAGCACACACCGTCTAACGGCATGTAACCGGACTGGACCATCAGTGCTGATTTTCGGCAGTCGGGTCATACCCGCGGTCCGGGAAGTAAACCTGGATCTTCATGCTGGCGAATGCGTTGCCGTGTTGGGCGAGTCCGGGGCCGGGAAGTCCACCCTGCTGCGGGCGGTGGCAGGTTGCCAGAAGCCGGACGGCGGCCGTGTCATCCTGCTGGGGCGCGACGTGACCGGCCAGGTGCACGAGGGCATTCAGTATTTGCCGCCTGACCCCTGCCTGGCTTTACGGCCGGACGTACCCTTCTGTGCGCAAGTGGATAAGGCCGTGCAGGACAAGTTGGAACAGGTCATCCGCGAACTTGGCTTGGGAGCAGACATGCCGGAGCGCCGGCCAACTGCATGCTCAGGCGGTCAAATTCAGCAAATGGCACTGGCCATCTGCCTGGCCCGTGCTCCCGGTGTCCTGGTCCTGGACGAACCGACCGGGGGGACCGATCCGCACACGGCCGGGCAAATCCTGCAACTCTTGCGGCGAGTCATGCAACGAAACCAGACG
>JAKFDK010000034.1:0-40154 GCA_036676195.1 Clostridia bacterium | reverse complement strand
GGTGAATCACATAAAATCGGAGCCGCACAGGTGGGGGAGCCGCCACTTTTCGCCGTCTCCGGACCAGAACGCCCCTTCTCAGGCCGAAAACAGGCTAATTCCGGGGCGAACATCCCTTGGAACCACGGGATTCGCCTGCTATTTCCGCATGGTTTGGAACTCTGCCTCGGAAATGAGCGGTGAATCATCCCGCCCCTGCCTCGACCACCCGAAATCGGGGTTGCGGCCCGGAATCTGATCAACTGCTGCGCAGGTCGGTGAGAGTCATCCTGACCGGGCAAGGGGCCACGAAAGGCCAGGTACCATCGATCTCGGTCGGACCGAGGGAGCACCCTTTGCCGCGCACAGCGCTTATTTTTTTGCCCAAACTGAAGGGATTTCCACCGGTCAGGCGTCCTAATGTTGGGTATCTGACCGTCATACCAGGTGATCGCGTTGACTGTGGGAGGGATCCGCACTTTGAAGAAATCCTTGTTCAAGCGTCCGTGGTTCTTGATTACCCTCGCCGTAGTCGTGGCCGGAGCAGGGGGTGGCTGGTATGCCCTGGCACGCAGCCGGACCCAGTCGGCCATGGCCGAGGCGGCGGTACAGGTGGTGACAGCCGCCAGGGGCGATCTGGTGACCCGTGTGCAGGCGCCGGCCAGCGTGAATCCGGCCGACGAACGGGAATACCGGGCTGCCTTCGACACCCAGGCGGTGAGCCTGAAAGTCAAGGCCGGTGACCGTGTCCAGAAGGGGCAGGTCCTGGCTGAACTCGACCGCAGCGCCCAGGAAGCTGTTGTCCGCCAGAACCGGGCCAACCTGGCCAATGCCCGCCTGCAACTGGAACAGTTGCGCCTGAAACTGGAAATGACCCCCCAACAGCAGGCCAACAAGCTGGCAGCAGCCCGGGAAGCCCTGGCTGACGCCGAAGATACCGTGGAGCGCACCCGGCAGAGCCTGGACCAGCGCGGGGCCAATACCAGATCCAAGGTGGCTGATGCCAGGTCCTCGCTCGAATTGGCCCAGGCCCAGGCGCCCACCGTCACCCGGGAGCAGGTGCAGGCGGCTTACCTGCGGCTGCAGACGGCAAGGGACAATGCCGAGCAAAATCCGGCGGATACGGCCGCCCGCCTGGCCCTGACCCAGGCCGAGCAGGATTACCGGGATCTGACCCAGCGCCTGCGTAACGGCGCTGAACAGCAGCGCCAGCAGGTGGCCAGGGCGGAACAGGCCCTGAAGCAGGCCACCGACGAGCTGGCCGAACTGGACCCGGAGCAGGCGGCGGAAATCCGGCAGGCCGCACTCAAGCTCAATCAGGCGACACGCAGCCTGGACGCCGTGCAAATGGAAATCCGCCAGGACAGCCTGCTGCCTGAACAGGTGGCCGGCCAGGAACTGGCGGTGATGTCTGCCGAACAGGCCCTGGCCGATCAGGAAGGGAACCTGCAGCGGGCGGTGATTCGGGCCGAGGCCGACGGGATCGTGCTGTCGGTGGCGGCCAAGGAAGCCAATCCGGTGCAAAAGAATGCCCTGGTGCTGGTGGTGGGCCGGCTGGACCAGGTGAAGCTGGCGGCACGGGTGGATGAGGCCGATATCGGCAGCGTTCAGGTCGGCATGAAACTGACGGCTAAATCCGGCTCGTCGCCTGGCAAGTTGTTTGATGGGGCTGTCACCAGCATTGCCCCGGAGGCACTGAACTACCGGACTGGCCAGGGCAACCAGGGTCCAGCCGGCTTCCAAAACCAGGGGGCAGCCGTGACCTTTCCGGTGGAGGCCCTGGTGACTAATGTGGAGAATCGGTTGCGTCCGGGCATGAGTGTGGATACCGAGATTGAAACCGGTACCCGCACCGGTGTGATCAGCGTGGGAGTTGAAGCCCTGCTGGATAAACCAGATGGGCAGCGTTACGTGTGGGTCATGGAAAACGACACTGTGCAGGAGCGGCTGGTCACGGTGGGCACCCGGGCCGAGGGCCGGGTGGAGATTACGGCGGGCCTGAACGAAGGCGAGCGGGTGATTGCCGGGCCGTTCAGTGTTCTGCGCAGCCTGCGGCCCGGGCAGAAAGCACGTGAGGTCGCCGCCGGTGAAACCAACGGACCGGACGGCGGGGCGGCCCGGCAGCCGGACGAGGCGCCGGCGCAGGGGGGTAACCGGAAGTGATCCGGCTGGTGGGGATTGAAAAGACATACCGAACTGGTCCCCTGGCTGTCCCGGTCCTCAACGGCGTGACCTTTACGATTCACCCCGGTAGTTTCGTCGCCCTGATGGGGCCGTCCGGCTCAGGCAAGAGCACGCTGATGAACATCATTGGCTGCCTGGACCGGCCAACTGCCGGCGAGTACTGGCTGGACGGCCGGGTGGTCAGTTCCCTGGATGAGGATGAACTGGCCGCTGTCCGCAACCAGAAGATCGGCTTTGTGTTCCAGACCTTCAACCTGTTGCCGCGCATGACGGCACAGCGCAACGTGGAGCAGCCCCTGATCTACACCGGCATCGGCCCATTTGAACGGCGGCGCCGGGCGCAGGAGGCGCTGGCGCGGGTGGGGCTGGCTGATCGGGCGCACCACCGGCCAGCGGAAATGTCCGGCGGACAGCGGCAACGGGTGGCGGTGGCCAGAGCGCTGGTGACCCGGCCGTCGCTGCTGCTGGCCGACGAGCCCACCGGCAACCTCGACTCCCGCACCGGCGAGGAGATCATGGCCCTGTTTCAGGAATTGCATCAACAAGGGGCCACCATTGTACTGGTGACCCACGAACCGGATATTGCCCGTCATGCCCAGAAGATCATCACCGTGCGCGACGGGGTGATCGGCGAGGAGCAGGAGGTGGACCGGCCGGTGGATGCCCGGCAAGTCCTGGCCGAAGGGGGCAAAGGGCTGTGAAATGGCTGGAAAACCTGCGCCTGGCCTGGGAGGCGCTCCTGGCCAACAAGATGCGTTCGGCCCTGACCATGCTCGGCATCATCATTGGCGTGGGTGCCGTGATTGCCATTGTGGCCATTGGCCAGGGCACCCGTTCGGCGGTGGTAGGCGAACTGCAGGGCCTGGGGGGCCAGGTCTTCACGCTGAATCCCGACTTCCCGCCCCCGGGCAGTTCCCGGCGGGCCGAGCCCTTCCGGGAAGAGGATATCACCGCCCTCAAGAAGCTGATGCCGGAAGTCCAGTACGCCGCCACCCTGACCCAGGGCAGCGCCCTGATCAAGTACCAGGCCAAGCAGGTACAGGACACGATCTGGGGCGCCTATCCGGAGTGGAAGGACCTGCTGAAAGTGAGCCTGGACGACGGCCGGTTTATCAGCCAGGAAGACTTTGAGGGCCACGCCCGGGTGCTGGTGCTGGGGGACGAGGCTGCCGAGCAACTCTTCGGTAGCGAGCGGGCGGTGGGCAAGACTGTCTACGTGGGGGGCTACACCTTCGAGGTGGTGGGCCTGATCAAGAAAAATGAAGGGCTGCTGGCCGGCGCTCTGGGCGGCCCGACCACCGGGCGGGTTGTGTACATGCCCTACACCACGGCCAAACGGCTGACCGGCAACCGGCCGATTTATCAGATCTTCGCCAAGGTCCGCGACGGGGTCAGCGTGGACGATGTGCTGGACCACGCGGTCCGGCTGATGGGCACTCTGCATAATGGTGCCAAGTTCCGCGGCCAGTCCGTGACCGAGGCGATCGGGGCGGTCAACAAGATCACCGGGATCCTCACCGGCGTGCTGGGGGCGATTGCCGGCATCTCCCTGCTGGTTGGCGGGGTGGGTATCATGAACATCATGCTCGTGTCCGTCACCGAGCGGACACGGGAAATCGGCATCCGCAAGGCCATTGGCGCCCGGCGGCGCGACATCCTCGGCCAGTTCATCACCGAGGCCCTGGTGGTATGTATCTTCGGGGGCGGTATTGGTGTCGGGCTGGCGGCGATTCCCATTTACCTGGCCGGCCGCTTCCTGAAGGTGGACCTGACCATTACTCCGGGCACCCTGGCCCTGGCCCTGGGGTTCAGTGCCTTTGTCGGCCTGCTCTTCGGGGTGTACCCGGCTGCCAAGGCCGCCCGTCTAGATCCCATTGAAGCTCTCAGGTATGAGTGAGGTGGCTGTTCTTGCGTAAAGCATTTGCACTGGTGCTGGCCCTGGCCCTGCTGTTGGTCAGCACCGCTTCAGCCGGGGCGGCCGCAGGCGCGGTGGCGTTCACCGGCCGGGTCAGCGGGCCGGACGGGCGCCCGGTGGCGGACGCCCAGGTGGAACTGTTCCGCTACGGAGCCGGCCGGGTGGCTGTCGCCCAGACGGACGCGGGTGGGCGCTACAGCCTGTCGGCCCCGCCGGTGAGCGGGTACGACTACTGGCTGCGGGTCGGGGCGACCGGTTTTGCTCTGGCTGATTCCTTCTGGCTGGAACCGGCAGCGGTAACGGCCTGGGATGCAACCCTGCGGCCCCTGATCGGCAGCGTGTACGGGGCGGTGCGGGACACCGCCGGCGCGCCCCTGGCCGGAGCCGAGGTCGCACTGGTGCACACCGGCTGGGGTGTGGTGGACCGCGCCACCGCCGGTGCGGACGGTACGTTCCGCTTTGTGACGGTGCCCATGGGGCGCTACCAGGTGCAGGCGGCGGTGGCCGGTTACCAGGCCGCCGTTTCGACCGTGCTGAACGTCCAGGGGGCAGAATGGGCGGATCTGGCCCTGGCCCCGGCCGGCGGCCGGGTCAGCGGCGAGGTGGTCAACGCGGCGGACAACACGCCGGTGGCGGGCGCCCGGGTGGAAATCTTCCGCCGTGGCCGGGGGACAGTGGCCGAGACCACCACCGACAGCCGCGGCCGGTATGAACTGAACCTGCCGGCACTGACGGCGGCGGACTACCAGGCGCGGGTCTGGTCTGACGGCCTGGCCCCGGCGACATCCGCCTTCTTTACCCTGCCGGGCGGGACGGCGGTGGATCTGGGGCAACTTGGCACTCGGGGCAGTCACGGGGCGGTTGCCGGCACTGTAACCGATGTGGCCGGATTCCCCCTGCCGGGGATGACGGTGGCTCTGGATCAGCAAGATGTGGGCACCGTTGCCCGCACCACCAGCGGTCGGGACGGTTCATATCGCTTCGACGGTCTGGTGGCGGACGGCCCTGAATATCGGGTGCGGGCCCTGGCCGAGGACGGCGCACACATGGCGGTGGGCAGCGCCTGGTTCCAGGCCGGAGCGGCGGCTGAAACCCTGGAATATCTGGTCATGTCTCCGGTCACCAGTATCTGGGGCGGCAGCGCCTTCGGCAAGGTCCGGGGCCAGGTGACCGATCCGGCAGGCCGGCCGGTGGCGGGGGCCCGGGTGGAACTCGGCCGCGACTCGGCTGCCGACCTGCTGTTCACGGCCACCACCGGGGCCGATGGCCGCTATGAATTTGAACAGGTGGTGCCCATGAACGGCAATGCTGCCGGTTACCGCCTGCAGGTGAGCAAGGAGGGCTGGGTGACCACGGCGCAGACCGCGCCTGCTGATGACAACGGCATTTTCCGGGTCGAAGCCGGGCGGACGGTGGTGGCAGACGTCACCCTGCACTCGACCGGCGGACCCCTGAGCGGTCAGGTACTGGACCCGACCGGGAGCCCGGTGGCCGGAGTAACCGTGGTGCTCCATGAGGTGGGCAAGGGAGAGGTCGCCCGAGTCGCCACCGGGGTCGGCGGCACTTACCAGTTTGCCAGGGTCGGCGGTGACGCCGGCGCCCGCTTCCGGCTGGTGGCTGAGGCCCCCGGTTACCTGAAGTCTGACCTGGCGGCCGGCACTGACCTGCCGCTGGATCCGGTGCCCCTGCCCACGGCGGCGGCCGGCGCGGCCTATGACTTGAAGCTGGTTCCGGCCGGTGCCAGCGTGACCGGCCAGGTTCTGGGGGCCGGCGGCCGTCCGGTGGCGGGAGCCACCGTAACCGCCCGGGGCGCCCTGGGGCAGACGTGGCAGACGGAAACCAACTCCGGCGGGACGTACCAGTTCACCGACCTGATCCCAGGCATGGCCTATGAAATGACCGCCAGCCTGAACGGTTACCACGCCGCTCTGGCCCGGGTAGATGCGCCGGCGCCGGGGGCGGCCGCCACCCTGCACCTGCGGCTGATTGCGGCCACCGGCCAGGTGGCCGGCACAGTCATCGGACCCGATGGTGCGCTGCTGGGTGAGCACCGGGTCTTCCTGACTCCGGAAGGCGGCGGCGCCGCACTGGCCGCCACCACCGATGCGAACGGAGCCTTCAGCTTTGCGAATGTACCCGCCGGCCCGGGGCGCCGGTACCTGACGGAGGTCGAAATCAACGGGCAGCTCCGGCCGCTGCAGATCACTGGCACCGACCTGCCGCAGCCCCCGCAGTTGGTGGTGCCGGGAGGTAGTTTAAATTTGGTTCTTATGGTGCCATAAAGGAATTCCCGGCGCGGCGCACGAAATGAACCCACACTGAACGATTTATGCCCGTGTGGGTGAAGTAACATGGGGACCATTCGCTGGCGCTTACGTTGGTTACTCCTGGGCCTGATGGTGGCCGGAGTTTTGTGGCTGCACCTCTCGAATTATGTACTGATCGGAAGCACCCCGCTGGATATGCTGCGGGAGAAGCCGGCGGCCGCCTTGATCATCTGGATGGGCGCCCTGGCCCTGGGCTTGGTCCTGGACGCCCTGGCCGGCTGGCACCTGCGTCCCTTCTTCCGGGCTCTGGCCCAGCTAAAGGCGACCGGTAGCCTGCCACCGGACCGGGCCGAAGTGGCGGCCGCTCTGGCCATCCGCTGGCCTGAACAGGCCTCCCTGTGGCTGCTGGGCCTGGCGATGGTGCTGTCGCTGGTGTTTCATGCCGTGGAAATGCCCGAAACCCTGTTGCAGCAGTGGCGCGACCCGGTCATGCGGGGTGAGGTGCTCCAGAACTTCCTTCGGGAGATGGTTCTAACCCTGATCCTGGCCCTGTTGCTCTTCACCTTCAGCCGCCGCCTGCTCCAGCGGGCGGTGGCTGCCTTCGCGCTGCGGCAAGTGCCGGCCGGGCGGCCAGTGCCAGTGGGCCTGCGGTTCGCCGCCGTGGTTGTGGCCCAGGCGGCCATGTACACGTCTGTTTTTGTCAGTTCGGCCGACGTTCCCCCCGGGCGCTTGCTCTGGCTGTACCTGCCGCTGGGGCTGGTGGGCACCCTGGTGGGCTACCTGGTGGCGACGGACACCGGGCGGGACCTGAGCGCCATCGCCACCCGGCTGCGGGCCCTGGCCGCCGGGGTGCGGCCAGACCTGTTCCACCGTCTGGCGGTGACCGGCCGGGACGAAGTGGCCGGGCTGGTGGCCGCCATCAATGGGCTGCAGGATCGGGTCGAGGGGGAGTTCCGGGCCATTGAGCGGGACTTGCAGGCTGCCCGGTCGATTCAAACCGAAATGTTGCCCAGGGCCTGGTCGGTTCCGCCCGGGTGGCAGGTATCAGCCCGGCAGGTGCCGGCCCAGGAGGTGGGGGGCGACTTCTACGACATCATCCCCCTGGGCGGGAGACGATTTGGTGTGGCGGTGGGCGACGCCGCCGGCAAGGGACTGCCGGCCGCCTTGCTGATGGCGTCCACCGTCAGTCTGCTGCGCTCGCATGCCCCGCTGCACGCCGGGCCGGGGGCAGTACTGGCGGCGATGAACCGCCTGCTTTGCTCCAGCCTGCCGCCCATGACCTTCGTGACCGTTGCCTACGCGGTGGTGGATGTGGAGCAGCGGCTGGTCACCTGGTCGAGTGCCGGTCACCTGCCCCCCGTGATTGGCGGCCGGGAGGCAGAACCGAGGGGCTCTCTGCCCCTGGGCGTGGACCCAGAGGTTCAGTACGGTGAGTGTACCTGCGCCTTGCCCCCCGGAACCCCCTTTCTGCTGTTCAGCGACGGTCTGGTGGAGGCGCACGACCCGGCGGGCCGGCTGCTGGGCACCGCCGCCGTGGAAGCTTTGGCAGGGCGGGCCGGGATCGGCGCCGACCGGCTGCTGACAGACCTGTTCGCGGCGGTGTCCCGCCATGGCGGGGGGCAGCCGCCGGCTGACGACGTGACCGCCCTGGTGTTGGTTCCGCCGGCTGAACTGCAACTGGAACTGCCGAGCTGCTATGGTTCCGAACTGCTGGCGGCCGAGGCAACCGGTGATTTTGCCCGTACTTACGGCCCGCCCGGTCGGGCCGACGATGTGGCTACTGCTGTGGGCGAGGCCTGCCTGAATGCCTGCGTTCACGGCAACGGCCTGCAAGCCGGACAACTGGTGCAGGTGCGGCTGGTGGCCGGTCCGGACTGGCTGGAGGCCACGGTGGCCGACCTGGGGGAGATGTTTGTCCCGCCCGACCGACCACCGCAGATCAGGGACCAGATGGAAGGCGATGGCCCGATCCATGGCTGGGGGCTGCATTTGATGCGGGCCACGGCCGACGCGGTGGTGGTTGAACCGCTGGTTCGGGGCAAGCAGGTGCGCTTGCGTTTTTTTGCAGGGGGTCGTGAACGTGTTTGAGGTATGTACGCGTCCTTTAGACGATGGGATGATTCTCGACCTGAGCGGTTCGCTCGGCCGGGAAGGGGGCGAAGCCATCCTGCGGGCCGTTCAGGACCAATCCGAACTGCCCCGGCGGCTGGTCTTGAACTTTACCCGGGTGGGCCCCATCAGTACGGTGGGCCTCGGTGGCGTGCTGTGGGCCGTGCGGCTGGTCACCCGTGCCGGCGGCCGGACGGCGGCCTATGGCCTGAACGATCATTTTCGGAAAGTGTGTCATGTGATGGGGCTTACGCAATACCTGCGCCTGTGCCTGGACGAGACGACTGCACTGGAATAAGGGGAGACGCCCTGTGTCTGTTTCGCCGCACAAGCTGCAGCCCCCGTTGCTGCCTGCTCCCCACGTGCCTCGCCCACACCTGACCGGGCGGCTGGCACAGGGGCGGATCTTTTGCCTGACGGCCGCGGCCGGCTACGGCAAGACCACCCTGCTGGCCGAGTATGGGTGCAGACACGGCGGCAAGTGTGGCTGGTACACGCTGGATGGCGCCGACCGCGATCCGGTCGTGCTCCTCTCCGGCCTGGCGGCATCCCTTGGGTTGCCGCCGGTGTCGCCCCGATCCGGGGCCACACCGGCGGCCATTCTGGCTGAAATGCACGGAGGGCTGGTGGTGCGCTCCGGACCCGCCGCCCTGGTACTGGACGACCTCCACGTACTGGACGGTGCGGAAGCCGCCTGGTTCTGGCTGGGAAAATGGCTGGTGGAGGCGGCGCCGCACCTGCGCATCCTGCTGGCCGGACGGCGAATGCCGTTGCTGCCAACCCTGCCCCGCCTGCGCCTGCTGGGCCAGGTGCAGGACCTGGGGGCAGACGACCTGGGCTTTTCCCCGCAGGAAGAACAAGACCTGCTGATTGCCGCCGGGCGGCCGCAGGAGCCCGGGCTGCACCGACTCACCCTGGGCTGGCCGGCCGCGGCCCGGATGTGGGCCGCGGCCGGAATTCCCGGCCACTTTCCCTACGCCGACCTGTTTGATTACCTGCAGGCAGAGGTCTGGGCGGAACTGCCGCCCGAGCGCCGTAGCTTCCTGGCCGAAGCGTCAGTGCTGGCGACCTGGGAACCGGCTGGCTGCGCCGGGGTCGTGCTGTGTGCTGACCCTGATGGTCACCTGGACTGGCTGCGGAGCACCCCGGTTCTGACGTCCCGCACGCCGGAGGGAGCCCTGCAGCCGCATCCCCTGTGGCGCAAGTTCCTGCAGCGCCAGTTACAGGCTGATCCGGACCGGTACAGGCTCCTGCAGCGCCGGGCGGCACTCCGGGCAGCGGCCCGGGGCGAGGAGGCGGCTGCGCTGGACCATGCCCTGGCGGCGGGAGACCCCGGACTGGTGGAACCCCTGCTGCGGCGCAATACCGCCGACCTGTTGCGCAGCGGTGAGCTAGGGCAACTGGAGGAATGGCTGGAGGCTGTGCCGGAGCCGGTACTGGAGGTGATTCCGGACCTGCTCCTGGCCACCGGTGAAGCACTGCGCCGGGCCGACCGGCCGCGGCGGGCCGTGCGCTGGCTGCACGGCGCCGTGGTGGGCTATGCCGGCCAGGGACAGAGCGGTGGCCTGCTGCGGGCCTTGTGCAAGCTGGCCGGGGCCCATGGCGACCTCGGCCAGTGGAGCGAGGCTGGGGCAGCCCTGCGCCAGGTCGAGGCTGAACTGGATGACGCTGCGGCGGAACTGGGCGACGCCGCAGCCACCGCACAGGCCGAAGCGTTGCTGGCTCTGGCCGAGGAGCAGGCGGCTCAGGGGCAGGGGGAGGCGGCGGCCTCCCGGTTTGAGCAGGCAGCGGCGCTGTTGGTGTGCCACGGGGAACCGGAGCGGGCCGGCGCAGCTCGGGCCGGCCTGGGGGCCAGGGCGCTGGTGGCCCAGGGGCAGTTTGAAGCAGCCCTGGTCGCGCTGCGGGAGTCCCAGGCGCAACTGGCCGGTGCCGCCGCCTGTGATGCCCTGCTGGCCGAAGGCCAGATCTTGCTGCTGCTGGAGCGCTGGGAAGCGGCGGCAGCCCTGCTGGCCCAGGCAATGCCCAGCAGCCCGGCCCAACAGGCGCAACTGCACTGGTTGCAGGCAAGCCTGGCGGCACAGGCGGGTGACCTGTCCGCCGCAGGGCAGTTGTGCCAGCGGGGGGACCGCTGTCTGGCCGAGATCGACCGCACGCCTGGTCTGAGCTGTGCGGCGCTGGTGGGGCGGGGCTGGCTTGAGCACCTCTCCGGCCGCACCGATGCCGCCCAGGCCACCGCCCGCCAGGCCCGGCAACTGGCCGACGCGGCGGCGGTGCCGTTGTTGCAGGCTGCCGTCCGCCAACTGTTGGAAGTCGGCCAGCCGGATCTGCCGCAGAAGTCCCGTCACCTGCTGGTGGACTGCCTGGGGATCTTCCGGGCGCGCTGTGCCGGGCAGGACATTGCGGCCGACGCCTGGGGGCGCGCCCAGGTCCGGGGCGTATTCCAATTTCTGCTGCTGCAGCCGGGCTATGCCGCCGGGCGCGAGGTGATTCTGGAGGCATTCTGGCCGGAAGCACCGCCCGACCAGTCCCGGGGGGCGCTGCGGGTCACACTGCACCGGCTGCGGAAGACCCTGCAGTCGGTGGGCTGCCGTCTGGAGACCACCCCGGACCTGGTCCGTCTGCCGCCGGAGACGGTGGGCTGGGTGGACCGGGAGGTCTTCCGCTCACACCTGGAGGGGGCGCGGCGAACGGTGTCCCATGACCCGGAGAAGTGCCTGGAGCACTGCCGGGCCGGCCGTGCCCTGTACCGGGGCGACCTGCTGAGTGATGTCTTCTGGCCCTGGGTGGATGGTTACCGTGAGCAGACACGCCGTGAGTTGCTGGACCTGCTCCAACTCTGGCGGGAGGCGGCGCTGCAACTGGGCCGGGCGGAAGAAGCCATTGGTGCCCTGGAGGATTTGCTGGTCATGGACCCCGGACGCGAGGAAGCGCAGCGCCAACTGATGTTGCTGCTGGCCCGGCACGGTCGGCGCAGTGAGGCTCTGCGGCGCTATCGGCAGTTAGATTGCTGGCTGCGGGCTGAGCTGGGTATCAGTCCGGCCCCGGAGACCCGAGCTCTGCTGGAACAGTTACTCCACTGAGCGGTGCCGGGCGGAGGCCCGGTAATGGTGCGCTCGCGGCCGGCCGCCGGTGATTATGCGCAAAAGGGGTCCTGGTACAATGTCGACGGTTTCTGCCGAAGCCCGCACTGCACAACTGCTGGGCTGGGCTTCGTTTTCCCGGCGGTTGCGGCTGCTGTCGGCCCTGGGCATTGCCAGTGCGGTGGCCGGGCTGCTGGCCGATGCCCTGGGCAGCCACCTCGGCTGGCCGCAGCCGGCCGCACTGAGCGGCGGGCAGACCCTGTTTGTTCCCCTGGCCTGGATACCCCTGGCTACCCTGCTGGTCTGTGTGGGCTGGAGTTATCTGCTGGCCGGGGCCCTGCACAGCCCCCGGTGGCTGCGGGTGCTCACAGCGGTCGGTTGGGCGGTGCTGACCTGGCCGATCCTGCAGGTCACGCCCGGCCTGGCCTGGCCGGGGTATCTGCTGGTGCCGCTGCTGCTTCTGTGGCGGCGCTGGGCCCGGCCCCTGGCCGACTTCGGCCTGTGGGAGTACCTGACCTTTTTCGGCGCCGGCCTGCTGCTGTGCATGACGGCCGCCGTGGCCAGCCTGTGGCAGGAGATTCCGTTGCTGGCCTATACCGCCGGGCTGTCCACACAGTTTATCCTCATGACCGGAGTGGCCATGCCCCTGCTGATTCTGGCGGGTACGGATCTGGCTGAACTGGCCGGCAAGGCCGGCGGCTGGCTGACCGACCGGATGCAGGGCTGGGGCACTCCGGGGCTGGCCTGGCTGCTGCTGGCCCTGAGCCTGGCCAAAGGTGTTTACTTTCTGTTGGACGGATGGCGCGCTGAACCAGGCCTGTGGCTCACCCTGGGCTGGATGGCCGGCCTGGCGGTGCTGGGGCGCTGGCTGCCCCGCGGCCAGTGGCTGGCCGAGCCGCCTTTCCCCCTGCTCATCACCCTGCTGGGACTGGCCCTGCTGGTACCGGTAGGGGGGATGCTGGCGATCGCCCTGCTCCCGGCCGGTTGGGCCCCGGTCCTGGGTGGGACCGGGTTTGTCGGGTCCATTCTGTTGGCCGCTCTGACCACCGTGCTGTTGCGCCCCTGGCTGAACCGCCGCTGGCCGGGGGCCTGGGTGGCTTTGCTGATCACCGCCGTCTGGCTGGCCTGGCTGGTCGCCGGCGGCAGTCACATGGCCTGGGCGCCGGCCAGCCGGGGCACGGAACTGGCGGTGGCAGCCGGCTGCATCGGGCTGGCCCTGGCCGCCCTGTGCAGGGGTGACTCCAGGCGCAGACTGCTGCTGGTGGGGCTGGAGGTCACGCTGACGCTGACCGCCGTGCGCGGGATTCAGGCGGCCTACGATGCCAACTGGGACCTGGGTGATGTCTACACTACCTTGCAGGCGCTGGTGGTGGTGGGGGCGGCCGGCTGGCTCTGGCTGCGGCACCACCGCCCGGGCGTGCGGGCTGCCGTGTTGGCCGGTGTGGTGCTGGTGGTGGCCGGGTTGGGGTTGGCACTGGGCAGCGATCTGGTGGACTGGCTGCAGGACCGGACGCAATTGCTGCTGGTGTGCATTGCCCTGGTCTGGGAGATTGCCCTGGCCGACCGCCGGCTGGGTCCGCTGCTGGGCGAACGGGTGCCACCTGCCAACCGGACCTTTATTTACATCGGCTTCAGCCTGCTGCTGGTGGTGGTGGTGGGGTGGTTCCGGGCACTGCAGCCGCCACCGCCGCAGTTGACCGACCTGGATCCATTGCCCGCCTTCGGACTTATTGCGATTGGTCTGCCACTCTACCTGCTCGCAGCGGCACGGCGCCTGTATCAGGAATAGCGATCCCTTCCAGCCGGAGCAGCCGTTCCTTCCACTCCCGGCCGCCATCGGAGTAATGGCCGATCTGCCCCCCCGCCGGTACCACCCGGTGGCAGGGAACCAGCAGGGGCACCGGGTTGCGCGCCAGGGCGCTGCCCACGGCCCGGGCGGCGCCAGGCTTACCGATGGCCCGGGCCAGTTCGCCATATGTCCGCACCTGCCCGCGGGGGATGGCCAGTGTCTGTTCCAGAACCGCCCGGGCGAAAGGTGTGAGGGGGCCGAGGTCCAGCTTCCCGGTGTACGGCTGGCCGTTGATCCAGTCGGTGAGCATGGCGGTCAGTTCTGCATTGCGCTCATCGGCCCGCTGTGGCAGCCAGCCACGGCGGGCCTGCCTGATTTGGGTCAGAAATGCCTCGTCTGTGGTCAGCCGTGAGGCCAGGTAGGCAATCCCACCGGCGGTCCAGGCCACATGGATCTGACCCAGGGGCGTGGAACAGGCAGTGAAATGGGCTTGCATCTGCATGCACCTCCTACGGTAGCGGTGGCAGTGGACTGCACGGAGATTCCTTATTCCTCCGCCGCCTGCGCCAGGGCGCGCTGGGAAATCACCTGGTAGTACTGGGCAAGCTGTTTGTGCCAGAGATCCGGGTGAGGGATGCCGGTCGGGATGCCCAGGCGCCGCAGGATGGCTCCTGGCACGGCCGCAGGCTTGATCTGAACCGGGAAGGGAACGGCGGCCGGGTCACCGGTCCAGAAGCGGTTCAGGTCCAACGCCAGATCGGGCGGCGGGGCCGTTGCGTTGCCGGTGGCGGGGGTGGCGGGCGCCCCGGCGGGGGTGGGGGCTGCCGCAGTTCGCCGGGTCTGGATCTCGGTCAGCACCGCCTCCCGGTCACGGCCGCGCAGCCGGAAGAGCAGGAAGGGGTCTGTGTCAAACTCTTGCCCCAGGCGGTAGCACACGGCGGCCACATGCTTGCAGGGGTTGGCCCAGTCCGGGCAGGAGCAGGAGGTGGTCAGGTCCTGCGCACTGCGGGGAAAGAGCGGCACCCGGGCGGCGGTGAACGCCGCTTCGATTTCGGCCGGCATCTCGCCTGCCAGCAGCCGGGCGGCAAATATAGCTTTTTCCGCCATGGCCGCCAGCACCAGGTTCCAGTCGGTCGCGGACAGGGGTGCCAGTTGGATACTGACCCGGTAAGGGGTGGGCCGGGAGCCTTCCACCCGGGCCTTGACCTGGCCTGGGGCGATCTGCAGGTCCAGCACATGGCCCCGGCGCGCATAGGTGCGGCCGCGCTGCAGCCGACTGGCCCAGCCGAAGGATTCCAGCACCGCCAGCCAGCGCTGCGCCCACCACTGGCTGCCAAATTCCTGCTTTCTGGCCATAGTTGTTTCACTCCTGGTCCAGGGTAAGGAGCGCCTTGAGCTGGTCATTGCTCAGTTCCGTCAGCCAGCCTTCGCCGGTGCCCACCACCTGCTCGGCCAGTTGCTGTTTCCCCGCGATGATGGCGGCGATCTTCTCTTCCACGGTACCGGCGCTGATGAACTTGTGTACCAGCACATGCTTCTGTTGACCAATGCGGAAGGCGCGGTCAGTGGCCTGATTTTCCACCGCCGGATTCCACCAGCGGTCAAAGTGAAAGACATGGTTGGCCCGAGTCAGGTTCAGCCCCACGCCGCCGGCCTTGAGGGAGAGAATGAACAGCGGCGGCCCGTTCGGGCTGTCCTGAAACCGTTCCACCATTTTCGTCCGCATCGCCCCGGATACGCCGCCGTGCAGAAACAGCACCTCGCGGCCAAAGGTTTCGGTCAGATGGCGCTGGAGCAGGGTGCCCATTTCGGCGAACTGGGTAAAGATCAGGGCCCGGTCGCCCTCGGCCAGCACCTCTTCCAGCATCTCCGCCAGGCGGCTGAGCTTACCGGAGCGGTCAGGCAGGGGGCTGCCGTCGCCCAGGAACTGGGCCGGGTGGTTGCAAATCTGCTTGAGCTTGGCCAGTGCGGCCAGCACCAGGCCCCGGCGCCGGATGCCTTCCGACTCGGCGATCTGCGCCAGCATGTCCTCGACTACGGCGGCGTACAGAGTAGCCTGCTCCGGGGTCAGGTTCACATAGACGGGCAGTTCCTGTTTTTCCGGCAGGTCCTGTATGATGCTGGGGTCGGTCTTGACCCGCCGCAGGATGAAGGGCTGGACAACCCGGCGCAGACGGGCGGCGGCATCCTGATCCCGGTAGCGCTCAATGGGTGCGCCAAAGCGGGTGTGGAATTCCGCCGCAGAGCCCAGGTAGCCGGGGTTGCAGAAATCCAGGATCGACCAGAGTTCGGCCAGCCGGTTTTCCACTGGCGTGCCGGTGAGGGCCAGGCGGTAACCGGCCGGCAGTGCCCGCAGGCTCTGACTCTGCCGAGTGCCGGCATTCTTAATGTTCTGGGCCTCGTCCAGTACCAGTCCGGCCCAGGCTGTGGCGGCCAGGTCTTCCACATCCCGGCCGGCCAGGGCGTAGGTGCTGATCACTACCTGATGACCGGCGGCAGCGGCGGCAAACTCCGGCCCCCGCAGGCGGTCGGTCCCGTGGTGGACCAGCACTTTCAAGGAAGGGGCGAAGCGGGCCAGTTCCCGCTGCCAGTTGCCCACCAGCGAGGTCGGGCAGATCAGCAGTGTGGGACCCTGGCATTGGCCGGTTTCCCGCTCGTGCAGGAGCAAGGCAATCACCTGCACCGTCTTGCCCAGGCCCATGTCGTCGGCCAGACAGGCACCGATGCCGCGCCCGCACAGGAAGGCCAGCCAGGAGTATCCCCGCTGCTGATACGGGCGCAACTGCCCGTGCAGGCCCGCCGGCGGGGGGATCTGGGCGAAGGGCGCATCGCCGCTGAGCCGCTGCAGTAGTTCGCCGGCGGCGCCTTCCCCTTCCACGTGCAGCAGCGGCAGTCCGGGGGCAATCTCCCCGCCGCCGGCAGCCAGCCGCAGCGCCGACCCCACGGTGAGGGAGCCGTCCTGCTGCTGCAACCGGGCCAGGGCGGCGGCCAGCCGCTGGGGATCCACTTCCACCCACTGGCCGCGCACGCGCACCAGCGGGACCTTCAGTTTGGCCAATCGCTGCAGCTCCTGTGTACTCAGGGGCTGGTCGCCCAGGACCACCTCCCAGTCGACCTCCAGCAGAGCGTGCAGCCCCAGGTCACCAGCGGCGGCGCTGTGGGCTTTGCGGCTCGATTTGACCCGGGCCCGTACACCCAGCCCGGGCCCGCTCTCCCAGTTGGCGGGCAGTAGCACGCCCAGGCCACTGTCGCGCAGCAGCAGGGCGCCTTCCTTCAGAAAGAGGTAAGCCTCGGCGGTGGTGATTTCGCACACATCCGGGTGGGCCGTGTGCAGCGCCCGCTCCAGGGGCGGAAACAGGCGGGCAGCCAGGCCCAGATCGGCCAGCAGTTGCTCCTGGGGCCGGTCAAAACGCCGGTTCAGGTAGCGCAGGGTGCTGCCCCGCTCCCGCCATACCTGCGCTGCATCTACCAGCAGGCTGGGGTCGTCGCCGGCCTGCAGCAGGATGCGCAGGGTCCAGGGGGCGACGGCCTCTGCTGTCTCTTCAGGTGGCGGCTCGAGGCGGAGGCAGGTGCGAAAGCTCTGTGCCCCCGGCGTCTGCGTTTGCCGCAGAGGGGCAGACCAGCTCTGCAGGATCGGGCGCAGGCTGGCAATGCCGGCACGTCTGGCCTGCATCTCGGGGGTGGGGGCGGCCAGGGCGGCCAGCCACTGCTGCGCAGCCGGGACTGGCTTGCTCTTGCTGGCCTGCGGGGCAAGGCTGGGGCCGTTAAGCCAGCGGCGGATCAGAGCGTCGGCCCCAGTGTGCAGGAAGCCCGTCACCAGGGTATCGGCGCCGGGTGGGACGCAGGTATCCGGGTCTTGCCGCGGCGGCACCACGGCCCGACAGACCGGCGGCAGGGCGTCGGCCAGGGTCTGCACCCGGCTGTGGTCATTCGCATCGGTCAGGAGCAGTTGCCAGCGGGCTTCGTCATCTTGTGGGGCGATGGTGGGCAGGAAACGCTCCCGGGCCAGCAGTTCCAGCAGCAGCCGGGCTGCCTGGCTCCATAACTGCAGGTCGCTGCCGAAGTGATCGTAGTGCTGCTCGGGGTTGGCGGGCCGACCGGCCAGCCAGGCCACCGCGTCGGCCGGTGCCAGGGCCAGGCCGGTGATGTTCCAGGGCGCCAGCCCGGGGGCAGGGGCGTCGCCGGGTTGATCGGTTGCGACATCGGGCGAGGGTAGGGGCCAGCCGCCGGCCCGGGTGGGCAGACGGACGGTGCAGGTCATTTCTGCCGCGGCCTGGGCCGCGGCAGAGGCCAGCCGCGCCAGTTCTTCCGGCCTGGCCTGAAACGGATGCCGGGGGATGCTTTTCCGGGCCAGCCGACCCCGTCTGTGGGTCAGGCAGGTGGCGTCCTCGGCCCAGAAAAAGAAGCAGCCATCCCGGCCCAGCGGCACCCAGGTGCCGTGGCAGACGAAGACGGCGATAGGGATCACACTCCGGTGCGGTGCATTCGTTAAATGGGGATTTTCGGAATCCGGGGGGCGTTTTCCTGCCTGCCGTTCATGGCCAGGGTCTATGCCTGAGTTACCACTTATTCCTGGTCCCTGTTTCATTGTTCCATTCATGATAGAGGGGGTGGTTGTACTGGCTCGATGCATTTCGCCTGTTGCAATTACAGGCTTCTCATGCATCCTGCCGGCGGGTATTCATGACCCGGAAACGCTATGGCAACGACTTCGCACGGGAGCGACACCCTTCACCGAGGTTCCTCGGGAACGTTTCGACTGGCGTGCATACAGAGTCCTTGGCCCAAGAACGGAAGAGGTGTGGAAAGGCGCTTTTCTGCAGGAGTTCGACTTCTTGTGGCGTGAGTTCAAAATGTTGCCAAAGGCCCTGCAGGAGACACATCGGATGGATCTTTTCATTCTGGAAGCGTTTCGGAGGGCACTGGATGACGCAGGATTGCTCGCACAGCCCTTTCCTCACGAGCGAACGGCTCTCATTCTCGGTGCATCGGAAATGGGACTCGACCCTCGCATTGAGATGCCCCTGGCCATGCATGTTGACGATGCCGTAAGGGCGGTGGCCGAAACGCCCGGTCTACGGGCCCTTCCTCCTTCTGTTGTCGGCCAGCTGTTGGCAGATCTCACCCGCTGCTACCAGGAACTGTCGGCCCGTAACATCTCCTCAGGGACGGTATCCGGTACGGCCAGTATCGCCCTGGGGCGCATCTGTGCCCTGTACGACCTCAAGGGCCCTCACTATGCGGTAGATGCGGGCTGTGCTTCGGGGCTGTCTGCCATCGAGAAAGGAGTGCAGGCGCTTTCATTGGGGATTTGCGACATAGCCGTTGTCGGGAACAGCAGCCCGTTCTTGTCACCCCGGCATTTCGTCACCCACCACTTATACGGGACGCTTGACGACCGACAGGAGGCCCCCCGACCATTTGCAGAGGACGCAAACGGATCGCTTCTGGGCGAAGGGGTGTCGGTACTGGTCCTGAAGAGGCTCGTTGACGCCATGGAGGACGGCAGCCGAATCCACGGTGTCATTCGGGGCGTCAGCGGGGCGTCGGAAGGGAAGCGCGCGGCTGCCCCGGTTCGGGCCCAAATTCTTGCCGCCAGGCGTTGTTACGCCCAGGCTGGCTATGGTCCGGAAGCGGTTCAGTACCTCGAATGCCACGCCAACGGTGTCCCCGGATGGGACTCGGCCGAAATCGAGGCGATGGCGGAGGTGTTCGGTCGGCGGCCTGTGCGCAGTCTCGTAATCGGTTCGGTCAAACACGGCATCGGATACCTGGCCAGCGGGTCCGCCATGGCGAGTGTGATCAGGGTGCTGATGGCTTTGCGTCATAAGGAGTACCCTGGCCACCCGTGTCTCAGGCGGGTACGCGCGGAACTGCAGGCGCAAGACACGCCGTTCCGGGTTCTTCTGGACTCACAGGAGTGGCCTGAGGCCGGGGGAGATGTGCCCCGAAGAGCCAGTGTCAACTCACTGGGCATAGGTGGCGTTGCTTACCACCTGACTCTGGAGCAGTTCGTCCCCGACTATCACGCATCGCTGGTTGACCGAAGGACAAACTGTGAGCCCCCTGGGCCGGTGGCAATCGTCTCTGTTGGCGCGATCATGCCCGGCGCAGGGAATAGTGAGGAGTTCTGGCAGAACATGCGGGAAGGCAAGGACCAAGTCACTGCCGTACCGCCCGATCGGTTTGATATCGAACGCTACTACGACCCGGCCGGGGGGCCCGGTAAGACCTACTGCACACTGGGGGGCTTCGTCCGCGACTTTCGTTTCGACTGGCGCACGGCTCGTCTGCCGCCATCGCTGGTTCAGCAATACGACCGTACACACCTGTACGCCCTTACCGCCGCGGTGGAGGCAGTCCAGCGTGTCGGTTCTTGGCAGACCGTACGGGAACGAACCGCGGTATTCCTGGCTGATATGCCCCGGCGGACCCGAGAACACGAGGTCGATTGCCTGGTCATGTACGCGGAGTTTGCTGAGGTGCTCCGCCAGACCTTGAGCGCCACCGGGTGCTCCCCGCAACTGGCGGAAGCCATTGCCGACGCGGCAGAGCAGAATTTCAAGAAGCGGTACGCCCCACTCAGCGAGGACACGCTGGCAGGAATCAATTCCGGCATGGTATCAGCGTTGGTGGCTCAGGTATGTGGCTTCTGCGGTCCAAGCGGCACGTTTGAAAGCACGTGTTCCTCTTCGCTCGCTGCATTGGAGGCTGCAGTAGCAGCGCTGCAATTGGGCGAGTCCGATTTGGTACTTGCCGGTGGAACATTTGCCAACCTGACGGCAGGCTACTACAGCCTGAACTGTTCCTTCGGGGGGCTCAGCCCCACAGGCATTCGGCCGTTCGATGCCGGGGCGAATGGGTTCGTACCCGGGGAAGGAGCGGGTGTTCTGGTCTTAAAGCGGCTCAGCGATGCTGAGCGAGATGGGGACCCGATCGTGGCAGTGATTCGGGGAATCGGCTCCTCCAGCGACGGCAAGGGAAAATCATTGTTGGCGCCCAACCCGGTCGGGCAGGAACTTGCAGTTCGCCGGTCGTTAGAAAGGGCTGGCATCGCTCCATCAACCATTCAGTATATCGAGTGTCACGGCACGGGTACACCCGTGGGAGATTTCAGCGAGTTGACATCTTACGGCAATGTCTTTCGGGGGAGGCAACCCGGTTCCGTAGCCATTGGTTCGGTCAAGTCGATGATCGGACATCTTGCTTCAGCGGCTGGCGTTGCCAGCGTCATAAAAGTGGCCCTCTCCCTGAGGAACCAGGTGCTAGCACCTTCGCTCCATTTCGGGCAGCCCAGCACCTCGATCCCCTGGGATGAGCTACCCTTCCGGGTTGTGACGGGGCTCGAGCCGTGGCCCGAAGCCGCGTGTGGGTTCCGGCGCGCCGGAGTCTCCTCATTCGGGCTCGGCGGTACCAACTATCATGTGGTGCTTGAGGAATACCGCCGCCAGCAGCGTGCCCCGGACATCGACCCAACCCGTTTCCCCATGATCGAGAGCCTGCGCGAGTGGACAGCAGACCGGGTGGTCGCCATCCGGCACCTGAGTCTTGAAACGGACCTATATTTAGCCGAACACTGCCTTAACGGTGTACCGCTGCTCCCCGGCACGTTCGGCATCGAACTCATGGGTGAAACAGCACTCTGCTCTTTCCCCGGTTGGCACTTGATGCAGTATCGGGGCATCCGCTTCCACCAGGGAGTTAAGGTGTGGCAGGGCAGGAGAACAAGACTGGTCACGGATGCTCAGATACGGCGGAAAGGCACTGACAGGGCGTTGGCGGATGTACGCGTTCATTGCGAACGGCAACCCAAGGCGGACCAACCTCCCGTTCAGACGCTTCATTATGAGGGTACGGCTGTGCTAATGCAAGAGCCCCTGGTCGCACGATACGCGACCCCTGGTTTACGCCAGCGGCTGTACGAGGGTAAGATTTCGGACCATCGTGCCAGTTACAATGCGGAGGCGAATTTCCTTTCCCTGGGGCAAATGATCCAAAACTGCCCCTGGTTCAGTTTCATTTCCGATACAGAGACCGGTGCTTGCGCAATCAATGCTTCCGGTGACCAACTATTTACCTTTACCCGTGGGCCGTGCTTCATTCATCCACCATTACTAATGGACGCGTACCTCCATCCGGCGGGAGCCATTGCCCATTATAACCATACCTGGGCACTTGTGCCGGCTTCGTGTGAGGAACTGACCTTATTCGGTTCGCCCCCGCAAGGCAATAACATTCTGGTGCATGCGTCATACCGAGGGCTCACTTCGGGCGGGCTCCTCGCGACAGATATCATCGCATTTGATGAAGAGACTCTGCAGATCTATGCAGATATCCGCGGGTTCTGTTTCCGGCCGGTGTACGAGATTGGGCCGAAGTACCGGGCGGTTTTAGACGGTAGCCATGCATCGGGGGGGACGACATGATTTTTCTGGATGAAGCCAAGTTGGAAGTAGGATTTACGATTTTGTACCTGCTGTTATGGGTGGACGCTTTAAGGGTGGGCAGAGAAGCCCGGTGGCTCCTCTTGATGACGACTGTCTACGGACTTGTGACTGAGGTAGGGGCCTTGGCTTCAACCCTGACACACACCTTCGGGTCGTGGCCCGTTATGGTGGGGCCATTCCCCTATGTGCTCATGATTTACTGGGGGTCTATACTCTACTGCGCCATGCGCCTGACTCGATTCTCCCAGTGGAAACCGCTACCGGCTGCCCTTTTTGATGGGTTGCTTGTGGTCTTTTTGGATGCTGGAGTTCCACTGGTTCAGGCGCGTGGGTGGATCCAATACAAGATTGGGTCTGGATATCTCTGGTACGCAGTCCCGGTGTACGAGTTCCTGGGCTACGCCGCGATTGCAGCATCCTTCTCCTATTGGGTTCACCGGTTCGGGCTAATTGCACGGCCCAGCTTCCGATACTTAGTAGCCATACTTCTGGCGATTTTTACAGTGCCGTTATCCTTGATCGGTTTACTTGGATGGCCTGTCGTGTTGGGGGCCTTCACGCTCTGGACAGGCGTTGTGCTTTGGACTATAGGACGTGAGGGCATGCCTCTCCTCTCTCCGGGTTGGACCTGGTGGGCGCTGGTTGCGTGCTTCGGTGTGATCACTGCTGCATTCCTGCACGATATAAACTGGAAGTGGTTAGGTGTAGTGACTGCGGCTTCAGTAAGTGTTGCTGTACTTTCCATGGCTGGGCTTTTCTCTCGTACCCAAGTGCCGGACCGCGCTCCGGTGCGGCTCGCGGTAGGAGGGCGGACGGAGTGAACTGGGATGCGCTCATTGTAGGATCAGGACTAGGGGGTCTGACGTGCGGGGTCTACCTGACTCATTATGGCAAGAAGGTGCTGGTACTCGAACAAGACTCGGTGCCAGGCGGCTTCAGTCATATGTACCGGCGCAAAGGCGCATACCGCTTTGACATTGGCGTCCATATTATTGGCGATTCGGGACCCGGCAGCATGATGCGACGGATTATCGACCACGTTGGGTTGACGGCAGCGATTCCTTTGATTCCCATGGATCCCGACGGCTTTGATGTCGTCCATCTTCCGGACGCAACGGTGCGGGTGCCCCTGAATGCAGATGAATATGAGGCACGGCTGCAGGACCTCTTCCCTCATGAGCGGGACAATCTGGCTCGGTACTTTCGTGTGATCCGGGCGATTTATCGGGAGGCGGTTTGGTTCCTTGAAAGGAATACGGCTCTCAGTGCCCTGCTTGCTGCCCCGTTTCGTATGCCCACGCTTTCCAAATGGGCGTTGAAGACGCAGCGAGATCTAATCACGACCTTTGTGGCAGACCCTAAACTGCAGACGATTCTCCATTACTGGGCGCATGTTCACCTGTGTCTACCGTCGAATGAGGTATCGGCTGTTCTGCATGCGCTGGTTGAGATGAATTTCCATCAGGCGAACCACTATCCGCGGGGTGGTGGCGACGCACTGTCTCGGGCGGCGGTGCGTTCGATTACAGAGGGAGGGGGTGCAGTTTGGACGAGCACCCTGGTAGAGCGCATTCTGGTAAAGGCAGGGCGGGCGAGGGGTGTTCTGCTTGAATCGGGTGAGGAGATCACAGCCCCGGTGGTGATCTCAAATGCGGACATCAAGCGGACCTTCCTGGGACTGGTGGGCCCAGAGCACCTGCCGCAGCGCTTTATCCGGAAGGCTCAGAACTGGCAGTTCAGTCCCTCGTTCTACCTCCTGTCAATGGCTACTGATTTAGATGTTCGGCCGCAACTTGGGTGCAGTAACCACTATGTTCTCAACACCTATGATTTGGACGGTCACATTCTGGCACTACGCAATGGTGAGTTCCGGCCTCGTGATTACTTTGCCGTCACATCGCAGACCGCCAAGGACCCCTTTCAAGCGTATGCTCCAGAAGGTGAGGCTGTCCTGCAGGTGTTTGCCCCTGCGCCCTACAATTTCCGCAACCGGTGGCACGTGGAGCCGAACGGCCGGCGTGGTGGGGACTACCGGCGCACCAAAGCAGAAGTGGATTCCTGCTACCTGCAGGAGGTAAACAAGTTGATTCCAGGATTATCTGAACATATTCGTTGGTCGGAAGGTGGGACACCCGTGACCGCCGTTCGGTATTCCCTTGCCACCGACGGAAACTACCTTGGGCTCTCATTGGCCCGTTCGCAGATGCCCCCGCAGCGACCGGGTCCCGAAGGACCAATCAAGGGACTTTACACGGTAGGGGCCAGTACCACGCTGGGCCCTGGTGTGCCTGCGTGTATGGCCAGCGGCGTCATGGCGGCTGGGCTGATTCTGGATCGCGACCTGCGCCGCACCGTTCTATTTGCGCGCTCCAGTCGTACTTGACACGTTGAAAGGTTATATTCTTTAGGAAGAGGTGACCCGCGTGATCGAGTGCATAGATGTTACGAAGGTGTATAACCAGGGCGACCAGGAGTTACGTGCTGTCAATGCCGTTTCTTGCGCCGTGAATCGGGGGGAGTTTGTCGCCATTATGGGGCCAAGTGGGTCCGGCAAGAGTACGCTGCTTCAGTTGATTGGCTGTCTGGACCTGCCGACCAGTGGCGAAGTGCGGGTCAACGGGCAGCGGACCCGAGATCTCACCGATGATCACCTTACTTTGCTGCGTCGTAAGTATATTGGTTTCATTTTTCAGTTTTTCAATCTCTTGCCTTCTCTCACTGCCGTTGAGAATGTCGCCTTGCCCCTGATCCTCAACGGGGTGGCTAATAAGGAAGCACAGGCCCAGGCTCGGAGCCTCCTTCAGTTGGTCGAACTGGGGCAGCGGCTGGAGCACAAGCCCACGCAAATGTCCGGCGGCCAGATGCAGCGGGTGGCACTCGCGCGGGCTCTAGCGGCTGACCCCCCCATTTTGCTCGGCGACGAACCGACCGGTAATCTGGATTCTCGGACTAGCCGCGATATCATGGCGCTTTTGCGACACTTGGCGAAGGAGCAGGGACGGACAGTACTAGTGGTTTCTCATGATCCGCGCGTGGCTGAGGTGAGCGACCGGATTCTGACGATGATCGACGGTTGCATTTCTGTGAATGAAACACCCGATCAGAAGGAGGGTTAAGCCTTGTTGACCGAACTACTGCGCCGGGTCAACTTGCCTTACCTCCGGATGAACCGACTGCGTACCTCACTGACCGTAGTCGGCATTGCATTGGGTGTGGCCATGTTGGTATCGGTCGACCTGGTCAATCGGAGCCTGGCCGCTTCGTTTCGTTCCAGTATTGATGACCTGGCCGGTAAAGCGGTATACCAGGTAACGGCCAAGGGCGACGGCCAACTGGAAGAGGGGTTAGGCCAGACGTTGGAGGGAGTAAGCGGTGTCGCCGGTGTCACACCAGTAGTACAGGGAATGGCTCCTATGGCGGAGGACCGGTCCACGCTGATTCTCCTCATGGGCGTCGACCCGGAGCGAGAGCGCTCCTTCCGAAGTTACAAGGTGTCCCGGGGGAACTGGCTGATCGTTGGAGATGAACAGGTGCTGATCGGGGAAGCGATGGCTCGGCGCCTCGGGCTTGATCCAGGGGACGCCGTAAAGCTGCTGTCCCCGGCGGGAACCTTGTCGTTCAAGGTGGGTGGCGTGTTGGCAGATGAAGGCCCCGCCATGGCTAATGGTGGCCATCTCATGCTACTGGATTGGCGCAAGGCTCAGGAACTGGCCGGTACCAAGGGGAATGTCACCCGGTTTGATATCGCTGCAGCCGAAACGCTTGATCTTCAGGCACTGAGAGAACAGATCGCCGCCCGGTTACCCGAAGGGGCTCAACTACAGCGGCCGAGCGAGCGGGGGAACCAGACGCAGGCGTTGGTGAAGAGTTTCCAGCAGATCCTCTATGCCGTCAGCGCTATTGGCATGTTCATCGGGCTCTTCCTGGTTTATAACACCATGGCCGTCAATGTGGCCCAACGCCGACACCAGATAGGTGTGTTGCGTGCCCTCGGGGTGCGGAAGAATGAGGTGCGCAGTCTCTTCCTATTGGAGGTGACGGTGGTGGGCTCGGTCGGTAGCGTCCTTGGCACTGTCTTGGGCGCCGCACTGGGCAAAATGCTACTCGTGTTGGTTACGAAAAACCTGGCACAGACATACTCCGGTATCGGTCTCTCCACCTTTGTGCTGGAGCCGCTGACGCTAGGCCTGGGCGTTGTGTCCGGCATGGTGGTATCCTTGGTTTCGGCATATGTTCCCGCCAGCGAGGCAGCAGGGATATCTCCTCTGACGGCTCTCCGCAGAGACTCGGCTCCCGGGGGCTGGCAGAAGGTTGCCGGGCGAATGGCTGCTGCTTCGGTCGTCTCCTTTGCCGTGTACGCCGGACTGATGTACGCCCAGACACACACCCTGCGGATCGAGGTGGGGACGGTCGGTGTTAATGCAATGCTGTTCGGGATTGCCATGCTGACCCCGTATGCCATCGTGTTGGTGACAACGCTGATACGGCCTATACTGGGACGCGTCTTCCGCACCGCAGGAGTGATGGCGTGCGACAACATGGCGCAGCAGCCGGTCCGGACAGCGATCACCGTCTCGGCGGTCATCATCTGTGTCGCACTCGTCATCGGCCTGAGCGGGGTGATCGGCAGCGTCCGGGAGGCGACCGGCGAGTGGATCAACAGCGTGTTTGCCGGTGACCTGTCGGTCATGGCAACCCAGCAGGTTGTTGGCACGAATCTTACTGGCATGAGCGGTGAGTTGAAGCAGGAACTGGAACGAATCGAGGGCGTCAAAACGGTCTTTGGCCGGACCACCAAGTATGTGGAAGAACGCGGTCAGACCTGGGCGTTGATCGGCGTGGACCTGAAAGCGGGGCGGCCCTACCTGTCGTTTCACTTCCTCCAGGGAGAAGGCAAAGCGGCTCTCGACAGACTGGTGGCCTCCGACGCAATTCTTGTGTCTGATAACCTGGCGCAGGTTCATAAGCTCTGGGTAGGGGACACTTTGACCCTGAATACGCCACGCGGTACGAAGGGCTTCCGTGTTGCCGCTACAGTGCTCGATGTCTCCTCGGCCGAGGGGAGCGTCATTATGGATCAGGAGACCTACCGCAAGTACTGGGGCGATGAACTGAGCACCATGTTCGGTGTGGTCTTGGATGACGCCAGTCGGGCCAACGAGGCTGCCAGGGAGATTCGGGCGAAGGTCGGCGAGAAATACGGCATCCTGATCCAGACCAACTCCGAAGCCCGCGGTCGCTGGAACAGGCAGTTGGATGCGTTATGGTCCAGCACCTACGCCCTGGAGGCTGTTGCGTTGATTGTCTCGCTCCTGGGCATCATCAACACCCTGGTGGTGGCGGTACTGGAGCGGACCCGGCAGATCGGCATTCTCAGAGCGATCGGAACCTTGCGGCGCCAGGTGAGGCTTATGTTCCTGCTAGAAGCGTTCCTGATCAGTATGACGGGGACCGTCATCGGCATTGGGGCGGGGTATGGAGTCAACGCGACACTGCTGTTTATGGTCAAGCATACAAGTGGTTTTGTGCTTTCGCTGGTGGCAACATGGTTCCCGGTACTGAGTTTGGTGGCCGTCATGATTGTCTGCGCCTTCATCAGCGGGTATTACCCGGCCCGGAAGGCCAGCGAGCTGAAGGTTACAGAAGCGCTTCAGTACGAATAGGGCCTGGGCAGTCCGGGGATACTCCGACAGGCGAAGTGTCCCTTGATAGGTGTTACGGCCCGCATTAATGCCGAATGGAAGCGTTTTTCTCAGATTCCCTGAACAACCTGAGGGTGGCGTCTGGCGGTGGGTTGAGCGGGCGGCCAACCTGACGCCGAGCGGCCACGCTGGCGGGCCCGGCGGCTCCAGCCGTGCACCAGCGTATCGGCGCCATCCCGCTGCCCACCCAGTGGCCGGCGACCTGTCTCGGCTTCTGCTGGGTTGTCTTGCCACGGCTCGCTGGGAGCCCTGGCATGTAAAGCCACACAGAAGATGCAAAGGCGCACTGCCAGCCCCCCTGGTACCGTGGAGGCTGGGAGGTGAGCCGGGTGGACGAGGAGCAACGCACCCGCAAAATGCTGCGCCGCTACGCCATGGTCGACCCCATATAGTTCTATATCTGCCGCCGGCGCAGGTCTCATTTTCTGAGCACGTACGGGCTGGATTGAGGATTGGTCCAAGGCATTAACGAAGAGTGGGGCGCCGCGCCAGGCTTGGCGCGGTGCCCCGCGTTTTCGCCGACTTACCGGCCTTGAAGGCACAATAGGGGGCGAGCAACCGCTTGAACGCCCCCATATCCTGCCGATTAAGACCTGTTAAGACTCATACTGCCTCTATTAAGACCCATTAATGCATATTAACCCCCATAAATGCATATTAATGTCCATTAATGCATATAAATACGCATGTGAACCCAGCACATGCAGGCCAGTTATAGAAAGTGCCTGGTCAGGGAATACCTGATCCTGAACAAGCGGAATGATCTGGACCCGCAAGGATCATGCCAGGCAACCGGCGAAATCAACAACACCCCTGTTCCGCCGCGCCAGCCACACAGACGACGGAACCCCGGAGGTGTCTCCTTGTCAGACCCGAGCGTCCTGCATGAGATGCCCCAGGCCAATTACCTGATCGGCCATGCCGACGGGCCGCAGTACCGGCTGATCATGCGCCACTTCTATGAACAGCACCGCGCCCATCATCATTACGTGCGGTCTGACGAGGTCCTGGCTTATGTTCAGCGGGTGTTTCCCCAGTACGATGACCCCGCCTGCCGGCGGCAACTGGACCAGTTGGAGAAATGGCAACTGATCCGGGCCCTGCCCGAGCAAAGCAAGCCGGCCAACCTGATGGAGTTGCGCCAGCGCCCCCGGACCTACCAGGCCGAGCGCATCGCCCTGCGGCTGGAGGACTTGCGGGTCAGGCTGGAAGAAGAACACGCAGCCGCCAGCACCATGAATCCGGCCGCCCTGGAACAACTGGCGCAGCGGCTGGTCGAACTGGTGCAATGGGTCAGGCAGGGGCTGGGCCAAACAGCGCCCCAGAGCCGGCAGCGCACCCACAGCCTCTGGCATGCGGTTCTGCGCGCCTTTGATGAGTTCGCCCGCGGGGCGGAGGACTACCTGAGTGACCTGCCCCGGCACCGGCCTCGGGAGAGCATGGACTACCTGCGCTTCCGGGAATACCGGGACCTGATCACCCGCTACCTGTCCGAATATGTGCGGCGGTTGTTTGACCGCCGGGAATACATCCGGCACCTGCTGGAGCAGTTGGGTCTACAGGCAGAGCAACTGCTGGCCGAGGTGGCGGACGTGGCCGCACAGCAGGTGCGGGCCGACGGCAGCTTGCCCCTGCTGGCGGCCGAACTTGACCGCTCCCGGGCTGATCTGACCGGACTGGTGGCCTACTTTGCCGAAGGCGGCGATGTGGACGTGATGCTGGAGCAGGCCCAGGGCTGGGTGGCCGACATCACCCGCCACGCCCGGCGCCTGAGCGAGCAGCACCTGGGCGGCACCGTCCGGGAGCAGACACTGCTGGACCTGGCGGAGCGCTTCGCCGGGCAGACCAGCCGGGAAGAGGCCGAGCGGCTGGCCCAGGTTGCCTTTGGTGCCACCCTGCCCCTGCACTGGAAGGGCCAGGCGCCCGAAGCCGCCGAGGGCTCGGCCTGGCAGCAGCCGCCAATGGCCGTTGCCCTGCAGGTGATCCGGCGGGGTTCCCGGCAGCGCCTGCACCCAGACAGCACCCCGGATCGCACGGCGGAGCAAATGCAGCGGATGCTGGCCGAATCCGGCACCCGCGAACAGGCCGCTCTGGCGCTGGCCGCCCTGTTCCCGCCGGACGATGTGTTGGACCTGGCCAGACTGCAGGTCCCGTCTCCGGTGCAGCGCCAGCAACTGCTGCGGCTGATCTACCGCGCCCTGTCCCATAACGGCCAGGCCAGCGTGGGCTTTCGAGACTGGCAGGTCACCGTGGAGTTGCCGGCTGAACATGAACTGGGGCAGGTGCTGGCGCCGGACGGGCAGTTGCTGCTGCCACGCTACCGGCTGCGCCTGCACCGGGGGAGGCGGGTCCATGGCTAACGGCACGGCCCTGGAAGAGCGGCGCATGGCGCTGCATGACCTGCTGGACCGCATTCTGATCAGCCGGGCGGACCAGCCCGACGCCTACCGCCGCATCTATCTGCATGAGGCTTACCTGCGCGGCTGGCTGCTGGAACGGCCACAGTGGCGGCTGCTCACCGGCCCCGGCTTTTACCGGCTCGAACGGTTGCCTGGTCAGGCCCTGCCCGGCCGGGGACTGCCGCGCCTGCGCACGCCCATGGACTATGCCTGCCTCTGCTGGGCGCTCTGGTTTGCTGAAACCCGCTCGGCCGGCACACAGGACTGGTTCATTCTTTCCGAACTGGCCGCCGAGATTACCCGGGTGGCCGGCGGCCGGTTCTCGCTGGGCGAGCACCCCCACCGGGAGGGGCTGGTGCGGGCCCTGCAATTGCTGGTTGAACTGGGCGTGCTGAACCACCGGGACGGGGACGCCGACCGCTGGGCCAGTGGCCAGGACATGGCCGGAGAACCGGCGGACGTGATTTACGAGTTTGCCGACAGTGCCCCCCGGCTGCTGGCCAACTTCGACCTGGCCGGTCTGGACCGGCTGACCGCGGCCGAATCCGGCCAGCGCACCCTGCCCCCCACCGGCGAGTCGGCGCCCCCGCTGGCCCGGGCCTGGCGTGCCCTGCTGCTGGGTCCGATGCTCTGGTGTGGGGACGACCCGGAGGCGTTTGCTGCCCTGCAGGCCGCCGGCGAGCGGCTGGCGGCCGACCTGGAGCAGGCGCTGGGCTGGGAACTGGAAGCAGGGTCCGACTTTGCCCGCATCTGGCGCACCACCACGGCCCGCCAGGCCGGCGGCGTGCTCCTGGACCTGATACCGGACCCCGGAGAGGCCGGGGTGGAGCGGCACATCAAATACCTGTATCACCCGATTCTGCTGCTGGCGGCGGCAGTGCGCAGCCTGGTTCAGGCCGGAAGGCTGCAGCCAGATGCCGATGGCGCGGTACCCGTCACTGGTGGGGCGCTGCGGGACCTGCTGTTTGACCTGTATCACCGGTACCGCCGCAACTGGGGGGCCGAGCTGGGCGAAGTCGGGTTCGACGAACTGTGGGATCGGGTGTTGCAGCAGATGCGTCTGATGGGTTATCTGCGCGGCCCTGATCCCCTGGACCGCTGTTTCCTGCTGCCGCCGGCGGCCCAGGTGGTAGGGGCCTACGCCGCCGGGCAGGGTCAGGGGCAGGCGGATCAGTCGCCCCAGGCAACAACCCGGCCCAGGCAGCAGAGCACGCTGTTTTAACGCACAGGAGGAACCGGCGTGAGCTTATGGACTCAGCATGAGACCTGGTTGGAGACGGTGCGCCAGGCGATTCCCGGTGGACCGGGCGGCTGGCACCCGCAGCGGCTGATCTTCCGTGACTGGTGGCACTGGCGGGACTACGAACTGGGCTTTGCCCACGGGCGGCTGGCCCTGACCGGCCAGAATGCCGGCGGCAAGTCGAGCCTGCTGGCGCTGGCCATCCCCACCCTGCTTGACGGCGACACCAGTCCCATCCGCCTGGACCCCGGCCTGAGCCGGGACCGTTACCTGTACTGGTACCTGCTGGGCGACGATGGCGCCGATCCGGAGCAACCGGACGCCTTTGCCTACAAGGTGCGCACCGGTTACCTGGCCCTGGAATTCCGCCACGGGGCATCCGGCCGTTACCTGACCATTGGCATGGGCGTCGGCGCTGCACGCAGCCTGCCCCGCAAGATCCGGGACTGGTGTGGCTTCATCCTGCCGGACCGCCGCCTGGGCCGCGACCTGGACGTGCGCGGGGCCGACGGCAATTGCCTGCCGGTGCGGGAGTTCAGCCGGCTGCTGGCAGCGCCGGCAGTGGTGACCGCTGAACGCGGTGAATACCGGCGCCAGGTGAACGCCCACCTCTTCGGGATGCCGGATGATGATTACCAGGCGCTGATCAGCATGCTGATTCAGGCCCGCCGCCCCAAGCTGGGGGAGCAGGCCGGGCCGGAAAAGGTCTGCGCCCTGCTGCGCGACTCCCTGCCCGGGGTGCCGGCCGAGCGGCTGGAGCGGGTGGCCGAGGTCGTCACGAACATCGAGCAGTATCAGCGGAACCTGGACGACGTGACCCGGCGGGCCGAGCGGGTGGAGGAACTGGACCGACACCTGTATGCCCTGGCCGAGGTGCTGGTGCAGGCGGCGGCGGCGCAGTACGGCACTGCCGCCGGCCGGCTGGGCAGCGTGGTGGCCAAACTGAATCAGGCCCGGGCTGCCCTGGAACAGGCTGAAGCCGAGGCTGGCCGCCTGGGAGCGGATTCGATCCGGCGCCAGGCACGTCTGGCCGAGATTACCGCCAGGCTGCAAATCTTCCGGGACCGGGACGACACCCACCTGCCGACCCGCCTGACCGAGGCCCAGACTGAAGAGCGCAGCCTGACCGGACGCCTGGAAACACTGATCCGCCGGACCGGCGAGCAGGAGCAGCAGAATCGCCGTCATGACCAGCACCTGGAGCAATTGCAGGGCCGCTTCAGTTCCCGGACCCAGCAAATGGCCCGGGAACTGGACCGCCTGGGCCGCCAGGCCAACGCCGCCGGTTGGGCCGAGTGCGCCCGTGCCCTGGCGGCGGCGGCCGAGGATCTGGTGACCCTGGCGGTCAGCGACCCGGTGGACCAGGCCGAGGCGGTGCGGCCTGATGCCGCACTCACGGCTGAGGGCGAGCAACTGGTGCGGGCACACCGGGCGCTGGCGGCGCAACGGGAAGCCGTGGAAAGGCAGGAAGAAACCTGCCGGCAAAAACAGGCGCAGCTACAGGCACTGCGCAGCAACCAGGACGATCTGAGCAACGCCGCCGTCAAGGCCGAAGGCGAGGCGGAGCGGCGCAAAGACGAACTGGCCGCGGCGCTGGCGCAGTGGCAGGAGCACAGCACCGGGCTGGACGTGGCCGATCATCTGCTGGCCACCGTCATCCGGGCGGTGCAGGAACTGGCGGTGGCGCCCCAGACGGGGGCGGCGGCGCTGGTTGAGCCCCTGCGCTTCTGGGCGCAAGACCGCCGGCGCACACTGGCGGCAGAGCAGCACAGCCAGGCCGCCCTGCTGGCCAGGGCAGAGGTGCAGGTGGAGGAACTCACCCGGCAAATGGCCGAGGTGCAGCGCACCGGGGTGCTGCCGCCGGCCCGCACCCCGGTCAGGGAAGCCGCCCGCTCCGCCCCGGAGGCGGCCGAGAGCGGCCTGCGCCCGCTTTTTCACTGGGTGCGGTTCCGGCCGGGCGTCAATGAAGCCACCGCCGCCCGGGTGGAAGCGGCGGCGCTGGAAGCCAATCTGTTGGACCTGCTGCTGTTGTCGCCCGACCGCCAGACCGCGCTCGCCGACGCCTGGCTGGTCCCGCAGCCGCTGGACTGTGCGGCCACGCTGCTGGATGTGCTGGAGCCGGAGCCGGGCGCCCCGGCCGCCGTGGCGCAGGTGTTGCAGTCGGTCGGCTGGGGCGAGGGCAGCGGGCCGCGCTGGATCGCGCCGGACGGGAAATGGCAGAACGGCATTGCTCACGGCCAGGTGCAGCCATGGCTGGCGGAAGCCCCGGGACTGATTGGTGAGGAGCGGCGGGAAGCAGCCCGGCAGCGGCGGCTGAGCCTCCTGCGCCAGGCACGGAACGAGGCTGAAGCGAACCGGGCACAGGCACAGGCTCGCCAGCAGGAACTGGAGCAGATGCTCCAGTCTCTGGAGGCCGAAATGGCTGAGCTGGAGCAACTGCCCTGGCAGGCCGTGTTTGGCGCCCTGGGTAAGGGAGCCCAGTTACGGGAGCAGGTCGAAGCTGCCCGCCAGCGGGTAGAGGCGCTGCGGCCGGAGGCGGAGGCGGCTCTGACCCGGTTGCAGGCCGAGGAGGCCCGCTACAACGCGGCGCTGCGTGACCTGCCCGCCGCCCGGGGGCTAGACCGGGAAGCCCTGGACCGGCGGGCGGGCGACCTGGAGCAGGTGGTCAGAGAAATCGGCCGGCAGGACCGACAATATGCCGACCTGGGCGACATGATGCGTGACCACCGGGAACGCCAGCAATGGCGGGAGCGGGACCGGGCCGGGCTCGCCGCCCTGCAAGCCGATGGGCAGGAGGCAGACCGGCAACTCACGGCCACCCGCGCCCGGGTGGCGGCACTGACCGACCGCCTGCGTGATCCGAACGTGGCCGCTTTGCAAGCCGAACTGGCGGCGCTGACCGAGGAGCAGCAGGTCCTGAACGGGGAAGAGGAGCAGGCCCGGGTGCGCCGGGGCGAACTGAACGCTCAGGTTGCCGGCAGCCAGGCCGTGATTCAGGAGCGGCTGCCCGAGGAGGCGGGGCTGCGCACCGAGGTCACCCAGTGTTTGGAACGCCTGCGCCGGCGTCTGCACATGCATCCGGGGCTGGGTGAATATGCGCAGGTCCTGGAACAGGCGGGGCCGGTGGCACTGCTGCCGCGCCTGCCCCGACCCGTGGACCCGGCGCTGCTGGAACAGGAGACCAGCCAGCGCCGCGGTACCCTGCAGGAGTATCTGCACCGGCACCGCGACCTGCTGGGCGACTACCGCCCCACCCCGGGACCGGGCTGGGAAACATTGACCTTTTACGAGGAGCGGGAGGCGCTGACGGCCACCGACCTGTACCGGCGGTTGCGGGCCCGGCAGGAGGAGTACGGGAACTATGTCCGGGAAGAGGAGCAAAAGCTGTACCAGCGCATCATCTACCAGGGTATCCTCGATGAACTGCGCAAACTGATCCGGCGGGCGCACCATTTTACCAAAACCACGAACATCAAGCTCAGGCAACTACGGGTATCCAATGGCGAAAAGCTGTCCCTGCGGCTGGCCGTCCAGCCGGCCGAACTGGTCCCGGGCGTTGGCATCGGGCAGGCTCTGGAGCAGATGGACCAGGGCAGTGACTGGCTGTCCGATGAGCGTCGCGAGGTGTTGCTCAGCCTGATTCGCGCAGAGGTCGACCGCATCCGGCAGGAGGCGCGCTCCCGGGGTGAGGAAGTCAGCTACACCGATGCGATCCGGCAGGCCCTGGATTACCGGCACTGGTACGAGTACCAGTTGTTCAGCCTCATGCCCGGCAACTCCGCCGCCGTGCCGATCCGCAGCCGCGGCTTTGGCAAGCGCAGCACATCGGCCAAGGCCCTGGCGCTGGCCATTCCCGTCATCGCCGGTGTGGCCGCCCGCTACGATGCCGCCACCCATCCCGACGTCCCCCGGATTATTGCCCTGGATGAGGCATTCGCCGGCTTTGACGCCAACAATCAGGTCGCCTACCTGCAGTTCCTGGACGACCTGGGGCTCGGGTGGATTCTGACCTGCCCGGACGAACTGCCGTATACCGAACACCTGTCCGCCGCCATGGCCTACCGCATGACCCTGGACCAGAACCTGCATGTGGCCTTTCCGATTCTGTGGGACGGCAAGCAGGCCGCGGAGCCGCTCAGTGCGGCCTGGAGCGAGGCGGCCGCCACCCGTCAGAACGGTGACGATTCCCCATGAGCCAGATGGCACGCCAGGCGGCGGAGAAACTGCGCCAGGCCGGGCTCCAGCCCCTGCTGGAACTGGCCCGACGCCGGGTGGAGGAGCGGGACGGGGTCAGCGGTACCATTCAGGTCGACCTGAGTGCTGCCGCCCTGGCTGAACTGGCCAACCTGCTGGGCTGGAAGGGCCTGCCCGTATCGGTCTCCGCCGGCGGACCGCTGCGCCTGCGGCTGGCCGATCTGGATCAGAAGCTGCGCGCAAGCCGCTTTGCAGTGGGGCTGCTCGACGTGCTGGCCGCTGCCGGCGGGCCGGTGGTGACCAATCGGGAGCGGCTGCAACACGCCGCCGACTGCTGGGCGGCCCAACTGGAGCGCATCGCCGCCGCCGCCCCGGCGGACCCGGTCGTGCAGGACTGGGTCGCGGCGCTGGGCGCCGGCAGCGGATCCGGCGGCCGCTGGTACCGTCGGGCCTACAACGATCAGCCGGAGGTGGCAGAGCGGGCTGCCCTGGCCGTGGCACGGGCCCTGGCCTGTTTACCGCTGCCCGCCGGCGAATTGCTGGCAGTGTTTGCCGCCCGGCTGACCGGAGACCCCCACGCTTTCGATGCCAAACAGCCGGCCGGAGCCCTGCTGCTGGCAGCCCTGAGCGAACGGTACGGGCCGCTGCCGGAAGGACTCCGGGACAGCGACAGCCGCGCCCTGCTGCTGGGGCTGGTGAACCTGGAGGTGGACGGGGTCTCGTCGACTGTATTGGCTGCTCATCTGCACATGGCCGCCCATCCGGTGGTGGCCGCCATGGCCGCGCATGGCGGAGGCTGGCCACTGCCGCTGAACCAGGTCCGGCAACTCACCCTTTTTCCGGCCCCCGACGTGCACGCCTATGTGGTGGAAAACCCCCAGGTCTTTGAATACCTGGTGCGGGGCGTGGCCCACCTGCCGCCGGCCCTCCGTCCGCCTCTGGTCTGCACCGGCGGCTTCCTGAGCGCCGCCGCCGTGCGCCTGCTGGACCTGCTGCACGGGGGCGGCTGCCGGCTGCACTATGGCGGCGACTTTGACCGCAACGGCCTGGCGATTGCCAACTGGCTGCTGGCGCGCTATCCGGCGCTGACGCCCTGGCACATGGCGCCCGCTGACTACCTGGCGGCGGCAGAGTCTGGAGTGTCGCCCTTCTCCGCGACCGACCTGGACTGGATGCGGCAACTGGCGGGGCCGCTGGGTCCCACTGCCCGGATCATGGCTGAAAGGTCGTACCCGGCCTATCAGGAACGACTGGTGGAGCCATTGCTGCAGGATCTGCTGGCCGGCAGGTAAAAGATGATGGCTGGCATCGGTTGACCATCCATCCGGAAGGGGAAGTAATCGGTGGTGGGACGCAACGACCCCTGCTCTTGCGGCAGCGGGAAAAAATACAAGAAATGCTGCCTGCAGCACGAGGTTATCCAACTGGCGGAGGTCCGGTACGAGCGGGCCTACGAGCGCTTGCTCACGGAACTGGAGCCGTTCTGTCTGCAGTATAAGGAAGAAGGGCTGCACGCTGCCATTCAGTTCTTCGGTGCGGAAGCATCGCCGTCATTATCTGAATCCATGGCCTATGCCTTCTTGGATTGGATGATATTTAACTACCGGGACTTTAACGGCGAGACCCTACTGGAACGCTTCCTGGGTGAAATACCGGACCTGAGCGGAACTGAACAGGAGATGGTGCGGTCGTGGATCGGTTCACGCCCGGGGGTCTACCGCGTCCGACCGGCAACGGATGGACAGGTGGTGCTGGAGGACTACCTGTCCGGCAATGAGTACCGGGTGCGGCTGCAACACGGCTGGCCGGCCCCGCCGCCGGGGGACCTGCTGATCGGACGGATCATACCGGTAGGGGCTGGCTATCACTTTGGCTTTGACGCCCGCAGCACGAAGGGCGAGGGGGAGCCGGCCATTCGCCGGGTCCTGGAGTACGAACTGGCCCGCATGCGGCTCCAGCAACCGGCGGCCGGTTGGCCGAATCTGTTCGCAGAGCGGTGGCCCATTGTGCGCGAAGGGATCGAACTGGCGCTTGGCACAGATTGTCAGGTGCCGCCGGAAGTGGACGGTCCCGCTTCGCTGGGAATCACCTGTTCACCTTCTGGGGCCTCCCCCCTGGAGGGAGAGGTGGCGGAGGTGCTGGTGGCCTACCTACTGGGGGCGCATCTGCCGCAGGTGAGCCGGACCCGGGCGGTGCGCCTGTGGTGGGATGCTGCCGCCGCGCTGCAACCGCGGTCAGGTAAGGCGGAAGTCTGGGCGGCCGGCGTGGCCTACGCGTTTCACCATTATGCGCTGCATGACGACATGACGCAGACTTTACTGGCTGATACCATCGGTGTTTCTGTTTCCAGCCTGGCTGCCCGGGCCCGCGCCATTGCCGGCGTGCTCAAGCTGGAGGTGCTGGACGACCGTTATGCCGATCCATTGGATCCGGGGGTACGACTCATCCAGCGTCTGTATTGGATGAACCACACGGCGGCGGCAGTCGCCCCCGAATGAGAGGCTGCCCGGCGGTTGATTCCGCCGGCGGCCTCGCCGGCAGGCCGCTGAACGGCCCCGACCGGACCGTTTCCGCTTACATATGCTATATCAGCCACGTGAGGATGCATCAGTCGTGCCGCCCTGCTAGGAGGGATCGGATGGAAGATCATGAGTTCCCCCTGCTGGAGGAAGCCATCGGCACGCTGTGGGATAAGGCCCATGAGTTGGGCCTGGACCCGTTCCCGGTTCACTTCGAGGTGGTGCCGCCCGCCATCATGTATGAGTTCGGAGCCTACCTGCTGCCCGGACGCTTTCAACACTGGACGCATGGCAAGGCATAGTGATCCTTATGCAAAAGGGCAAGTGACCCTCCGGGGGTGCGATAGGTGTGACGCAAAAGGAAGCCCGGCACCTTTGAAATGGCGCCGGGCCGGAGCGTGCACAGTCTATTGAGACGACCCCCAGGACCAGCTCGTTTGGCTAAACCGCAAATGAACATCGAAGTCGGCAAGCCCGCGGTAAACGACCCGATTAACCGCGGCGTGGACCAGCGCCCGTAACTGGTGCCGATCGATTTCCACCCGATTGGCCTGCCAGAGGGCCACCTGTTCGGCCAGGCGGCGGCGGTGTTCCGCCTCCTGCTGGAGCAGATCGGGTAGAAAGGCTGTCCGGCGCACCTGCTCCAGTTCCGCCTTGACCCGTCCTTCTGCCTCGGTAATCCGGGCCAGTTCCGTGTCGAGTTCAGCATCGGTCAGGCGGTTGCGGCGGTGCTCGTTGCGGTAGTATCGCCGCTCGTCCGCAAGGTCGGCCAACAAGGCCTCCAGGTGTTGCACCAGTACCCTGGCCGACTCGGCATTGCGCTCTTGCCCGACCTGCTGTGTGGGCAGTTGGCTGAGTGGATCAGGCAGGACTTTCAGCACCGCATCCTCCAGGGCTTCACAGCGCGGGCTGGGCAGGTCGCAGGTACGCAGGTCGCGCCGGGCCATGCAGTGGTAGTAGCCATACCAGCCGTACTTGCCGACCTTGCCGCCGCCCCCGTTCATGCGGTTGCCGCACTTGCCGCATTGCAGCAGCCCGCTCAACAGGTACACATGGGCGTCCACCCGGTCCCGGGTGGACTTGCGCCGGCGTACCTGCTGGACTTCCTCCCATTCCTCGCGCGACACAATTGGCGGACAGGGAATGGCGATCCACTCTTCGGGTGCCCGTGTCTCCAGGACCTTGCGCCCGCCCAGACGCACCCGCCAGAATTTCCGATTGTATTGCAACTCGCCATAGTAGGCGGTGTTCTTCAGCACTACCCGCAGGGTCCTGGGCGCCCAGGGTGGCCGGCGGTTCACCAGGCGGCGGTTTCTCTCCAGCCGCTGTGCGTACCGTTCGTCCGTGACCGCCAGCTCTTCCAGATGTGGCAGGCGGTCACATGCCTCCCACCAACCGGGTGCCGGCACCCCTAACTGGTTCAGGTGCCCCACGATGCGGGTCTCGCCCCAGCCGGAGCGGCGTAGGCGGAAAATCTCCTGGACGATGGGGGCCGTATCAGGGTGGGGCTCAAGCTCATGCCGGTTTTTCCGTCGGTACCCGAACGGGACTCTTCCCGCCATCCACCGGCCCTGCCTGGCCCGCTGCCGCATGGCGTTGCGTACGTTGCGGCTGATATCCTCCCGGCCGGCCTGGGCCCGGTCGGCGTGGACCAGGAAGATCAACTCCGGGTCGCGCCCGGACCGGTAGCCATCCTGCAGAGCCACCAGCTCAATGCCCAGGTCGTCGAGCTGACGCTTCAGGTGCAGCAGGCCCAGGGTATCGCGGCCCAGCCGCTGGATGGACTTCATCACCAGCAGGTCAAACTTGCGCGCTCTGGCATCGTGTACCAATCGCTGAACGCCAGGCCGGTCCATCACCACGGCGCCGGTCAGTTCGTCTTCATAGACGAGGCCACTGTCAATCCAGACCTCATACCCGTGACTGTGCCGCCGGATCTCCTCGCGGATGAAGAGTAACTGGGCCTCTGGGCTTTCCGCCTGCTCAATTTTCTCCGTTGACACCCTGAGCAGGCCCGCCACTCGCTTCAGTACTGATTCTTGCACCTGATGTCCCCCTACAGGGAGTTTGCAGGTACTACGCAACTTCGTGGCGTCTGGTTGGCCACAGCCCGTTTGCCCTGGGGTCTGGCCACTTGCCGGCGGTTAAGGTGCACCGGTAGCAGGATATGGCAACACTGCGGGTGATTATTATTGGAGTTTGCTACTAACCCACATTCCGCGCCTCTGCGTTCACTACCCTTTGATTTTTTGATCCTCTAAGAAAAGCAGGTCGGGGCATGTCCCACTTGCCCGGGGGCAGGATGACGTGCATGCCAAACACGACCTCGG
>JAKFDK010000033.1:0-42096 GCA_036676195.1 Clostridia bacterium | reverse complement strand
GTGGTCCTCCGTGGGCCGGCCCGTCGGTCATGCCAGTGTACCGCCGTCCCGCCACCCGTCAAGACCCCCGCGGGGTTGGGCATTTCCCTCTGGGCACCCTCCAAAGAAGAGGTATGGCTTTTCAGACCGGAGGCAATCCTGGCGGGCCGTGAGTGCCCATGGCGTGACCCAGATGCTTTAGACATGAGCGCTTTGCGCACCGTTCATTGTATTTAGGACGAGCATGTTGGCGGAGAGGGAGGCGCCTTGCCGGTATGCCTCCTCAATGAGCCGGAGCAGGCGGGCATTCTGGAGCGCCTTGAGACCGAACTCGCGGTGTACCTCCAGGTCGTCGTGACTCCAGGGGGTCAGTACCACCTCCTGACGGGGTAGGTTCTCGCTCTCCCGCTTCTGATGCTTATCCCGGCCTTGAATGGCGGGGAAGAGGATCTGCTCCTCCGAGCGCTTCACCAGCGTCCGGGTCAGCAGCAGAAAGGCTTTCTCGGCGATCTGTTCTGCCTCATCCTGGGCCGCGCCGAACCGGTCCCGGGTTTGCTGCAGCACCCAGGAGTACACCGTCTTGACGGCGACGGAGTCAACGTGGCTGATGAGCTTCTGCCGGAACAGCTTTGCCCGCCCCAAGCAAGAACCGCCCCCTAGCACTGGGATACAATCCCAGTTTACAGAGAGCGGTCCGCAAAGTCGATGTTCCGTTACGGTCCTCTGGACTTATTTCGGGTCATCTGGGTTGATGGCGGTTCGGGAAAGGGCGTGGGCGTCCAACTATCAGCCGTGAGGCTGATGGGTCGGCTCACGCCTATTTCACCAAATGTATTAGGACGAGAAAATAGTAACCAGGAAGCCCAGCAATACAAGTATGCCAATCACCAGAAACACAACTCCGATCATACGGTGAAAACGGACCTCTCGTTCCTTGGAACGCATACGAGAGGGCAACCATCTCGGCGGGAGCCACCCTCGGATAAGCCCTAGCGCCAGAATATTCCAAATCAATATCTGCAACAACGTTAAAGCAATATCACTATTTTCCACACTGATCACCTACCCACTGCAAAGCACACTCATGTTGCCCTTCTATCTGAAGAGGTGCGGTCACTCTACTTCTGTCGAGCTTTCGGATTCCTGGCACTGCTCCAACTCCGGAGCTTTCGAGCAAACTAAGGGTTTCACAAGCTCTCTACCAGTCTGGTCGATTTTCTCCCAGACGGCCTGTACCGCCTCCTTCAAGTTGAACCACTTCCGCACAAAGGTACGGCCCCCCATGACGTAACCTCCAGCCCCCCAACCCTTACCTCCGACTGCTACGGACACGCCAACGACCTCGGTACCTTCCCCAGTTAGCTCCGCTTCAACGCCAAGACTCCCAACATTACCACCAACAGAAGTAATGGGCCCAGCCAAGTCCTCAATGGTATCTGCATTCCAGTAGAGCGCTCCGCTGGGCCCTCCTCCAAAAGCAACACCTACTCCACCCTGAACGGTCGTTTCAATACCAATGTTCCAGTCATCGTCAAATGCTAGTTCCACTTCCCCTTTGCCACCCGTCAAGATGGCAGCCACACCTGAAAGTCCAATTGTCACGGCCCAGTGCCCACTCGGATCGATGAAATTAATGGGATTATTTCCCACATAACTGTACAGATTCAGCGTCCAAGGCTGCCACGGATTCCCAAGATAGGTATCCTGCGTCAAGAACCGGCCCAGGCTCGGATTGTAGTATCGTGCCTTGAGGTGGTAGTTCCCCACATTCTGATCGAATGCGTAACTGGCATAGGTATAGCTGTTCCTAAGAGTGCTACTTGATGAGGTGATTGCTCCGAAGGCATCGTACGTGTACCTGTTAGCATTGTATCCCCACACATCCGTTACCAGGTGGATGGTCCCTAAATAGTCTTTGACATAACCACTTGGGTAATATTTTCCATCCAGTTCCCCCGAAAAGTGGAGCGCGTATAAAAGGTTGCCCTTGGGATCCCGAATATACCATACCGGTACTCCATTAACAGACCTCTCATTCAAGATCTCACCATTAGCGTAGTCATAGGCCGTGCTTCGTACATCTGCGATCCGAAAAGCGCAAGGATCCTGCGGGTGTATGCGGTCATCCCATTCAAATCTCTCAAACCGCTGAAACAAACGGCGGCCATCACCATCGTAGCCATACGTGCTTCGATTTACTCTTTCTGCATGGCGCTCTACCAGGCGATTCGCGTCATCATGATACGTGAAAATCGCTCTGGAACATTCATTCGGTCCCAGGCTGTAATGCCATTCCTCCTTCAGCGTGTTGCCGTTATCCTCCAACGTGAATAAGCCATATCCGTGGGTGCCACCACCACTCCGATTCCATTCATCGATTCGCGTAAGGCGGTTGGCTTCATCAAATGTATGGTAGTTCCACCATCGAGAGCCATCGTAAACATACATCTGCCCGTTTTCAATGGAGTTGCCCCACGTCGTGCGGTTTCCTGCCTTGTCATAGCGGTAGTAGGTTCGAGGGTAGTACCCCTCGAGAGGAATCCGTTCAGCGTGCACCAACCGGTATGCTTCATCATAATTGAAAGTCCTGGTCATCCCCATGTACCCGACGGCGATTGGAGCATTGGTACGAATCATTCCCACCAGGTCATAGGTAATCGAATCATACCAGAGGCGCGTATCTTCTGTTCCCCTCAGCCTTCTGTACTCCTGTTGGGATAACCGGTTCGTCAGCCGTCCATCAGATAGACGGTAATACGTATTACTCTGACGCAGCCGATAAGGCTCCTTCAGAGGCAATGTAAGCTCCACCAGTTGCCCGTAATCATCGTCATACCGATATAGCGTCTGATGCCCGAACGGATCAGTGATGCGGGCGAGGCGATTACCATTGTCATAGGCATACTGGATAGTTCCGATATGGCTTGTCATGGCCACAAGCCGGGAGGCAAGGTCATAACCATAGGTCACCGTAATCTGTTGCAGCCCGCGCTCGTCCCGGAGCCTCCCCATACCATCATAGGCATAATAGGTGGGTCCATAACCATCCCACATGTATACCCGATGCCCACTGCCATCATAGGCGTACGTTACGTTGGGAGCCAGATGGTTGGTGCTCCCATTGCTCCGCTGGTACCCGATGTGAGTTAACCGGTGGGCCGCATCGTAGGTGTAATTGGTAATGCTGGTAAACGGGTTTTGTCCGTCCAGATTTCGTGGCTCACGTTTCTGGCTCAGGTTACCCGCTTCGTCAAACCGATACTCCTGCGTCACCACACCCCGGGCATCTATCCGGCGCCACATCCGATTCAAGCCATCGTACCGGAAGACTGTGGTCATGTCCCGGGCATCGCGCACCGTTATGCGGTTGCCATTATGGTCATACCCATACTGAGTCACAAGGTGATCGCCGTTACCCATGTACTGGGTCACGCTGGCTAGCCGGTCCAAGTCATCGTATCCGTAGCCGATTCGGTAACCGTTTCCGTCCCACTGGTCCACCTTTTGTCCAAGCAGGTTGTAATGGAACCTGGTGATGTTATAGGTGGTGTTGACGGGGTCACCGGGCCTGGTGGGTGGCAGAGTCACTCCTGCCGGAGGGGTGATGGCCGCCACCGGCAAGGGTTCCAGGGTTTGCTTCAGCAGGTTACTCAGGTAGTAGGCTGCCTCCACCTTATAGCCCAGGTTGCTGTTCAGTTTCGTAACAGAGCCGGTGATCATGGCGATTACGTTGCCGACAGTATCGTACTCCCACGCCTGGGCCATTCCGTTTGGATCAGTGGCCCGCACCACCCGGTGCAAGGGATCATAGGTCAGGCTGGTTACATGGCCGAGCGGATTGGTGACGGCAACATTCCGTCCAGCAGCGTCATAGGCAAAGGCAGTCGTTCCGCCATCTGTTCCAACCAGGGCGGATCCGGCGGGGTTCAGTTCGATGCCACTGCTGACAGCCGCGGCGGTGCGCCGGGCAGAATCGTGCAGAAGCACCTTGCTTTGCCCGTTGGCGCCGATGGCCAGTACAGGCAGACCCGCCGGGTCGTACATAACATAGGTCCGCGCACCATCGGGATTGATAGTCTGCGTGCGCCTGCCGGCAGAGTCATACAAGTAAGTCGCACCAGCCGTGCCCGGAATGCCTGCATAGTGCCAGTCCGAGACCATAGCCACCTGTCCGACATGATTGTACGTGAATTCCTGTACGACATCCCGAGAACTGCTTACGGCGCCTGCGGCCACCAGGTCCCGGTCAATATCACGCTTGGTGACCAATCGTACAGCCCCAAACTCATCATACGTGAAATCCGTGCTATTGCCGTTGGGGTCCTGTATGCGGGTGATCCAGCCGGGGCGGCTGTCCGCCGTATCAAAGGTATACTGGATGCTCCCTCCCACCTGAGTCTTGCTACCGCTCCCCGTCTGGGTGTACCGGTGGATGCTGGTAGCGGTGAGCCGGTTGGGGTAGGCCCCACTGTTCATATGCGTATAGCTGTACTCGCTGCCATGGTAGATATCGCCTGTAACCTGCACCGCCTGGTCGGTGATGTCGCCAGTTGTGCCGCTGTAGGCAGCGGTGCTAATCCGGCTGCTGACTCCGGGCGCTACCAGATCCGGGGTTTCCGCGTTGGAGGATGGGCGCTCGAACACCTGAACTACCCGACCGCTGGCATCGTAGCTGTACTCGCTGACCAGCCCGCGCGGATTCGTCACCGTATACTTGGTGAAGGTACTGTCGTAGGCAAACGAAGTGGTATTGTTCAGCGCATCCGTAACGGCGCCAAGCCAGCCCCAGGCGTCGAACGTGTAGGTAGTCTGGTTACCCACCGGGTCCGTGACCACCGTCGTGCCCGATGCTGTGGTATTAATGGCCGTAGCGTTGCCCAGGCCGTCCACCAGGTGCGAAACTGCCCCGTTGACGCCATAGACCACGTAATTCCAACGCCCGGCGCCGTCTTCCACCTGGACCAGCCGGTTATGTTCATCATAGCTGTACCGGGTCGCCTCCCCGGCATCGTTGATCACGGCAGCCAGGCGCCCGGCGCTATCATACTGGTACTGAACCGAACGTACCACATCACCGCCGCGCAAACTCCTTGCCGCGGAAAGGCGACCGGCAGGATCATACTCGAGCTGAATCGACCGGTTCACCGGATAACTGGCTATGGCAGTCAGTCGCCCGTCAGGATCGTAGACGTTGCGCACTTCATTTCCGTGGCGGTCCTGGATCTTCTCCAGCTTACCGTCGGCACGGAACCGGTACTGTGTCAGGTCGGGGAACAGCAGGGTCCAGCCGCCCGTGCCACCATCGCGGGCCAGGGTACCATAGAACCGGGCTTCGGGAATGTAACCCGAGCCGTTCCAGGTAAAGCGGTGTTCGGTGCCGTCCCCCTCCACCACCACGGCCCCGCTGGCATCTGCGTTTACTGCCCACTCGGCGCTCAGTCGCCAGCCAGTCCCCAGAATGGTACAACTTCCGCAGCCTTCGGAATTGTGGGTGCGGTTCAAGACCAGAGGCATGAGCGGTATGGGGGCGCTGAGGTCAGGGGCCGTCAGCACCAGGTTGCCGCTGCTCAGATTCACCGCTGCTTCGCTGCCGGCGAAGGGCTGGCCGACAAATGCCTGGCGGCTGTCCGGACCGGTACGGGGTACCACGCTGGCCACGGCTCCGACGGGCTCTGACCAGGGGCCGGCGTCGCCGTTACGTATGGACCGCACACGGTACCAGTATTGCGTTCCCTCGGCCAGGCCGGGGTCGGTGTCGTTCCAGAACAACGACTGCAGGCCGGTTGCAACCGGTGCACTCACGGGTTCGGCCCAGGGGGTGCTGCCGGTGTAACGGACCACGTCGAAAGTCACGCCGGCGTCCGCAGGCGGGGTCCAGGTCAGGCTGATTCGCTTGTCTCGCCCGGCGGAAGCCCTCACCTGCGTGGGGGCTTCCGGCCCTGTGTAAGCCCCCTTCGCCACAGCAGTCAAAGATTCCGAGACCGCACTCACCTGCCCCAGGGAGTTGGCAGCCACTACGGAGTAGGTGTAGGTGCTGCCGACCGCTACGTTGGTATCTGTGTAGTCGGTACCAGGGATGCCAGTGGCAATGGTGGCGCCATTGCGGATGACGCGGTAACTTACGCTGCTGTCGGCGGCCGCGGTGGGGGACGGCGACCAGCGAAGCTGGATTCCGCCGCCCGCCAGGTGCTGGTAGCGCAGGCCAAAGGGGCGTACGGGCGCGCTTGCCCTGGCACCCAGCGTTTCCACACTGGCGACCCCGGCGCTGGTGACAGCCTTGACCTTGTAATAGGGCGTACCGGTGGCGGTGAGGTCGTCGTAAGCGGTTGCACTTATGTTGGATGCAATCACCGTATAGTTGCCAGGAGTACCGTCAGGGGAGCGGCTAATGGTGTAGAAAACCGTACGAGCCGGGTTACTGGCCGCTGACCTGGCCCAGGTAAGCCGCATGCCGCCGCTCGGGCGGGGGTACACAGCCAGGTTCACCGGTGGTGTTATCCCGCCCTCGCCGAAGGTGGCAGTCGCCACAGGCGAGTCGGCCACCTGACCGGCACTGGTGTAGGTGCGAGCCCTTAGCTCGTGAGAGGCGTACGGAAACTTGGTGGCATCAATGTTGAAGGTAAAGGTTCCCGGCGCAGAGTTTGTGTTGGCGCCAGCAAGAATTCCATCCACGTAGATCTCTGTTTTGGCCAGGGGGGCCTGGCTGCTGACTGTAACCTGCGGATGGATCGGATTCGTCGGATTTACGGAGACCACCGGCGTATTAACGCTGGTGTAGTTGATCACGAGCCGGGGATGCTGACTTGTTTCGAAATGGACCGGTGATACAATTATAATTTTCTTGCCATATGGATCCGTTCCATAAAGATAGAAGCCATTATTGGCCACAGTACCATCTAGCCACTTGCGCACCAGATCGGTAACGTCAAACCTAAAGCGGTAATACGTCAGACCACCCATGGTCACAGTATCAGGGTTTACGAACGTGACAAGCCTGGGAGGTGCGCAGTTCGGGGCGGTGCATGCATCACCCCCTGACCAGCTTGTGCCTATCAACCAGGGCCTTTGCCAGGTAGCCATCCAATACCATTCCTGATTTTCCTGGGCAATCCAGGCCTGAGTTCCGCATACATAACACATGTCCCACTGGCGAGGCGCTGACAATTCCAGGTAGGCCGAAGAAACGACCTGATTTTCCGGCTTGACGAAGTCCCGCAAATCAAATTGCAGGTGAGTTGTGTAGGTATTTTTGAGGATGTATAGGGTGTCCCCAAAGCCGGATTCACTTTCATTAGGGTGCAACTGCTTCCACTTACCGCCGCCAGAATCAATCAGAAGATCCGGGTCAATCCGCACTGGCCAAGCGCGCTCGGAAGCTTGAAGCCACTTGCGGTCGAGTGACACTGTGACTTGCCAACGGTCCTTCTCCAACGGCTGCAGGTCCATCGGGACACTGACCCGAGTACCCTTGGCGTCCTCGGCAAATGCAGGCGGCGTATAGAAGGCCCGCTCTGTCACAGAATCGTTATACATGAACCAAATGCTGCCGTCCGGTGCGATCTTGGGGGTGACGCCGTCCACGTGCATGGTGTAGCGAAACTCCGTCGGTCCTCCGGGCCGATGCAGCCAGATGTTCTCGATCAGTCCCAGGGGACCGACTTCGTACTCGCTGGAGACAGGTGCCCCGTCCCGTTCATAGTGGAGGCGCTTACCGGCGGCCCTGGCTTTGGTCGCGCCCTTGCCAGGGCCGAGGTCAGGCACGTCAATGGTGACAGACCGGCCGTTGTGCTCAAAGTAAACCTGGTTTCCGTCAGATTTGTTTGTAAACCAGGCGCGGAAAAGACCCTTGTCTGCGCGATAGGCATAAGGGCCGCTATCAGGCACTAGCGCATCGGCCGTGGCAAGCGCCCCATCGGGGTGTTCCTCATCCAGGCGAGGAGCCAGTGAGAATTCAATACGCTTCTCATCGATGCTGCGAAGTACCCGACGATACGGAGTCCGCTCCCGGGGATCCTCGACCAGTTCCTTCTTTTGAGCACCGGGAACGGGTCTCGTTGCAGTGGACGCATCATCGCGCTGGGCCGGAGAAGCTGCCACCGCGAGCGGGCTCAGGTGAATCAGCAGGCTTGCCAGTATGAAATACGCCAATGTACGCCTCAGACTGTGCAGAACCCAGTGCATTGACAATTACCCCCATGTGTCAAAGCTAACGTAACGGTCACCACAAAGAAGCGGCAGGAGGACCCCAGGGGTCCTTGCACTGCCTTCAATATTTCTGTATTCCCCGGCCAATACGACCTCTTGAGATATCTTCTTTTACAGTAACGCTATCGGCGAACAATTGACAGGCATAAACCATCGACTTTTTTCGACTAATACAATATTTCTTTAGGATTTGCCAGAACAGGCAGGTGTATTGGTGTCGAGACCCGGTAGGTTCGCCACCACAGCAGCGTCATCGACGTTAATCGAACATCAAATAGCATACCGCCCCCTGCAGACTGGAATTGCATCCAGTCTACAGGGGGCGGTTCTTGAACCACGATCAGGCCAGCGTAAAGCGCGACACACGCGCCTGCAGGTCCCCGGCCATGGCGGCCATAGTGCCGGATGCCGCCGCCACCTGCTGCGTGGCGGCCGACATTTGCTCCACCGCAGCCGACACGTTCTGGGCCGCCTGGCTGTTCCGGTCGGAGACCGTGACAATGGCGGCCACCTGCTGATTCACCTCGCTGGCCCCGGCCGCCATCTCCTCCGCCGAAGCGGAGTTCTGCTCCGTGACCGCCGCCACACCCTCGACCGAGCGTGCCACCTCATCGGCCTGCCGGCGCATCTGCCGGGTCCGGTCGGAAATTCCACCCACCTCAGTCGCCATCTGCGCGACCATGGACACAATCTCCCGCAGGGCAGTGCCCGCCTCGCTGGCCAGGCGGCTCCCGCCTTCCACCTCAACCGTCGTCTCCTGCATCGCCCTGACCGCGCGCTGGGTCGCCTCCTGCACACTCTGAATCAGGCTGGCAATCTCCCGGGCCGAAGCCGCCGACCGGGCCGCCAGCGCGCGTACTTCACCCGCCACCACCGCAAAGCCGCGACCGTGCTCACCGGCGCGGGCCGCCTCAATGGCCGCGTTCAAGGCCAGCAGATTCGTCTGTTCAGCCAGTTCGCCAATCGCACCCGTAATCGCCGTAATCCGCGCCGAGTGCTGTTCCAGTTCAGCGATATGGCGGGACGAATCCAGCACCTGGTCGCGGGTACGCAGCATCCCCGCCGCTCCGGCGGCCACGACCTCGGCCCCGGACTCCGCCACCCCGGCGGCCCGTGCCGAGGCGGCGGCAATGGCTTCCGCCCGCTGGTCCACCTCGGCCACCGCCCGGACCAGATCCGAGACCGCAACAGAGGCCTGGCCGACCTCCATCGCCGTTTGCTGGGCTCCGGCGGCAATCTGCCCGATCGCCTGGTCCAACTGCCCCACAGTTTCCGTGACCTGGCGGCTGGACTGCGACTGAAGCTCAGTCCCCCCGGCCACCTCCTCGGCGGCCTGGCGGATGTGCCCGGCCAGATCAGCCGATTCGCCGGCCGAGCCCGCCAGGCCGCGGGAGGTACCGGCCATCTCCCCGGATGCGACCTTGATCTGGCCGATCAGCTCGTGCAGGGTCTGCACCATCAGATTGAAACTGGTGACAATGTCCCCGATCTCATTATTGAGCCTGACGGTGTGGATGCCGGCGCGCAGGTCCCCCCGGGTGACCAGCCCCAGGCCATGGTTGATCGCCAGCAGCGGCTTGATCAGCCGGAAACGGATCAGCAACGCAAAAACCAGCAGCACACACAGGGTCACAACGCCCAGTCCAACCTGAAGCCAGAGCACCATCTGGTTACGCTGGTAACTGGCCGCCTCAATCAGGGTCACCGCCCGGTTGGCCTCATCAAGCAGGCTGGCGCTTTCTTTGATCACGGCGGCCAGCACGGCCGGTGTTTCCGCCGGCGTGACCGGTTGGCCGGCGACCGTTTCCAGTTTCACCTTGAAGGCGCCCCACTGCTCCTGTACCTTGTGCAGTTGGGCGACGGTCACCGGATCGGTGGCCGGACGCAGGCCCAGCTCGGCATCACCCCGGAGCAGGCCCTGCTGCACCCGGTCAAAGCTCGCCGCCAGTTCGTTCAAGGCCTGACGATCAGCGTCGGTCCCATACCCGCCGCCCACCACCAGCGCCAGCTTGGACAGGTTCTGGCTGAGCATCCGCTGCGCGCCGGCCAGGTTAATGGCCCGGGCCTCGCCGGCCTGAGTCCGGACCGATCCCAGCAACGTGAGCAACCCGCCGCCGCTGGCGGCCAGCAGCAACAAGAGGGGGATAGCAAATTGCAACAACAATCCCAGTCGAAATGGACGCGGTTGATTCATGGCTTTATTGAGCACCTCCGAACTAATTCCCGACCCAAACATTTTCCTTAGATATATGGTTACGGGGAGGGACTTCCTTCACAAAATTTTGGGCCGCAGACCCCGTAGCCAGAGGTGAGCATCGAACCCATTTCCGTCCCGTCTCGTATATATATGTAGAAATCAGCAACACAAACCGTTCATTACACACCTGTCTGTCCGGCCGGCCTGGTTGCTGCACCAGTCGGTCTTACTCGTTCACCCCTGGTGGTCCCACTAGAAAGGAGCGGTCCGTATGGCCCCTGACGATTCTGCCTCCCTGCCTGCCGAGCCCCAGGTCCCTTCGTTTCCCAGTCGGTTTCAGGTCGAGGAAACCTCTGCGCCGATCCGGCGCCGTAACTGGCAGCCGGAGGGCGCTCGGGTCACCCGATCAGGGCGAGTCACGCTGAACAGGTCGGCCAGCGAACTGGTGATATCCCTGATTGGCCGCCAGTATGACGACCTGAGCAAATGTGGCATCCTCTGGGCACCGGACAGCAATTCCGGCGAAGTGGCCGGCCGCATTGTGGCTCCCAGTGTCAAGGGCGTTACACCGATCCGTCGCACCGCAAAAAAGGACACCCTGGTGGTATACCTGAACCACGTGTTCAAGGCCAACCCGGCGTTCCGCCCCACCTCCACTGCCAGTGTCAGCATCAGCCGGGCGACGCCGGCCGAGGGCGGTGACTTTTTTTGGCGTTACCCCAATTCGGGGCAAGCACGGCAAGGAAGACAGCAAGAACAGCACTGGCGCCGCCAAGCCGGCGGCCGTACCGGCGGCGGCAGGCGCCGCCCCCGCCCCTGGGTCAGCAGTCGAGCCGGCGGTCAAGCCGGCCGTGGAAGAGGCCGCCGCTACAACCAAGGAAGCGTGACCGGCGGCGGGGGCGTGGTGCCCCCGTCAGTCGCGCGGGTGGCCGGGCTGGGGCTGGGCCTGGGCGGGAAATGTCACCGGTACATACACTGTAATATCAGGACGTTTTGGAGGGAGGCGCATCCATCTGAAAACTTCCCAGCAAACTGTGGAGACAACCGGCCGCCAGTGCTTCACCGGAGTCGTCACGGTCTTCCCGCCGGCAGGGGTGGGAGCGGTACTGGGGCAGATTCAACCCCGGGATGGCGGGCCGATTCCCCTCCGACAGGTCGTCGGCCCGGCCGGTGGCCCGGTCTCGCTCAACTCGGTGAACGGCCGCACCGCCACCGTCTGTGGCCACTTCGTCTCCGACCAGACGGGCATCGTACTGAACGTGACCCGGGTCACCCCCCGGTCTGGGATTGATCCGCTGCTGCTGGTGCTGGTGCTGCTGCTGGCCTTCGGGCTGTTGCGCTGAGGCATGGCCTCAGCTTCATGAGGGGTGCCGGCAGTCTGCCGGCACCCCTGCTTGATCGGGCTATCCCTACACCCCACTTGTAATCGTCATTTTCTGCCAACCGCACTGGGGCAGGAGACGGCGGGCGGCGATTCAGGCATCCTACTGGCAGAGGTGATCACCTTTGTCCAGGCTGCTGAATCGCTGGACGCTCGGTGCCGGCGCGGCCGCCCTGGCCGGCTGGTGGCTGGCCGGGCGTACCCTCAGCCCCCGCCATCCGGACGTGGCCCTGCACGCCGGACTGGAGCTGGTGGCGCACCCCCGCCGGGCGCTGGCTATCTCACCGCACCCCGTGGATCTGGAGTGGTTCTGTGCCGGCACCTGTTTTCTGATCCGACAGGCCGGCGGGTCGGTGACCGTGGTGGGATTGACACGCGGTGAATGCGGGGGCAACCGGGCCAACATGGGCCAGATCCGGGAGAAGGAGCAGGCACAGTCCGGCGCCATTTTGGGCTACGACCGCATCATTCAGCTAGGCCTGCCGGACCAGACGCTGACCGCCGCCGATCTGGCCCCCCGCCTGCAGGAGGTCTGGCAACAGGTCCGCCCCGAGGTGGTACTGACCTTTGACCCCCGCGGTGTGCTGCCCGGCCTGAACAACCCGGACCACGCGGCGGCCGGTGCGGCGGTACTGGAACTGGTGCGGTCCGGCATTGCTGAAGGGGTACGGGTGTATCTGTATGGGACCCGGCAACCCAACGTGAGTGTGGATATTACCGAAGTGCTGCAGGAAAAGGCCGCCGCCGTCCGCTCGCACCGGAGCCAACTGGTGGGGCCGGACGCCCTTGCCAACTGGGCGGTGCGGGGTTTTGGCCGCCTGAGCCGTGGGCGCACGCCAGCTTTTTATACTGAAACCTTCTACCGGCTGGTCTGACCCATGCTTGACCTTACCCTGCAAGTGAAGCGCGGCCTGTTTACCGCCGGACTGGCGGTGGCCAGCAGCCGTCCCGGGCGCCGGCTGACCGCCGCCCTGCTGCATGCAGCCCAGCCTGAACTGGCCCTGCAGGCCGGCCACGAACTGCTGAGCCGCCCCTGGCGCGTGCTGGCCCTGACCGCCCATCCCGACGACCTGGAGTTCTTCGCCGGCGGGACCATCCGCCGCCTGGCCCAGACCGGCAGCCAGATCACCGCCGCAGTGCTAACAAACGGGGAGAAGCGCGGCAACCAGGCCGACCTGGGCGGGGTGCGGCAGGCGGAGCAATTGGCAGCCGCCCGGCGCCAGGGGATTGCGCAGGTCCGCTTCTGCGGGCTGACCGACTTCGGGCTGCCCGAAGACCCCCGGCTGGAGCCGACGGTGGACAAGCTCTGGGCCGCGGAGGCCCCGGAACTGGTGCTGGTCTTTGACCCCAAGGAACTGTTTCCCGGCCTGGCCAACCGGGACCACAAGGCCCTGGGCCGGACGGTGCTGGACCTGAGCCGCCGCTATTTCGGCCGCTGCCGGATCTACTGTTACGGGACCCACCTTCCCAACGTGCTGGTGGATATCGGGGCCGTACTGGCCGACAAGGAGGACGCCGTGCTGACCCACTCCAGCCAGATGAAGTATCTGTCCGAACAGGGGTACCGGGCGGCGGTGCGCTGGTGGGCCGAGGTGTGCGCAGCCGGCGCGCCCTGCCGCTACGCCGAACCGCTCTACCGGCTGATGTGATGCACTGGCTGTGGTATACGCTGCCGCTGGTCAGCCTGCCGGGGCTGGAGCGGCTGCTGGGCGGTCCCTGCCCGCCGCTGCTGACTCCGCCCCCCCTCCGCCGTGCCCTGGCGGTGGCGGCCCACCCGGATGACCTGGAATACTTCTGTGGCGGAACCCTGTGCCGCCTGGCCCGCGCCGGCGCCCGGGTGGCGGCCGTACTGGCCACCGGCGGGGAGCGCGGCGGCGACCCGGCCCGGCGCCGGCAGGAGCAGGAGACGGCTGCCGCCCTGCTGGGCTACAGCCGCCTGTACCCCCTGGCCTTTCCGGACCGGGGCCTGCAGTCTGCCGACCCGCGTCTGCGGGCGGCCCTGGGCGAGATTGTGGCCAGGGAACAGCCGGAACTGCTGTTGACCTTTGATCCGGTTTATCCCTACCCGGTGTACCGGCACCCCGACCACCTGGCGGTGGCCCGGGCGGTGCTGGATCTGTGGCAGGGACCGGCCTGGCTGTTTCACACCCGGCGGCCGTCGCTGGCGGTGGAGGTGACGGCGGTTTTCGGGACGAAGGTCGCCGCCTTTGCCGCGCACCGCAGCCAGTTGCCGCTGCGGGGAACCGCCCGGCTGGCCGGCTGGCACCTGGGCTGCCGGAACCGGCGCGGCGCCCGGCGGTATGTGGAGCTGTTCCGGGCCCTGGCCCCGGCCGGCCCGGCGGACGGGGCCACGTGACCCGGCCCGCCGCCGCTTTTGGTCAGTCCTGGCGGTACTGCCACAGCCCCAGGCGCGCCCGCGCCATGAACCGGCGCTGCCGCCGCCGCAGGGGCTTTGGCGTGAAACTGTAGTTGTGCACGGCGTCCCGGAGCAGGCGGCGGGCCAGGTCCCGGCGTCCGGCGGCGCCGCACAGCCTGCCGGCACGGGTCAGAACCTCGACGCTGTCAAACTGTTCGAGTGCCGCCACCAGCTCATCGACCCGGGGCGACTGCGGCCCGGCGGTGGCCAGGGTCTCTTCCAGCAGGTACAGGTACGGGTCACCGAAGGCGACGCTGGGTGCTTTGGCCAGGGCCTCCTCCAGGCGGGCCCGGCCCTCGGCATGCCGCCCCAGCCGCACCCAGGCCGCACCCAGCAAATAGAGGGCCCGGGCGCCGTTCTCGCCGCGGTCCAGGGCCCGCTCCAGATACCCGGCCGCATCCCGGGGCCGGCCGCCGTGCAGGAGCAACTCGCCCAGTTCGACCATCGACCGCACATCCGCCGGGTTTACCTCAATGGCGCGCCGCAGCGCGGCCACCTGCTGCCAGCGTGCCACCGGCGCCCACAGGGCGGCCAGCAGGCCAAAGTAGCGATGGTCCAGATACCAGAGCAGCAAGACCAGCAGCACGAGCCGGCCAGGACCCGATCCCGTCAGCCAGGACAATAACCATACTAATGTATAGGCGCTCAACCACTCGTTACCCCTTCACTCGATTTGGCAGTCTACAGGTAATTCGTACCTATGATTTGCCACTCCTTCTGTAGACGCAAATATGGCCGGAACCTGTCGGTCCCGGCCGCCGTGTCGATGAAAACCCTTTTTTCGACAACACGCTTCGACACACAGGGCGAATGTACGTTTGCTACGATGGTGGTGCAGTGGGGACGGGGGACTCCGAACCCGACAGGGGGTGGAGTCATCATGCTGCTCCGCCGACGACTTTACACAGCCATCCTCGTCGCAGTCGTGACGGAGATTACCCGAGCCCTTCTTGAGAGGGTGTTCGGGTAGTCGGACCAGGATTACCCGTTTTCGGCCGTGATCCCTTTCCCCAGCCCCCGTCCTTCCCTGCACCCATTATCTTACCCGCCGGGCGCCAGATTCATTCCGCCTCGGCCGGCTCCCGTGCCGGACTTCGCGAGGCGACGTCGGATTATGTTACAATAATACTCTGGAACAGCTTCAGTCACTCTTTGATCAGAGGTGCACTCCAAACGTGGCTGCTATACATGCCCGTGGTCTTACCAAAGAATTTCGCCGCTACCAGAGCCGCCCCGGCCTGGGCGGGGCGTTGCGCGACCTGTTTGACCGGCAGTCGACCACCCTGCGGGCGGTGGACGCCATCGACCTGCGGGTGGAGCCGGGGGAAATCGTGGGCTACATCGGCGCCAACGGTGCCGGCAAGTCCACCACCATCAAGATGTTCACCGGTATCCTGGTACCCACGGCGGGGGAGTTGCAGGTGAACGGGCTGGTGCCCCATGCCGAGCGGGAGCGCTTTGTGCGTACCATCGGTGTGGTATTTGGCCAGCGCAGCCAGCTCTGGTGGGACATTGCCGTCCGTGAGACCTTCCGCCTGCTGCAAAAGATTTTCCGGGTACCCGACCGGGACTTTAAACCCCACCTGGAAGAACTGGTGGAGGTGCTGGGCCTGGCCGACCTGCTGCACGTGCCGGTGCGCAAGCTCAGCCTGGGCCAGCGTATGCGCTGCGAACTGGCGGCGTCACTACTGCACAACCCGAAGCTGCTGTTCCTGGACGAGCCTACCATCGGTCTGGACGTGGTGGTGAAGCTGCGCATCCGGGAGTTCCTGCTGAAAATCAACCGCCGTTACGGCACCACGATTCTGCTCACCACCCACGACCTGGCCGATATCGAGGCCCTGTGCCCCCGGGTAGTGATTCTGGACAAGGGCCGCATCCTTTACGACGGTGCGCTGCGGGCCCTGCGGGATCAGTACGCGGGCCAGCGCAACGTGCGCCTGACCTTTGCCGCCCCGGTATCCGGGGCCGACCTGCAGGCGGCGCTGGGGCACCTGCCCCTGCGGCTGCGGGCAGAGAATGAACTGACCTGGCACGCCGCGGTACCGGACCCGCACCTGCCGCTGTCCGCCCTGCTCGAACCCCTCCTGGCCCGGTGGCAGGTGCGGGATCTGGGGGTGGAGGAAACCTCCACCGAGGAGATTGTGCGGGCGATGTACGGCAGCGGCGCGACAGATTAGGGGGATTTGCATGCTCCCCGCCTATGTTGACATGATGCGGATCCGCTTTTTGACCCGCCTGGCCTACCGGGTGAATTACTACAGCGGCATCCTGATCTACCTGGTGTATATCAGCGGCTACTATTTCTTCTGGTCAGCAGCCTACGGCGGCCAGGCCAGCCTGGGCGGCATGCAGGCAACGGAGATGGTCACCTACCTGGTGGCGAGTTGGATGGCCCGTGCCTTTTATTACAACAACATCGACCGGGAAATCGCCCAGGAGGTCAAGGACGGCACGGTGGCGGTCCGCTTCACCCATCCCTATTCGTACCTGAACGGAAAAGTGGCGATGGCCTTCGGCGAGGGGGTCTTCCGGCTCGTGTTCCTGTCGTTGCCGGGGGTGCTGATCGCCTCGCTGCTCTTTCCCGTCGCCCTCCCCACTGCCCCCCTTACCTGGGCGAGCTGGCTGGCGGCACTGGGCCTGGCTTTTCTGATCAACACCCAGATCAACGCCCTGGTGGGGTTGTCGGCCTTCTTTTTGCAGAAGGCCGATGGGTTGATCCATGTGCGGCGGCTCACGGTGGACTTGCTTTCAGGTGTGTACCTGCCGCTCACGTTTTATCCTGAATCGGTGCAGAAGGTGCTGGCGTGGCTGCCCTTTCAGGGCATCGCCTACCTGCCCAGCCGGATTCTCAGCGCCGGCGTCAGCAGTGCTGAACTGCTGCGTACCCTGGCCGTGCAGACCGGGTGGATTGCCGTGCTGGCCCTGGTGCTGCGGCTGGTCTGGCACCGGGCCGTGCGCAAACTGGAAGTGCAGGGGGGCTGAGCATGCGTTATTATCTGTCGCTGCTAGGCGCCTATGCCGCCCAGTATGCTAAAAGCCGCCTGGAGTACCGGGCCGACCTGCTGGCCGCGCTGCTGATGACACTGGCCGAGCAACTGGTGCTGCTGGCAGTGGTGCTGGTAGTCTTCCGCCATGTGCCGACCCTGCAAGGCTGGACGCGGGCGGAGATCCTGTTCATTTACGGGTACTTCCTGATCCCCTGGTCGCTGTTTGACACGGTTTCCGGCAAGCTATGGGACTTCGGCGAACTCTATGTGGTCAAAGGCGAAATGGACCGACTCCTGACCCGGCCGGTCCCCTCCATGTTTCAGTTATTAATGGAAGGGCTCACCCTGGAAGGGCTGATCGGCCTGGTCAGCGGCAGCGCCCTGATGCTGATCTGCGGCAAGGCTGCCGGCGTCACCTGGCAGGGGTGGGATGCACCGTTGCTGCTCCTGGGGGTGACCGGTAGCTTCCTGGTTTACCTGGGCGTGTACATGAGTGCTGTCACCCTGAACTTTTTCAGCGACAGCAAGTCGGAACTGCAGCCCATGATCTTCAACATTAATTACCACTACGGCCGCTACCCGGTGGACTTTTACAACCGCCCGATTCGCTTCCTGATCAGTTGGGTACTGCCCTTTGCCTTTGTCGGGGTGTACCCGGCCGCCTACTTCCTGCGCCGGGAACCGCAGTGGCTGGGGTGGGCCCTGCTCACCCCCATGGTCGGGGCAGTGTGCACGGCGGTGGCGCTGTGGCTATGGCGCCGGGGGGTGCAGCGCTATCACGGGGCCGGGTCGTAGGGGGCCGGTCACATGGCTGCGGGTACACCACCCAGCCGGCTCACCAGATCGGCCACGTCGTGCCACAACTTGCGGAAAGACCGGGAGTTGGCATAGGCCAGCACCGGGTCCAGGTGGGCGGTGAGCCTGGCCTGGTCGACCGTTGGCGCGTAAGTACGCCCACTGGCCAGGTTGCGACTGACCCAGCCCTTGGCGTCGCGGACGGACTCCGGCCCGTTCTCTGGGCAGGCGGGATCGGGCACGATTCCCGCCTGCCCCTTCAAGGATTCCAGACTGGCCAGAAGCCAGCTCTCATACTCGCGCACGGCGAGCACCACATAAACCGGCAGCCCGTCAGCGGCTACCCTGGCATGCTCGACCAGTCGTGGTGCCAGTTCCCTGGTGCAGTCATCATCCTCGTCGAAAATCACTACGATGGCCGAGCAGCCGGGAGTGTGGCGGGCCGCCTTGACCCAGCGGACCAATTGCTCCGGCGTGGCCAGGTCGTACCTGTGCCGGCGGATCGGCTTGTCGACCTCTACCTCGTAGAGTTTATGGTGTTCGTACAGCAGCTTGCGCAGAAGCACCGGCACCGCTTGTAGCTCGCCATGCCCCTCCACAATGGGGATGATTTTTCTCATTCTGCCACCCCCGGTATGGCCGGGAACAGGTCCACGTCCTCCGGTTCATTGTCATCGGCCGGGCGCAGGTAGTTGGAGCGAAGCAGTTCGCCCACAGTGGCCAGTTTCTCTTGCAGCACCCCCACCGAAGCCGGGCCGATGGGCGACACGCGGGTGACACCATCCTGCCAGCGTACCAGTTGAATGGCCGCCGGGTCCAAATCGGGGGCATCCAGTACGTCTGGGCTATGGGTGGTGATCAGAACCTGGGACCGGTTTTCGCCCACGCGGAGAATGTCCATCAGTGTCCCCAGGGCACCGGGATGGATGGTTGATTCCGGCTCTTCAACGGCGATCAGCAACGGACGCGAGGTCTGAAAGACGGCCGCCAGTATGCCCAGTGTCCGCAGGGTCCCGTCGGACATGGAGGATGCATCCAGGATGAGCGTCTTGCCGTCTGCCCCCACCCGCTGCTTGAAATGCAGCCCAAGCTTGGCCCCGTACCGAACCGCTGTGACCTCGCGGGTCCCGGGAACCACGGCTTCGAGCAGCTCACAGAGCCGCTGATGATCCTCTGGCCGTGTGCGCTGCAGATCCTGGATCACGCTGGCAATGTTTCGGCCGTCGCTGGCCAGTTCACGGCCAGGCTCGGGGGCGTGCAAATCGCCAATGACCCGGGGCGAGATGGAATATGTCCTCATAGAAGTCAGTGCATCTCTAGCTATGGGTAATAGTGGTAATATGCCCGAAAAAATAGGCAGTGCCAAATAGGACGGGTCAACGTGCTCCAGCAAGGACGAAATTCCCTTTGGCGTCACATAATTCGATCGAACACCTGCCTCCGTCCGATCAAACCAGAACAATTCGCTATTGGGATGCAGCTTCCGGCTGACAAGGCGTTCGCGACTCACCGCATACCCGTGGTTTGCTACCGCCTTCACTTCAAATCCATAATCAAACTGCACAATCTGACTGGGCCGCTTCAACTGGATCTGCACAGCGACCCCAAACCGGGGATGACGCCGGGCTCCTGGCACACGCCGGCGAACCGCCTCCAGACCACCATGCGCCTCCAAGGCTCCTCGAAGTTGCAGGCGCATGGCGTCGGACAGCAGACGCAGGGCATCGAGGATATTGCTCTTGCCTGCCCCATTCGGCCCCACCAGAATCGTGAGCGGCCGTAACGGCAGCACTGCCCCGGCCGCGCTCTTATAGTTTTTCAACCGAATCTCCAGCAGGCCCGAACGAGCTTCCATACCCAGCCTCCCCCAGTGATGCGGGCTTCGTGACTTCCTGCATACTTCGACCATTAGCCTGAACATCCTTGTCAGCTTCAAGCAGGTGGGCGCAGAACAAACGGCGGGGGCTGAATGCCCCCGCCTCAGTATACCCGCGCCCGGAGTCGGACTCCTCAACGCCGCGACGGGGTAGTTGCGCCCGCCAGTGTCTTTTCAATGACATCGGCGGGCACGCTGATCCGGCCGTTCATGCTCAGTACAAACACCGGTAAGTTCTCTTCCAGGATCTCCAGCCGTGGGGCCAGGTGGAACAGCCGGTCCGGCGGCAGCTTGATGCTCAGTTTCCGCAGTGGCCGCCAGAAGGCGATCCCGGCGGTGCCCCGGATCCCGGTGGATCTCAGCGGGGTGGCTCCGGCTTCCCCCTGCCGGGCCGGGGCCAGACAGACCTCGCCGGTCGCCTCATCGGTGCGGGACTTGACAAAGTTCACCGGTCCGCCCCAGACCAGTTCCATCCATTCCAGCAGCGGGGCGGAAAGATAAAGGGTAGTATCGCGAATGTATGCCTCTCTGGGCCGAGGATTCTGAGGCTGATCCCACTCCACTTTGGCCGCCGCAGTCCCGCGCTCCTCATTCTGCAGGGTCATGCCACCGCCTCCCATCGCAGAGCAATGTCAGCGTGTAGGGTTTCCCTCTACTAATACGTTTTATACGCAAATTAGTTCGAAGGTACAGCAAACAACGGGCATAGAAATTCACGATGAATGGGCGACAACCATGGGCCTGGTGTCATTCGCCGGCTGGGGTCCGCCGGTGGCGCCGGGTCACCGGTCACCTACGGCATATGTAGCGGTGGCTGAAAAGGTGCCAAAGGCCGTTCCCGGCATCCGGCACCCGGTCTGTGTTCTGGCCCCGCCGCTTGCCTTGCGGACGCCCCGCTTCTGCAAGTATTGTGGCACGGCGGTATGGGCCGATCAAGCTTCGGTAAATTTTGGTCCAACGCCACCGCTCGCCGACTTTCTTCGCGGCCGACCGGCCGCTGACCAGGGCGACACAGCCGCACAGGCCGGCCCCGTTCGAGCGCGGCGCTGCGATCCCATCGAAAACGCCGTATGTATGGCGAACAAACCAAGAAATCCTTGCATTGGCGCACGATCGGGCTTATACTAAGGTCGTCGTCAAACCTGCATCGGGTCTCTCTGGTTACAGAGTAAGAACTTCGTGCGCGTGGAAGCGAACATCATTTGGATTGAAGGAGCACGAAGAACTTGACTAAGACCCTTTACTTCGGCAATCTCCCCTGGTCTGCTACGAATCAGGATCTGGAGAGGGCTGTCAGCCAGCATGCCGAGGTGATTTCGGCCCGGATCGCCACCGACCGTGAAACCGGCCGTTCCCGTGGTTTCGGTTTTGTGGAAGTCCCCGCCGATTCCGCTCAGGGCATCATCGACGCCCTGAACGGCTCTGATTGGGATGGCCGCCCGCTGACCGTTAACGAAGCTAAGCCCCGCGAAGATCGCCCCCAGGGCGGCAACCGCGGTCGTCGTTTCTAATTCGAGTAATTCGAGATGGTCAGGAGCCCGGTGCTGATGCACCGGGCTCCTTTCTCGCGTCTGGCACTGGTCGGCAGCCGGGAAGCCTTGTCCGGCCTGGTCAAATCCCTGTGCGGTCCGGCTGTCCCCTGAAGTGATCGCACAGGTCGATGCGGCTTCCGCTGAATTTGTGTAGAGTTATCGGCCGGCCGATCACCGGTGCCCAGTGAGGAGTGTAGGACTCGAAATCCCGCCCCAGAGGGCCTTTCGTCAGTTTTTCTACCCTGGCGCGACGCCGCACCGTGGAAAAAGTGACGGAACTCCCCCAACACGACTCCCAGGGACCGGTTTGGGGCAGTTTTGGGGCGGCCGTGACGCACCTGACTACCCCAAGGGGTATAGTTTTGCGCCTCTGCCAGCCAGTAACGTCAGTTTTTTCCATTACCCCTCACGAATACCCAGGGAAAATCTGACGGTACGCAGTGCCCACTCCAAAAGAGTGGGCCCCGTCTTCGAGACGGGGCCCACCTTCTAGAGCTATTCACAGCCACACGTGCAAGGGGACTGGGGGAAGCCGCAGACGTCTCCTCGCCGACCCAACGGAAGGCGTCGTGATTTATACCGTCGCTCCTATCAACATATCCTCACTGCTTCTGCAGGTTGACCCGGACGATGACCCGATCGTCCTGCTCGGTGTAGAACTCAAAGATCACGTACTGGGGCAGCCGGCCGGCCCAGCCTTCGGCGGTGTGGGTCCAGGCCGGGACGGTGTAGGTGACCCCGTCCGGTTCGCTGTCCATGGGGAAGGACTCGCTCTTGTTATCAATTTAGGTGGGATACCAGCCCGGATACGGGTACCAGTCCTCCGGACTCAGGGTCCAGGCCAGGCGGGCGGTGCCGGTGGCGGCGCTGATACTCGCCGCGGTGAAGGTCACCGCCGGCCCGCCGTAGGCGGAAAGATCCAGGGGCTTACCCGTCACCGCCGTCAGTTGGACCGTGGCGGCCGCCTGCAGCGCCCGCTGGCCAGGCGAGTTATACGGTTCGGCGCTCTTGTTGGTGTACCAGTTCCGGCTGGCGACGATGATGGCCGCCTCGCCCTGTGCGTTCAGTACGGCATGAATATCGTGGCCATCGGCCAGTTGCGCCAGGGTGCCCCGCTTGCCGTCTGCGTGGACCAGAGCGCCGGCCGCCACCTTGAGCGGCGTATCCCGGAAGACGACGCCCTGCTCGTTGTCGGCGGGAATCCGCTTGGTGACCACAAGGCCGTCCTGGTTAGCATGGACGATGCCGGCGATGCTGCCCGGCACCGTGTCCACATAGCGCAGGGACCGGACCAGCAGAATGCTCATTTCGGCGCGGGTGACCGGGTTACGGGGCCGGAAGGTCCCGTCGGCATAGCCGCTGACGATGCCAAGGTCGGCGGCGTAGCGGATGGCGCGCAGTTCAGTGTGATTGAACTGGGCGATGTCGGCAAAGCCCGAGTCACCTGCCCCGCCCTGGTGTTTGGACCCGATGGCTCGGGTGATCCAGGTGGTAACGGTGCCGCGGTCGGCCGGCCGGGTGGGTTGGAAGTCGTCTTCGTGCGTGAGCACGCCCCGGTCAACCGCCACCCGGTAGTACCCGGCCGCCCAGGCCGGCAGCCCCTCTGGCAGCGGTCCGGCCCGGCCGGCGGCGGTTTTGGCCTCGGCCTCGGCGCCCAGCAGGCGGACCATCAGCGCCAGCGCCTCGGGCTGCGAGATCTGGGCTGAGGGGTCGAAAGTGGTCTCGGTCCGGCCCTTGAGCAGCCCCAGTTTCTGGGCCAGCAGGATCGGCCCCTCGGCCCAGGGGAACGAGCCGATATCGGTGAACGCTGCCGCCACCGTGGGGTTCAGGCCCGGGGCGCTGCGGATCGCCTTGATCCGCCAGGCGAAGTCGCGGATGTCTTTGAACAGTTGGGTCTTCAAATCGACCTTGTACTGCTCCTGGTACCACCTGGTCGCAAACGCCCGGGCTGCCCCGAGGTCGGTGAGGTCGTAGTCGGCCATGACATCGAGCACGTCGGGGAAAGTGGCCAGCAGCTTGTCACCCACCCGGGCCGTCACGGTGTAGTAGCGCAGATAGCGATTCCCTTCGTAGTCTTCCTTTTCGTACTGCCACGTCAGGGTGACACCGTGCAGGGTGTGGGTGAAGGTCTTGCCGTCGGCCGAGTTCAGCAGAATATAGCCCGGTACAGTGGAGATGTCGGTCGGGGCGCCTGGCGTGGGGCCGGCGGGGGTGCCGCCGCCACCTCCGCCCTGCGCCCCATCGTCGGGTGCGGGGGTGGTCGGTGCCGGTGCGGTGTAGGTCACGTCCTCGACGGTGTAGCCGGCGATGGCGGTCAGTTCGCCCGTGGCCGTTCCGGCCAGAAGCGATTCGACAAAGGCGGCCGGGAGGTAGTTGACTCCCTTGAGCTGCTGGGCCGGCAGCGGCAGGCTGTAGCGGCGCCCGGCCACGTAGGCAATGGCACTGTCAATCGCCAAGTCGCCGCTGACGGCGCCGCCGCTGATGTAAATCCGGTCGATATCCGGGATGGTGACGGCGGTCAGCCCCAGTTGGGCCAGTGCCGTCTCCGGCAGGAGCTTGCGCCCGTCAGGCCCCGCCAGTGCTGCCACTGTGTGTGCCTGCCCGCCGGCGGTCAGGGTATGGGTGCTCGCCGTGAAATCGGTGCCAGCCGCCGCATCGGTGCTGAACCGCGGCCAGACCAGTTGCTGCCCTTCCGGAGTGACCACCAGCAGGTCGGTCGGTTCCCCGCTGTAGCCAGCCGGGGGCGTGAAGCTGAAGCGGGTGGCCGTTACCTGCAGGTTGCGCACCGGCAGGCCGGCCAGGAACACCTGGGTGCCGGGGGTGAAACCGTCGCCTTCCACGGTGTTCCCGCTGGCGCGGGTCATGGTCAGGTAGGCCGCGCCGGTGGTGAAGGACCATTCCTTGCGCCAGGGGCTGCCGTTGCGGCGGCCGGCCAGGCGGACGGTGTAGGTGGTGTTGGGCGCCAGGGGCTTGTAGGGGATGATGGCGACCATTTCCTGCAGTTCGGGGTCGTTGTCCGGCGCGAAGCGCATCACCGGCACTGCCTGCCCGGCCGCATCCGACAGACTGGCCTCGCTGAGCGACAGCGACTGGGTGGTGTAGTCGAAGGAAAGTGAGATGGTATAGCCCAGCGGGCCGCTGGTGCCGGGGTAGAGCCGCAGCGGGTCCGGGTGTTCCAGGCCGGACCACTGGGTGGGCACGCCGGTCTGCCCCGGGTAGGGCCACGCCACCGCTTCGGACCGGGTGTAGGACCGGCCGCCCGTTACCAGCACGTTGGCCCGGCTGCCCAGGCCTGCCGCGCCGTAGCCGAGTTCGGTGTAGGCCGCATCCATGAAAGGAATACGGTGGTAGATGGTGGCCATCCAGTCGTCGATGGCTTCTTCGGCATGGCCGCGGTAGGCAATGACCTCGGCGGCCCGGTCGGAGTAGCCGTAATAGCGGGTCCGGGCCTCCAGGTCGGCGCCGCTGAAGTGCGGGTGGCCCGCCTCCTCGAAGTGGCCCGAGTCGCCGTTCGCAGACAGGTACCGGGCGTGGTTGGCACTGGCCTGGCCCAGTTCGGCGCTGTAGGTGAGCGGGGAAAGCCCTGCCGCCTTGCGCAGCGCGTTGGTGTAGGCGAGGGCCCGCAGGGACTCGGGGCCGGGCGCGGGGATGCTGTCGACCGCCCCGGGCCGGACGCTGAAGGTGAAGGTTGAGGTGTCAAGCCCTGAGCCGGAGACCTGAATGCCCATTTTAAGCGTGTAGTCGCCGGGCGCCAGCGGCTGCTCCGGGGTATAGCGGAGGGTGCCGGTGGCATCGGGGGCGATGCGAATCAAGGTACCGTTGAGGCGGACCTCGGTCCGCTCGATTGTCTCACCCGGGCCGAGCTGCACCTGCTTGCTGAAGGTGGGCCGGCTGAAGGAGATTTCCCCCTGGGGACCGCGGGCCGTGGACTCGTAGGCGAGTGCCACGCCGGAGACCAGGAAACAGAGCGTGGCTGCAAACACCAGTGTCAGAACGCTACGCATCACGCTGGCAATCTCTCCTCCTGGTACTGCGGTAGTGAATTCCCTTTATAGTTCACTCCGCTAAAGGTCTAGTCCTTCTAAAAGATGGCAGATTCGCGGCCAGACGGGCGCCCTCCGCGGAGGGCGCCCGTGCGGTTATGACATGCCACCCATACTGCCTGTGCTGCCGTGATCAGGGGGGAAAGGCCCGGATCCGGGCGGGGGCGTGGGCGGCGGCCCGGGCGGGGAGCCGATGTCCGGTTCCGGCGCCACCACCTCGAACGGCCGCATCATGTCATGATCTTCGTGTTCGAGGATATGGCAATGGAACGGGAACTGCCCGGGGAAATCCGCAAAGCGCATGACGATACGCGTCACAAAGCCAGGCGGGGTGCGGACGGTGTCCTTCCAGCCCTGCTCGTCGGACAACGGGTCGATGGGATCGGCGGTGAAGATGAGCTTACCGGTCTGGAAATACTCGCTCACATCGAACGCCTGCCGGTTCACGATCTGGAACTGCACCAGGTGGACATGGATCGGGTGCGGGGCACCCTCCACGTTAATCAGTTCCCAGACCTCGGTGGTGCCCAGCCTTGGGGTGACACTGATGGGGTCTTCCCAACGGACGCCCTCCAGCAGCAGCATGGGCCGGCCAAACGCATCTGGCCGCTCACTCAGGGTAATCCCCCGCTGATTGAGGGCATTCAGGGTGGAGAGGAACTCAAAACCCGGGATCTGGACGGGGATCTGGGTCTCGTCCCGTCCGTGCAGGGGCAGCTCCACCCGGAACTGCATGACCTGGCCGGTCGTGTTCGGCTCGGCATCGGGAGCGGTGTTCACCAGCGTGATGGTCTGTCCTTCCAGGCCGGTGAAATCCACGATCACGTCGGCCCGCTCGGCGGGGAAGAGGACCAGCCGCATCTGGGCTGCCGGCCGCTCCACAAAGCCGCCGTCGGTGCCGATCTGAATGAAAGGTTGACTGTTGGAAAGCCTCAGTTCATACCGCCGGGTGTTCGAGCCGTTCAGGAGGCGCAACCGGTACCGGCGCGGCTCAACCTTCAGGAAGGGCCAGACCTTGCCGTTGACCAGGATGGTGTTGAAGAGGATCCCTGGCAGCACCGAGGGACAGACGCCGTTGACGCACGGAGCCGGGTAGAACAGGGAGCCGTCTTCGTTGAAGGAGCGGTCCTGGATGACCAGCGGCACCTCGTACGGTCCATGGGGCAGTTTCAACTGATCTTCCACTGCGTCCCGCAGCAGGTAGAATCCGGCCAGCCCGGCGTAGACATTCAGCCTGGTGATCCCCAGGGCGTGGTCGTGGTACCAGAGCGTTGCCGCCTGCTGCAGGTTGGGGTAACGGTAGACGTTCGTTTCATAGAAGGGCCCGACCTGCCGTTCAAAGGGGGTAAACCAGGCTTCCGGATGGCCGTCGAATACCGCCGGCTGGTGGCCGCCGTGCAGGTGGACCACTGTCCGCACCTGTGGCGTGTCCATGGCACCGTGCAACGTGTGGTCGATGGGCAGGAAGTGCTTTTTCGGCAGCCGGTTCAGATACTCGACTACGATGGGTTCGTTGCTGCGGACATCGAAGGTGGGTCCGGGATACTCGCCGTTGTATCCCCAGACCTTCGTCTTCGGGAAGCAGCGATGCAGCCGCCGGCGCACCTGGAGCATTTTCACCCGGAAGCGGGGAACCCCATCCTCGCTGCAGCGTGGCCGGATGACCCGCGGGATCGGCAGCGGATCCACATATTTGGGGATGCTGGTCGGGTCGGCGGGGTTGACACCCCGGCAGCGCCTCTCCCCCCGTTCACGCTCGCTCATGATCAGTCGCCTCCAAATGGAAGCAGGCATAAATCAGGGATTCCGTTCATCTTATGCCATCATGGGAAATATGCTCTATCTTCACTTTTCTGGGTATGGAATATTTCATCGTAACCGAAATGGCAGAGCGGGGGAACGGACGCCAGCCCCGTCCCCTGCCATTTTATAGAGCTTGCAGCAGCATGGCCAGGCGTCTACACTTGGTCACTGTTCGAACATACGTTTGCAGGGAGGTGGGTGGCCTGTACATCGGGAGGTCGTGGTTTTCCCTGCAAGAAGATACCCTGCCTGTGGAAACCCTTGTGGCCCAGGCCACACAGAAGGGGCTCAAGGCGATTGTACTGGCAGATCGGGGTGCCCTGTATGGCGTGCCCACATTTGTGCGCGCGTGCCGTGAGAAAGGGATCAAGCCGATCATCGGCTGCTCCTTGACCGCAGGCGGGGGGAGTTTCTTCCTTATCGCCATCTCAGCCGAAGGATACCGTTCCCTCTGCCGGCTGGTTACGCATGTTCGGACCCAGGGCAGGCGGCCTGTAGCATTCCCCGGGGCACTGGCCCTCTGGACTGAATGGCCCGGTCTCGCTACCTCCGGGCTCGTGACCTTTGTGTCAGATCCTGCACAGGCCCGGCTGCATCCCGGCGGCTTTCCCACGTACGTGATGCTGGATGCCAGGGCGCCGAAGTCTCGAAACCAGGAACTCTTGGCAGCCGGGCTCCCGGTGATCGCGGTTGATACCGGTGAGGTCCCCCTTTCCCCTGACCGGCTATCGGACATATTTAAGTGGTGCCCTGAGGCCCTCCGGACGGCCTGCGAGGTTGAGCTTGCCTGTGCCGACTCATTCCCGGCTTCGGCACCCCGTCTTCCGCAGGTTCCCGGCGACATTCGGGAACTGGCTCGCCGGGGCCTGGAGCAGCGATTCAGGGAAGACGTCCCCTACGACCGCCTGGACCGGGCCGTTCGGGAGGCCGGCCGGAGGCTGGGAACGCCCAGGGAGCTTGTGGACGTGGTGGCAGGGGCCTTGCCGCAGGATGGGAGCATCAGGGACGCGGTCAGAACCCTGCCGGAGTTCCGGTACCTGAACGCAGCCAGGGAGCCGCCGCGCTCCCTGCTGGAAACGGCTGCAAAGGGTCCGTCTCAGTCAGGAGCCATTGCGACGTTTTGTGACCGGCGGCAGGGGCGGGAAAAGGTGCGGTATCTGCACCCCTCCCTGGAACCCATCCTCGGGGAGAGGACTCCCCTATACGAACGAGGCACCCGACTGGCGGGAATTCAGCCGGAGACAGGTCTCCCGGCGTACTCCAGGCCAGTTGAGCCACTTTGATCTCGGGCTGGACTCTGAGGAGGGTTCCGTGGAGTTTCCGCCCGCCCGGTGCAAAGGGGAATGGGACTCCCCTGTGCCAAGGTTGGATCATCTGCCAGACGGGAGAGAGATTCGGGTTGCCGGAGCAGTGATTACCTGTCAACGCCGACCGGTAAGGGAACAGGTCGGGCTCAGCATGCTCCTGCAGGTCGGCTGTGAACAGGTTCCAATCCTGGTTCCCCCCGAGGTCTATGCCCGAGACCTCCTGGCGACCGATCCGGCCAAAGTGACCGTCGAGGGCCGGGTTCAACGAATGAAGGCTGGCTCCCGCATTCTGGCAACGGCCATTCTGCCGGCGGTGTAAGCCCGCCGGTTCTTTGGCATGCTACACCCGGGTGAATCCCTGTGATCCTGATTGGTACGGCCGGAAACAGCTACAAGGACTGGAAGGGCGTCTTCTACCCGGAGAAACTGCCCGACAAAGAAATGCTGGGCTTCTATGCCCAGCACTTCCCGTCCACTGAAGTGAACACGACGTTTTACCGCATGCCCAACCGCTTCATGCTGGCCAAGATGGCCGAAAAGACGCCCTCAGGGTTTCGCTTCTTCATCAAAGCGTTTCAAGGCCTGACACACCAGCGGGATGCCGACCTTTTCCCCGAGTTTGTGGCGGCCCTGAAACCCCTCGTGGCAGAGGGGCGTCTGGCCAGCGTTCTGGCCCAGTTTCCGAACAGCTTCCGCAATCGCCCGGACAACCAGGCCTACCTTGGACAGTTGCGGGACGGCATGGGACCGAATATCCCTGTGGTTGCCGAGTTTCGGCACCGGGAGTGGTTGCCTGACTTCCATCCAGCAGCCTTGACTCCCCACCCGGCGGACGCGGGGTATATCCAGTGACCTCAGTACTGGGCCGACAGCTTCCCACGGCCCCGGAGGAACCGATCGGCGTTGATCGCGGCCAGGGCGCCGTCGGCCGCCGACAGTACGGCCTGCTTGACCAGGGTCTTGCGGGCATCGCCGGCGGCGAAGACGCCCTCCACCGGTGTGGCCAGGGCTTCATCGACCACCAGGTAACCCTCGGCGTCCAGGGGGACCTCGTCGCCCAGGAAGGAAGTGGCGGGTGAGGCGCCACCCGCGTACAGAAAGAGGCCGCCCACTTCCCACTCCTGCTCCCCGTCGGGGGTGCTGACACGGATGCCCCTCAGGGCGCCGTTTTCGCCGGAAAGGATCTGCTTGATCTTGTGCCTGGGGAAGAGGGTGACGTTCTCGGGCAGGGAGACCTCACCCTCGGCGCCCTGGACCCGTTCGCCGGGAATCAGCAGGCGGATCTTGGCGGCAAAGGTGCTGAGCAGGGCGATCTCCTCCAACGCCTCGGCGTTGTCGCCGTAGACGACGATCTCCTTGCCCCTGGTGAAGGCGCCGTCGCAGATCGCACAATAGCTGACGCCGCGGCCTTCCAGCTCCTGCTCGCCGGGGATCTTGCCCTTGCGGGCGCGGGCGCCGGTGGCCACGATGACAGCTCGGCTCCTGAAGGTGCCCAGACCAGTCTCAATTTCCTTCGTTTCGCCCCGCAGCCGGGCCCTCAGCACGGCCGCCTGAAGGAAGACGGCACCGAACTCCCTGGCATGGGCCTGCATGCTCCTGAGCAGTTCGGCACCGGTGACGCCGGAGATGCCGGGGTAGTTTTCCACTTCCCTGGCGATGGCCAGCGAGCCGGCCGCCGGCGCCTTGTCGACCACCAGCACCCGGTGGCCGCCGCGGGCGGCGTACAGGGCTGCGCTGGCGCCGGCCGGGCCGCCGCCGATGATGATCACGTCCCAGGTCTGCTCCCGGTCGGCGTCGCGGACGAAAATGGGGTCCTCGGCTGCAGGCTCCGCCTCGGACTGGGCCGGTGCCGGGCCGGCCTCAGGCGCCGGGGCGGCCTCAGGCGCCGGGGCGGCCTCAGGCGCCGGGGCGGCCTCAGGCGCCGGGGCGGCGAGGGCCTGGGCCTGCTTGGCCTGGAGCTTTTCCAGGACGGCGGCCATCTTGCTCGGCCGGTAGCCCACGATGGCCTCGTTGCCCAGGTACAGGGCAGGCACACCGAAGATGCCCGCCTTGGCCAACTCGTCCAGCCAGGCCGGCTCGACCAGAATGTCCCGCTCTTCGTAGGCGACGTTCCGTTCCTTCAAAAATTGCTTGATCTTGGCGCAGTATTCGCAGCCGGTAGATGTATAAAGGATCGCCGTAATCACAACGCTGCACTCCCCCTCCGGATCTAAAGACTATCTTACCCGGAGTTCTGCGGCCGATCACGTGAATCCTCCGGGTGGGGTGACTTTGCAGTGCCTGCACGGTCTTACCAATGCTACATCAGAATAGGAGGGGGCATCCAATCAAAGAGGTGCCCCCTCCTCCGGTGTGACGTTCTGAAAGCCATCTCCGATCGGACGTGCCTCAGGGGGGGCAATGTCATGAAACAGTTCCGGTTTGGTGAGGCATTCCCTGTGGATAGTATTGTTGCTCGTTTCATTCTAATCCTGGCAGGCGGTTGATGGCGCCATGACCATTTTCGCATGGGTGCCAAGTCGCCGCCCTGCCGCGATTCCCCTCCAATTTCCAGACCGGTCTCTGGGCACAAGCGAAACTCAGCGGTGAATCGCTGGAAATCGGGGCCGATCCGGTCAATGAACCTCCGATTTTCGCTCTATCCCGGCTAGAACGCCCCCTCTGCAACCGAAAACATCGAATTCTTGGGCCGAACATCCCCCTCACCCACATGGTTCGCCTGCGATTTCCGTGCGGCCCGAGCAACAGTCTGGGAAAAGAATGGGGAACCCAGGAATTTCCATATGGGAGGTCGAACAGATTACAGAAACCCGCAATTGAGGTGCCAGTGTGAACACCCAGACACTACGGGTCCCCTTCTCCGTCCTGAACGACACGACCCACAGCGCCAATACCCGACTGATCTGGTTATTGCTGGGCCAGTCGTCGGGCAACCCGTCCTTACCAACCGACATCCGCCTGCGCAAGTTGAGCGGCCTGGATCCCAAGACCATTGCGGCGGCACGCGCCAGGCTCGTCCAGGCGCCTCTGGCGCCCTGCTACGCAAGACCCCATCGATCGTGCGCGGCCATCCCTCTGGCACTCCTCACCAACGCGGACATGTCCGCCAGCGCTCGACTGCTTTACGGACAACTTCAGGGCGTCCCGAATTTCGAAAACCAGGGCGGCAGCTTTACCTGTGCGGCCCTGTCCCACCGCACTGGAAGCAGCGATGACGCCCTCAGGCGAGCAGTCGCCGAATTGGTCGCGACCGGGTGGCTCACGATCACCCAGGCGAATCGCAAGAGCCCCCTCTGCTTCATGCTCCGCAACCCGGTCTCGACCCAGCTAAGGGCTCGTATCTCCAGCCTCAGGCGCAGGCTCAGGAGCGCACAACACCAGGGCGAAGTCTTGCTGCGCGAATTCCTGAACGCACTGGTTGCCCTTGATGACCACGAGGATAACGCTTCACCTGATTTCCTACTCAATCCCTACACCGGAGAGTTGATGGAACTCGACCGTTACTACCCGACCGTCGGCGTCGCCGTTGAGTTCAATGGCGCCCAACACTACGAAGGGACGGATCTAGCCACCTTCGAGCAGACGGTGAAGCAGGTCGGGCGCGATGCGATGAAAGCATTCATCTGCAAAGCACGGAGGATCGAGTTGATCATCATCCATCCCGAGGATCTGAGGCTGAAGGTCATTGACCAACAGATCCCCGGGCGCCTGCCCCGCCGGGATCTAGAAGGCGTGGAGCCCCTGATGACCGCACTGGAGGAGATGGCGTCGGAGTATCGGGAACGCGCTGCTGAGGAGCGGGCGCGCAAAGGCCCCCGTCCATCGGGAGCCACAGGAGGCCAGGAGCATAGGAGATCGACGGGTTTTCGGAAGGGCTCATAGTCCAAGGATTTTCAGGGTAGTCTTGATACGCATCTCCGTAACGAATCCAACAGCCAGGCCATCTCTTCGACTGGAAGAGAGTTAACCCTTCCCGGCTTCAGCCTCAGACATGTCCATATTCCGAACAGCGCTGAGGTGGAAGGTGCTCCTGGCCTCATGCAGGTTCTTCTCATCCCATGTCCGGCCTGCTGGGATACAGGGGCGGGTATCAGCGGGTGCTGACACTGGTCAGGCGGGTTTGGCCTTGCCTCTGTGGGTTCGCCCTTCACGAAACTGACGTTCGCCGTGAGACGCTGGAAATCCCGGCGCCGGCGGTGCCGTGCCGGGCTGGCAGCACGGCCGTGGGGTCGGACGTGCCGGCAGTCGGCCTTCGAACGCTTGTCAACTGTCCGCCACGGATGCCGGCACCGCCACCGACTGGTTGCTGGTCAGGAAGTGCAGGTAGGCTTCCCGCACCGGTTTGCCCAAAATCTCCTGCACCGCCCGGCGGTAGAGGGTGACCTGCTCCCGATAGGCAGTGGCCGCCTGTTCCGGTTCGCGGCGGTCGGTCTTGTAATCCACCAGCAGGAAGGCGTCGGCTTCTTCCAGCAGCAGGTCGATCATGCCCTGCACCACAATGGTCTCCCCGGCAGCCACCTCCGGCGGCAGGTCGGGATACACTTCAGCAGCGGGCAGCCCAAGGGTGAAGGAGACCTCGCGCCGCACCTGCTCCGGGCGGGCGCAAATGCGCTGCCCCAGGGGCGAGGCGAAGAAGGCGGCGATGGCGGCGGTATCCACCGCCTCGGCCTGGCCGGGCAGCAGCAGTTCCCGCTGCACCAGTTCCCCCACCTGATTGGCCACCCCGGCCGGGTCCAGCGGCCGGGCCAGGTCCAGGTGCTGCAGCACCAGGTGCATGAGGGTGCCGAATTCTGCCGGGGTCAGGGTACGGCGAGTGGTCTGCAGAAAGCGGGGCCGCCGGTCGATCTGGCCAACGGTCTGGGGTTTGGCGCTGTTGGGCAGGGGCTGCTCGGCGTTGGGATCGAAGTGGCCCTTGAGTTCGGTGACCGACAGCTTGGCAAAGCGGTGGACCACCGGCGCAAACGGGTAGCGCCAGGCGAAGATCCGGGCCAGTTGGTCGGGCACGTCAGAGGCGATGGGCCGGTCCAGCGGCGCCAGGGCTCCGATACGTTCCCAGTCCGGCTGCTCCTCCGCCGTTGCCGCCGCTTCCGCCGCCGGCAGGCCGAGCTGGGCAGCGGCATCCCACAGGTATAGCTCCCAGCGGGAGGGGTCGGCGGCCACCTGCGGGTCGGCGGGCTCCCCCACCCCGGCGGCCGCCTGGAGCGGTGCGGCGGCGGCGTGGCGGGCCAGGGCCGGCCCCAGCCAGTCCAGGTAGGATTCGGCGGCCGCCAGGGTCGCTTCCGGCAGCGGCCAGCCCCGGTGCGCCGCCGCCGCCCCCCAACTGCGGCAGCGCGCCTCCAGGTCGCGGCACGACCCGACCAGGATCAGGCGCTCCCGGGCCCGGGTCAGGGCCACGTAGAGGATCCGCATTTCTTCGGCCAGGGCTTCCAGCCGGATCGCCTGGCGCACCGCGTGGAAGGCCAGGGTCGGCCACTTGGCCCGCTGTTCCGGGTCGAGCCGGCGCGGGCCGAGCCCGAGCCGGCGCTGCAGCAGCAGGTCGCCCTGCTGGTCCTGGCGGCCGAAGGATTTGCCCAGGTCGGCCACAAAGACGACCGGGAACTCCAGGCCCTTGCTGCGGTGAATGCTGAGGATGCGGACGACGTCTTCACCCTCGCCCAGAGCCGGGGCAGTGCCCAGGTCGGCTTCACCCTCCTGCAGCCGTTCGATGAAGCGCAGGAACCGGAACAGCCCCTGCCGGGCGAACTGGTCGAACTGGCGGGCCCGGTCGTACAGGGCAATCAGGTTCGCGTGGCGCTGCGCGCCGCCGGGCATCCCCCCGACATAGCGCAGGTAGCCGGTTTCGCCGTAGATTTGCCAGAGCACCTCGCTCAGGGGCTTGCGCCGGGCCGCCGTGCGCCACTGTTCGAGGGCCTGCAGAAACCGGCTCAGCACCGCCGCCAGGTCGGGCCGGTCCTGCCCCCGCCCGGCGGCGATCACGGCTTCGTAAAAGCTGCCGCCGGGGGCGGCCAGCCGTATCCGGGCCAGGTCGGCGCTGCTCAGCCCGACGATGGGGGAGCGCAGCACCGCTGCCAGCGGGATGTCCTGGCCGGGGTTGTCCATGATCTGAAGCAGGCTGAGGATGACCTCCACCTCGGTGGCGGCGAAGTAGCCGGTGCTGAGCTGAGCGTAGGCCGGAACCCCGGCCCGGCCCAGGGCCTCCAGGAAGAGGTTGGCCCGCCCGCTGGTGGCCCGCAGCAGGATGACCATGTCCCGGTAGCGCACCGGCCGGTACTCGCCCGCTTCCCGATCCCAGACCAGGAGCGGCGGCTGGGTGTCGGTACCGTCCACCAGGGTACGGATGCGCTGCGCCACCAGCCGGGCTTCCCGCTCCAGGGCGGACAGTTCGGCCAGTTCCGCGGCGGCGGCGCCGGCGGCGGTGGCCTCGGCGGCAGCTTCGTCCTCATCGTCCGGCGCCGGTGCCGCCGTAAAGTCAAAGTCGCGGTCCAGCAGGTGCACCTCCACCGGCGGACCGGCCGGTGTGTCGGCGGCGGCCGGGGCGCCCGGCTCCGGCGGGTAGGCGGCCCGGCAGACCAGTTCGGCGGCGGCGTCGTAGTCCAGTTCGCCCACGCCGGCGGTGAGGATCTGCCGGAAGACAAAGTTGACGGCGTCCACCACTCCGGCCCGACTGCGGAAGTTGGCCCCGAGCACAATGCGGGCGCCGGTGGCGGCGTTGGCCTCGTCCCCGGCCGGCTGCCAGTTCCGGTAGGTCTGGTACTTGGCCAGGAACAGCGACGGGTCGGCGTGGCGGAACCGATAAATACTCTGCTTCACGTCGCCGACCATGAACCGGTTGGCCGGGCCGTCCTGCCCGTCGCGGGCCACCAGGGTGAGAATCGCATCCTGCACAGCGTTAATGTCCTGGTATTCGTCCACCAGGATCTCGGCGTAGCGCCCGCGCAGTTCCCGGGCCACATCGGACGGGAGCAGTTCGCCCGCCGGTGCCTCTGGGTCGAGCAGGACTTGCAGGCAGTAACGCTCCAGGTCGTTGAAGTCGACGGCGCCCTGCTGGACCTTGGCGGTGCGGAAGGCGGCATCGAACTGCAGCACCAGGTCAGCCAGGGTGCGCAGGTGGGGGGCCATGGCCGGCAGGTCGGCCACCCAGGCGGCGGCCGGGCGGTCAAAATAGGTTTCCTGCAGGGCCTTGACCGCCTTGCGGGCCTGGTCGCGCAGGGCCTTGGCCTGCTCCTGCAGGGCTTCATCGGCGTTGCCCTTGCGCAGGGGCGGCAGGCGGTCAAAGCCGGTCGCAGCGGTGACGGCTGCCGCCAGTTCGTCCCAGTCGCCGCTGGCCTGCCGGGCAGCCTCTACCCGTTCCAGGTCCCGCGCCAGCACGTCGCCATAGGCGGCAGGCCCGCCGGGGCGGCGGCACAGACGGCCGGCCTCGGCCAGGGCCGTGGCCGCCCGGGTCAGTTCCAGGGTGCAGTGGCGCCGCAGCGGCTCCCACCAGGGCAGGGCGGAAATGGGCGTATCGGGCGGCACTTCGAAGCGGGCCACCGCCGCATCCAGCCACTGCTTGGGCCACGGCAGGCTCTGCACATAGTCATAAACAGTCAGAATCAGTTCCTTCAGCCCTTCGCCGTCGCCGCCGTCAGCGAAGTGCTCCAGCAGGGCGTAAAAGGGGCCGTCCGCTTCCTCATCGAACCGTTCGGTCAGCAGGTCGTCGAGCACCTCGCGGCGCAGCAGCAGGGCTTCGTGCTCGTTCATGACCGACAGGGCCGGGTCCAGCCCCAGCCGGTAGAAGTACTGGCGTACCAGCCCCAGACAGAAGCTGTGCAGGGTGGAAATGGCGGCCCGGCCCAGCAGGGCGAGCTGGCGCTGCAGCACGGTATTCTCGGGGTCCTGCGCCAGCCCCTTGTGCAGGGCGGCCGCCAATCGCTGGCGCATTTCCGCTGCCGCTGCCTCGGTGAAGGTGACCACCAGCAGGCGGTCCACGTCCAGGGGGGCGACCGGGTCGGTGAGGCGGCGGATGACCCGTTCCACCAGGGTGGCGGTTTTCCCGGCCCCGGCGGCGGCGGCCACGAGGATATGCGTGCCCCCGGCAGTGATGGCCTGTTCCTGTTCCGGGGTCCAGCGGGCGGCGGCTGCTTCACTCATGGTCTTCACCCTCCTCCTCCCCGGCGGCGGCGGCCAGTTGTTCCAGTACCGCCGGCGTCTTGAATGCGCTCAGGCTGCGGTACACCTGACCGACCACCTGCGGGTCGAACTGGCAGACGGAACGGTAGGCGCAGAAGGTGCACGGCACTTGCTGGCGCAGCCGGTAAGGGGCGGCCGCCACTTCGCCGTCCCGCACCTGCTGCGCGAGCCGGGCGGTAACCTGCTCCAGGTGGCGGAACAGGAGCTGGAACTGCGCCGGGCTAGCGGCGGGGGCATTCTTACGCAGGGTGCCGTCCTTGTTGACCCTGGCCGGAATCAGGCCCAGGCCCTGCAGGTCCATCAGGCGAACCACTTCGGGGTCGGCCACCACCAGGCCACTGGACCGGAACAGCTTGCGCCGCCGCTCAGCCACCCGTTCGGGCGGCTCCGGATGGCTGAGGGCCTGCACCGGGTCGTGCACAGGAAAGTACAGGGCGCCGGCCGGCCGGGCCGGGCTGCCCAGCAGTCGCGGGGCGTTCTGCACCACGGCGTACAGGTAGAGCAAAAGCTGCAGGGTCAGGCCGTGGTAAAACCGGCCCAGATCCAGGCTGCGGGCGCTGCTCTTGTAGTCGAGCACCCGCAGGAGCCAGGAGCCGTCGCTCCCCCGGGCGCCGTCTACCCGGTCGATCCGTCCGCGCAGGGCCACGCTGCCGCCGTCGGGCAGCCGCACGGTGACCGGCGGCAGCCCGTCTTCCGCCTCGCCGAAGGGCAGTTCCACCCACAGAGGCCGGAACTTGCCCTGGTAAATGTGTTCGCCCAGGAAGCTCAGGCTGGTCTGCAGGGTGCGGCGCACCACGCGCAGCAGGTACCGGTGCTGCGGGCTGCTGAGCAGGATCTCGCCCTTCAGGCGCGGGGCGAGCTGGTCGACGATGGCATCCAGCATCTGACCGGCCTCGGCGGGGGTGAGGCTGTCCCAGTCGCGCCCGGCCTGGCCAAGGCCGCGCACGAACAGGCTCATGGCGGCGTGGTAGAACAGGCCCAGTTCCGGCGCCTCCAGCCGGAACTGGCCGCGCTCCCGCAGGCGCAGGCCGTAACCGGCGAAATGCTGGAAGGGACAGGCGGCGAAGGCTTCCAGCCGGCTGACGCTGGTAACGAGGTCCGCACCGTACAGAGACGTGGCCAGTTCCGGCCCAAGGGAGGCCGTGCGGTCACGCAGGGTTTCCTCATAGCGCAGGGCGGCCAGGGTGGGCGCCACCTGCTCCCGCAGGGACGGGTCGGTGGCTGCCCACTGGTACAGATCGAGCCAGACCGGAGCCAGGGGATACCCTGCCCGGTGCATGCGCAGGGCCCGGGTGAGGGCGGCGGCAAGCTGGGCCGGGGTGGCGATGGCGGCGATTTCCGTATTCGGGCCGGGCGAGGGCGGGGGCGGGGGCGCCGCTGTTGCCCCGGCCGGCGCGGGAAATACTTGCTGCAGCCGGTGCACCGCCGGCGCCGGGGCCAGGACCCGCCCGTCGTCGCCGGCCAGCGGGTAGCTCAGCCACAGCCGCTCGGCGCCGCGGGTCAGGGCCATGCAGGTAAAATACTGCTCCTGGAACAGCCGCAGGCGGCTGGTTGGCCCCAGTTCCAGGCCGGCCCCGCCGAGGCGCTCCCGTTCCGTGTCGGTGAAGATGGCGTCTTCAGGCGGGGCGGGCGGAAAATCGCGATCAGTGGCGCCCAGGATCAGGGCGGCCCGCACCCCGGAATGGCGGGAGCGCTCGGCCGAGCCAACCACCACCTGGTCAAGGCCGGGCGGAATCATGCCCCGGCGCAGGCCGTCGAGCCCGGCTGCCAGCACCTGCAGGTACTGGGGCAGGCTCATTTCCGCTGCACCCAGACCCTCGGCCATCTGGTCCAGGAGTTCGATCACCCCGTCCCAGACCTGCTCATGCTCCCGCGCTGCTTCCAGGTCGCCGCTCTGGGCGGCCGCCGTACTCCACGCCTGCAGCCGTTTGGCCACCTGCAGGTCTTCCAGCAGCTTGTACAGGGCGGTGGTGATTTCGGCCACGGTGAGCGGCCGCCGGCCCCGGCCCCCGCCCAGACGGCGCTGAAAGTCGGCCAGTTCCGCCACCGCCCGGCGGCGGATGGCGTTGATCCGTTCTAGCAGCCGGACCTGCCCCTCACCCGGCTCCTCGTCCTCTTCCAGGGTGTAGCGGCGCAGATAGGTCCACGGTTGGGGATCGGTCCAGTGCCGGCCACGGATGGCGTGCTCCAGCACGTAGTTTTCCAGGGTATCGGCCTCGGCCCGGCTCACCGGCGCCAGATCGGTTTTCAGGAACCGGAAGACCGGGGCATAGGACCAGTCCCGGATCACCGTTTCGAGGGCGGCCCGCAGCAGTTCCACCAGCGGGTGGTGGGCCACCGGGCGGCGCTGGTCCACAAAGGCAGGGATGCCGTGCTCGGCAAATACGGTGGCCACCAGCGGGGCGTAGGCGTCGAGATTGCGCGCCACCACCGCCACCTCCCGGTAGCGCAGGCCGGCATCCCGGATCAGCCGCAGCACCTCGCGGGCGGCCGCCTCGACCTCTTGCCGCCGGTTCTGGGCCGTAACCAGGGACAGGGCCGGAGCCGCGCCGGTCCACGGCCGGGGCTGGCCGGGCCGGAAGAAGTGGCGTTCCAGGTGCGCCAGTTCAGGGGCGTTCTGAAAGCGCACCGGCTCGTCCAGCACCAGCGGCGGCCGCAGCGTGACCCCCTGTCTGGCGGCGACCGAGCAGAGCTGGTCGTGGGTGGTCAGGGTGAGGTGGAACAGGTCGGTGGGGCTGTGTTTGCCCTGCAGGCGGGTGAGTTCGGCCGGGTCCAGACAGAGGGTCAGGTGCACCTGGCGGGCGCAGGTGAATACGCTGGCCAGCACGGCCAGTTCCTGGGGGGTAAAGCCGGAGAAGCCGTCCACCCAGACCTCCGCTTCTTTTAATAAACCGCTTTGCGGCAGCCGCTGCGCCAGCAGAGCCAGGGTGTCGTCCGGGTCGGTGAAGCGGCCGGCCGTGTAGGCGGTGAGGTCAGCCATAACCAGGGCCAGGTCGTGCAGCTTGGTCCCCAGTACGGTCTGGTCCTGGCCGTTTTGCGCCATGGCGGCCAGGTGCTGCTGCAGTTCGGCCGGACCGAGGGCGTAGGTGCGCAGTTCGCTGATGGTGCGGGCCAGCTTTTCAATGAAGCCGGGGCGGTCGGCCACCCGTCCGAACACCTGCAACTGGTCCAGCCGCTGTTCCACCAGGGCCCGCAGCACCATGTACTTGCCCAGGTCGCTGAGCGGCGGGCGGGCCAGCCCGCCTGCGCTCAGGGACACGCGCCAGGCCAGGCGCTGAAAGCTCAGCACCTGCGCCCGCATCATGCCCTTGAGGCCGCCGGGGCCAAGCAGAGCCTGCTCCATCTGGAAGGTGGCCTGCTCCGGCACCAGCAGCACCAGCGGCGGCCCCTGGGGGTCGGCCTGCACCGCGGCGCACAGTTCTTCCAGACAGCGGGTGGTCTTCCCGGTCCCGGCCCGGCCCAGAATGAAACGGACGGCCATTGCTGATCCTCCTGCTCTGACGCGGTGGTTGTGCGGATGCCCCGGCGTGCTGCTTATAGGGTTTCCAGTTCCAGGCGGCTGCCCCGGCCGCCCGGGTCGGCCGGGTTTACGACCAGGCGCCGCTGCAGGCGCTGGCGCAGCTCGGGTACGTGGCTGATGATGCCCACGTGCAGCTTTTCGAAGTGCAGGCGCTCCAGGGTGTCGATGACCAGGTTCAGCAGTTCTGGGTCGAGGGTGCCGAAGCCCTCGTCGAGGAAGAAAAACTCCAGCGGGTGCCGCCCGCGCAACTGGATGTGCGCCGACAGCGCCAGGGCCAGGGCCAGTGAGGTCAGAAAGGTCTCGCCGCCGGACAGGGTGCTGACCGGGCGGCGCACACCGCCGCTGAAGTCGTCGCGCACCACAAAGCCGCCGCCAGAGTCGACCTCGAGGGCGTAGCGGTGGCGGGTGAGCTGGCCCAGCCGCTCCGATGCCTCCCGGGCCACCTGGTGCAACTGGTCTTCGGCCAGGAAGTCGATCAGGGCGCCGCCCCGCAGCAGGGTCTGCAGTTCCTTCAAATGGCCCTGGCGGGTGGCCAGTCCGACCCGTTCGCCCTCCAGGTCCCGCCAGCGCACCTGCCTGTCCATCAGGTCGCCGTGGACCTGGCTGGCCCGGGCCTGCTCGTCGCGGGCTTCGGCCCACGCCTGGCGCGCCTGTTCCACTTCGGTCTGGGTGGCCGCCCATGCGGCGGCATCGAGCCGGCGCTCGCCCAGGGCGCCGGCCAGTTCCGCCTGGCGGTGCTGCAACCGGTCGCCCTCCTGCCCGTGTGCCTGCAGCCAGGCCTGCAGTTCCTGCTGCCGCTCCGGGGGGCGCAGGGCGGCGGCGGCCGCCGCCGGGTCGGGGAAGCCCGCCCGGCTCAGAGCCAGGACCAGGGCGGCGGCGGCCTCCTGCAGGCGCCCGGCCGCCAGCTCGTCCTCGCGGCGGGCGGCGGCAGCGGCGGCATCGGCGGCGCCCAATCGCTGTCCAGCCGCCTCGGCGGCGGCAGCGGCAGCAGTTTCGGCTGCTTCCAGGGTCTGCAGTTCGGCGGTTACCGCCTGCAGTTGGGCGGCGGCGGGCTGCCCGGCGGCCAGTTGCTGCAGTTCGGTCTGACGGCTGGTCAGTTCGGCCCGGGCGGCCGCCAGCGCCAGTTCCCGCTCCTGCAGGGCCTGGGCGTACTGCTGGTGGCGGGTGCGCTTTTCTTTCAGGTCGTGCTCGGCCTGCTCCTGTGCCCGGTTCAGTTCGGCCAGGCGCTGTTTCAGCGCCGCCGCTGCCCGGTCGGCCGCCTGGATGCGGCGGTTTTCGGCCTGCAGGGCAGCGGCGTCCAGCTCGCCCCGCACCCGGTCCCACTCGGCCTGCCGCCCGGCCTGCTGGGCGGTAGCCTGTTCAGCCACAGCCACGGCCTCGTTCCGGGCTTGCTGTTTCGCCTGCGCGGTGGCGGCCAGGCCGGCAGCGGCGGTGGCAGCGGCGGCGGCGGCCCGGGCCAGCTCCTCGTGCCGGCGGCGCCCGGTTTCCACCTGCTGGCGCCAGTCCTGCAGCCGCTGCTGGCGCTGCCGGTGCGCCTCGGCTTCCTGCGCCGCCAGGGCGGGCAGTTCAGCCACGGCACTCGCCTGCCAGGGGGCGGGCAGGCGAGTGCGCACTTCGGCCAGGGCGGCGCCGGCCCTTGCCAGTGCCTGCCCGGCGGCCTCAGCGGCCATCGCTGCCGCCTGTGCCTGGGCACGCGCATCGGCGGCAGCCCGGGCGGCGGCTTCCCGGCTGTCCTCCGCTGCCAGCAGGGCGGCAGCGGCCGCCTGCAGTTCCGCCTCGGCCGCGGCCACCGCCGCCTGCCCGGCCGGGCTGGCCGGGTGCGGATGGTCCGGGGCGCCGCAGACCGGGCAGGGCTGCCCGTCCGCCAGGCCGGCGGCAAGGGC
>JAKFDK010000032.1:0-26362 GCA_036676195.1 Clostridia bacterium | reverse complement strand
CCGATTTTGGAGCAGGATACGTGATTGTCCTGTTCCCAATTTCGTTTGCCGTAGGTAGCACAGAGGTTAACCCCGGCGGCAGCGGCGGTGCAATTACGGTCAGCGCTGTTCCGGTCGCGGCAGAGTGGACAACCACTCTACCGTCGGTTCTTTCAAGCGCAGTCACGGTCAGCCCAAATGCTGCAATAGTCACGGCCAGCGTGGGGCAGCCGGTAGTTATTGTGGCTACCACCGCCAGGCCGCTACCTGCCGTGGAGACCTGGGGGCCAGTTGCTCCGGCTCAGCGGCCGGGGCCTGTGACAAATTCCCCGGCAATGGCCACGGCCAGCATGGCCACCGTCGCCCCGCGTTTGCAGACACAGGGAGCCAACGTGGTCCCCGTCCCGGCCGCCATCCCAGCTGTTGTGGGGTCGTCCCTTTCCCGGTCCGGTCCGGTAGCCGTGGCTTCAGGACCCTGTACAACGTTTTTTGCACTTGTTGCACCACAAAGTTACGCCGGCGTGGCCCCCCGCGTCATATCGCCCCCGCCTGCCGCGGCTGGCTGGTTTACTCGCATACCGGCAGCTCGTGCCGGCCTCGCAGTTGCAATTCCCGTGCCCTGCGTTGCAACAGTATCGGCTATAGCCTCTACCCCAACTGCGGCTACCGCCAGGATCCCAGGACTGGCCGCCCTGACGGCCGCCGGCACCAGTCCTGTCGTGCTTGTGGGGAGGACTACATCGGCGCCTGCCCCTGCGACCGTAACATGGGCACCGGTTGCACCGCAAATTTACCTGGGGCTGGCCCCCCGAGTCGTGTTGCAGCCTCCGGCATCGGCGGTCTGGTTTCCCCATAGTGCCGTAGCTGTGGCTGGCAGGCGTACTGTTGCCCCCGTCCCGGCCATTCTCCCGTGGTCAGTCATGGCTCCTGGTGCCAGCATGGTGACCATCGTGGGCGCAGACCCGGTAACGGCAGGGGCGTTATCAGCGCCCGGCCCTATGTCAAGGCCGGGCGCTGCTCAGATCCGGGGTGACCCGGTTGTCATCCTATTGGTTGCCAGCAGCCCCATGATAATTGGGGGCGGCGCCCGAGGCACTCCTCCGCCTATCCTGGTGAACTGGGCCGTTATCGGACCTGCCATATCCCAGTCCGGCCCGGCCGGTCCACCTGGCCGGGTAATTACTCTGCGGCTGACCTTGAGCCAGGAGGTTTACCTGACGATATGAGGCAGGCGGTACGATACCCGGCAGGAGGGGACGGGTTGGCCCTACTGGCCACTCTACAGGATCAGCAGGGCAGGGCCATCGACTTGGCAGGGGCCACTGTGCAGTTGGTGGTAGACCGTGGGGATAGCTCCCCCTATACACAGCCCGGTATCGTGTTGGGCCCTGGAGAGTGCCGGTTTACCCTGCACAGTACTGGAGCGCTGGCCCAGTCCGGACGCTTTCGAGCCCGGGTGATCGCGGCGGTGGATGGCGGAATGGTGCTGCCGTCGCCCTGGTTTCCGTTTGAAGTGGATTAACCGCCCCAAAGGAGGGAATTACACCGTGGATGGGCACCTGATGACCAACTTATTGATTGCCGCCGCCACAATCGAGAGCATTGCCGAGGTACTGCTGGGTTTACGCACCAGTGAGGGGAAGTGGAATGTCAAGCTGACCATCACTCTGGTAATCGGCGTTCTGGTGGCCCTGATCATGCCTGATTTTGATGCCTATAAGGCGCTGGGTATAACCGTAGTTCCGCCGATTGCCGGGCGGCTGCTGACCGGAATTATCGCATCCCGGGGGGCAAAGCTGTTTCATGATTTTTTGTCAATCGTGGAGGCGTACAAGATAAATCTGAAAAATGATTCTGCGCTTCCACGATAGATAGCAGGTTGCCTGGGACTGATAAAAGGAGAGTCGAAGTGAGCACCTGCAACCATTTGCTGGTGGGCGGGACCCCGGTGGAGGCCCATCTGATCGGGGGAAAGTCCTATGCCCAGGCGCGGCAGCTCGCAGAAGGATGCGGTGGACTGGTGTACTGGGATTCTCAGGCCACGCAAGCTGTAGTGGTCCCCGCCCTGGCTCCGGATTGGCATAGTTTCTCGCTTCTGGTCGATGCCGGTAGCAGATGGGCAACCGAGTACCAGATGCACCAGGCACGGCTGGACTATATCTGGAGTTCGGCCTTGCGTCGGCGGGTAGATCCCCGACTGATGGTCGCTATCCTCCTCCACGAGGGGACGGGGTCGTTCAACACGAACCCTTCGAACTCTTCCCAATATAACGGCCACGGCCCGGATGCCGATTGGATTACCGACACGAACCGAGCTGTGAGCCATGTAGCCGGCAAGCTGGCCTATTATGGACAAGCCCTGGCGGCTGGCTTTGCGCAGGCGGCCGCAACGTTGGGGTATGAGGGAACCCCTATCCAGTATGTAGGCTGGCCAGGGCCGATCTGGCAGCATAATCCCAGTTGGGGATGTTATGCGCAGCACGCCGACTGGTGGCAGGGCGTCAGTGGTTTCTTCGTGGAGCTGGGTGGCCAGATCCGATCCCTGACGGACTATTGGCAAGTCGGTCCGGTACCTACGCCACCCGTGAAGTTGCGGTGTCTGGCCGTAACCAACAGACCCGACCTGTGCAGTAATTTGTCCGGGACTGTTGGACGCCCCGGAGTCATTACGGTTCCCGACTGATGCATCCAAGACGGTGCCCTCTGAGGGCGCCTTTTGTTTTGGAGTTCTTTTCTATGGAGGTGCATGTTGTGCCGCGTTCTCCTCCGTCCCGGTTGGGTTCGAGCGGATTACGACCCGCTGCTGGCTGGGTGCCCAGCGAGTCATTCCCCTAAATACGTAGGCCGGGGTGCTCCGCTATGGCGGAGTGCCCTTTTGGTTTGGGCCTGTGGCCCGAACGGAAGGAGAAAGCACGAATGAAGGGTATCTTGTCCTGGCTTCTGGCGGCAGTGCTGCTGATCAGCGGTGTGGTGGTGGCGCCAGGCCCGGCGTTGGGCGGCCCCATAAACCACCCCGCCCGCATTCTGACCATCAACAACGCAGTCAACATCTTTTCCTGCAAGGACATGATGAAGGAGTGCCCGTATCCCGTTGATCAGTTGACCAAGGGGGAAATCTATTACATTCTCCTCCAAGAAGGCAACATGGTTAAGATTGAGTACTTCTCAGATACCTGCGGGTGTTGGGCGACCGGCTGGATCGCCTATGCATTTGACCTGACTTTACTTGGAAAACACGTGTCCTCCTATGGCGGCAGCACACGGGTTACTGATCCCCAAGGCCGGCAGTGGAAGTTCCAATACGTTGTATTAGACTCTGCTACGCCAGTTTTTGATCGTAATGGGATCATCCTGACAATGTTGAACCGAGGCGACAAGGTTGGCCACCTCGTACCACTGCAGAGTACTTACGAAACCTGGGTGAGCGGGGCAATGTGGCACGGTCGGGTAGACATCGAAGCCTATATGCAAAACGGCGTCATGAAATATTTCGATAACGGAAGTAGCTACGGGTGGTTCTTCTTCGGCTCCTCGGGTAACCCAAGCGGCTATACGACAAACTGGGATGGGACGTTGAACTAAGCATCGAAGGGACCCTCTCTTGGGAGGGTCCCTCCTTTTTCGTTGTTGTAGGAAGCCTGGGCTAGAAGACCTTCTCGTATTTGAGCCTTGCTGAGAGGTCATTGAGGTTGAGCCCGTCTGTTGCTTTTGCTTTGAACACCACCCTTGACCCAGGCATGAGGTATAACTGTACATCTGGGTGCTCTGGCGTAATGATCCTTTCGGCCTCCTTGATGAGAAGATAGTCGGGCTGATCTGGGTCTGCCTGCGCTACTCCAGTTGCAGCGATCTGAAGCACCTGCACAGCCCAACCAGCTTGGGGGCCGTCGATGTGGATGGATAACTGCCCTTGCATGCCTGGGTGCCCGCTGAGCTGAGTAATGGTATATCCTCCGGCCTGCCCCTGTGTCCACAGCTTAATTTCACCCAGCGGCATTACTTCAGGCAGCCAGGAAATCAGAGGGAGGCCTTCCCCGCCCGATGCGTCAATAGTCTGGAGGGTATTGCTGTCACGCCTCTGATATGTGTATGCCAGCTTGAGATCAGGCGAAATCCCGTCCTCGGCACGCACTTGAATGACCAGTTCACTGTTGTTAGGGATGACTCCCATCCACGAACGATGCTCAGGTGTCAAGAGTCCGGCATGCCTAACTGTAGGGTTAGCCTCCTCCTCATTCGATAACACAACCAGAACTTCTGCTTTCCACCGTGCGCTATCACCGAGGACTTCTAGGGTGATTTCGCCACCCAAGCGCCCTTTGGATTGACCATTTTCAATCACTTCAGTCAAAGGGAATAGAAATTCTTGATAACCGCCTTTTTGGAGGTTTCGCCATATTCGTGCTTCCCCTTGCATAATAGGCTGGTTAAACCAGACATAATTGGGCTGGAAGGTTATGGGTGGGAAGCCTTTCTCCAACGAGACAGGATTCCTGATTTCAACGTTACGGAGGCTCGGTGTTCCCTTTGCCTCCGCCGCTGGTGGATCCGCAAAGGGCTTCCCCGCCAGCCGGTCCAAAACATACTCAGGGCCACATGAGGCCAGCAAAACCGATCCGACCAACCAGGGTGCCCACCACAGACGGTTCAGTCGCATGTGCCCCGCCTCCCTCAGAGAAAAGCCGCCTCGGGACACTGTTCCCCGAGGCGCCGGTTTTTATCACATCATCAATGCCATTAGCCCCGCACACGAAAGATATAGGCACGTCATGATCCCATTGTTGGTTTGTCACCGACTGTCCGGCCGGATGTGCAGGACTTACGTCGCATTGGCAACCCAGGTATCCTCACTGAGTACTTAATGCTAAACATATTCTTAGCTTAGAAGGATTCGGCCAATAAGTAGGGGAACTATTTCCTGCTCGCTGTATCGCTCATCATTGATGAGGGGGATTTATGATGGAGCCCTGGCGCCGAACCCTATACGTGTTATGGCTTGGCCAGTTCTGCCTGTTGGCAGGGGTCAGCCTGATTGCACCTTTTCTGCCGCTGTATCTGGGGGAACTAGGCGTCACGGATCCGGGCGCCCAGGCGTTGTGGTCAGGCGTCATCTTCGCCATCAACTATGTGGTGGCCGCGTTCTTTCAACCGATCTGGGGCGACATTGCTGACCGCCGTGGTCGCAAGCCTATGGCCATGCGCTCGGCGTTCGGTGTCGGCATTGCGGTGGGACTGTTCGCGTTGGCGCCCAATGCCTGGTGGTTGGTGCTCTTCCGGGTCATCCAGGGGGCAATGGCCGGTTACACGGTGGCGGCCACGGCCCTGATGTCGGCCCAGGCCCCGCCGGACAAGCAGGGGTATGCCCTGGGCATCCTGCAAACGGGGTTTGTCGCCGGTACCGTCTCCGGCCCCCTGATTGGCGGGGCACTGGCCCATCTGGTGGGGGCCTACCGGCCGGTCTTCCTGATCACCTTTGTGGCCTGCAGTCTCACCGGCCTGATGACCTGGCTGCTGGTGGATGAAGCCCCTCGGGGTGCGGCGCAGCCGCGCAAGTCGAAACAGAAGGAGCCGGGGATGCTCCGGGCCAACCCGGTGCTCTTTGCAATGGTGGTCGTCACGTTCTTGGCCAATTTTGCCACCATGACCGTGGAACCGACCCTGACGCTGTTCCTCAGGGACCTGCACGTGTCGGAAGGAATGCTTGACCTGTACGCCGGGGTGGTCTTTGCCGCCACAGGTGTGGCCAGTTTCCTGGCCGCCCCCCGCCTGGGCAAGCTGGGGGACCGTTACGGACACCGCCGAGTGCTGATCTGGTGTATCGGAGCCGGGGCAGGAGTGTACTTCTTGCAGGGGATGGCGACGGCCGCCTGGCAGCTGGGCGTCCTGCGTTTTCTCCTGGGGGTAGCTATCGGGGGGATTCTTCCGGCCGCCAACGCGCTGATCGCTCAGATCATTCCGGTGGAACGCCGGGGCAGGGCGTTTGGCTTCACGTTGAGCGCAAACTTCTGGGGTAACGTCATCGGACCCGTGTTAGGCAGCGTGGTGGCCGCCGGCTTCCACAGCATGCGGGCCATCTACCCGGTTACGGCCCTGATCATGCTGGTTAATTTGGTCTGGCTGTATCTGCGGATGCCGGCCCGGTTGTCCCCGACCGGGGCCATGGCCGATGCTGGGGCGGACCACGCCGCCGGCCGGTAAGCGTGGGAACAGCCTGGCCCCACCTGCCGAACCCAGCAGGACAGTCGGTTCGACCTCGCCCTGGCTGACCAGTGCCCGCAACCGGGTCAGGCCAGGGCGGTCCAGGTTTTGTTCACGGCAGTTGACCTCCCCCTGCACCAAGGGATATGCCTGGAGGCGGGGCGGTCGCGTCGGTGACTAGGTATAATCAATGCTGATTGATGTGCTGGGGTCAGACCCCGACGTGGTGCCTGAACTGGTGGGTCGCCGGCTGGAGGAGGGCCGCCTGCGGGAAATGCTCAAGCGTCTGGCCGGCAAGGAGCGGCAGGTGCTGGAGCTGCGCTACGGAATTTCCGGCGGCCCGCGCAAGACCCAGCGGGAGATTGCCCGCATGCTGGGGATCAGCCGTTCATACGTAAGCCGGATCGAGAAAAAAGCAGTTACGAAACTGTGCCGGGAACTGGTGGATGAGGAAACCGGCGAGGCATAAACCTGCAGGTACATGGCCAGAACCGGATGCCGGTGGTACGGAACTTGCTATTACTTAAGGCCGGTTGCAGTTGCAACCGGCCTGATCCTGTTTTCGGGGAACGAACCGTAGGGTTGAAATCCGTGGCACCAGCGCAATCTGCGGCCCAAAGGGTGGCCTTTGGAGACAGGGTGGCCCGTTCTTGGTTTTAAATTGTGGAAAAGATCAGGAGGTGCCCGTGTGGCGCTACCGCTCGAAGGGCTGAAGGTGCTGGACCTGAGTATGCGATTGGCCGGCCCGCTGGCGTCGCAGATTCTTGGCGACCTCGGTGCCGACGTGATCAAGCTTGAACCACCGGGCGGTGACGAAACCCGCCGGGTCCCGCCGTATCACAACGGCATGAGCACCTATTACGTGGGCGTGAACCGGAACAAGCGGAGCATTGTCGTGGACCTGAAACAGCCCGAGGGGCAGCAGATCGTTTACGACCTGGCGGCCCGCTGCGACATTTTCATGGAAAACTTCCGTCCCGGCGTGGTGGACAAACTCGGGATTGCCTACCCCAGGCTGAAGGAAATCAATCCGCGCCTGATCTACTGCACGGTGACCGGGTTTGGCGCCGAGGGTCCCTATGCCAAACGGCCCGCCTACGACCTGGTGGCGCAGGCCCTGTCCGGCCACATGAGCGTGACCGGCGAACCGGGCCGCCCGCCGGTGCGGATGGGCGTGTCCATCGGCGATCTGCTGGCGGGCGCGTTCAGCGTGCAGGGGATCCTGGCCGGGCTGTACTGGCGTGAGCGCACCGGGGCCGGGCAGCATGTCAGCGTGTCGCTGCTGGACTCCATGATCGGGATTCTCAGCTACTTTGCTTCGGCCTACTTCCTCAAGGGAGATATCCCCCAGCCCACGGGCCATTCCCATCCCTTCATGGTGCCACAGCAGGGCTTCCAGGCGGCCGACGGCTGGTTCGTGGCCGTCGGGCACAACGGGGCGTTCTGGACCAATTTCTGCCGGGCCATCGGGCGGGAAGACCTGGAGCATCACGAGCGCTTCAACACCCTGGAGAAGCGCATGGCCAACAAGCAGGAACTGCTGGGGATTCTGGAACAGTTGTTCCGTACCCAGTCCCGGGCGCACTGGGTAGAGGCGTTTGTGCGGCAGGGGGTGCCGGCGGCACCGGTCAACGGGGTGGCCGAGGCCCTGAACGACCCCCAGGTGCTGGCCAACGGGATGGTGGTGGAGATGGAGCACCCGGCCTACGGCCAGGTGCGCAGCGTGAACACCCCGATCCATTTCTCGGCCCATCCGCAGTTGAACACGGCCGCGCCGGCCCTGCTCGGGGAGCACACGGCGGCGGTCCTGGCCAACGAGTTGGGTTATACCCCGGAGCGTATTGCCGATCTGCTGGCCCGCAAGGTCGTGGAGGAGCCGGCCCGCTAGCGGGCCGGGGCCAGGGCCAGGCACTGCAGCCTGGCGTGGTTGCCGCGGTCAGGCCCCCGGGCAGTGCCCGGGGGCTCAGTGCTGCCTGGCGGCTGGACAAAGACCGACGGTGGAGCGGAGACATGGGCGCACAGGGTCCGTTCTCTGTGTTAGAATGATCTTACTGCCGCCGCAAGGAGATGGGCTGCCGTGCCTGCCGCCGTGTGCTGCGCCATGTGCGGGATTCCGCTGCCGGAGCCGCCCCTGACCTGGGAGTACAAGGGGCGGGTTTTTCCGCTGTGCCGGCTGTGCGAAGGGCTGCCCATAGCCGAGCGGACGGTTGCCTTGCGTCCGGCCCTGCGGAAACTGGACTGGGCCGAGGAACAGGCGGCGGCGGCGGCCAGAGCCGCGGCTGAGCCGCGCTACCGCACCGATATCGCCGAAGACCAGTTAGAAGAGATCCTGCTGCACGCGTTCCTGGATCTGATCCAGGAGCGGAAGCTGGCGGGCAAGGCCGGGCTGACGGCAACCATGGAAAGCATCGCGGCCTGGCTGTCCGAGCGGACTACGCTGCGGGTAAAGGCCGCGCATGTGCAGGACTTCACCCTGGGCCTGCGGGACGGGGGATTGCTGGCTGTAGGGGGCGGCGGGATCGGCCGACCCAATTTTTACGACACCCGGGAAACCGAAATGGGACTGGAACAGTTCTGGGATCAGTTCGAAGCCTTTCTGCTGGTTTACCGGTTGCCTGGCCGCCGGTCCCTGCTGGAACTGGCGGACTGACTCGGGTGGGCACCCGGCGGCCATTTCCCTGCCCTTGCAGGCGTTTGCCGCGGCAGCCCCGAATGGTACAGGGAGTCTGGATTTCAGGGAGGCGCACGGATGGCTCGGTGGATTCAGCGCACAGGTATTTTGGTGGCGATGGTTTTGATGCTGGCAGGGTGTACGACCCCTGGCGGTGGGAAACTGACACCGGAGCAACAGAGCCAGCGGGATTACTTCTTTACTGCCAATATGTTGGAGAACCTGGGCAAGCAGAAGGGACTGGGCGCTGAATACCTGAAGGGCCTCAACGAGGCCCGGATGAAGAGCACCCAACCGAATCTGGAAAACCTGGAACCTCTGTCCAGGCAGGCAGGCCTGGATATGAACGAGGTGCGTAAGTATGTGGAACACTACCGCGCCATTCTGGAGGCAGCCGCCAAGGCAGAGCCACCGCTGAAGAAGGACTGGTTTTCCCGGCTGACCCTCGACGCAGCCTTTTACAAGCCGCTGGATCCTTATGCCAAGGATGTCGGGCTGTAAGGCAGGCGCGCAGACGGAAAGTAAGTAAGCCCGGCCGGCAGGCCGGGCTGAGCAACTGGCACCGCATTCGGGACTACCAGGCCCCTGGGACGCCTGGGTAAGCGGCGATGCCCGGAATACCGGCGGTGGTCGGGTAAGCCGAAGGTACGGTGGCAACGGTGGTCACCGGAACGGCATATTCGTACACGCGATACACGGTGGCATTGGCTGCTGGATATGAAGCCGCCCCGGGCACGAGGAAATTATCGTCTGCCCCGGCCTGAGCACCTATGAACGGTGAGACGGCCGGGGTGAAACCGAAGCCGCCGTAGAACATGGCAAGGGCACCTCCTGTGGAAACTGGAGCCGAATCCGGTCCCGTTACATCCTATTCCGGCATATATCCATTGGGCACACTGTCGGGGGTGGGGCGGGCAGCAGCGCATATGCCGGGGCCCCGGCCAATCTGCCGGGGCCCCTGGCTGGCGTATGGACTTAGACTCCGAAGAAGCCACCGGCGGAGGGAGCCGGATAAGCCGCAATGCCGGGAATTCCCGCAGTGGTGGGGTAGGCAGAAGGAACGGTCGCCACCGTCGTCACCGGAACGGCGTATTCGTACACGCGGTATACGGTGGCGTTAGCCGCAGGATACGCGGCGGCGCCCGGGGCGATCATGAGGTCATCTGCGCCCGCCTGGGCGCCAATGAACGGTGACATCGCTGAAACCGCCGCACCGGATGCATCTGGTACCCAGGGAGCGCCACCGTAACCGAAGCCGCCATACAACACTGAGTTCCACGCTCCTTTCATGCTTGAACCATCCGCCGAGGGGTGCGTGGAGGCGCCCTCGCATCCATGATACAGTGGGCTGCCCGAGGTTGACACACAGGTAGGGGGCAAATCGTGCCATGCTACCGGTCATCGGTCAGGAAACTGGCACGGCTGACCAGCGTAACGTGGCCCGGCCCAATCCAGAGGAGGCGCATTGGAATGGACCCACGGATCCGTACGCTGGCGCGCAATCTGGTTCGCTATTCCTGTGCCTTACAGCCAGGCGAAAAGATCCTGATCGATAGTTACGGGCTGGAAGTCAGCATGATCCGGGCCCTGGTGGAAGAGACCTATGCCGCCGGCGGCCTGCCGTTTGTCAGCATCAAGCAGCATCAGGTGACCCGGGCTCTGCTAAGCCAGGCGACGGCCGGGCAACTGGACATGATGGCACGCTATGAGATTGAGCGCATGAAGGACATGGATGCATACATAGGTCTGCGGGCCGGGGAAAACGCCAACGAACTGGCCGACGTGGCACCGGAGCAAATGGCCCTGTACCAGCGACACTGGGGGCAGCCCATCCACTCCGAAATCAGGGTCCCGCACACCAAGTGGGTGGTGCTCCGCTGGCCCAACCACTCCATGGCGCAACTGGCCAATACATCCACCGAAGCGTTTGAGGACTTCTTTTTCAAGGTCTGTACCCTGGACTACGCCCGGATGGACCAGGCCATGGACCCGCTGAAGGCTCTGATGGAGCGGACGGATGCTGTTCGGCTCGTCGGACCGGGAACCGACCTGCACTTTTCCATCAAGGGCATTCCGGCCATCAAGTGTTCCGGCCGGAACAACATCCCGGATGGCGAATGCTTCACGGCGCCGGTCCGGGAGAGTGTCAACGGCACCATCACCTACAACACCCCCAGCGTGTACCAGGGCGTCACCTTCGAAAATGTCCGGTTCGAGTTCGACAACGGCCGCATTGTCCGGGCTACGGCAAACGATACGGTGCGGCTCAATCAGATCCTGGATACCGACCCTGGTGCCCGGTACATCGGCGAGTTCTCGCTGGGTTTCAATCCGTACATCATGCATGCCATGAAGGACATCCTGTTCGATGAAAAAATCGCCGGCAGTTTGCACTTCACGCCCGGGAATGCATACAACGACGCCGACAACGGCAACCGTTCGGCGGTGCACTGGGACCTGGTACTGATCCAGCGTCCGGAATACGGTGGGGGCGAGGTCTACTTTGACGGGCACCTGATCCGCAAGGATGGGCGATTTGTTTTACCTGAGCTGGCCGGCCTGAACCCGGAAAATCTCGCATAGAATCGGATGGCCCCCGGATATACGCCCGGGGGCCATCGGCTTTAATCCATAAGAGTCGGGTTCCCCTGCCCACATTCTCAGGCTGGCTTTTGGCTGAGTTCTATGGTACAATTTCAATAAAAAAGTTTAGTTTTAGAGGACGTAAGAAAGCCTTCCCGGACCTGATACAGAGGAGGGCGGGCAGGAAGTGATGGGAAACAACATGTTCCGGCGAAGTGCGATGGTAACTGCAGTTCTGACCCTGCACTTGCGACGGGCCGCCATGATGCCGGCGGCCGCTGGCGGTACAGCGGTGCAGGCCAGGCCGCTACCCGGCCGGGTACGGCGGGTGCGGGAGCGACTGGCTGCCTATGTGGCGCTGATGAAGCCCAGCATCATCCTGCTCCTGCTGATCACCACCTACGCGGCCATGTGGGTGGCGGCAGGCGGGCCCCCGCCGCCGGCGGTGACCCTGTGGACACTGGTGGGCGGCACCTTGTCATCCGGTGCTGCCAATGCCATCAACATGTGGTATGACCGTGACATCGACGCCGTCATGCGCCGCACCCGCCGTCGGCCGCTGCCTGCCGGTGTGCTCAGCCCCCGGCAGGCACTCTGGTTTGGAGTGGTGGCGGGTACCCTGTCCTTCATCGGTATGGGGGTGGCCGTTAACTGGCTGGCCGCCGGTCTGTCACTCTCCGGCCTGCTCTTTTACGTGTTTATTTACACCATGTGGCTCAAGCGTTCTACCCCCCAGAACATCGTGATCGGCGGTGCGGCCGGAGCGGTGCCCCCCCTGGTCGGGTGGGCAGCCATTACCGGCCAGATTTCCTGGGTGCCTGTGCTCATGTTTCTGATCGTCTTCCTGTGGACACCGCCGCATTTCTGGGCGCTGGCCCTGTTTCGGACTGAAGATTACCGGGGGGCCGGAGTGCCCATGTTGCCGGTGGTGCGGGGGGTCAGGCAGACCAAGTGGTACATTTTCGGCTACGCCGTGCTGACCGTCATCAGCACGCTGGCCCTGTACCCGCTGGGCGTGGTGGGCAAAGGCTACCTGGCCGCAGCGGCCCTGGCCGGCGGCTACCTGCTCCGGACGACGGTGGCGTTGCTGCGGGACCGGTCTCCGGAGCAGCGCAGCGCCCACCGGGTCTTCGGCTACTCGATTCTCTACCTGGCCGTGGTGTTCGTGGCCATGATGGCGGATACGGTGCCCGCGTGACCATGTCCGGGCGGGCGTGCAGGTGCAAGATCCGGCGGAAGGGCGGTGATGGGTTTTGGCAGGCATCCTGGCCGCCATTCCGGCGGCAAACGCCTTGCTCAATGTGTTCAGCGCCCTGGCCATAGGCACCGGTGTGTTCTTTATCCGCCGGGGCTGGCGTGACCGGCACCGGCAGGCCATGTGGACAGCGGTTGCCCTCCAGGTCGTTTTCCTCTGCCTGTATCTCGTGCGTATGGGGTTGTCTGGCGTTACCTATTATCAGGGGCCGCCGCTGTTCCGGGCGGTATACCTGCTGATTCTGGGCTCCCATATGCTGCTGGCTATGGTGTCGGCGCCGCTGGTGGCGGTGACCGTCTGGCAGGGCTGGCGGGGCCGCCTGGCCCTACACCGGCGCGTGGGCCGGTGGACCTATCCGGTCTGGCTATATGTAACGGTCACCGGGCCGGTGGTCTATCTGCTGCTGCGTGACAGCCTGTAGGAGCGGCCGCGATGCAGACCATACTGATCAGCGCCGGGCACCCCGATCTGCTTGAGATCGGGGTGCCCGGCGCCTGTTTCGACCAATGGCTGTTTTCTGGGGGCCGGCACATCAGGCGGCCGGTTTGCCCAGGCCGCTGCGCACAGCCCGCACCGTATTGCCCAGGAAGAGCAGGAGGGCAAACACATTCAGCAGGCCGCCCCACTGCCGCAGGACCAGGGAACCGGCCAGGTCACCGACCACCCGCAGCAGCAGGGAGAGATGTAGGAGCCCCAGGTGGGCGTAGAAGGCAGGGTGGAAGGGCACGGCCACCCCGATCACGGCCGGAAAGATCACCGGTGCGTGGCCGAAGATCATGCCAAACACGAAGCCGAGGAAGACCGTGTGCAGGATGGCGTCATAGTACACCCCGGCCGTCATTCCCCCATAGCGCAGGGCGAGCAGGCCGCTGATGCCCAGCCAGACATAGCCGGAGAGCAGGGAGGCAGCAATGAACCGGGTGAGCCCGCCCAGCTTGATCGTGCGCCGGGCGATATCGTGGCGCAGCAACCAGAACGCCAGGGCGATCATGCCGGCACCGGCAATCCGAATGCCGGTCTCGTAATCCGTCAGGGCCCACACGGTCCCGAGCAGGTAGAGACCGGTAACGACGAGAAAGAGAATCCGTGCGGCAGGCGAGGGCTTCAGGACGCGGCTCAGTTCCAGCCGCTCCCCGGCAATGGTCAAAATCAGAAAGCCAGCCCACCAGGGTACAACCAGCGGGAAGGGTACGCCGGCCAGCCAGATCCCGCTGCCCATCGCCCATAGCAGCGCACCCAGTGCCATGGCGAAAAGGTCCAGGGAGGGGTGGCGGCGAAAGAAAACCGAAAAGATACCTACCAGTACCAATCCGCCGAGGGTAATCAGCAACGCGCCGATCTGGACCGGCAGGCCGGCGATCAGTATCAGGCCGCCCAGCCCGGCGAAGAGCGGCGCGCCATACCCCCAGACCCGGCCAAGGGCAACCGCCCGTTCCAGACTGATCAGCGTACCCAGAAAACCGGATACCATCAGCGGGCCGTGGCTACCGGCCAGGGTGGGGCGCAGGGGCGGCAGGGACCAGCCCATGCGGAGCAGACCGGCCCACATGGCGGCTAGCAGTGCCACCATGCCCAGGGCGAGCAGAAGAAACCGCGCGTACCGACGAGGTTGGGTCATCATGATGCCTCCGTTTGTGGCTACCTCCGGCAGCCTGCCGAAAGGCGGGGGCGGCCGGAGCCCGGTGGAATTACCCGGACACTCCGGGGACAATGGCCAGAAGGATTTCCTTCGCAAGGGGGAAAAACCCTGCTATTTACTTTGGGAATGGTTATCTTTCAGTATTCTCTCCCGCCGACGGTGGTGAAGTGACATCCGTCACCCCATGGGTACTGCCTTGCCGCCCCGCGCCCGGCAGCCCGGCCGGGGTATCCGGCCGGGCTGTCGCCAAAGTTGGGGTGAACTGGGCTCCGGCCTGGCCGGGGTCAGGCCAGAACCTGCTCCACCGTTGCCACAATGCGGGCCGGGGTTGGCAGGTAGTGGTCCTCCAGCCCGGCCACCGGGTAAGGAACATCCCAGCCACAGACCCGTCCGACCGGGGCCTGCAGAGACCATAGAGCCAGATCGTTGATGGCCGCCACCACCTCGGCACCCACGCCGCCCTGGCGAGGGGCCTCGTGCACCACCACGGCCCGCCCGGTGCGCCGGACGGAGGCAGCCAGGGTATCGGTGTCCAGCGGCGAGAGGGTACGCAGGTCGATGACCTCGGCATCCACGCCCTGGCCGGCCAGAATGGTGGCTGCTTCCAGGGCAGTGCCAACCATGGCCCCCCAGGCCACCAGCGTTACGTCAGATCCGGCGCGGGCGATGCGCGCTTGGCCGAGCGGGATGGTATAGTATTCATCAGGTACCTCTTCCCGGAACAGACGGTAGAGCTTGATACTCTCCAGGAACACGACCGGATCCGGATCGGCCAGACTGGCATGCAAAAGGCCTTTGGCCTCCGCCGGCGAGGAGGGAACGACTACCTTCAGCCCCGGGGTGTGTACAAAATAGGCTTCCAGACTGTCGGAATGCAGTTCTGCGGCCTTCACCGGCCCCCCGTAAGGGGCCCGGATCACCATCGACATGGGATAGCGCCGGCCGGAGCGGTTATACATCCGGGCGACCTGCCCCACCAACTGGTTGAAGGCCGGGAGAATAAATCCGGCGAACTGCAGTTCCGGGACCGGGACCAGTCCGGCGGCAGCCATGCCCACGGCCATCCCGACAATACAGGATTCAGCAATGGGGGTGTCCACTACCCGCTGTGGGCCAAATCTTTGCTGCAGGCCCTCGGTGACCCGAAACACGCCGCCCGAGCGACCGGTATCCTCGCCAAAAATCACCATCCGCGGCTCTTGCTCCAGCTCCAGAGCCAGGGCCTGGTTCAGCGCTTCGACCATGTTCCGTTGTGCCACGGCTATTGTCCCTCCCCCGCGTGCACATGCTGCTGCATCTGCGCCCGCTGGGCGGACAATCCGGACGGCGGAGCCACATACAGATTATCAAACATCCAGGCCGGGTCAGCCGGCGGCATCTGCTCCATCTCCTCAAAGGCCGCCATGGCCCGATCGCCGGCGGCGTTGCGCAGGCGCTCGTCTTCCGCCTCATCCAGCAGCCCCTGCGCCATCAGGAAGGCCCGCATCCGCAGCAGCGGTTCCTTGGCCAGCCAGGGCTGCACCTCAGCCTCGTCCCGGTAACGCCGGGGATCGTCCACCGTGCTGTGCGCGCCCAGCCGGTAGGTGACCGCTTCAATCAGGGTCGGACCCTCGCCGCGGCGGGCGCGGGCGGCAGCCTCCGCCGTGGCGGCGTAAACGGCCAGAGCGTCGTTGCCGTCCACCTGCTCCCCGTGGCAGCCATACGCCACTGCCTTCAGAGCGATGGTTTCCGCAGCGGTCTGCGCACTGCGGGGGGTGCTGATTGCCCAGTGATTGTTGGAGCAGAAGAAGATCACTGGCAGCTTCCATACCCCGGCCACATTGATGGCCTCGTGAAAATCCCCTTCCGAAGTGGCGCCGTCGCCAATGTAGGCCAGGGCCACATCCTGTTCCTGGCGGTACTTGATGGCAAAGCCCACGCCCACAGCGTGGGGCAGTTGGGTGGCCAGCACCGTCTGGAAGGGGAGCAGGCGGGCATTCGCCGGGATCCAGGTCCCCCGGGGATCGCCCTTGTAGTAAAGCCACATGTTCATCACCGGCAACCCGTGGACGATGGCCGGCAGGTAATCCCGGTAGGTCAGGGTGAGCCAATCGGCGCCTGGTCGCAGGGCCATGGCACTGCCCACATAGGCAGCCTCCTGACCGGCAATGGGGGCGAACACTCCCATACGTCCCTGGCGTTGCAGGAGTACGCCCCGTTGTTCCAGTTGCCGCCCCAGCAGCATCCAGCGATACATGGCCAGCAGTTGCTCAGGCGTCAGGTCTGGCAGAGGGCCAACTACAGCCCCATCGGGGGCCAAAATTCGCCGCATGTTGCCGCACCTCCAAGGCAATGGTGAGGAGCCCTTGTGCTATAAGTAAGGCTTAACTAATTAAGCTTGCCTTAATCCTTAGGCATAGAGTACAATCACCGTAGCCGAATGTCTAGTCAAAGTTTTTGCAGTTATAGAACGGCAGGGGGCTAAAATATGACGGCCCAAAAGAATGGTTGGGCTCGCCCGGCGGTCGATCGGTTGCCGAAATATCTGGCGGGTAAGCCCATCAGCGAAGTCGAGCGCGAGCTTGGTATCACCGATATCATCAAGATGGGTTCAAACGAGAACCCGCTTGGCCCTTCCCCCCGCGCCCTGGCGGCCATGGCGGCTGCCGCCGCGGAGACGAACCTGTACCCCGACCCCGCCCATTTCCTGCTGAAATCGGCGCTGGCGGAGTCGCTCGGCGTGTCGGTGGATTATCTGGTGCCCGGTCCGGGATCCACCGCCCTGATCCGGGTCCTGGCCGAGACTTGCCTGCGGCCTGGCGATGAGGTGGTTTTTCCCGCCGCCACCTTCCCCATGTATAGCCTGGCTGCCCGCCTGATGAGTGGCCGCGAGGTGCCGGTGCCTCTGGACAATGCCGGGCGCCATGACCTGGATGCCATGGCTGCTGCGATCACCCCCAAGACCCGCCTGGTGTTCCTGTGCAACCCGAACAATCCCACCGGCGAAACGTTCAGCCGGGCGGAACTCGATGCATTCCTGGAGAAGGTGCCGGCCAAGACGCTGGTGGTTCTGGACGAGGCCTACCGGGAGTATGCCGTTGGTGATCCCGAGTATCCGGACGGGGTGTCTTACCTGAAGGCCGGCCGGCGGATGCTCGTGCTGCGCACCTTCTCCAAGGCATTCGGTCTGGCCGGGCTGCGGGTAGGCTATGCCATCGCCCCGCCCGATATCGCCGCTGCCATGCGGGCGGTCCGGGACCCCTTTGCTGTCAGCGTGCCCGCCCAGGCTGCGGCGGTGGCCGCCCTGGCGGATCATGATTATATGCGCAAGGTTGTGGAATTGTCCGCCGCCGGCCTGGTCCAACTCACAGTGGCGGCCGGGGAAATGGGGCTGCGTACTTACCGCAGCGCCGCCAACTTTGTGGCGATGGAAATTGGTGAGCAGGCCGGGCAGGTCGCACAGAGGTTGCTGCAAAAAGGCATCATCGTTCGCCCCATCGCCGGTTTCGGGTTGCCCGGCTGGATTCGGGTGACCACAGGGACGCCGGAGCAGAACGAACGCTTTGGTCAGGCCCTGAAGGCGGTCATGGCGGAAGCCCGAAGCCTGTAATCGGGGGGAATCCGCCGGTGCGTGACCTGGGTATCAAGATCCGGGAAGTCCGGACCCGCAAGGGACTCAAGTTGTCTGAAGTGGCCGAGCGGGCCGGGGTGACCAGCAGTTACCTGAGTCAGGTAGAGCACGGGACGGTTACCCCGTCCATTCCGGCCCTGCAGGCGCTGTCCGCAGCTCTGGATACGCCGGCGTTTTACTTCTTCATGGACGAGGACCCCGGTGAACCGGTCGTTCGGGCCGGCGAACGCCGGGTGCTCATGTTACCGTCTTCTCCTGCCAGCTACGAGCTATGCTCGCCTACCCTGAAGCGCAACCTGGAAATCCTGGTCTGTAAACTGAGCTCCGGTGCCGCCACCCATGGGGAGCCCTTCACCCACCGGGGGGAAGAGGCAGCCTTCGTGCTGTGCGGCCGGGTTGAGGTGACGGTGGGCGATCGTTGCTTTATTTTGGGACCCGGTGACTGCCTGCAGTTTGAAAGCTCTGTACCGCACCGGTACACCAACGTGGGCGATCACGCGGCTGAGATCCTCATTACCATGAGCCCGCCGCTTTAGCATCCGGCCAAGGATACTGGCGGCGGGGCCGACCCCGGGATACGGGGGAGGCATTGGGGACATGTATTCAATCTTTTGGGTTGGGCGACCCAAAAGGGCAAGCATAGGAGGGGAGGACTCAGTATGGCCGAGACAACGAAGTTCCTGCTTTCGGAGTCCCAGGTACCGACCCACTGGTACAATATCAAGGCAGACATGCCCACGTTGCCGCCGCCCCCGCTCCACCCCGGTACCGGGCAGCCCATTGGTCCCGCCGACCTGGCTCCGCTTTTCCCCATGGACCTGATTTTGCAGGAAGTTTCCACCGAGCGCTGGATTGAAATTCCCGAAGAGGTGCGCGACGTCTTCAAGGTATGGCGCCCCACGCCTCTGCATCGCGCCCGGCGACTAGAAAAGGCCCTGGGTACGCCCGCTCACATCTACTACAAGTATGAAGGCGTCAGCCCTGTTGGCAGTCACAAGCCGAATACCTCGGTGCCGCAGGCCTACTACAACAAGAAGGCTGGCATCAAGCGGCTGGCGACCGAGACAGGCGCCGGCCAGTGGGGCAGCTCCCTGGCCATGGCCTGCCAGTTCTTCGATCTGGAATGCATGGTGTACATGGTGAAGGTCAGCTATGGCCAGAAGCCGTACCGGCGTTATGTCATGGAGAACTTCGGCGGCAAGGTAGTGGCCAGCCCCAGCAACCTTACTCAGTCCGGGCGGGCCATGCTGGAAAAGGACCCCGGTTCCAACGGCAGCCTGGGTATGGCCATCAGCGAGGCGGTCGAGGACGCCGCCGGCCGCGAGGATACCAACTATGCCCTGGGCAGCGTGCTGGACCATGTGCTGCTGCACCAGACGATAGTCGGCCTGGAGGCCAAGCAGCAGATGGAAATGGCCGGGGACTACCCGGACGTGGTCATCGGTGCTTGTGGCGGCGGCTCCAACTACGCCGGCCTGTCTTTCCCCTTCCTGGCGGACAAGCTGACCGGCAAGGCCCCCAAGCTGCGCTCTATAGCCGTTGAACCGGCCTCCTGCCCGACCCTCACCCGCGGTGTCTATGCTTACGACTTCGGCGATTCCGTGGGCCTGACGCCGCTGGTGAAGATGTATACCCTGGGTCATGACTTCATGCCCCCGGGTATCCACGCCGGTGGCCTGCGTTACCACGGCGCATCGGCCCTGGTCAGCCTGCTCTGGGACCAGAAGGTCATCGAAGCCCGGGCTTACACCCAGAATCCCTGCTTCGAGGCGGCCCTGCAGTTCACTCAAACCGAGGGCATCGTCCCGGCGCCGGAGTCTTCCCATGCTGTCCGGGCCGCCATCGACGAGGCCCTGGCCGCCAAGGAAGCCGGCGAGCAGCGGGTCATTCTGTTCTGCCTGTCCGGTCACGGCCATTTCGACCTGACTGCCTATGACAACTACCGGGCTGGCAACCTGGTGGACGAGCATTACCCTGAGGAGCTCCTGCAGCAGGCCCTGGCCAATCTGCCCAAGGTGTAAGGTTACCGACAGTCACGGCGCCATGCCTGCCGCCCGCAGGTATGGCGCCTTTGGCATTGGCAACGGCAGCAAATGAAATTTCGACGCGATATGAATCGAACCTCAGCCGCTTCTCTCTCGTATTTGGATGTGAAAGACAAGGCGATAGGTGAGCGGCGGAGGTGGAAGCGGGTGCGCAAGCTGTACTTCCTCAGGGATAACGAGGAAGACGGGGCGGTGCTGGATGCCCTGGTCAGCCTGGGCATGGACCCAGATGATCTGGAGAACCCGACTTGTCCCCGGTGCGGCCGGGAATTGTTGCCGGCCCATGGTACCGGTGACGACTTTGAGGTGGTGACCTGGTGTGACCTGTCCGAAGAGGAGGCGGAATTCACCGCCAACGTCTGGTATCTGGTTTGCGGAAACTTCTCCTGCGACTACGAAGAACAGGTGGAGCGTGTGGCCCAGCCGACGGGAGCGATCATATTTGATATCGGCGAGGCCCAGCACGCCTTTGATGACGAAACCGGGCTGATCAGCCGCTGTCCCGATGAATTGCTCCGGTTGCTGGAACAGTTGGACAACATGCAGCGCTTGCACCCCAACCACAAACTCCTCTGCTTTATGGACGAAGCGCGCTGGCGCTACGAACAGGACATGGTCCAGGTGCGTGCCTGGTTAAGGCAAATTCCCCCGGGCCACCGCATTGAGTTCCGCGTCGGCGGCCACAAGATGCGGGGAAGTTTCGTGGTCTCCACCGACAAGGGGCTGTTGGTACAGACGGATGGGGGGGACCTGCTGGCTGTGACTGCCGGCAGCCTGGAATGCTGGGGACCGCGCTTTTTCGGTCCCGATGCCGAAGTACCCGCAGGGGACCAACCAGCGGACTCCCACTGGATCAAGCTCGTGACCAGCGACTATGTGATTGTTCAGGGCTATCATCTGAAACTGGGCGACGTGGATCGCCTGGGCCGCTACCGGGTAAGGTGCTGGGACGCCGTGGCCGCCCGGACCCTGGGCCTGAGGCAGGTGGCCGGGGGCTACTGGGAGGGGGAGTATCGACGGGCCCAGATCGCCGGACGGTATGAACTGCGGCGCCTGCTGAGAGTGCGGGGCCGGTGGGTGGAACTGTACGGCACCACCGACCAGGAAGATCTGCTGGCTGTACGGACCGAAGAGGAAGAGACGGCCAACGTCCTGGGCTTGAAACCGGCTCGCTCCTGGGGGGAGGTAGGTGTACCCCCGGCCCGGCGCTCCATCGCTTTCTGGTATGGATACGTACGCCGGAACCAGATCGAGGAGGAACAGGAACTGCGCCTGTATCGCTGGCCCATCCGGGAAGCCGGTGGCGCCGCCTGCTGAAACCCAAACCCGGTCGAACAGACCGGGCTGCCCGCCGCCTTTCGCCCGGCCAGACCTTGGTCCAGGGTGGAAGGTGGCTTTTTCTCTGCCGTCATGCCTGAAACGAATGCATAGTTGAGTAATTGATTGAATAACTATTACACCATGCCCAAGCGTAATATATAATACCAGGTACTAAGGCAAGGAAGCGTGATACCGGAGACGAATCCATTTAGGCAGGCAGAAAAGGGGGTTACCCAAGCGTGGCAGATAAGCCCTTTCAGATCATTGCACCTGACGGGACCGTGGTGGGTCAGGTACCCGACCTGCCGCCGGACACTCTCAAGGCATTGTATCGCTGGATGTGGTTGGGGCGTTTATTCACCGACAAGATGATGGCCATGCAGCGCCAGGGCCGGATGGGGACCTTCGGTGGCGTCACCGGTCAGGAGGCTACCCAGGTAGCCCTGGCCTGGGTCCTGCAAAAGCAGGACTGGCTGATCACCTCATACCGTGAGGTACTGGCCTTTTTTGTCAAGGGTGTACCGCTGGTTTCGATCATGCGATCCTACCGCGGCCATGTTTCCGATGGGTATCCGCGGGAATGCAACGTATTACCCTTTCAGATCGTATTGAGCAAACAGATGCTGCACGCCTGCGGTGTTGCCATGGCGGCCCGGATCCAGGGTGATCCGGTGGTGGCCCTGGGCATCTGCGGTGACGGGGCGGCCTCTGAAGGGGATTTCCACGAGGCCCTTAACTTTGCCGGTGTCTTCAAGGCCCCGGCTGTGTTTGTCGTACAGAACAACGGCTGGGCCATTTCGGTGCCACGGCACAGGCAGACGGCGGCGGAAAACTTTGCCATCAAGGGCCTGGGCTACGGTATTCCTGGCGTCATGGTCGACGGCAACGACCCGCTGGCCTGCTACGTGATGCTGCATCAGGCGGTGCAAAGGGCCAGAGCCGGTGAGGGACCCACCCTGGTGGAAGCGATCACCTACCGCCTCGGACCCCATACCACTGCCGATGATCCCCGGCGCTATGTGCCGGAAACCGAGCTGAGGGAATGGAAGCAGCGGGATCCTCTGATTCGCTACCGCAAGTTCCTGATGGACCGCGGGCTGCTGGAGGAAGCCGAGGATGCCCGCCTGCAAGAAGAGATCATGGCGGAAATCAACGGTGCGGTCGATCAGATGGAAGCCATGCCGCCCACCCGGCCGGATGAGATATTCGACTACGTTTACAGCGAGAAAACGCCACAGTTGCAGGCCCAGCAAGCTGCTGTCAGGGAGGAGCACCCGGCATGCCGCAAATGACCATGGTCGAGGCCATTAACCAGTGCCTGGCCCTTGAACTGGAGCATGACCCGCGGGTGGTGGTGTTTGGTGAGGATGTCGGCCACAACGGCGGCGTCTTCCGGGTAACCGACGGCCTGCAGAAGAAATTCGGCGAACTGCGGGTCTTCGACACCCCGCTGGCGGAATCGGCCATTATTGGCACCGCTGTGGGGATGGCCACCTACGGCCTGCGTCCGGTGGCGGAAATTCAGTTCGGCGGCTTCATGTTCGTGTGCATGGACCAGATCTGCTCCCAGGCGGCCCGCTTCCGCTTTCGCTCCGGCGGCGTCTTCACCACTCCGCTGGTGATTCGCACGCCTTACGGAGGTGGGGTACGGACACCGGAACTGCATTCAGACAGCATGGAAGCCTTTTTCATGAACCAGCCCGGGGTGAAGGTGGTCATTCCTTCGGGTCCCTATGATGCCAAGGGTCTCCTGGCTGCCGCCGTGGCGGACCCGGATCCCGTCATCATCCTGGAGCACATGAAGCTGTATCGCTCCTTCCGGGAAGAGGTCCCGGCCGAACGCTACACGGTGCCGATCGGACAGGCCAAGGTGGTGCGGCCCGGGCGGGACGTGACGGTGTTTGCCTGGGGGGCCATGGTGCATGCCGCTCTGGCCGCCGCCAAGCAGGTTGAAGCCGAGCGTGGCATCCAGACCGAGGTCGTGGACATTCGCACCCTCTCGCCGCTGGACGAGGAAACCATTACCGCCAGTGCCGCCAAGACCGGACGGGTGGTGGTGGTCCATGAGGCGCCGCGGGCCGGCGGCCCAGCGGGAGAGATCATGGCGGTTGTCAATGAACAATGCTTTTATCACCAGCATGTGGCGCCCGTTCGGGTCACCGGCTATGACACGCCCTTTCCGCCGCCGGCTGTGGAAGATGCCCTGATCCCCACACCGCAGCGGATTGCCGGGGCCATTATCAGGCAAATGGACGAAAGCTGAGGCGCCAATCGCCCGTAACTGCCAGCACAAAATTCCGGCGGTGAACCGCCCAAGGGCGAGGTGCCATCAATGGTTGAATTCAAGCTTCCTGATATCGGTGAAGGCCTGCACGAGGCCGAGATCGTGCGCTGGCTGGTTCAGGTCGGGGACGTGCTCAAGCAGGACCAGCCGATGGTAGAGGTTCAGACCGACAAGGCCCTGGCAGAGATCGGGGCGCCGGTGGCCGGTACCGTGGCTGACATCCGCGTGGCGGCCGGGCAAATGGTGCAGGTGGGCACGGTGATTATTGTGCTGGCCCCGACGGGAACCGGTGCGAGTCCGGCGGCCACGATGCCGTCTGCGGCCGCCCCGGCTGCCCCGGTCACACCGACTCCGGCCACACCGACCCCTGCCCCAGCAGCGGGCGGGCCGGTACTGGCCGCCCCCAGCGTGCGCAAGGCGGCCCGGGACATGGGCATTGATATTCGCCTGGTCCCTGGCAGTGGCCCGGTCGGACGGGTCACGCTGGATGACCTGCAGCGGTTTAACGCCACCGGGCCGGCCGCAGCCGCACCGGCTGCTGTACAGGCTGCTCCCGCCCCCACCCCGGCGCCGGCGCCGATTCCAGCCGCCCCGGCTGCCGCCGCCGCCCCAGCGGCGGCGGACGAGGTGGTACCCCTGCAGGGCCTGCGCCGGCGCATTGCCGAGCGCATGACCCAGGCCTGGCATACCATTCCTCATGTCACCATGTTCGAAGAGGCGGACGCGGCCGCCCTTGTCTCGCTCCGGCAGCGGCTGCTCCCACAGGCGGAGCGGCGCGGCGCCAAGCTCACCTTCATGCCGTTTATCATCAAGGCTGTGACCATGGCCCTGAAGGAGCACCCGTACCTTAACGCCAGCTTCGATGAAGCCGGCGGGCGCATCATTCTGAAGCGCTCCTACCATATCGGCGTTGCCACCGCCATCGCCGACGGGCTGGTGGTTCCGGTGGTCCGGGACGCCGACCGCAAGAGCATTCTGCAACTGGCTGTGGAACTGCAGGGGTTGGCAGAACGGGCCCGGACCCGGACCCTGACCCAGGCGGAACTGACCGGCAGCACCTTTACGATCACTAACTTTGGTGTGTTCGGCGGGCACAGCGGTACACCGATCATCAACCCGCCCGAGGTGGCCATTCTGGGGATCGGCCGGGTGCAGGACCGGCCGGTGGCGATTCAGGGACAGGTGGTGGTGCGTCCCACCCTGCCGGTGTCCATGAGCTTCGATCACCGGGTGGTTGACGGCGAGGGTGGTGCGCGCTGCCTGCGCCGGGTCGTGCAACTGCTGACTGAACCGGACCTGATGCTTTTGGAGCTGATCTGATGGTTGTCGGCGATCTGGCTACAGCGGTCGATGTGCTGGTACTGGGCGGCGGGCCGGGCGGGTATGTGGCGGCGCTGCGGGCGGCCCAGCTCGGGCGTCAGGTGACCCTGGTCACGGCCGGCCCGTTGGGCGGCACGTGCCTGAATGAGGGGTGCATTCCCCTCAAGGCCCTGCTGACCGCCACGGAACAATTCCACCGCCTGCCCGCCCTGGCTGACATGGGCATTTTCGTGGAGCAGCCCCGGCTGGACTGGGCCGCCCTAATGGGCTGGAAAGCCCGGGCGGTCGAGCGGCTGACTGGCGGGGTGGCCCAGCTTCTGGCGGCCCAGAAGGTGGAAGTGGTGGCCGGCCGGGCCTGGTTCATCGGCCCCGATGAGGTCTGGGTGGACCACCCCGACTACAGCCTGCGGTATAAATTTCAGGACTGCGTGGTGGCCACAGGTGCGGCTGCCGTGGTGCCAGACGGTGCCCTCACGCCGGCGCAGGCCCTGTCCCTGCCGGAACTGCCGGCCGCAGTGGCGGTGGCGGGGAACGACTATGTGGCGGCGGAACTGGCCACCCTGTTCCGGCGAGCCGGTGCGGCCGTTAGCCTGGACACCGGGGGGGCGCCGCTGCTGCCGGAATTTGATCCGGCCGCCGGCCGTCTGGTGGCGGCGCGCCTGCGGCAGTCAGGGGTAATACTGGGAGCAGGGGAGCCGGGGGCGGTGCACATCCACACCGGCTACCTGCAGCCCCGCACCGGGGATGTGGGCGCCGCCGAGGCCGGAGTGGCGCTGGAAACCGCCGGGGCCATCCGCACCGATACGGCCATGCGCACCTCCAACCCGCACGTGTTTGCGGTGGGTGACATCACCGGGGGCCCACCTCTGGCCACCGTGGCCATAGCCCAGGGCAAGGTGGCGGCCGAGGCTCTGTGCGGACAGGCTGCGGCCTACGAGCCCCGGGTCGTGCCGCGGGTGGCCCATACCGATCCGGAAGTGGCGGCAGTGGGGGTGGGCCAGGCCGAGGCCAAAGAGCAGGGGCGGGCGGTGAGCATCGGCCGGTTCCCGCTGGGCGCCAGCGGCCGTGCCGTTACGCTGCAGGCCAGCGAGGGCCATGTGACGGTGGTGGCGGATGCCGCCACCGGGGTGCTGCTCGGGGTGACCATTGCCGGCGCCCGCGCAGGGGACCTGATCGGCGAGGCCGCCCTGGCCCTGGAGATGGGCGCCACCCTGGAAGACCTGGCCCTGACCCTGCACCCGCACCCTGGTCTGGGCGAAGCGCTGCAGGAGAGCGCCGAGGCCGCCCTGGGCCGGGCCGTGCATCTGCTGAAACCGCTGTAGGCACGGCCATCGCTCTTGCTATCCATATATTACCACGAACATACGTGCGTGCAACCCCCGAACATGGTCCGGGGGTTGCTTGCATCGCTGGGAACCTGGTGCCACTCACGAACGATGACCCTGTTTTGGCCCTTCG
>JAKFDK010000031.1:0-55760 GCA_036676195.1 Clostridia bacterium | reverse complement strand
CTTCGACCGGTACGCCGAGCGGCGGGGCCTGCTCGACGACCACTGGCACACCTCGCCCGAGACCAACGAGACGGCCGCCGAGCACGTCGTGTGCTGGCTGCTGCGCCACCGCGTCGCTGCGCTGGCCGCTTTCGGCGGTGCGGTCGCCGTGCTGACCACGGGTGCGTTGATCGTGGGTCCGCCCACTTCGCCGCGCACGCCGTCAGTGCCAAAATATTTACGCTCTGTCATAGAAAATCTCCGAGTTCGATTGCTCGCCAAACTTTAACCGCATCCACCGTCGCAGCGACATCGTGCACACGTACCAGGTCCGCTCCGTTGGCAATGCCAACGGTAACGGCCGCGGCAACACCAAGTGGGTCATCCGCTCCACCTGCGTCAGGCATCCGGTCAGCGGTGGGTCCCCGGGACGGGGCGTGCAGCAATGGGCGGCCAAAGCTGGTCAACTCCCGCAAACGTCTGGTGCACTCCAAATCCTGCTGTAAACTCTTGCCAAAGCCCCACCCCGCGTTCAGGATCACCTGCTCGGCCTGTACTCCAGCCTGCGCCGCCTCGTCAAGCACTGACCAGAAAGAACGGGCAATGTCCGACATGAGGTCCTGGTATATGGCACTGTCCTGACCATGCATGACCACGATGGGGGCCTTGTACTGAGCGGCCACATCACGCATGACCGGGTCGCGGCGCATGGCGCTGACATCGTTGATCAGATGGGCCCCCGCTTCCAGGGCGGCGGCGGCTACGGCAGACTTCCAGGTATCAACGGCAATCAGAACCTGTGGCGACTCCTGGCGCAACCGGCGAATCACCGGTACCACCTGGCTGATCTCCGCTTGCGTTGCGCTGGTCCTATCGTCCCACAGTTCCGCAGATTCACCGCCGATGCCGATCACATCGGCGCCGGCTGCTACCAGTTGCCGACCCCTGGCCACCGCAGCCGACACGCCGTCGTCCCGATCGCAGGGCCCAGGGGTAGCGGCAGCAAGGTTTAGAACACCCATCAGATAGGTGCGCCTGCCCCATTGCCAGTCCCAGTCCGGGCAACCGCAGGGGGGCACCAGTGAAGGCACGCCCCTGGCACGCCCGCCCGTACCCAGGGGAATACGTCCGCCGTAGAGATCGTCAATGGTTTCTTCCACCACCACACCCTGGCGTTTGGCCTCGCGGGCCACCGGCAGGTAGCCGGGTGTCGTCTTGATCAGTACGTCCTGAACCGCGTCGGCAAACTCCCGCAGGTGATAGACCGTTTGGCGGTACAGTTTGGCAATGGTGCTCCGCAACGTGACCAGGTTACCGGTCATGATCACGTCGACCGTTTCGCTGGCAAATTCGGCGGCCATCCAGGGCGTGGCCAGATCCCCGCCCCGGGCCAGGATCTCCTGTTTGATGATGTTGGCCGCCCTGGTCGGGACCTGCTCCACCAAGATGTTGCGGACGATTCCCTTGGGGGCCATCAGTGGCACCCCGCCCTTGTCGACTTCGATCCGAATCATCTCGCGGGTAATTTCTGCGTAGCGGTGCAGGTCTAACAGCCGGGCCTGGAAGCGACACATTTCCGTCATGCTTTAACACCTTGTTCACGCAGGCTAGAGTCTTAGGTTGCGCGGCTGGCACGGTGGCCCCATTGTACCACTATCCAATCGTACAATGGAAGTGAGTGGGGGGGAAAGACTGCCTTTTTAGATATCATTGTACAATATATCGGCGGCGAAGGCAGTATGAGACACGGCTGGCAATGGCAACAGGGGCGGATGGCTCCGCCCCTGTTGCAGCCCGGGCTTCTAATGGACAGTATCGACAAATCCGCCAATCAGGGGATACTGGTAGGAGCAGCCGCTGAACCCTCGGACGGCACCGACAATCACACAAACCAGAGCGGCCAGCGTCAGTGCGGAAACGGCCAGACCGGCCAGGCCGCCCAGGAAAGCCAGGCCAAACACGGAAAAGATCCCGCCGAAAGCGAATCCAAGCCCGGCTCCGACACCCAGCGCGCCCAGGGCCAGGATGAAGATGACAGCGCTAAACTGCAACCCCAGGGCCTGCTTGGCGTGGTTGGCGACAAAGGGGGACTTATCCTTATGAATCAAGTAAATGACCAGATTCGCCACCAGACCAAGCAAATGAAAGAAGACCAAGATGTGGCACAAGCCCCCGAGAAGCTTTTCCTCACTCTTATTGGTTTCGGGATGGTTCACGACCGCCTCGCCTCCTTTGGCTTACGCGTATAGGTAGACGCCAGGCTGGGTCTCAAACCCTTCAAGGGCTGGGAATTTGAATTCGCCAGCAGTTGGCGGCAGACCGGCAATTACCAAATAGCGGGACGCTATTGCCCGCTAAGCCAGGTGGGGAGCAGCCTGAGCTCAGTGGGCGGGGGCAGGGCTCATTTGACAACGGTCACCAGTTACCATATAATCTGTTAAAAGGCGCCGGAATCAGGCAAATGCGATCCGGCGCGGGGGCGGCGATTACCATGTTTGCCAGATACTTTAACGTTGAGGAAGCCAATGCATGCATCCCGGAATTGGAAAGGATCCTGAAGCAGTTACAGGCGCTCCTGGGGGAAATCGAGGAGAAACTGTATAAGCTGCGGGAAGCCAAGGAGGGAGCCCGGCGCCAGGGCGAGAAGGTGGACGCCACCACGTTCATGCAGCCGGAAAGCGAACTGGACTTTCTCAAAATTGTTGCACAAGGACACATCAACCGCATCAAGGACATGGGCGCCGTTTTACAGGATATTCAGAGCGGGTTGGTCGATTTTCCCATGAAACTGGGCGAGAAGGACGTAATGCTCTGCTGGCGTCTGGGTGAGGAAAGTGTACGGTTCTACCACGGGCTGGGCGATGGCTTTACTGGGCGCAGGCTGCTTCCGGGCCTGCGGGACCCGGCACCGGAAGCCACCCCGGAACCTCCACCCGCCGGGCCCGGAGAACCCCTGAATTAAGGTGAAGGTACTGCGGCTGCCGCCCTTGAGGTGGCAGCCCTTGATGATTGTCTGCCAGCGTATCCTCCGGCAGACTGGTCCCCTGGCAGGATACAGAAGGGTGCGTTGCGCTGTGGCGACGGCGGCAGTGGTCTACTCGGGTGCCGGGCTGGGGGCAAGTTCCCGGCCCGGTACCCGTTTGCCCTCCCGCAGCATGATCAGCCATTCCCCCTGGCTGTCGCGGGTGCGGTCGGTGACCGTAAACCCCAGGCGGGTGTACAGGGCGAGTGCCGGGGCATTGTCCGGGCGTACCTCCAGCCGGACCGGACCGGCACCCAGCCTGTCCAACCGCGCCAGCGCCAGCTGGCAGAGGGTGCCGGCCAGCCCCTGGCCCCGGTGCTCCGGGTGCACCGCAACGGAAAGGATGCGGGCCTGGGCGCGCACCGCCGGTGCTCTGGCACTGGACAGAAAGTCCAGCTTGTTGGCTGCCAGCAGCCGGACTGGCGTCAGCCCGATGCCGTACTGCCCCGTCACCCAGCGCCAGAGCCAGCGTAAGGCAAGGCCGCGGGTCAGGGCCACCCAGGCCAGGCGTCCGGTGCGGGCGGGCGCAAAGATGTAGCCGACGATGCTGCCACCGGCCGTATGGGCAACCAGGAACGCAGCCGGTTCGCTGGCCAGGCACAGGGCAAAAGGTTCCGCCACTACCCGCAGTTGCGGTGGCTGGGGAAAATAGTGCCGGAGGCTGGCTGGAAAGGCGGCGGAAAATACGCGGGCCACGCCTTCCAGATCGGCTGCCCGTGCACAGCGGACGCGATAGCTCATGAACGGCTTACCCCCCATCCAGTGCCAGAGAACGCCAGGCCGACCGATCAATCAGGACGTTACTCATGCGGGTTTCCACCGCCACCAGAATGGTCTGCGGAGCGCCCAGGGCACCCAGAGGCAGGCCCACCCGGACCCAGGCATGCAGCACTTCAGCACGCAGGGAGAGAGATCGGCCCGGGGACGGCCAGGTTTGCTCCCGCAGCGAGCCGTCGTCCGAAACGGCCACTTGGGCCAGGTCGCCCCAGCCGGGTCCGGTCCTGTAACCCCGGGCATAGAAACGGATCCGCACCGGCGACCGGGGCGGGGCGGCCGTGCGCACCGCCAGGTGCAACTGGTCACCGTCGGTGGCGGACCAGAGCTCGGTGAGGTCGGCGCCCTGTTCAATTTGCCGGGCAACGGTATCGGCCTGCGGATCCTGAATCGCCTGCACCCAGGCCAAGCCAAGCCACGGCGGACCGCCGGGGGTGGCGGGCGTTTGCGGCGGTGCCAGTGCGGGCAGGCGCACCCGATCGATGGTGCTGAACAGTTCGTTGGCCCGGACAAAACTGACCATGTAGCGGTGCAGCAAGGCGGTTTGCGATTGGTAGGACGCCACTGCAGCTTGTTTTCGCTGCACCTGCTCCGGGGTCAGGGGTACGATCCGCCAGTTCGTCATTCCGTCGGCCAGTCGTTCCGGCGGCAGCAGGGCATCTGCCGGCCGTTAACCCTTGGGCGCCGGCCAGTCGCCCCGGTGTACCAGATACAGCCATTCAGCCGGTGGTACCCAGGCTGGGTCAGAGCGGCGTAAATCCTCCAGCGCCGCCGCGATGAAGTTGGACAGGGCCCAGTGGTCCACGTGGGCTTCATTGGGGTGGGGGTAGACCACCCGCTCAGGCCGGACGATCCGCAGTACTTCCGTCAGTTCCCGCAGCAAGGCTAGGCCGGCGTAGGGAGATCCGGGGGAGCGCGCTTCAGTATAGGGAACTGCCGCGGTTTCCGTATACCGACTGCGGCATGGTTCCCGTTCCCGCCAGCACTCCAGCCAGAGCCGGTGCAGTTCCTGGTCTGGATAGCCCAGGAAGATCAGCCGGTCCGGCGGCAGACCCAGGGCGGCCAGGGCTGCCCGGCTTTCACCTAGCCGGTGCCGGCCGAAGGCGATCATTTCCGCCCCGCTCAGGCGGACCTTGCGGAAATGGGCTTCAGCCGCCAATCTAAAGGCATCGCCCCCGGTCACGAGGAGTACATGCGGCCGGTCACCCGCCGCCTCTGCCTGCTGGAGCAGCCCGGCAGCGGCCAGGGCCTCATCATCGCTGTGGGGCGCCACCACCACCGTCGGACCGGTGGCTGGCTCCGGCCGGGGCAGCGGTCTCAGTCGGGGTGCCCGGGGGAAAAACCAGTTCCACGCCGTCAGGGCTGCCACTAATCCCAGGGTCAGCCAGGCAAAGCGCCGCACGTGTGACCAGCACCTCCCTGATCAGGGTGCCCGGCGGTTTGTGCGGCCATGCCCGTGCATATCCATGCGGTAAACGGACTTGCCGGGGTGAGTGCATGGTACTGGTACGGCAGGGGAGTCAGGCCGACCTGGCATGGGTTCTGCAGGCTGCAGGGCGGTCCGGGTGGGAGCAGACGGTTCCCGGGGAACGGCCGGGCGCACACTGGGGAATCGTGGCGCAGAAGGTGGAGTCAATGGTGCGGGGCGCCCTGGGCCAGCCTGGCGGAAGGCTGCTAGTGGCAGAGGCGGCCGGAACGCCGGTTGGGTACGTGCTTTGTTTCCTGCAGTCCAACCCATTGACCGGCCAGACGGACGGAGTGATGGCAGATTTATATGTTGAGCCGGCGTGGCGGCGCCGGGGCGTGGGGCGCCGTCTGGCAGCGGCGGCGGAGCACCATGTACGAGGCCAGGGTGCCCTGGCGATGGCGGTGGTGGCCTCCCTGTACAGCCATGGAGCCTTGCGTCTGGCCACTGCCCTGGGCTACTGGCCGGAGCGTGTGCTGCTGGCCCGACGGCCGGATCAGAGCGGGGTCTGAGGCCAACTACCGCTGAAACGGTGGTTGGCTGTGACCGGGGGATCAGAGACCAAGGGCACCTAGCACTGCGCGGGTGGGGGCGGTGACCAGGGCGCGGGGCTCAGTGTCGGTGGCCTGGCTGTACTGCCGGCATAGCTCCAGGCCCAAAAAGTAGCCATTGACGGGCGATCCGGCGGAAAAATAGCGGGTAAACACCTGGGGGCCGGTCAGATTCAGGTCCGGAGCCACCGCAGCCGCCAGGTGGGGCAGTACGGCGCGGTGCCGGGCGATGTCGGCGGCCGGCATGAAGCCGGGGAGAGTCTCCCGGCCCAGCAGCGCGTCTGTAAACAGCAGTGCTGTGCCTTCCAACAGCAACATTTCTGCCAGGGTGAGCAGCCGGGGCGAAAGGGGCAGGCCCAGGGCATGCATGCGCGCCGCATGGGCAGCCTCGTGAGGAATCATGTTGGCCACCTCGGCCGGCGCATACAGGATCCGGGGCGGGTCAGCCGGCCAGGCTGCCGGGTCAAAGTGCTCCAGGCCCAGGGCAATGGTTGGGCGCCCGCCCACCGCGATGGTGGCAGCCGGGGCCATGCCAAACAAGGTGCCCAGGTACAGGTCCGGCACTGGTCCCGGCAGGTGGCGGAAGGTGAGTTCCAGGAGGGCGCCGGCGTCCTGTTCCCAGTCGAGTGGAGCTACCCGGGCCAGGCGACTGGCAATGCCGGTTCCAAGGGCATGTACGTGGGCAACGGGAAACCCCTGGCCCAACAATTCAGGCCCGTAGGTTTCCCAGAGACCTGTGAAATAGGGCTGGTGAACGGCACAGCAGGTGGCCCAGCCAGTAGCCAGCAAGTCCCGAAACAGCGCAATAACGGCCACTAACAGGTCACCTCCTGCCACAGCCTATGCAGCAGGGGGTGGTGGCGCGGCAGTCGGGTCTTGAACAAAATGGATCGGCTGCTACCGGGCCTGCGTGGCGGAGTAGCCTGGCATGGGGAACAATAGGTGCGGGCATGCCAGGCAAATGAAACCGCAATTGGGGGGAGCGCGGTGACCCCTGCACAATCGGAGGGCGGGCCGGACCGGTTCGTACGGGTGGCCGTGATTTCGGTGCTGACCAATGTGCTGCTGGCGCTGATCAAGGGTGCGGGCGGGCTGGTAGCGGGCAGCACTGCCCTGCTGGCCGATGCGGCCAACTCAGCCTCGGACGTGCTAGTCTCCCTGATGGTCCTGGCCGGTGCCCGCATGGCCCGGCGGCCGCCGGATACCGATCACCCTTACGGCCACGGACGTGTTGAAACCGTTGCGGCCAAGCTCGTGGCGCTCTTTGTAGTGGTGGTCGGCCTGTTGACAGGCCTGGAGGCATACCGCGCCCTGGTTCGGCCGGATGTGGGTGCCGCCGCCACGCCGCTGGTGCTGGCAGTGCCGGTGCTGTCAGTGGTCGCCAAAGAAGCCCTGTTTCGTTACATGCTGCGGACCGGGCGGGCGCTGGGGAGCCTGGCTCTGGAAGCGGATGCGTACAACCAGCGCATTGACGCATTGTCTTCGCTGGCAGCCCTGGCCGGCCTGATTGGTACGGCCATGGGCTACCCGGTGCTGGATCCGGCCATGGGCCTGCTGGTGTCCGGGCTCGTGCTGCGCATGGGCGGCGGCCTGTACTGGCGGACGATCCGCGAGTTTATGGATTCGGCCCCGGATCCCGCTTTGTTGGCGGGGATCCGGGCTGCTGCCCAGCAGGTAGGCGGAGTGGTACAGGTGGACTCCGTCCGGGCCCGGCAGTATGGACCAGAAGTACATGTAGACTTGAAGATCTGCGTACCGCGGGATTTGACAGTAGAGGCTGGCCACCGAATCGCCGGGCAGGCCGGGGCAGCCGTGAAGGCACAGGTACCCCAGGCCGCGTCGGTGTTTGTCCATGTGAATCCCTGCGACCCGGCTGCGGTTGGCCGGCCTGAATGCGCGGTAGGGCTCGGGCAACCGCAGCAAGAGCGGTGACCCGGGGTTGCCCCCGGGTCACCGCTCTTACCGACAGCCATCCCCGCCTGCCCCAATGTGGCTACACCTGGCTTTCGAGCCAGAAACTAGCTAGGAAGGCCAGAGCGGGTGAGGCCAGCCAAATCAGGCCGATGCGCCGGATGATTCGCTGACCCAGCAGTTCCCCCAACGGAATGGTGCTGGCGCCCACGCCCAGCACAGCCAGGGTTGAAGTCTGAACATAACTGGTGGGCAACCCGAACCGCGAAGCCATGATGATCAGTGTGGCGGTTACCACCGAGACCAGAGTGCCCTTCAGCAGGCAAAGGCGGGCGATCTCGCGGCCTGTGGTGGAGACGAGACGCCGGCCAATGGTCATGCCCCCCGCTGCCATCAGCAAGCCGCCGAACAGCACAGCCGGGCCAACTTCTAGATGGCCGCCGCCCACCAGGGTAGTGACTGCATTTCCCACGTTGTTCATGCCAATGCCCAGGGCCATGTAACAGGAGGCCGCCATCACCATGATCTGCTGGCTGCGGCTGCCGGCAGGCCCCATCGCCGCCAGTCGGCGCTCCAGTACCGGCAAAAGCCACCGCCCGAGTGCATAACACAGCACCAGAGCCAACAAAGGGTTAATGCACCAGGCCACCAGAATCCGGCTGAGTACGGCGGTGCTCAACACGCCGTGGGAAAGGCCGACGCCGGCTATGGCTGCAACCAGGACGTGGGTCGTGGACTGAGGGACGCGCAGCGTGTTGGCCAGAATCAGCGCCAGGGCGGCGGCGGCTGATACGGCCACGACCGTTGACTGAGTGAACACGGCCGGTGGAACCAGGCTTCCGGAAAGGGTGACCACCACCCGGTGGCCGCCAAGGAGGGCGCCCGCAAGGGCGCAGCCTGCAAAGACCGCCACGGCCCGTGCCCTTGGCAGCACCCCGCTGGCATGAGCCGCTGCCATGGCTGACCCGGCGCCGCTGCCACCAATATTCAGCGCCAGGACTGCCGCCAGGGTGTACACGAGGACCTGCAAGGGTGTTTCCTCCAGAGGCAGGCTGTGCAACGTACCGGCAAGGTCAGGTTGACCCGGCGGTAGTTACCTTCACAGTCTATTCCGGTCACCTTGGCGCGGCTCCGTGCACACCGGGTCCGGAGATTCCTTTGTTATAATCAACCTTAACGCTGGTACTTCGGGCCATGAACCGGCACCGGGCAGGGGAATGGCACTTGTGACTGAGGCGACTACGGGAGGGCCACTCGTATGAATACGCAGGAATATTTAGGATACATTCACTGGCGGCTCGTAGAATGTGCCGGCTGGCTGCCGGTAGACCTGGACCTGCCGGGTCCCCGGCGTATACAGGTGCACGACCTGTTGCTGCGCCGGGCGGACCCTGGGGAAGGCGGGGACCTGTTCGTGGCCCTGATCCCTGCCGATGGGCTCACCCCCGAAGACCAGGCAGCGGTGGTTACTGAGCTGGCCGGGCTGACGTGCTGGCATGATGGCAAACCGGCGGCCATGGAGATGCCGCCGGTAGTGGCCGTTTTTGTTTTTTCAGAAGACATACATACGGATGTGGCAGAGCCATGGGCGGCACTCCAGCAGCACAGGGGCCATCGGGTGCTCCCCTGGGTGGTAGACCTGGTGAACCGGCGGGTGATCCGGCATGAGGGGCCCCCGACCATTGGCGGGCTCGATGTTCTGGCGGACTTTACCCGCCCGGCGCCGCCGGCTGCCGGTGCGGGTGACGCGGCCGATCAACGCCCGTCGGTCCCATATGCTACTTACGGTTTGCTGGCCATGATCGCTGCTGCTTACCTGTGGGTGCAGGCCGGTGGCAGTGCCGAAAACACCCGTAACCTGATCCGTCATGGTGCCAATGACCCGCCGAGCATTCTCTGGGGTGGGGAGTACTGGCGGCTGTTGACGTCCCTATTCCTTCACGGTGGGACTTTACACCTATTTAGCAACAGCGTGGTACTGCTGCAGACCGGCCGCCTGGTCGAAATGTTGTTTGGGCGCTGGCGTTTTCTGTTCATCTATCTGGTCGCCGGACTGTCCGGGAGTTGGCTCAGCTTATTCTTTGGTGATTTCTTTCAGCCCAGCGTGGGTGCATCAGGCGCGATTTTCGGGCTCTTCGGCGCCATGGTGTTTTTTCGGGCAACGGCGGCGCAGGGAGTGCGGCTGTCCTGGGGTGGGTTACTGTGGCCCATTGCGATTAACCTTTCCATTGGCCTGATTATCCCGCATGTCGACAACTGGGCCCATATCGGCGGCCTGGTCGGTGGTTTATTTGCCGCCGTAGTGACCGGGCTGCCACGGCCGCTGCGGGTCTGGCGTGGTGCGGCTGTGGGGGCTATTACAATGGTGGCGGTGCTGCTCCTGGCGGGGTGGCTGCCGATGGGTGACCGGGGAATGAGCCTGCAGATCGGGCAGCAGGCTCTGGCGGCCGGGCGGCTGGAGCAAGCGGAAGCGTTGTTCTCCGTGGCGCAGGAACTGCATCCCGGGGATTGGCAGCCGCACTACTTCCTGGCGCAGGTGCTGGAGCAACAGGGGCGCCGGACCGAAGCGCTTGCACAGGCCCGGGCGGCGTGGGAATTAAATCCGGGGCAGGCAGATGTACGCGCATTGATCATCCGCCTGGAGGCAGGACCATAGAATGACGTCACCGTGTCGAAAAAAACGGGGTTCAATGGCAGTCCGCTGATTTTCCAGCAAAATGATCAGCGAACAGGGAGGAGAATGGAGTAAACCCGTCCAATATATGGTATCTATACGCATCAGTCCTTGTTTGCCCGCGTGAACATGCTCGAAGGAGGTCACCGTAGTGTCGCGTAAGCGTTTGTTAGGCCTCATGAGCCTGTTCGTTGGCACAGCGCTGATGCTGTCCGCGTGCACAGGCGGTCTGACTCCCACCGGCGAGCAGAAGGCCGGCCCGCCAGATGTAGGCGGCGAGATGATCTACGAGGTACCTGCTGATCCGGATACCTTTGCGTATTATTGGGCATCCAGCGCCTACGCCACCACCGTAACCGACAAGGTGTTCGGTGAGGGGTTACTGCGTTTCAACAAGGAACTGAAGCCGACACCCTTCCTGGCTGAGGATATGCCCAAGATCACGGCGGACGGTAAGACCTACACTTTCAAGCTGCGCAAGGGCATCAAATTTCACGACGGTACTGAGGTCAAGGCACAGGACATCGCCTTCGCCTACGAAATCCTCATGGATCCTGACTATCTGGGCCGGTCAAAGAGCACAGTGTCTCAGCTCGAATCGGTAAAGGTGCTGGATGACTACACCGTTGAGTTCAAAACCAAGGAAGTCTTTGCTCCCTTCATGTTTACTGTACCCTATCTGGCCCCAATCCCCAAGGCCAGATTGGCAGGCGTACCGGTCAAGGATATGGCGAGCCACGACTTCTGGAAGCAGCCCATTGGTGCCGGACCCTTCACGTTTGTGGAATGGAAGCCCGGGCAGTACACCCTGTTGGAACGGTTCGACGGCTACTGGGCGAACGGCAAGGAAGGATTCGACGGCTATACCACCGGGCCGTGGGTCGAGAAAATCCGCATCCGTGTGATTCCGGAGGACAATACGGCCATTGCCGCCCTGGAAGCCGGCGAACTGACCTATATGGATTCGGTGGAGCCCTCGCAGGTCGATCGGCTCAAGACGGATTTCAAGGACCGTCTCACCGCTTACGACTGGAACCGGCTCGGTTATGGCTACCAGACCTTTAATAACGACCTTTTTCCTACCAACATCAAGGAAGTTCGTCAGGCCCTCAGTTACGGCCTGAACCGTGAGGCCATTATCCAGGGGGTCATGGACAATAAGGCAGTCATCCCACCCGGCTTTGTTCCGCCCATCCACTGGACCTTTGACAAGTCCATCAAGGGCTATGGATATGACCCGAAGAAGGCCGAGGAACTGATCCAGACGGCCGGCTTCCGGAAGAATGCCCAGGGTGTCTACGAGAAGGATGGGCAACCGCTCAAGATCACCTACGTGGGGACCAAGGGCAGCCCGATTATTGAGGGAATCGCCCTGGCTTCCAAGAAGGACTGGGGAGCCATTGGAGTAGACGTGGAATTGCTGCTGGTTGACTTCAACACCCTGCTGGACCGGCACATGAAGCCGGGAAACTTCAACGTTGTCTTCTCCGGCCTCGGGTTTTCGGTTGATCCCCATACCTCTTTCTTCAGCGGCTACCACAGCAGCAACATCCGGCTGGACGACAAGGGTGTGAACCAGGGCAGCAATACCGCCCGCTACAATAACCCCAAGGTCGATGAATTGATAGACAAAGGCATGACCACCGTTGACATCAACGAGCGGCTGAAGATTTATCAGCAGGCCCAGCGCCTGATCGTGGATGACGCTCCGGCGAACTGGATCTACGTAAACGTATGGACTGACTTCGTTCGCAAGGATGTCAAGGGCGTCACTAACTGGGACGGATTCGGCGTGATGTACATGGAACAGTGGTACATGCGGGAGCGGTAAGGCATAGGTCAGGGGCACCCCGGTGGGTGCCCCCGTCCGTCTGACCCTTCGGGAGGTGAGATTCCTTGCGGACCTATCTCACTCGCCGCGTTCTTCAGTTGGTGCCGCTGTTTTTCATTATGACCATCATGACCTATGGCTTGATGCACCTGGCCCCTGGCGGCCCGGAAGCTGTGTTTTTGGCCGGCGAGGATCCCAACATTCGTCCCGAAGATATCCAGGCCCTGCGTAAACAGTGGGGGTTGGACGCCCCGTTCCATGTCCAGTACGGCAAGTGGCTGTACCGGGTGGTGGTCAAACAGGACCTGGGCCGGTCTTACGCCACTCAGCGCCCTGTGGTAGAGGCCATGGCGGCCCGCATGCCGGCCACGATTCAGTTAAACGCGGTCACTCTGCTGCTTATTTACGGCCTGTCGATCCCCCTGGGTGTGATTGTAGCGGTGCGGCAATACTCGTTTTTCGACTACGTCATGTCCACCTTTTCCTTCGTCGGGTATGCCATGCCGAGTTTTTGGATCGGTCTGATGCTGATCTTTCTGTTTGCCCTGAATTCGGGCGGTGTGATCCCCACCAGCGGTTACGCCAGTCCGGGGGTGACCGCTGAAACCCATGGATTGATTCCTGTACTTGTGGACCGTGCCCGCTACATGATTCTGTCGGTCATCGCCGTGGTGACCGGGGGGGTAGCTGCGCTCACCCGGTATATGCGCAATTCCATGTTGGAGGTTATGAAGGAGGACTACATTCGCACTGCGCGAGCCAAAGGTCTGGCCGAGAAGATTGTCATATATAAACATGCCCTGCGCAACGCGCTGGTGCCTATCGTCACGCTTTCCGGCGGACTGATCGGAGGCCTGTTTGCCGGGTCGGCCATTATTGAACGGGTCTTTGCCTGGCCGGGGATCGGCCAACTATGGCTGAATGCTGTTGACAAGAAAGACTACCCGGTGGTCATGGCCTTCCTGCTGCTCGGGTTTCTGGTGAACACTGCCAGCAGCTTCCTGACGGATATTCTGTACGTGATCGTGGACCCACGCATTAAGTATTCATAGGAGGATGAAGAATGGCACAACCAGCACGCCCGGGCGCTGGGAAACTTCACCTCCGGGGCCAGTTGGTTGATGAACCTCGTTTACTGATGTTCTGGCGCCGGTTTCGGCGGAACCGCATGGCCCTGTTCGGGCTGGGGGTGCTGCTGGTCCTGGCAGCGATGGCCATTGGGGCACCCTGGGTCGCACCGGAGAAATGGGACTACCTGGACTTGCTGGCCAAAAACCAGCCGCCATCCCATTTGCACTGGTTTGGCACTGACATGTATGGCCGCGATCTGTTCAGCCGCATTGTCTGGGGTGCCCGCATATCGCTCAGTGTCGGCTTTGTCGCGGCAGGGGTGGCGGTGGTGCTCGGGGCAGTGTGGGGAGCTGTGGCCGGTTACCACGCCGGCAGTTGGCTGGACGTCACCATGATGCGTATCGCTGAAGCCGTTGACTCGGTACCGGTGCTGATTCTACTGGTGGTCATTTCCTCCGTCGTCAGCCGAAGTGTCTACACGGTCATGGTGATCATTGGTCTCACGTCGTGGCCTGGCCTGGCCTCCCTGGTCCGGGGGCAGTTTCTTTCCCTGCGGCAGCGGGATTTTGTGCAGGCGGCCCAGGCCATGGGCGCTTCGGACCGGCGGATTATCTTCCGCCACATTCTGCCTAATGTGGTGGCCGTCATCCTGGTCTCGGCCACCCTGCGCATCGGTGATGCCATTTTGGCTGAAACCGCCTTGAACTTTATCGGGTATGGGGCTCCGCCGCCGTTTCCCACCTGGGGTGAGGCCCTGTCCACCGGACGGATGGTGTTACGCCAGGCGCCGTGGGTAGCCACTATTCCGGGTCTGTTCATCACCATCACGGTACTGGCCTTTAACTTTGTCGGTGATGGTCTGCGCGATGCGCAGGACCCGCACTTGAACCGCTAGCACTGCTTACTGGCCAGTGCTAATAGCCCATGGCGTGGCCGTCGGCCCGGGGGTCGGAACCACCGGTGTACACGCCCCGCTGATGATCGATTTTGATCACCTGCGCCGCGCCACTGTAGTCGTGCGGTCCGGCCAGATGCACCAGGTGGCCCTTGGTCACCAGGCCCTTGGCCAGTAAGCGGGAGAAGCGGCTTTCCACCACCAGACTTTCCGGGTTGCCGGACAGGGCCGGTTCGGTTGAAGGTCCATGGGTCCAGCGGGGCATCTCCACGGCTTCTTGCGGGTCGAAACCCCAGTCCAGCAGGGCGGTCACCACCTGCAGATTCCACTGGGGCTGGCCGTCACCGCCGGGGGTATTGCCCAGTACCACCGGCTGGCCATTCTGTGTAATGATATATGTATTGAGGGTATGCATCGTCCGCTTCCCGGGGGCGATCTGGTTGGGATGACCTTCGTCCAGCACAAAGCCACGGCCGGCCCGGTTGTTCAACAGGATGCCGGTGTCGTCGATCGTCACCCGGGCGCCCCAGGGGCTGGCCAGGGAGTGGATCAGCGACACACAGTTGCCGCTGCGGTCGACCACCACCAGCGAGGTGGTATCCCCGGCCGTGAATCCGGCCCGGGTCTTCAGGGCCTGGTCCAGGTCAATATGGCGGCGCAGTTCGGCGGCATGCGCCTCGCTCAGCAAATGGTCCAGAGGGATGTCCACAAATCGGGGATCGCCGGCGAGGCGCAGGCGCTCCTGCACTGCCAGTTTCTTGGCCTCAATCATGACGTGGTGGGCGGTTACGCTGGTTGGACCCAGTTCAGCCAGGTTATACGCCTCGACAATCTTATGGGCCATCAGGTGGATCAGCCCCTGCGATGGTGGGGCGGTCTGGTGGATTTCGTACCCGCGGTAGCTGACATGAATGGGGGTATCGATTTCTGAGCGATGCCGGGCCAGTTCTTCGGCGGTGAACAGGCCGTGGGGGCCGGTATGCCGGGCAATTGCCGCACCGAGTTCGCCTCGGTAGAAGGACTCCGCCCCGCCGTAAGACAGTTTGCGCAGGGTACGGGCCAGATTGGCCTGCACCAGGATATCGCCTTCCCCCAGCGGCTTGCCGTCGGGCAGGAAGATCCGGGCGAGGTCGGGGTTCAGGGACAGGGCGAGACGCCCCCGGCGGATTTCTTCGGCGATATGGCGGTGTACCGGGTGACCTTCGGCGGCACGGATGGCCGGAGCGAGGATTTGTGCCCACGAGCGGGTGCCGAACCGTTGCAGGGCCTGTTCAAAGGCGTCCACAGCTCCCGGGATACTGGCGCTCATCAGGCCTTCCAGGGGCATCTGCCGCCCTGCACCGACCCGGTGCAGGTATTCAGGGGTGGCCCTGGCCCCAACGGCCCCGCTGCCCTTGATGGCGGTCAATTGCCCGGTGCGGGCAGTGTAAACCAGCATAAAGGCATCTCCACCCAGCCCGCACATCATGGGGATGGCGGCCCAGGTAACGGCGGCTGCACACAGTGCGGCGTCAACGGCGTTGCCGCCGTCCTGGAGCATGCGTAAGCCGGCGGCGGTAGCCAGGGGGTGGGCTGTACAGATCATTCCGCTGGTGGCATGTACAGCCGAGCGAGCTGTGCTTCGGGCCGTGTTCACGACAATGACACCTCCGTTCAGTTGCGTCGGAGCACGACGAGGCCATCCCTCTTCAGATAGTTTCCCTCTTTTAAATTTAACACTCAAATTGTTTTGGCGAAACAAAAGATCGCAGACTTGAGGGGCGGGGCGCCATGTATTTGGGAGGATTCGCCCTGTCACTGCCGAACTACTAAGGCGCAACTCAGGCCCTGCTGATGCCCCGGCCGGGCTGGCCGGAGATTTTCCCCACTCTGCCAAGGAGGCGCTGGCCTTGTCCACTAAAAAGCACCAGACGTACCGGCTCGAGACTCTGGCGGTCCATGCCGGGCAAGCGCCCGACCCGGCCACCGGTAGCCGGGCCGTACCTATTTATCAGACGTCGGCGTACCAGTTTGCCAACACTGAACACGCGGCGCGCCTGTTCGCCCTGGACGAACCGGGCAACATTTATAGCCGCATTGGCAATCCTACTGTCGATGTACTGGAGAAGCGGGTGGCCGCATTGGAGGAAGGCGTGGGCGCAGTGGCCTTTGCATCCGGCCATGCCGCCACCGCTGCCACCCTGATGAATCTAGCCCAGGCCGGGGACGAAATCGTTTCCTCCAGCCAGATTTACGGCGGCGCGTACAACATGTTTGCGGTTACCCTGCCCAAGTATGGCATCAAGGTGCAGTTCGTTGACCCATCTGACCCGGAAAACTTCCGCAAGGCTATTACCCCCCGGACCAAGGCGGTGTTTGCCGAAATCATCGGCAACCCGGCGCTGGGTGTTCTGGACGTGGAGGCGGTGGCGGAGATCTGCCACGAACACGGCCTTCCCCTGGTGGTGGATAACACCTTTGCCACTCCGTCGCTCTGCCGGCCCATTGAGTGGGGGGCGGACCTGGTCATTCATTCGGCCACCAAATGGCTGGCCGGCCATGCCACCTCCATGTGCGGGATTGTGGTGGATGCCGGGCGCTTTAACTGGAACAACCCCCGGTTCCCTGGCTTTACCCACCCGGACCCGAGCTACCACGACATTGTGTACGCCGAGGAGTTTGGTTCCCTGGCCTTTATGACCAAGTTGCGGGTGCAGATGCTGCGGGATTTTGGCGCCTGCCTGTCGCCCTTTAACGCTTACCTGGTCCTGTTGGGCGTGGAAACCCTGCACCTGCGGATGCGGGCCCACTGCGAAAACGCCCGGGCCGTGGCGGACTTTCTGGCCGCCCATCCGGCGGTGGCCTGGGTCAATTACCCTGGCCTGAAGGAGCACCCGGCGCACAAGCTGGGCAAGAAGTACTTTGACGGCGGCCTTGCCGGTTCAATGATTACCTTCGGGATTAAAGGCGGGGTGGAGGCCGGGGCCAGGTTCATTGACAGCCTGGCCCTCTGGAGCCATGTGGCCAATGTGGGCGACGCCAAGTCTCTGGTGATTCATCCGGCCAGCACCACCCACAGCCAGTTGAGCAGTGAGGACCGTACCCGCGCCGGCGTGCCGGATGACCTGATTCGCCTGAGTGTGGGCATTGAGAATCCCCAGGATCTCATGGCCGACCTGGACCGGGCTCTGGCCGTGGCCACGGGCCAGACGGCCATGGGTGGCGGTCCGGCCCGCAGCCAGATGATTAATGATGAAGGTGTGATCCGCTGGGTCCTGGACAGCCCGTACATCACGGAGATGGGCGCGGACGGGGAGCCGGTCACCCGGCAGAAGGTGATGGCCGTGGTCGGGGCCAGCAGCAACGCCGGACGGCCGTCCAACCGGGTGACCCGCAAGATGCAGCGGCTGGGCTACAAGATGGTCCCGGTCAACCCCCGTGAGGCCGAGGTGCTCGGTGAGAAGGCCTATCCGGACCTCAAGAGCATCCCCTTCAAAGTGGACGTAGTGCAGGTCTTCCGCAACCCGGCGGCGGCTCTGGAAGCGACCAGGGAAGCAACCGAGGTTGACGCCCGGGTGCTGTGGCTGCAGGAGGGCGTGGTAAACGACGAGGCAGCCGAATGCGGCCTGCAGGCAGGCATGGAAGTGATTCATAACCGCTGCACCTACAAGGAAGTTCAGCGGCTCAAGGGCTCGATTGTGACCTTCAAGCCCGTTTAGAGGCTGGCAACCGCACAATACTACGCAGAAGCCGTCCTTTCGGGTTTACCTGGGGGGCGGCTTTTGTATCAGGGGGGGTCGGGGTGCAGCCGGATTTACTCATCCTGAATGCCGCTGAAGTAGTGACCTGCGCCGGGGCGACTGATCGGCCCAAGGTGGGCGCTGACCTGGGGGAGTTGCATATCATTCCCAACGGTTATGTGGCGATCCTGGGCGAACGCATCCTGGATGTGGGTACCATGGCGGACCTGCCGGCGGGTGCCCGGGCCATCCGCACCCTGGATGCCGCCGGTCGGGCGGTGCTGCCCGGGTTTGTTGACCCGCACACCCACAGTGTGTACGGCGGCGACCGCACCCACGAGTTCAAGCTGCGCCTGGCCGGTGCCAGCTATACGGAAATCGCCCGGGCTGGCGGCGGCATTCTGTCGACCGTGGCGGCAACCCGAGGCGCCCCACTGGCGGAATTGGTGGCCACCGGGCGCCGGCGGCTCGACCGCATGCTGCTGGGCGGTACTACTACGGTGGAGATCAAGAGCGGGTATGCCCTGGAGACGGCGGGTGAGCTCAAGCAGTTGGCGGCCATTTCTGAATTGCAGCGCACCCATCCTATGGATGTGGTGGCAACCTTTATGGGCGCTCACGAGATCTCACCGGAGTACCGGGAAGATCCGGAGGGGTATGTGCGGCTGATCATTGACGAGATGCTTCCGGCGGTGGCGGCCCAGGGTGTGGCGGCTTTTTGTGATGTGTTCTGTGAGCAAGGCGTGTTTACCGTGGCGCAGTCCCAGCGGATTCTGGCCGCCGGACAGCGCTGTGGTCTTCTGCCGCGCCTGCACGCCGATGAACTGGTGCCGGACTTTGGCGGGGCTGAACTGGCGGCGGCGGTGGGCTGCCGGACGGCCGACCACCTGCTGTACGCATCCAATGCGGGCCTGCGCGGCCTGGCTGAGCACGGCACCATGGCGGTACTGTTGCCTGGCACACCCTTTTTCCTGATGATGTCACGTTACGCCCCGGCCCGGCGCATGGTGGAACTGGGGGTGCCCATTGCTCTGGCCACCGACGCCAATCCCGGTTCCTGCCCGATCGAGCAGATGAGCGTGGTGGTGGGTCTGGCTTGCCTGCAGATGCGCCTGACCCCGGCTGAGGCGGTGGCGGCGGCCACCATCAACGCCGCGCATGCACTGAACCTGGCCGACCGGGTGGGCAGCCTTGAGGTGGGCAAGCAGGCCGACGTGCTGATTCTGAGCGAACCGAGCCATCAAGCGCTTCCCTACCGGTTCGGCACCAATCTGGTGGCGTCGGTGATCAAGCGCGGGCGCCTGCTGGTGCACGATGGCATCCGGCTGTCGGCGGAGGAGGCCTGAGTATGCCGCTGTTTACCCCGCCTCCGCCCCCGGAGCCCCGCGGGGACATGCCTTTTACCGGTATTGCCACCTTTGCCCGTGCCCCCCTTGTGACCGGGCTGGCTGACCTGCAGGCCGACTTTGCCGTGTTCGGGATCCCCTTTGACTGTGGCATTGGCTACCGGCCCGGCCAGCGGCTGGCGCCCCGGGCCATCCGGGACCTGTCTACCCGGTTTGCCTTGCCCTGGGGATCCGGCAACCCGGGGTACTGGGACATTGGCGATGACCGCCAGTACCTGCAGGGGGTCCGTTTGGCCGACGTGGGCGACGTGGATCCCCTGTACTTTGACCTGGGGCACCTGGATGCCAGCGCGGCTGCCCTGGTGGGCGGGATTGCCGCTGCCGGGGCGGTGCCGGTGGGGCTGGGCGGCGATCACTCGGTGACCTTTCCCGTTATCCGCGCCCTGGCACCTCTGTTTGCTGAGGGTGCGCCGCTGGCCGGCCGCCAACTGCAAATTGTCCAGATTGATGCCCACCTGGACTTTACCGACGCGGTGAGCGGCTTTGCCCGTTCCAATTCCAGCCCCATCCGCCGGGCGAGTGAGTTGCCGTTTGTCGGCGGCGTGACGGTGCTGGGTGTGCGCGGCGTCCGGACCAATGTGGCGGCCTACCGGGCGGCATTGGACCGGGGGAACCGGGTGGTGCTGATGCGCACCATCCGGGAGCAGGGGCTGGCGGCTGCTCTGACCGCCCTGCCGGCGGGAGAGAGCGTGTATATAACCCTCGATATCGACGGGTTGGACCCAGCTATCTGCCCAGGCACCTCCAGCCCGGAACCGGAGGGACTGACCTATGGGGAAACCCGGGCGATCCTGCAGGCGGTGGCGGCCCGCAACCGGGTGGTAGGTTTTGATGTGGTGGAGGTGAACCCTTACCTGGACCCTGGCCATCAGACGTGTTTACTGGCCGCCCGGCTGGCCCTGGAAATGATGGCCTTCGTAGCCGGTGGGCAGGCGTGAAACCAGAACTTCCCTCCTTCCGTCCAAGCGGGCAAGAGTAGTGCCCGGAGGAGGGGACGATGTTGAATCGTCTGGTGCATGTGTTGCTGGCCTTGGTGGTAGCCCTGGCGAACTGTCTTGGGGGTGGTGGCACTGCACTGGCCCGTAGCATCGCCCCCCTGCCGCCCCAGCCTGGAACCCTGCCGCCCCGCCCCGCCCCGCCGCAGTTCCTGGTGGATCCGACGGGTGCGATCCATCTGGAGGCCATGGAGGTCCGGGCGGAGGTACACGACGGCGTAGCCGCGGTACGGGTGGTGCAGGCATTCCGCAACCGGCTGGGCCGTATGGCGGAAGGGACCTACCTGTTCCCGTTGCCGGCCGGGGCAGTTGTGAGTCACTTCCAGTTGCGGGTGGACGGCGAGGATTTCGGGGCAGAGTTGCTGGATGCAGGTCAGGCCCGTGCCATTTACGAGTCCATTGTGGCGCAGAACCGCGACCCGGCCCTGCTGCAGTATGTGGGCCGCGGCATGATTCAGGCGCGGGTGTTTCCCATCCCGCCCGGGGCGGAACGCCGGGTCGAACTGGCCTATGATCAGATGCTGGCCCAGGCGGCCGGCACTTACGAACTGACCCTGCCCGCCGGCGGGGCACCCCAGGTTGAAGTAGAGGTACACCTGCAAACCGGTGCCCCTCTGCGCACCCTGTACTCCCCCACCCACGAGGTGACGGTGGCCCGGGACGGCGACCGGCGGGCGACGGTGACCTACCGGGGTGGCAACGCGGCCGGTCCGCGTGACCTGCACCTGTTTTTCGGCGGCGGTGACACGGTGGCGGCTTCTCTGTTGACCTACCGCACTGGCAGTGAAGACGGCTATTTCCTGCTGTCTCTGATGCCGCCTGCCGATGTGTCTGCAGCGGAGGCGCTGCCGCGGGATGTGGTGCTGGTGCTGGACACCTCCGGTTCCATGGCTGGCATCAAGTTGACCCAGGCCAAAGAGGCCCTGCGCTTTGTGCTGGAACGGCTGAATCCGGCCGATCGCTTCAACGTGGTGGGCTTTGCCAGTTCGGTGCGCACGTATGCGGAAACGCTGCGGCCGCAGTCGGAATGGCGCAATGCCGCCAGTTGGGTCGACAGCCTGCAGGCCGTTGGCGGTACGAATATCGACGGCGCCCTGAACACGGCCCTGGACCTGGCCCGGGCCGGTGCTGAGAGCGGGCGGCCGCAGTTTGTGATCTTCCTGACCGACGGGCTGCCCACGGTGGGGCTGTCGGACCCGCAGGCGATTCTGGACAAGGCCCGGCGGCTGGCGACCAGGGATCAGCGGGTGTATACCTTCGGCGTGGGCTACGACGTAAACACCGACCTGCTGGACGGCCTGGCCGATCAGTTCCGGGGCGTCAGCGCTTATATCGCCCCTGAGGAAGACCTCGAAGACCGGATCAGCCGCTTCTACAGCCAGGTGGCACAGCCGGTGCTGGCCGATCTGGCCCTGACTTACGACGGGGTGCGGGTGTACGACGTTTATCCGGTGCCGCTACCGGACCTCTTCGCCGGCGGACAGTTGACGGTCATGGGGCGATACAACGGCGAGGGGACGGCTCGGGTTACCCTGAAGGGCACAGCGGCCCGTGTGGCCCGCACCTTTACCTTTGAAGACCTGACTTTTGCCCGGCGGGAGCAGTTGCATGCCTTCATTCCCCGACTTTGGGCCGGGCGCAAGATCGCCTATTTGCTCACCCAGGTGCGACAGGACACGGTCAGGGGGGGCGGCGACCGGGAAGTGGTGGATGAGATCGTTGCCCTCAGCCTGCGCTATGGCATTTTGACGCCGTACACCTCCTTCCTGGTGCAGGAGCCCGCCAACGGCCCGGCTGGGCCGCGGCGGGAGGCGGCGCCTGGCCAGGCGGCCATGGACAGCATTGCGTCAGCCCCGGCCTCGGGCGCCGGTGCGGTGAGCCAGGCCAGGGCGGTGAACCAGTTGAAAACAGCCACCAGTGTGCAGGCCCAGAGTGCCCCGGCCCTGCCGTCTCCGGCCGGCCTGGCCTCCGGCGCCGGGGCGGAAACGGCCCTGCCTATCCGGCAGGTGACAGACCGCACCTTTGTGTTCCGCAGCGGTGTCTGGACGGATACGGCCTACGCAGAGGGCATGCCTCTGACGGAGGTGCCCTTCGGCTCGGTCAGGTACTTCGAACTGGCCCGGCAGTATCCGGAGGCCTTCGGTGTGGGCCTGCCGCTGATTGTGGTGCTGTCCGGGGCAGCGTACCGGATTACGGATACCGGGGCCCCGGCGGAGATTCCCCCGGCGCCGGCGGAAACGGTGTCTGCCCGGCCGGGCGGGCCGGCGCTGGCCGCCCCGCCCGGCGTGTGGACGTGGGGCAGATCCATTCCGGCGCTAGGGGCCGGGATGGTGGCCGTGACAGCGGCCGCCGCCCTCGGCCTGAGGCGTTGGTGGCACTAGGGCGGTGGCTTCAGGGAGCCGGTGATCGCAGGCGACAGGAATAGGGCGCGGTGTGTCGAAAAGGCCGGGAGAGGGGGTTACCGGTGGTGGCCGACTTCACCGCGCTCTGGCTCTCGTTTGCCTATGTGGCTGGAATTGTCGGGTTGGGTGAGGTGGCGCGTCGGCTGGCGGGGCTGCCTGACCACACGGCGCGCAAGCTCATTCACGTGGGGGCGGGCCTCTGGATCTTCCCCACGCTGCTCTGGTTCGGGAGCCGCTGGTGGGCCATGGTTCCGCCGCTGGCGGCGGTAGCCGTCAACTATGCCATTGGCCGTTGGCAACTGGTGGCGGCCATGGGCGGGGAGAAGGACTCCTGGGGGACGGTCTGGTTTCCCCTTGGCCTGGCCGTGCTCATTGCCCTGTTCTGGGACCAGCCGGCCATGATACTGGCGGGAGTGCTGCCCCTGACCTTTGGTGACCCGGCGGCGGCCGTTGTTGGCCGGCGCCTGGGCTGGGGCCGCTATGGGAGTAAGTCCCTGGCCGGCACGGCGGCCATGTTTGTGGTCAGTCTGGCCGCGGTATGGGGCGGGTGGGCGTGGTTCCCCGGCATGGCGGCCTCCTGGCCTGCCACGGTGGCCCTCTGGCCCGCAGTGATGGTGGTGGCGGCAGCAGCGGCGGTGCTGGAGGCGCTGCCGGCTCTGTGGGAAACCCCGGGCCGCCTCCGCGGGCTGGATGACCTGCTGGTGCCCCTGGGGACAGCCGCCGTCTGCCGGGCCCTGGTGGCGCTGGCGGCCGGCTCGCCCCCCGGCGGGGATCCGATCGGACGCCTGGCCCTGGGGGCGGGCCTGAGTCTGCTCATCGGGCTGCTGGCCTACGGCCGGGGCGCGCTGGCTGAGACCGGTGTGCTGGGTGCCGTCATCACCGGCACCCTGATCTTTGGCCTGGGCGGCTGGGCGCCCGGGGTGGCTCTGGTGTTTTTTTTCGCCAGTTCCAGCTTGCTGAGCCGCCTGACCGGGGGCCGGAAGGCGGCGGCGGAAAAGCATTACGAAAAGGGCGCCCGGCGTGACCTCGGCCAGGCCCTGGCCAATGGCGGGCTGGCCGCCGCATTGTGTGTCGCAGCGGCTGCGACTGGTGACAGCCGCTGGCTGGCCGCCGCGGTGGGCGCGGTGGCGGCTGCCTGTGCCGATACCTGGGCAACTGAACTGGGCGCCCTGGCGGCCGGGGTACCGCGGCTGATCACCAGCTTACGGCCTGTACCAACCGGGACTTCCGGGGCCATCAGTCTGCCGGGTACCCTGGCTGCAGGGGCCGGAGCGGCTGCCACTGGCCTGGCGGCAGCGCTGGGGGGCATAGCGGCCTGGTGGCCGCCGGCCGGGGGCGGGGCGGCAGGAACGGCTGTAGGGACAGGAGCGATTGCAGCGGTGGTTGCCGGCGTAGCGGCGGTGGCCCTGGCGGGGCTGGCGGGGAGCTTGTTCGACAGTTGGCTGGGGGCGACGTTGCAGGCACAGTACCGGTGCCGGGTTTGTGGCGAACAGACCGAGCGGACAGACCACTGCGGCACTCAGACGCGACTGGTGCGGGGGTGGGCCTGGCTGGCCAACGACGGCGTGAATGTGCTGGCCACCGCAGCCGGAGCGCTGATCATGTATTGGCTGGCCTGAGAGAACGATCACCGGGGCAGGCAGAATGCCGGCCCCGGTTTTTTGCTGCTCAGCATCGGGTGCGGCTGGGCACACGGATGCAGCCAGCCGGGTCGGGGCCGTACTGACGGAGCAGATCACCGACGGTGAGGAAGCGAAAGCCCTGCTGCCGCAGCCCGCGGATGATCCCGGGCAGGGCGGCATGGATCTGTTTGGAGGAGTCGCTGGCGTGCATCAGCATGCACGCCACCATACCGGCAACAGGATTCTGGTGCGCCTGAGGGGCAGACGGGGCGTGGCGGGCGCATACCCATACCGTAAACATCGGTACAGGGGTGGTCGGATGCGTTCGGATCAACCAATCGGGGTCATCCTGACGACGGAGAAGACGGTGGTGGTTCCCGGAGCAGCGGAGGAAGGCATACGGACCTGGGCGTTCTTGCTGGCTCGGGCCCTGCGGCAACAGATGCTGGGCGACAAGGGGGCAGTGGCCGGGCCGTCACGCCAGGAAACCGCGTCCGGAGCCGTGTCGGAACAGCAGTTTTCCTATGGGGAATCGCATATATAATTCAAATGAATGTCAACTAAGTTTACACGAAGTATTGACCCATTACGCTTCTCAGACTTAAAATGAGTGGTAAATTTTTGCATGGCAGGAATGTTTCCGGGCCATACGGCGGATGTCCGCCCGCACCGCAGGAAGGAGTGTTTGCTCCTTACCCGCCTATGGGCGGGCATGCTTGTTATATTCTCGGTATTTAATTTTAGGAATGAATAAGTTACGGGGAGTGGACTCATGAAGCGAATTTATGCACGTGAAGAAGTATGTATGGCCTGCCGGCTCTGCGAAGTGCACTGTGCGGTTGAGCACTCCAGCACCAAGCACATGCTTAAAGCCTTTAAGAAAGAAGCCCGCAAGCCGGCCCCCCGCTGTACAGTCGAGGTGAAGGATGCCCTCTCCTTCAGCTTCATGTGTCGACATTGCGAAGAGCCCGTCTGCCTGTATTCCTGCATTAGCGGTGCCATGCACCGTGACCCCGACGGGGCGATCCGGGTGGACGAACAAAAATGCATTGGCTGCTGGACCTGCATTCTGGCCTGCCCTTACGGTGCCATCAAGCGGGACGAGCAGGATCACCATTTTGCTCTCAAGTGCGATCTTTGCCCCGACCTGGAAGTGCCGGCCTGCGTTTCAGCCTGCCCCAACGACGCCCTGATTCTGGTCAATGAGCCTGATCCGGTCATGCCCCAGGAAGTGAGGGAGCGGGTGTGAAGCACTATCGCCACCTCATCATCGGTAACTCGGCGGCCGGCATCGGCGCTGTCGAAGGGATCCGCGAGGCGAACCGTGAGGACTCGATCGCCATTATTTCGGATGAACCCCAGCACACCCACTCCCGGGCGTTAATCGCCTTTCACCTGATGGGCCGCATTACCCGTGAGAGCATGGATTTCCGGCCCCGGGATTTCTACCGCCGCTATGGCGTGGATGCCCTCCTGGGCCGCCGGGCCGAGCAGGTGGATCTTGACCGCAGGCGGGTGGTTCTGCAGGACGGCGAAGAGGTGGGCTACGACCAGCTTCTGCTCGCCACCGGTGGCCGGCCGGTACGCCCCCCCCTGCCGGGTGCCGATCTGCAGGGGATTTATACCTTTCAGAGCATGGCCGACATGGATGCTGTGGCAGGCGCCCTGGCCGACTGCCGGCGGGCGGTGGTGATTGGCGGCGGCCTGATCGGAATGCAGGCGGCGGAGGCCCTGTGCGAACTGGGCCGCGAGGTTACGGTGGTGGAACTTCTGCCCCGCATCCTGGCTCCGGTGAACGACCAGGAGTCGTCCACCTACATTGCCGACCTGTTCCGCCAGAAAGGCGTGCGGATTCTGACCGGCATCGGTGTGGCCGAGATTCTGGCCAATCCGGGCGCACCCGGGCACGCCGGCGGCGTGAAGCTGAGCACCGGTGAGGAAATCCCGGCTGACCTGATCATCATGTCGGTGGGCGTGGTGCCCCAGGCGAACCTGGCCAGGGGTACAGCAATCCAGGTGAACAAGGGCATTGTGGTGGACAAGCGCTCTGCTACCAATGTGGCCGGAGTCTACGCCGCCGGCGACTGCGCCGAGGGGTATGACTTCATTACCGGTCAGGTGCGCCCCCTGCCCATCTGGCCCCGGGCCTACAGCAACGGCCGCATTGCCGGCCTGAACATGGCGGGTAAGGTGGTGGAGAGCAAGGGCGATATCGCCATGAACTCCAGCCACTTCTTCGGTTTCCCGGCCATGTCGGCCGGTATTCACGATATCACCGCCCCCGGAGTCCCCCAGGCCGACTATGAGGTGCTGGCGGAAGCCCGGTTGAGCGAGGGGTATTACAAGAAGATCGTGCTCCGGGATGACCGGATCGTGGGCACGGTGCTGCTGGGCTCGGCGGTGGACCGGGCCGGCATCTTCACTGGACTCATGAAACAGGCGGTGTCAGTGGCAGAGTTCCGGGACCGCCTCATGGATCCGACGGCCTTGATTTCACTGCCGGATGTACTGCGCCGCCAGCGGTTACAGGGGAGGTAAGCACTGTGCTGGATCTGGGCAAGAAGCAGAACCCCTACGGGGACGACAAGCTCCACGACGCCTGTGGCATTTTTGCCATGATGTCCCGCACCGGGCGCACCTTCTCCGGTGAGGCCGCCATTACGGCCATGGCCAACATGCATGACCGTGGCAACGGCCTGGGCGGCGGGTTTGCCGCCTATGGGATCTACCCGGAATTCGCGGACTTATACGCCTTTCATCTGATGTTCGAGACCCCGGAGGCCAAGACGACCACGGAGCAGTACCTGCATAAGTACTTCACCTCCCTGGACGGTGAGGAAATCCCCACCCGCCCGCACCCCGGCATTGTGAGCCCGCCGATTCTCTGCCGGTATTTCCTGAAGCCGAACCATCACCTGCTCGCCGGCCTGAGCGAGGACGACTTCGTGGTCGAGCGGGTCATGTTCATCAATACCCGGATCGACGGTGCGTTTGTCTTCTCCAGCGGCAAGAACATGGGCGTGTTCAAGGGTGTGGGTCACACCGAGGATGTCGGCCGCTTCTTCCGGCTGGAGGATTACCAGGCCTACTGCTGGACGGCCCACAGCCGCTTCCCCACCAACACCCAGGCCTGGTGGGGCGGCGCCCACCCGTTCTCCATGCTGGACTGGACCGTTGTTCACAACGGCGAAATCTCTAGCTATGGCACCAACCGGGGCTTCCTGGAGATGCACGGCTACTTCTGCACCATGCACACCGACACAGAGGTCATTGCCTACACCGTGGACCTGCTGGCCCGGCGGCACGGTCTGCCGGTGGAGATGCTGTGCTCGGTCATGGCCCCGCCCCTGTGGCAGGATATCGACAAGATGCTGCCGCGCGACCGTGATCTGTACACCACCCTGCGGGTGACTTATGGCCCGCTGCTGATGAACGGGCCTTTCAGCATTGTGGTGGCCCATCAGGGTGAAATGATTGCCCTGGGCGACCGCATCCGCCTGCGCCCGTTGGTGGCGGCTGAACGGGACGATGTGATCTACATCGCCTCCGAAGAGGCGCCGATCCGCCTGGTATCTCCGCAACTGGATCGGGTTTGGATTCCCCGCGGCGGCGAACCGGTGATCGTGCGGCTGGAAGAAGAAGCCATGGCCGCCGCCCATCCGAAGGGGAGGGTTGCCCGATGAGTCCCATGAAAACCCATATGTGGCCGGAATTCATCGTTGAGCGCGATGATGACCGTTGCATTCGCTGCCAGGTCTGCGTTAACCAGTGCTCCTTCGATGTGCACCACTTTGACGCCGACATGAACGAGGTCCTGGCTACTGAGATGAACTGCGTGGGTTGCCAACGCTGCAACGTTTTCTGCCCCACCAATGCCCTGACCATCCGTACCAACCCGGCGCAGATTCGCCCCAACGCCAACTGGCGGATTGAAAACCTGTTTGATTTGAAGCGCCAGGCCGAGACCGGTGGTGTGGTACTGACCGGCATGGGCAACGACAAGCCCTTCCGGATTTACTGGGACCACCTGGTGCTGAATGCCTCCCAGGTGACCAACCCGTCCATTGACCCCCTGCGGGAGCCGATGGAACTGCGCACTTACCTGGGCCGCAAGCCGGACCGGGTGATGTTCCAGCGGGAATCCCTGGGCAACGGCAACGAGCAGCAAGCCCCGGTGGTGCCGGTGCAGAAGCTGACCCCCCTGGTGCCCATTGACACCCCGCTGATGTTCAGCGCCATGTCGTACGGCGCCATTGCCTATAACACCCAGCATGCCCTGATGCGGGCGGCCAGTGAGTTCGGCACCCTTTGCAATACCGGTGAGGGCGGCTGGCCCCGGGAATTCCGCAAGTATAAGGATCATGTGATTGTGCAGGTGGCCTCGGGCCGCTTCGGCATCGACCTGGAATACCTGAACGACGCCCAGATCGTGGAGATCAAGATCGGTCAGGGCGCCAAGCCGGGTATCGGCGGCCACTTGCCTGGTGAAAAGGTCACGGCGGATGTGTCCGGGACCCGGATGATCCCGATGGGGACGGATGCCATTTCGCCGGCGCCGCAGCACGACATCTACTCCATCGAGGACCTGTCCATGCTGATCCACGCCCTGAAGGAAGCTACCCGCTACGAGAAGCCAATCTCGGTCAAGGTGGCGGCGGTGCATAACGTGGCGGCCATCGCCTCCGGCATGGTGCGGGCGGGCGCAGACATTATCGCCATTGACGGCCTGCGCGGCGGCACTGGCGCTGCCCCCAAGATCATCCGTGACAACGTGGGCATTCCTATTGAGCTGGCTCTGGCCCAGGTGGACCAGCGTCTGCGCCAGGAAGGGATCCGGCACCAGTGCTCGGTCCTGGTGGCGGGCGGTTTCCGCAACTCCGGCGATGTGATCAAGGCCATCGCCCTGGGTGCCGACGCCGTTTACATCGGCACCGCCGCCTTTGTGGCCATGGGCTGCACCCTTTGCCAGAAGTGCTATACCGGCAAGTGCGCCTGGGGCATTACCAGTGCCCGGCCGGAGCTGGTGAAGCGCCTGAACCCCGACCACGCCGCCGAGCGGCTGACCAACCTGCTGCGGGCCTGGAGCCGGGAGATCAAGGAAATGCTCGGCGGCATGGGCATTAACTCCCTGGAAAGCCTGCGGGGCAACCGCCTCCACCTACGGGCGATCGGCCTGGAGCAGTGGGAAATGGATGCGCTGGGTGTGAAAGGGGCGGGTTTCTAATGACGGCAGCCTGGCAGCATGCATCCCCCGGCGCTTACGCCATGGCCGGCCCGACCGGTACGGTCACCCGGGAGTCGGATGGGCGCGTGATGGTGGACGCCACCGGAATTTACTACCGGCAGTTAAACGAGCAGCTCCGGCAACTGGCCCTGGCCGGGGCCCGGGCGATTGATGTGGTTAAGGTGTACGGCCAGCGCTACCTGGGCACCAGCCTGCCCAAGGGGGTGCACCTGCGGCTGTACGGTACGCCGGGCAACGACCTGGCCACCTTCATGGACGGCCCGACCATCGAGGTCTTCGGTAACGCCCAGGACGGTGTGGGCAACACCATGAACGACGGCGAGGTGGTGGTGCATGGCAGCGCCGCCGACGTGCTGGCTATGTCCATGCGGGGCGGCAAGCTGTGGGTGAAGGGCAGCGTGGGCTACCGCTGTGGGATTCATATGAAGGAATACGGCGATAAGGTGCCGCAGGTGGTCATCGGCGGTTCCAGCCAGGATTTCTTCGGTGAGTACATGGCCGGCGGCACCCTGATTCTGCTGGGCCTGGACCTGGCGCCGGGGGAGCCCTACAAGGCCAACTTCATCGGGACGGGGATGCATGGCGGCCGCATCTTTATGCGGGGTGAGGTCGACCCGACCAAGATGGGGAAGGAAGTGGGCCTGGCCGCGCCGGATGCGGCGGAGTCTGAGCAGCTTGCGGCTGCGGTAAACCGGTACTGCGAACTGTTCGGGGGTGACCCGGCGGAGATCCTGGCGACCCCGTTCGTGAAGCTGTATCCCAAGTCTCTGCGCCCTTACGGCCGCCTGTACGCGTACTGATCGTTTTCGGTCACTGGTGAACCGGCCCCGCGCCACATGGGCGTGGGGCCGGTTATATTTCGGGTGCGGCCTTCCAGATGACTTCACAGATCAGGGGGGCGCGGCGGGCGCTGTGGGCCGGCCGGTGGGCGCGCACCTGGGCGATGAAGCAACGTAGCAGGTGCTTGCGATCCGGCAGGGGCAGGATGGCCCAGGGGTCGATCTGCGGCAGGATCCGGGCGCACAGCTCGGCTGGGCCGGGGAGTGCGGCCAGGGTGGAAAGCAGTTGCTGCAGGTGGCGGTGGTGGCCGGTCAGTTCGGATTCTTCGGCCGTGATTTCAGCCAGGTGCTCCCGCAGTTCCGGGGCGGTGAGCGCTCCGGCCCGGTATTCCCGGCGCAGCCGGGCCGCCTGCTCCTGCAGTCGCTGCAGTCTGGTGTCGGCCTGGTGCAGCCGGTGCCGGATCTGGCCTTGCTCCTGGTCCAGGTCGGCCAGGTATGCCGATACGTGGCGGTCGCGGGTGGCCGACTGCCCGTGGCGGCGGAGGAAGAGCCCGATGACGTGGGCGTCCAGTTCGGCCATGGGCAGATGCCCGGCGTTGCAGACCGCCCGGCCGCTGCTGTGCCGGCCGGAGCATACGTAGTACTGCCGCCCGCCCGGGCTCTGCCGCCGCCCGTACAGGGCGGCGTTGCAGTGGGCGCAGCGGACCAGGCCGGTGAGCAGGTAATCGGAACCCAGGGATCGGCCGGACTGCTGGTTGCGGGGGTTGGGCCGGCTTGCCTTCCGGGCCTGGACCTGGTGGAACAGTTCCCGGGAGATGATCGGCGGCACCGCGCCTTCGGCCAGGGCCAGCGGCCGGGCGTTGCGGACCCAGAAGGGCTGCCCCGGCTGTTTGCCGTGGCGGGGGTTGCGGGAGCGCACCCCAAAGGCCAGGTCGCCGCAGTACAGTGGGCGGGATAGCACCCGGTGGACCTCGGTTTTGTCCCAGCCGGGGCGGGAGCGGTAGGGGATGCCCTGCTGATTCAGTTCATGGGCAATGCGGGTGGCGCCCAGACCGGCCTGGTACTGGGTAAAGATGCAGCGCACGATGTCAGCTTCCTCCGGCACCACCTGGAAGGCACCGCCGACGCTGGTGTATCCGTAGGGTGCCTTCATGCCCGGGTTCTGCCCGGCCTGGGCCCGCTTGAGTTTGCCGGCGAACGTGCGCTCGCGGATGGTGGCCCGCTCCCATTCGGCAAAGCTGGTCAGGGTGTAAAAGAACATCCGCCCGGCGTGGTTGGTGGTGTCAATGGCCTCGCGGGCGGACTTCAGGTGGCAGAGGTCGCCCCACTCTTCGATGACCAGGTGCACCATGTCGGCCACGTTGCGGGAGAGGCGGTCGAGCTTCAGCACCACCACACAGTCCACCGCTCCGGCCTGTACCTGTCGCCGCAGGCGGGTGAGGGCGGGGCGGTCCAGGGTGGCGCCGGAATAACCGTCGTCCACAAAGATGAGGTCGGGGCTTTCCTGCCAGCCCTGGCTGAGCAGGTACGCCTTGCAGCCTTCGCGCTGGACGGCCAGGGTGGTGCCTTCGCCCTGGTCGTCGGTGGACCAGCGGATGTAGATGGCTACCTGGTTCGGGTGGATGTCTTTGCGCACTTTGATTGCACCTCGCCGCTGTGCGGTGTCGGTCAGGTGGCGTGCATGAGGATGATTGCCCCTGGATGGGCCAGGGTCAGTACCCGCCGCACCATGGCGTCGGCACCGGGGTTGCGCCAGTCCAGGGAGTCCACGCTCCACATGATGGTTTCGTAGCCCAGGTCCCGGGTGGCGGTGAGGGATTCGGTGTTGAAGTCGCCGTTCGGCGGTCGCACCAGCTTCGGGTCCTTGCCGACCAGTTCTTTGAGGATCTTGTGCGCTGTCTGGAGGTTCTCGGCGGTGCCGTGCCGGCCGAGTTTGGAGAAGTTGTCGTGCCGCTGGCCGTGGCTGGCCAGTTCGTGCCCGTCGGCCACGACCCGCTGTACCGCCTCGGGTACCTGCTGCGCCCACGGGCCGGAGAGGAAGAAGGTGGCCTGTACGCCTTCGGTTTTCAGAATGTCCATGACCCGCGGCCACTGTTCCTTGCCCCAGGAAATGTCGAAGGTGAGTGCCACCACTTTTTCTTCGGTACGGGCGGAATAGACCGGGCGCAGGCTCCCGGCCGGTGCGGTAACGGCCACGTACTGTTCCCGAACGACTCCGGCCGGCCGGATCAGCAGGCTCCCGGCCACTACGGCGACCACGGCCGGCCATACCCATTTTCGGTACCGGGAGGCCACGATGAACACGGCACCACCTCCGCTCAAGCTCTTCCTTCCATAGTTAGGGCGGCTTGGGGCGGATATGCACGCTGGTTATTACCGGTGTCCCCGGGGCCTTGCATTTTGCGCGCTGTGACACTATAATCGGTGAAGCAAGCATGGGAGTAGCTCGGGTCCTGGTGGCCCGCACGGTCTTCAAAACCGTTAGTGGCGTAGTGATCCTGCGCCAGGTGGGTTCGATTCCCACATACTCCCGCCAGCACAAGCGACGAGGGTTCACGGCATTGATGCCCGTGGACCCTCGTCTCATTGTTCGGAGGCAACTCCTCTGTTCTGGTCCCCCCGCATACGGTCATCGCCCGATGTCAAACCATAGTAGAGCACGAACTGACTGAAACTGGGCAAGACCACTCGACGAAGTGCGAGCAGGGGGATAACCATTTTGCTTTACATCATTACGATAGTGCTCTTCGCATTTTGGTCCATTCTTGTGATTCGCAAAGGTGATCTATCATGGCACAGTGTAGCTGGCCTCTATGTAACCACGCTTCTTGCCGCCGATACCGGTGACGTGGCGTGTGACTACTGGCTTAACTTGTATGATCTCCCCGGTCATTTGTTGAAGAATCCGGCCTCTGATCATTACCTCGGGATTGTCTTTTCGGACGGAATCATTTTACCTCTGATCGCCATCATTTTCTGTCACTACTCGGTGAAGCATCATCGTCCATGGCTGTTAAGCTTCTTGTTTGCTGCGATACTCGGTATCATGGAAGTTTTATATAGGCAACTTGGTTACATGGTTTATCATCATTGGAGCCCTTGGGTTACAACCCTGCTAGCCTTCATCGCTTTCAGGATATTGGCCGAATTCGCCGGTCGATTCGTTCATCGTTCCCCGCCGGTCTCGTATCGATTCCGCCTCCTCTGTGCCACGTATGTCATCACCGAATGGCCTGGCGCTGTTCTGAGCGGAATCATGCATCTGTACAAGTGGAGACCGCATCTGTTCGCCGACCCTTACGCAGATGACCGATTTACCGCAATGACGATTGCGGTTGTGATGGGGGGACTGGCTGCCTATCTTGCACCAAAGTTCCGCGACAGGGAGAAGCCTTTCCTCTTTCTGGGATTGGGATTAGTTTCGACCGTTTTCGCCTTGTGGGCGTCCCGAAGCGGATTGCTGCGCTATTATCGGTGGGATCACCTCTGGACGGTTGTCCGGTATATGACGCCCTATCTGCTGGTTTTCTGGTACGATCAGTGGGAGTCGGCTTCTGCTAAGGGAGAGCCACCTCTGGTCATGTGGTGAACTCGCTCCCTGAATTCCTGTTAGGCTGTATCTGGTGGACTGTCCCCCTTGCCCTGGCCAAAGCTTGTGGGTCGGGGAACGTGGTATTCTATGGACAAGGGGCCAGCCCCTACGGTGTACCCGATCACTCACATGGTTCGATTCCCACATACTCCCGCCAACAGTTTTAGAGCGGCTTTCCGGGTTTTCTCGCCGTGTGTCGGCGAACAGGCCGAACTGGCTGAATCTCGGAAGTTGCAAACCTAATGCAAACCAACCGTACGCGCAGACACCGGCGGTGGCTCGCCGGCGTCGAGGGTGGATCCAGGTTAGGCCCCGCGGTTGTGCTGGTTGATGGCGGCCAGTAGCGCTGAATCAAGGCGCCGGGCCGCCTCTTTTCCGTTCCTGGCGGAAAGGGAGGGTACCGCTCGACCGGGGTGCCAATGTTCACGTTGTGGTAATGGTCTTCTGGTAAGGTCGGTAATGAAACCGGGCTGTGGGTCCGCATGAGCAGTCAGGTCATGCCAAGATTAAAGTCTAAATTCGGAAAGGCAGTGGTAGCAGGTGAGTGCACAGGATATGGCGAAGCTCATCGCGCAAGCGCTCAAGGATGATGCGTTTCGGCAGGCGCTTCTACAAGATCCGGTCAGTGCAGCGGCGACGGCCGGACTTAAGCTAACCGAGGAGGAACTGGCCGCCATCCGCAGTGTCGACCCGAACCTCTCCCAGGAGGAACTGGAGCAGAGGGTCAGCAAGTTCTGGGGCGGCGGCGGCGGTGGTGGCGGTTTTGGGGGCGGCGGCTTTCACTTCCCTGGCGCGGGCCTGAAAACGGTATCGGCATAGGGTAACGCAACCGACCGAACAAAGGGCGCCGGTGACCGGAGGCAGGCCTCCGGCTCACCGGCGTTCTTGTGCATATTACCCCAACTGCGGGGCGGCGGGCATTCTCAACCTCCAGCGGCGTACCCAAATGTCGCCGACCTTCGTACATCACCGTGGTGCTGCCACTGGAGACATCAGCAGATTCCCTGGCTCCCCCTCGGAAACGTCTCTACCTGCGCTGTCCCCCAGCCGGGCCTGGTAGCCAGGTACGAGCTGTGCACGTCCAAGGGGAGTCGCTCTGGCGAAGTCTGGGCGGGGTGCGCCGGGAAATTTCCGTGGGCGTGTCCGTCGGCATCCATGCAGACACCGCGGCACTCTGCCGGACAGTCGGCCCCTACCTGGAGCAGGGCTACCGCCGCATCAAGCTGAAGATCCGGCCCGGCTGTGACGTGGAGCCGGTCCGGGCACTGCGGGCGGCCTTCGGGGATTTTCCGTTCATGGTCGATGCCAACTCTGCTTACCGGCTGGCTGATGCCCCCCACCTGCGTCGCCTGGATGACTACAACCTGATGATGATCGAACAGCCCCTGGCCAGGGATGACCTGCTGAAGCATGCTGAACCTCAGCCCCAGCTCCGCACTCCCGTGTGTCTGGACGAAAGCATTGAGACTGCGGTGGCGGCCCGTTGGGTCCTGAAGCTGGGCCGTTGTCGGGTGATCAACGTGAAGGTGCCCCGGCTGGGCGGATTAGCGGCTACCCTGGAGTTGCATGAGGCGGGCCCACAGGCCGGGGTCCCCTTTGGTGCGGTGGGCTGATGGAAACCGGGATTGGCCGTGCCCTTAACCTGGCGATCACCTCCCTGCCGGGCTTTACGTTGCCCGGTGACACCTCAGCCAGTAAACCGCTACTTCCCGGAAGACATTGTGGACCCACCGGCGACCCTGCGTGCCGATGGCACCATCCAACTGTCAGACGCCCCTGGTCTGGGCTGCGCGGTTCTGACCGATCGGATCGCCCGCTACACCCGGCGCCACTGGGAAACCCAGTGACGTGAAGAGCAGGCTGGGTGATCAGCGAAGCGGCCTGTTGCCTTGGAACGAGGCAACAGGCCGCTTCGCATTTGGTGATACCGCCGGCGATGGGTGAGGGAATTTTACTCACGCCAGCCCCCTGACCCGGACGTTTTTCTGCTCTCTGAAGAAGCAGCACAGGAAGTCTGGGGCACGGTGATTCCGCCGGCCTACCTGATCCCGGCGGACCGGGTGGCGATTGCCGTACCCGTGGAGGCCGACAGCGCCGTCGGGTTCGCGTTACGCAAGGGTGATCGGGTTCATGTGATTTATGTCGGCAGCACTGGCGAGGAGGCCATTTCCAAAACGATCTTGACCGAGGTTGAGGTCTTTGACACCATCCGGGACCAGGCCGGCCTGGGCGGAGGAGACCGCGGCGGCTACCGGACGGTGGTGCTCCTGGTGACGCCGACGGATGCCGAACGGGTGGCCCTGGCCAAACGGACCGGCAAGGTAGATTTGGCTCTGGTGGGAAGGTAGGAAAAAGCATGACCACTCCACCGCTCACATCGGCCCGCCGTTGCCCGCTGACCATCACCGTACACTCCCCCAAAGGTGGGGTGGGCAAGACCTTACTGGCCTGTTCGCTGGCCGCACAGTATGCGGCCAGGGGCAGGCGCACACTGCTGCTGGACCTCGCCATGTATGGCGTTGGGGATCACCGGTTGGACCTTTTGCTGGCCGCACCACCGCTGAAAATGGCCAAGTTTAGCCTGGAAGGCACCGAGCGGCTGCTGCAGTCTCTTTGTGCTGAGCCATATGACATCATTGTCGTCGACACTTCGAATGAAATTTCAGAGCGCCTGGCCGTGGCGTTGAAAATGGCCGATCTGGTCCTTTTAGTCATGACCCCGGAGCTGGCGGCAGCCTGGGCGTTGCTGTCCATGCAGGATCTGCTGAAAAACCTGAACCCGGGTGGAAAGCTGCACCTGGCCATTAACCGGAGTTCCCGGAGTCTGGACGTGACCGAGTTGGAAGAAGCCATGGGCTATCCCGTCATTGCCCAAATTCCGGAGGTCGCCGGCCCCTGGGGCAAGGTCTTGGGTCATGGGCTGGCCTACGACTATTCGCGTTTTGGTCTGGCCCTCAAGCACCTGGCCCAGCGCTTCAGCAAGATTTACTCCCGGCTGGAACTCCCGACGATCAAAGGGTAGGAGGGCGACCCGTGGACTTGGAGCAGCGGTTGAAGGAATACCTGGTGGTCGGGCCGGGGCGGGCCTGCGTGGAAGCTCCGGGCGTTCAGGAACTCTTGCGGGTTGTGCGTGGCCGGGTGGTGCATGGCCGGACTGCGGCAGACCTGGAACGGGCGGGTTTTCGCCGTGAACTTGAAGATGAGGCGCGGCGTTACCTGGATGAGGAAAGCGAATCAAACTTCTCCCACCTCATGCTGTCCCCTGAGGACAAGGTCGAGCTCTTTGAGCGCCTGATGTGCTCCATGTTTGGGCTTGGCCCGCTGGAAGAACTACTGCAGCAGCCAGACCTGACCGAAATCATGGTGAACGGGCCGTCGCATGTGTTTGTGGAACAAGGCAACCGGATAACACGGGCAACAGACAGTAAAGATCGCCCGATCCGGTTTGTTGACGAGCAAGAGTTGCGATATGTGATCGATAAAATTGTGGCGCCAATCAATAAAAAGGTGGACGACGCCGAGCCCATTGTCGATGCCCGCTTGCCGGATGGAGCGCGGGTGGGTGTGGTTCTGCACCCGGTCCCTGGGGCCGCAGGGGACGCCCCCGGGATCACTAAAAGGAGGCGGATGACACATGGCCGAGGATGCCGTGAGCATAAGGAGAGATGACTTCCTGAGTTCGTGGGGAAAATATCCAGAGGCACCAGAGCTTTTGCAAGCACGGGAAGCCATGCTGGAAAAACCGGCATATGCCGACTATGTTCGGTTTTTGTGCGAAAAGGCGGAGGGGTACAACCCGCTGCCCGATCTCCGTTTGGCACCATACCGCCCATTTCTCGATGCCGTGGGGCATGACTTTGCTGTCTATGAGGTGTGTACGCCTGCATCGTGGTTCCGCCAGTTGTTTCTGGGTGGGACGGTGTTTCGGGAGAACTACCACACCCTTCAAGGTTCTGTTATTGCACGTCTATTGCAAGGCCGGGGGCCGGTCGTACTGGGGTTTGAGGATATACAGGTTTTGTACTCCACCATCGACCGGATGTTGCGCGGCAGTAGAAACTGGACAGAGACCTGCCGGGTGCCGCCGGTGAACAAGCAGTTTTACCAGACCCTGCGCCGTGTCAAGTATCCGATTTTGCAACGGATCTCCCCCCTGTTGAACGCGGTCATCCGAATCAAGGGGGTAAAACAGTATGGAGAAAAGTACAAGAATATCTGTACGGCTGGACAGGCAGCCCAGGACATGATCATTGCTGCGACCGCTCTGAAGAATGGGCATATGCGGGTGACTGCCGAGGATGAAGCCCACCAGAAGCCAGGGCAGCCCGGGAACTACCAGCCGCATGAGACCCGTGCAAAGCAGGCTAGCGGCCAGAACTCCATGCGCCGCCCGCACGCTGCGAACAACGGCCTGGTAGACCCGTGTTCCCCCCATGGCAGAGCCCAGGTTGCGCCCCACCAGCGCCAGGTCGGGTATGGCCCAGATGCTGGCTGCCGCCAGAAACGGGCCAACCCGGGGCAATGTCTCCGCCTCGCCGGCTGAAAGGGCAACCCCAAACAGTAACGTAAAGCTGAACAGCCACCGGTTCAGCAAAAGGATGATGAGCGGGGCCAGACGGTCCAGCACGATCGCCCCCTCCTACGCGTCCCTGCTTGCGGGCTCCTGTTCCTCATAGCCGGAACGGCCCTCACGCACAACCAGCGGCAGCGAGCGCAGGTCCACATCGAACAGCTTGACCCAGGCCCATGACCCTTCAATGGATCATATTTCTGCTGGCGGGGTTTGTCGAGAGCCGCCAGTTGCACCGCCAACTGGCCCGGCTGGCGGTCCTCCGGCAGTGACAGGACCTGACACGCCTACCAGCCCGTTGCACCCCAGGGTGCCACGGGCTGTCCACGTTAAATCATGCCCTTAAGTGGGCACTGGCAGATGCGGATCAGGTTCGGGCAGGTCCAGTGCCGTGGCACAGAGAAGAAAACTTCCTGGACCCGTGTGGCAGCGAAAGGAGGCCTTCCCTTGCAGCGTCCTCGCCTGTGGCTGATGCTGGCTTGTCTGCTGACCCTGCTGGCCGCCCCGGTGGCCAGGGCCGATGAGGCCGAACTCAAGGTGCAGGTGAACGGGCAGCTTCTGCCCTTGAATCCGGCCCCCTTTGTGGATAACGGCCGGACCCTGGTGCCCCTGCGCCCAATCTTTGAGGCGCTGGGCGCGACGATCGGGTGGAACGCGGAGACCCGCACCGTTACCGGCGTCCGGGGAGCGCAGTCGGTGGCGCTCACCGTTGAATCCGACCAGGCCCGGGTCGACGGCAGAGCCGTCACCCTGCAGGTGCCGGCCAAGATCCAATCCGGGCGCACCTTCGTGCCGGTGCGGTTCGTGGCCGAGGCCCTGGGCGCCGAAGTGGCCTACGATGCCGAATCCCGGACCGTAATCGTGGCCGACCTGAATTACGCCAATCTTGGTGCCAACGGCAAGCTGCTGCAGAAAACGGCCACCTTCCGCGCCCCGGTCAGCGGAGACTACTCGGCCACCGTGGCGGTGGCCCCGGCCACCGAAGCCCAAGACCGCGGCCTGGAAGCGACCATTGCCGGGCAGGTGCGGGGGACCGACGCCTATTTTAAGATGGATCAGACCGTGATCTTTATGGGCCGCAAAATTCCCCAGACCGCGCAACTGGCCGGCCGGGGTGGGCAGGTGTATCTGAAGGCACCGGGGGAGACTGCCTGGCAGGCGCTCGGCGCAGGCACCGCCGGCCTGAGTCAGATTGGCCTGCCGGGAGCACTGGACCCGAGCCGGCCCCTGAACACCGCTCTGGTGGGCGGCTTTAAGAACGTGAGCGCCGGCACTGCCGTTACCGTGGACGGGGAGGAGTACCGGGAGTTTACCATCACCTTTGATCCAGCCCGGCTGCAGACCTATCTGGGGACGCTGGCGGCCGGGCTGGGCACCAGCCTGGACGGGGTCACCTGGCAGACCATGCAGGCCAAACTGCTCGTCCGCACCAGCGACGGCTTCCCGCGCCAGGTGGATCTGCTGTTCAGTTGGAGCATAACGGCGACCAGCGGTCAGGTCACCCCGTGGCAACTGACTCTGCACAGCGAGTGGCTCCCGGCCGGTGCCGCCATTTCCTGGCCGGCCGACCTGCCCCAGTAATGCTGCGGTGGCACACAGATGACAGCGAACAGATAGAATGAAGGGGATGCCGCGACTTTTATGCGGTATCCCCTGATGCTATAATCGAGTTTGATAAGCTCCACAGAATGAAGGAAGTGGCACCTGTTGAAGAGTTGGCAGCAGCGGCTGCTACGGGAGATTCCCCCCGTTAACACCATTCTGGATTCCGAACCGGTACGGACGTTGCTGGCTGACCACGACCGGGAACTGGTCACCGCGGCCGTAACCAATATTCTGGGCCAGACCCGGCAGCGGATCATGCGGGCCGAGACCGAGGAAAGTGTAACCACGATGGACCTGAGCCCGCAGGGCCTGGGTGAACGGGTGGCCGGGCAGCTCGGGACCCGGTTGCAGCCCAACCTGCAACGGGTGGTCAATGCCACCGGCGTGGTCCTGCATACCAACATGGGCCGGTCGCCCCTGGCTGAAGTGGCCCTGGAGCAAATCGCCCGGGTGGCGGCGCGCTACAGCAACCTGGAGTTGAACCTGGCCACCGGGGAACGGGGCAGCCGGTACGCCCATGTGGAAGAACTGGTCTGCCATCTGACCGGGACCGAGGCGGCCCTGGTGGTCAACAACAACGCCGGCGCCGTATTGCTGATGCTCAGCGCCCTGTGCCAGGGGCGCGAGGTCATTGTTTCCCGCGGCGAACTGGTGGAAATCGGCGGCGCCTTCCGGGTGCCGGATGTGATGGTGCAGGGTGGGGCCCGGCTGGTCGAGGTGGGGACAACCAACAAGACGCACCGGCGGGATTACGAGCAGGCAATCTCCGCCGATACCGGAGCTATCTTAAAAGTACACACATCTAACTTTAAGATCGTAGGCTTCACCGAGGCGCCTACCGTGGCCGAGCTGGCCGACCTGGCCCGCCACCGCAGCCTGCCGATGCTAGTGGACTGGGGCTCCGGAGTCATGGTCGACCTGGCTCGCTGGGGCCTGGAGCATGAAGAAACCATGCCGGAGTTGATCGCCCGGGGGGCTGACCTGGTCACCTTCTCCGGCGACAAGCTGCTGGGGGGGCCCCAGGGGGGCTTTATTGTCGGGCGGCGGGAACTGGTGGAGCGCTGCCGCCGGCATCCGCTCACCCGGGCTCTGCGCATTGACAAGCTCACCCTGGCCGGGATCGAGGCGACCCTCCGACTCTACCTGGAGCCGGAAAAGGCAGCCCGCCAGATTCCTACCCTGCGCATGCTGGCCCTGACCCGGGCCGAACTGCAGCCGGTGGCGGAGAAACTGGCCGGTCTGGTCCGCCAGGCCCTGCCCACTGCCCGGGTGGAGCTGCAGGAAGGTTACTCCCAGGCCGGCGGCGGTTCACTGCCCGGAGTGGAGATTCCCACCTGGCTGGTGGCGGTGACTCCGACCCACCCGGCCCATGAAGTGGAAGCCGGCCTGCGGCGGCAGGACCCGCCGGTGATGGTCCGGATCTACAAGGGCCAGATTCTGCTGGACCCGCGCACCCTGTGGCCCGACGAACTGGCCCTGGTGGCCGGGGCCCTGCAGACGGCGGCCACCACTTAATCTGATTGACCAGAAGGGCGGAGGTGGGCACATGAGTACATCCGACAAGATCCGCCTGACCCAGATGAGTTCCAAGGCCGGCTGAGGCTGCAAGATCGGCCCGGCCGATCTGGCGCAAGTTCTGCGCCACCTCCCGCCATCTGTCCCCAATGCCAACGTGCTGGTGGGACTGGATACCCCCGATGATGCAGGGGTGTATAAACTGTCCGACGATGTGGCCATTGTACAGACAGTAGACTTTTTCACCCCCATTGTGGATGATCCCTATGCCTTCGGGCAGATCGCCGCTGCCAATGCCCTTTCCGATGTGTACGCCATGGGCGGGCGGCCGATTACGGTACTGAATATCGTTGGTTTTCCTATTACTAAGCAGCCGCCGGAAGTACTGGCGGAAATTCTGCGGGGCGGGGCAGATAAGGCCCGCGAGGCCGGGGCGGTGATCCTGGGCGGGCACAGCATTGATGACCCGGAGCCCAAGTATGGCATGGCGGTCACCGGGCTGGTGGATCCGGCGCGGATCGCCGTCAAGGCCGGGGCTCGCCCAGGCGACAAGCTGGTGCTGACCAAACCCATCGGCGTCGGGGTGACCACCACCGCCATCAAGAAAGGCCTGGCTACCCCGGCAGAGGAGCAGGAAGTCACCCGGGTCATGGCCACCCTGAATAACCTCACCGACACCCTGCAACCCTTTGATATCCGGGGCCTGACCGACATCACCGGCTTTGGCCTGCTTGGCCACGCGGCGGAAATGGCCCGGGAGTCCGGCGTGGGTCTGCGGGTGCAGGCCGGTGCCGTTCCGGTCCTGGCATGCGCGTGGAAATTCGCCGAGGCGGGGACCTGGCCCGGCGGCACCAAAAAGAACCATGCCTGGCTGGCGGATCAGGTGGAGTATGCCCCGGAGATCGGCGGAAAAACGCAACTGATGCTATGCGACGCCGTCACCTCCGGCGGGTTGCTGGCGGCTGTGCCCGCCGGTCAGGTCGATGCCCTGGTGGCGGCCCTGCAGCAGCGGGGCACCCTGGCGGCGGCCGTGATCGGTGAGTGCGTGGCGGACCATCCGGGCCTGGTGCGGGTGGTACCCTGAAGTTTCTGAAGGAGTAACCGGTATGCAGATTGCAGCGCTCTCCGGCGTTGCCATGAGCGGGGCCCCCGCCGTCCGGGATTATCTGAGCGGCCGGGGGCACGTGCTGGCGCGCTTTCCCTTTCCCTGGTTCACCGCCGACGGGTTCCGGGCCCGGCAGCGCTACCTGGCCGACCACTGGGACGGCGACCGTGCGGGGCTGAGCCGTGCCCTGGTGGCGTATAACGAACGCATCGGGGCCGGGCCGGAGGCGGTGGCTGCAGCCCGGCGCCTGGCCGCGCCGGGGGCTCTGGCAGTGGTGACCGGTCAGCAGGCCGGGGTGGCCGTGGGTCCCCTGTACACCATTTACAAGGCGATCACGGCGGTGCAACTGGCCCGCCAGCAGGAAGAACGGCTGGGCGTGCCGGTGGTGCCGGTGTTCTGGGTGGCGGCAGAGGACCACGACTTTGCCGAAATCGCCGCCGTGCAGGTGCCGACCAGCGACGGGTGGCATAAACTCACCCTGGGCGGGGCGCCTTCGCAGCGCCTGTCGGTGGGGCATATCCCCGTGAGCGGGGCGGTTGCCGACCTGCTGCAGCAACTGGAGCAGGTGTTGCCCCATACGGAATTCCGCCCCGCTGTGGCGGAGCTGCTGCGCACCACGGCGGCGAACGCCACCGACGTGGGCGACTGGTTTGCCTGCCTGATGGCGCGGCTGTTCGCCGGGGCGGGGCTGGTATTCATCAACACCCTGGACCCGGCGGTGCGCCAGTTGGAGGCAGGGTGCTTCCAGGCGATCATCAGCCGGTTCGAGGAGGTCGATACGGCCTTCGGGGCTGGAATTGCCGCCTGGGAGGCGCTGGGCTACACACCCACGGTGCAGAGGTACCTGGGGGCGGTGAATCTGTTTACCTATGTTAACGGGGAACGGCTGCCCCTGGCCGGCGCCGGCGCCTACTGCTGGGTGCGGGACCGCGAGGAGCTGGGGTGGAGCCGGGATGAATTGCTGGCCCTGGCGGCGGCACAGCCGGATCGCTTCAGCACCAACGTGGTCACCCGGGGCGTGGCCCAGGGCTTTCTGCTGCCCGACCTGGCGTATGTGAGCGGGCCGGGTGAAATTCAGTACTTCGGGCTCTACCGCGAGGTGTTCCAGGCCCTGGGGCGGGAAATGCCGGTGATTTACCCGCGCACCTCCGCCACCCTGGTGGAGCCGGCCCTGGCCCGCTATCTGGAAAAACAGGAACTCCCCCTGGCCCAGGTGTTCCTGGGGCTGGAAGAGAAAAAGCAGCAGGTCCTGGCTGGCGCCGACAAGCTGGGCCTGGACGGGCTGTTCGGCGCGTTCCGGGGTGATTTCGACCAGCGCTACGGCGCCCTGCTCGATACTCTGTTGCAGTTGGATCCTGCTCTGGCCTTCGCGGCCGAGGAAAACAAGCGCCAGATCCACCGCCAGTTCGACCGGCTGGAGGAAAAAGCCCGCCAGGCCCACCGCAAGAATCATGACGTGGTGCTGCGGCAACTGGAGCGCCTGTCCCTTCACCTATATCCGCAGGGCAAGTTGCAGGAACGCATGGCCAACCCCATGTACTATCTGGCCAAGTACGGGCCGGACCTGGTGACACGGCTGCTGGCAGAGTTACCCCTACTCACCCCCTGGACCCATTTAGGCGTATACTTATAGAGAGCAGAGTTATACCTGGAGCGGGACCCATCACAGTGGGTTCTGCTTCGCCATGGGGCAGCCATAAGAAAAAGCTTGGGTGGGTATAAGTGTTAGCTCAGGTAATGAGGATTGTCTTGGACAAGGAGATGGATCCGTTGCGACGTCCTTTTCTGGCGACCTGTCTGGCTACGCTCCTGATGGTTCTGGTAGGCGGCTGCGCCAGTCAGCGGGCAGAGGCTCCGACTTCGACCCGTTCAGCCACAATCACCCTGATGGCGATTCCCACTCAGGGTGCGCAGAACTTTGAACAACGGATGCAGAAACTCGGCCACTTGCTCAGCCAGGAGTCCGGCCTGCAGGTAGAGGTGCAGGTGGGAACGAACTATGCGGCGGTGGTGGAGGCCCTGCGTTTTGGCAAGGTGGATGGCGCTTATCTCGGCCCGTTCACGTATGTGGTGGCCAATGCCCAGAGCGGTGCTCAGGCGATTGTGACCATGAACATCAACGGCAAGCCCTATTATCATAGCTACATGATTGTGCCCAAGGACTCTTCCATTCAGGAAATCAAGGAGAACCAGGCTCTGGCTGCCCTGAAGGGCAAGAAGTTCGCCTTTGGCGACCCTGGCAGCACTTCCAGCTCCCTGATTCCCCGCCTGGCCCTGAAGCAGGCTGGGCTGGACCCGGAAAAGGATATTCAGCCCAATTTCACCGGCGGTCACGACAAGGTCCTGCTGGCGGTGGCCCACAAGCAGGCCGACATTGGCGCCATTGACAGTGCCATTTTTGAACACACCCTGGCCAAAGGCTTCCCCAAGGAGTTTGAGCAGGTGCGGGTGGTCTGGCAGTCGGCCCAGCTATACCAGTACCCGTGGGCGGTGCGCAAGGAGTTGCCGGCTGATGCGGTGCAGAAGTTGCAGCAGGCTTTCCTCAAGATCACGGACCAGGAAGTACTGCTGGCCTTTGGCGCAGATGGATTCGTGGCCGCCGAGGACAAGCATTATGAGGACATCCGGACTGCAGCCAAAGCCTTTGGAATCGATCTGCAAAAGTACCAGGTGAAATAGAACCGGTGGTGAAACCAGTGCGGCGTCGGCAATATTACCGGACCCTGGGCATTTGGATCTTGCTGCTCGGCGCCACCGTTGCCAGCAGCCGGGCCACTGGTTTCGTCCCGGCCGCCTTCAGCGACTGGCGCAATATGGTGCAGTTTGTGGCCGGTATGTTCCCGCCGCGGTGGGATCTGCTGCCAGACGTGCTGTTGGCCATGGGCCGGACGGTTGCCATTGCCTTTCTCGGCACTCTGATCGCCTTTGTCCTGGCCTTTCCGATCAGCTTTGTCACCGCCCGTAACACGGGCACGCGCTGGCTGGGGCTTGTTCTGCGGGCCGTGCTGGCGGTGACGCGGTCCGTCCCTGAGGTGATCTGGGCACTGGTCTTCCTGGTTTCTTTCGGCTTTGGCGATGTTGCCGGCATCATGGCCCTGGCTGTCCACAACTTCGGCATCCTTGGCAAGTTGATTGGTGAAACCCTGGAAAGCGCACCGCTCGGCCCGCAGGAAGCAGTAGCCGCCTCCGGCGCCCCGTACAGTACGGTGGTCTGGCTGGGCATCCTGCCCTGGGCGCTGCCGACAATTCTGAGTCATGCCTTCTTCCGCTTTGAGTGCAATATCCGCACCGCGGCCATCCTGGGCGTGGTGGGTGCCGGGGGGATCGGCAAGATGCTGGAAGTCCATAAGGCCATGTTTCAGTATGACGCTATGCTTATGGATACCCTGGGCATTCTCGCTCTGGTGCTGTTGGCTGATGCCTTTGGCGCCCTGCTACGAAAGGCGGTGACCTGACATGATTGAACTGGCTGGGGTCAGCAAGGTCTATCGTGCCGGGGAGGCCCCGGCTCTCGATGGCGTCAGCCTGCGGGTCGGCGCCGGTCAGGCAGTGGCCCTGCTGGGGCCTTCCGGTGCCGGTAAGAGTACCCTGCTCCGCTGCCTGAACGGCCTGGTCCGCCCGGACGCCGGTGCGGTGAGGGTGGCCGGGCGTCCGGTCCACGCTTTGCCGGACCCGGATCTGCGGGCGCTGCGCCGGCAGGTGGGCGTGGTATTTCAGGAGTTTTCCCTCATCGACCGGATGACTGTCCTGCGGAATGTCATGGTAGGGTGCTGTGGCCGTTATCCATTCTGGCGAGCCGCTTTGGGGGTGTTTCCGGCTGATGATGTGGCCCGGGCGGAACGGATCCTGGAGCGGGTGGGACTGCGCGGTTTGGGGGAACAGCCGGCGCGGGAACTTTCCGGCGGTCAGCGGCAGCGGGTGGCCATCGCTCGGGCTCTGGTGCAGGAGCCACGCCTGATCCTCGGCGATGAACCTGTATCCAGCCTGGACCCGGTGACGGCCAGAAGTATCCTGGGCCTGTTGACCGAACTCGCCCGGGAAGAGGGGATTACCTTGCTGCTCAGCCTGCACGATGTGGAACTGGCCAGGGCCTTTTGTGTGCGGGCGGTGGGTCTGGCCGGCGGGCGGGTGGTATTTGACGGGGCTGTGGATCAGCTTACTCCGGCGGTGCTGGACCGCATTTACGGCGATGGTGCGCGGGCGGTTCCTGGTTCGCTGCCGGAGACGGCCGGTCGGGGAAACACTCGCTGTGCCGGGACGGTCACCTGCCAGTAAGATTTCCGGCATTCAGGCGGACGGACAGAAACAAGGTTCACCGACCGAATGATTTTGGTATAATGGCTCCGTGGACCCCGCCATGAGGTTCCGCATGCTGCCGTTGTAGCGTATGTTTGGACCAGGAAACCGGGCACGCTGTGGAGGTAGGTCTCAACCACGTGCGAGAAAGGAGCGGTGGGATGAAGGTCGCCATTTTCGGAGCGGGCCGCCTGGGCAGCCTTCTGGCCAGCCGCATCCCCGGCACTTACCGCAAGGTGATTATCGCGCGCCGCAAGCAAAATGCTGCGGCGCTGGCTGATGAGGTCGGTGGGATTGCCTCTGACCAGTACAGTGCCGTTCGGGGTTGCAAGGTGGTATTGTTGGCGGTACCCGGGCCTGCGGTTGCTACCGTTCTGCAGGAACTGGCACCCCACCTGGACAAGAACGCCCTGGTGGTCAATATGGCCACCGATCTGGATACCGGGGAGATTGCCGCGCAGTTTCTTCATCTGCGCATTGCAGCAGCCAAGCTGATCGGCCATGCCCGGGAAATGGGGCATGGGTCCCCGGGAATCGTGATGATCGACCGGGTAGGACCGGAGGAAGAGGAACTCCTGACCGACCTGCTCGGGAGTCTGGGACCGGTGGTGCGGGATCAGGAGCACAAGGTGCGCAGCGCCAACACGGCGGTGGCGGAGGAAATGGTCATGGCCGAACAGCGCCTGCGGGCCCGCCTGCAAGAACTGGGCCTGGAGGACGAACTGATCCGGATTGCCATCAGGACTACGGCGCCTGGGATTTTACGGTCTCTCTCGTCCGGGGACGCCGGCCCCTTCGTCAAGGAAATCGCCCGTCGCATTAGCGGTAACTAGCCACCCATAAGCTCTCCCGTCCTTTGAGGAGGTTTCTGCCCTTGACCCGTATCCGCAGCCTTGCTGTCGTGTTACTGACGACCTTTATGATCGTACTGCTGCCAGCCGGCGCCCGCGCCCAGGCGGGGGCGGCTGGCTTTACGGTGCAAGCGAAGTCCGCCTATCTAATGGATTACATGTCCGGTCAGGAATTGTATGCGCAGGACCCAGATGCCCCCATTCCACCGGCCAGCCTGACCAAGATCATGACGCTGTATCTGGCTTCACTGGCCTTGGAAAGCGGAAAGACCACCCTGGACACCCCGGTGACGATCTCCCGGCGGGCCTGGGCCCAGAATCCCGAACTGACGGATTCCTCACTGATGTACCTGGAGCCGGGTCAGAAGGTAACTGTTGGGGAGGTTCTGCAAGGGGTCGCCGTGCCGTCGGGTAACGACGCCTGTGTGGCCATAGCCGAGCACCTGACCGGCAGTGTCGAAGCATTTGTGGCCAAAATGAACGAAGAGGCACAGGCCATGGGGTTGAAGAACACCCACTTCGTTGACCCCCATGGTTTGAGTGAACGAAACACCACCACCGCCCGTGAGATTGCCCAACTGGCCTCCGCCTATATCCACCGCTTTCCGGATAACCTGAAGAACCTGCATTCAGCGCTGGAGTTCTCCTATCCCAAGGCCGAGAACCTTTCGCCGGAGCAACGGGTCCGGGGTTCCAAGCCCATCACGCAGTATAACCGTAACCGGCTGCTGGCCAGCTTTCCTGGTACCGACGGGCTCAAGACCGGCTTTGTCGATGCGGCCGGCTATAACCTGGTGGTGACTGCGGTCCGGGGCGAACAGCGCCAGATCGGAGTCATCCTGGGCGCCAAGTCAGAGGCAGTCCGCGAGGAACAGGCCATTGCCCTGATGACCTACGGCTTCAACAGTTGGAGTAGCGTACAGGTCTTCAAGGGCGGGGAAGTACTGGGCAAGGTACGGGTCTGGAAGGGTGCCAAGAACGAGGTCAGCCTGGTCCCCGCTGCCCCGCTCTGGGTGGTAGTTCCCAAGGGCGAGGAGGCCAAACTAATTCAGACTGTGCAGGCCGAGCCGCCGCAGCCAGTGGTCGCCCCGATACAGAAGGGTGACGAACTGGGCAGCGTCGTGCTGGTACTGGGCGACAAGGAAATTGCCCGCAGCGCCCTGGTGGCGGCCGATGAAGTCAAGCCAGGTGGCTTTTTCAAGCGAATCTGGGACACTCTGCGGCTGTTCCTGGCCGGGATTCTGTCCAAGAAGTAAAGCGCTTTTCAACCCCGCCGATGGGATTCGGCGGGGTTGTTCGTTGCCCGGGTTTAGCGACCGGCCCCGGCAATCAGGGCCGCCGTGTCGCGGGCGATCACCAGTTCCTCGTTGGTGGGAATGACCCAGACCTGGCAACGGGCAGAGGCGGAGGTGATGGGCCGTTCCCCCTGCCCGGCGTTGCGAGCTTCGTCCAGTTGCACGCCCAGGAAGGACAAATGCCGGCAAACCTCGGCCCGGACCCTTCGGGAGTTTTCGCCAATGCCGCCGGTAAACACGAGGGCATCCAACCCGTCCATGGCCGCAGCATAGCTACCTATGTACTTGCGCAGACGGTAACAGAACAGCATGAATGCTTCCCGGGCGCGGGTCTCGCCCCGGTCCATTTCCTCTTCCAGTTGTCGCATGTCCCCGGAAATGCCGGAGATGCCGCGCAGGCCGCTGTGCTTGTTGAGCATCGAATTGAGTTCGGTCGGGGTCAGTTCCTCCCTGGTCATGATATAGGCCAGGGCGCCGGCATCCACGTCGCCGCTGCGGGTGCCCATGACCAGTCCTTCCAGGGGGGTGAACCCCATGGAAGTGTCGATGGACTGGCCGTCCTGAATGGCACAGGCGCTGCAGCCATTGCCCAGGTGGCAGGTTATTACCTTCAGCCCCTGCAGGTCTGTCCGGCCCAGGCAGTCAGCCAGCCGTTCCGCCACGTAGCGGTGCGAGGTGCCGTGAAACCCGTAGCGCCGGACCCGGTGCCGCTTGTACATGGCATAGGGCAGGGCGTACAGGAAGGCTGAGCGGGGCATGGTGGCGTGGAAGGCTGTATCAAACACAGCGGCCTGTGGAACGCCGGGCAACAGGGCCTGAGCACTTTCAATGCCGAGCAGATTGGCCGGATTATGCAGGGGGGCCAGATCCATGATCGCCCGCAGGCCGCGCCGGACCTCGTCGGTCACCAGGGTGGAGGCAGTAAAGGCCTCACCGCCATGGACCATGCGGTGGCCAACGGCGGCGATCTCCTGGGGGCCGTGGATGACCCCGTCCGGGGTGCGCGTCAGGGCAGCCAGCACCCGGCGGATGGAGGCACCGTGGTCCAGAATGGTGGTGATTTCCCGCTGTTCCGGATGCCCTGTGGCCTGATGTACATGGCTGGCATCGTCAGACCCAATGCGTTCCACCTTCCCAGCCGCCAGCACCGTCTCGGTGGTCATCTCTAACAGCTTGTATTTCACCGACGAGGAGCCACTGTTCAGCACCAAAATCTTCATGGCTGTTCCGGCCTCCCTGGCTTGAGCCGGTTGCCCCCGGCGTCGTAGCAGAAAAACCCTTCACCGGCATCGGCCCCGGTATGGCCGGCCCGCACCAGCTTTTTCAGCAATGGCGAGGGGCGGTAGCGGGGGTCACGGTATTCCTCCCACAGTCGCTCCAGCACCACCAGCAGGGTATGCAGGCCCATCCTGTCGGCCATTTCCAGGGGGCCCCGGTCCATGTGGTAGCCCAGTCGCATGGCCGTATCGATGGCTTCGGTGGTGGCGACCCCTTCCATCACCAGATTGGCTGCCTCGTTCATCAACGGCGCCATTAACCGGGAGGTAATATAACCTGGCGCCTCATAGACCTCGACCCCGGTCATCTCCAGGGTGGCGAGAAATTCCAGGCAACATTGGACTGTTTCGTTGCTGGTCTTGAGCCCGCGCACCATTTCCGTTACCTTGGCTCGGGTCACCGGCTGCAGAAAGTGCAGGCCAATGCACTGGGCCGGCCGGGTGGTGGCGGCGGCCAGGGCAGTGATGGACAGCGTGGAGGTGTTCGAAGCCAGCACGGCCGACCGGCGGCATATCCGATCCAGAGAACGGAAGACCTCTTCTCTGGTTTCCCGGTCCTCCAGGAGGGTCTCAATCACGAGGTCACACTGGCTCAGATCTGCCAGTTCGTCAGAAAAGTGGATCCGGGCCAGAATCACCCGCTTTTCCGCCTCGGTAATGGCCCACTTTTCCAACTGATGCTGCAAGGCAAGGTCGAGGAGCCGGGGGACCTGTTCGATCTGTGGCCGGTTGGGATCGGCCAGAACGACTTCCAGGCCGCGGGTGGCGGCCAGTTCGGCAATGCCGCGCCCGGTTGGGTTAGCGCCCAGCACGCCGATTCGTTTGATCAAGGCCAGCGGAACCCCCTCCTTTTCGGTCATAGATTCTGCCCGGGGGCGTAAATGATGCAGACCAAGCTCCAACTTGCCAGAAATCCTCAGGTTGCCGGTTTATCCATCTAACATTACAATTTCAATCAAATCGCTAGGCGGGGACGGGAGAATGTTGTCGTACAAGAAGCAGTCCAGGCCGACCACAGGGGTATCCCGCCGGCGGGTGAGTCTGGTCGCGGCCATGGGACTGGTCGCCATGCTATGGGTGCTGGTACCGGCACGGACCCTGGCCGCGCCCATTCTGCCTGCCCACATGGCCATTCGGCCGGCGGCAGCCACCTGCGCCTGTACGCCGGAACCCGACCCGGCTCCCGGCCGGCCGCCGGAACCGGTGCCAGATGTACCCGGTCGGGAAGCCGACGAAGCAGAGATGCTGAAAATGGTCAACGGGGAGCGGGCCCGGGCCGGCGCCCCACCGCTGCAGATGGATCCTACCCTGGTACGGATTGCCAGGTTGAAAAGCCAGGACATGATCACCCTGGGCTATTTTGACCACCAGTCACCGACCTATGGCAGCCCGTTTGCGATGATGAAACGGTACGGGGTGGTTTACCGGAAGGCCGGGGAGAACCTGGCGGGCAGCCCGCGGGTGGGCCAGGCCCATACCAGCCTGATGGAGAGCCCGGGGCACCGCCGCAACCTGCTCAACCCGGAGTATACCCGTGTAGGCATTGGTATTGTGGCCGGCGGGCCTTACGGCCTGATGGTCACCCAGTTATTTGTTGGTTAGAAGGTGCGCCTGGCTGCCGGGAAACGGCGCCGGGGGCACCGTTTTCATATCATGATTGTGAGAGTCGCTCACCTTCAGGGGCACTGGCTGCGGAGGAGGGACCGCTGATGATCTCCCCATCACGGGGTGACTGGTCTCTGCATCGTAAAGGTCCGGCCGACCAGGCCCGGCATATGGAGAAAATCAAAGAGGCCATTCGCGAGAACTTGCCGGAAATTATCGCTGAAGAAACGATCATTACGTCGGACGGAAAACGTTTGATCAAAGTGCCGATTCGCTCTTTGGAGGAGTACCGGTTTCGCTTCGACCCCTACCAGGGGGAAAAGGTCGGGCAGGGCGATGGCGATACCGCCGAGGGTGATGTGATCGGGCGGCGCCCCAGCCAGGAGCGGGGACAGGGGCGACAAGCCGGTAATGACTCCGGCGAAGAATACTACGAGGCGGAAATCAGCCTGGATGAACTGGCTGAGTTGATTTTCGAAGATCTGGGCCTGCCCAACCTACGGCCCAAATCGGAACAGGAAGTGCCGTCGGAGACCGACCAGTTGACCGAGATTCGTAAAAAGGGTCCCTTAGGCAACCTGGACAAACGGCGCAGCATCATCGAAAGTATCAAGCGGCTGGCCCGCCAGGACGGCGATGCCTGCTTCCGGGGGCTGAAGCCCGATGATCTGCGTTTCCGGGTGCAGGAACAGGAATGGCGGCGGCACTCTGCAGCCGTGGTCATTGCCATGCGGGACGCCTCCGGGAGTATGGGGGAGTTCAAGAAGTATCTGACCCGCAGCCTGTTCTTTTGGAAGAGGCGGCGCATAAACGACACACGTCACCACTGTGGTGTGCAGTGGCCACAGCTTGGGCGGAGGTGTCGCCATGTTTGGGGGGAACCGAACGATCGATCCGGCCAGGGTGGCGGTGTATATCCGCTGGTCGACCGATGAACAGGGCCAGGGCACCACCCTGGCTGTCCAACGGGAAGCCTGTGCGCACTATTGCCAAAGCCAGGGCTGGCTGTTTCAGGAGGAACTGGTCTATGTGGACGAGGGCTGTTCCGGGGGCAGTCTGGACCGGCCGTCCCTGACCAGGCTTCGGGCCGCGGTCCGGGCCGGTCAGGTGGAATGTGTCGTCGTCTACAAGCTGGACCGCCTGTCCCGCAGCCTGCTCGACTGTGTCACCCTGGTTCGTCGCGAGTGGGAGGGGAAGTGCGCCCTCTACTCCACCAAAGAGAATTTCGACACCCATTCACCGGTTGGACAAATGGTGTTCAACATCCTGGTGAGCTTTGCCGAATTCGAACGGAACTTGATTCGCGACCGCACCCTGAGTGGGAAGCTGAAGCGGGCGGAGCAGGGGCGCAATGCGGGCCAGCGGTACCCCTATGGCTACCGGAAGGGCGCACACGGGACCTGGCTGCTGGACGGCTGGGACCAGCAGCGGCGGTGCTTTACCGGTCCGGCCGCCATTGTCAGGCGGATCTTTACCGAGTTCCTGACCGGCAGCGGTGCCACGAGCATTGCTGACCGTCTGCGCCGGGAGGGGGTGCCCGCTCCCATGGGCCGGAACTGGCGGTTTGGTGCCGTTTTGCGGATCCTGGACTGCCCCAATTACGCCGGGGATTATGTATACGGCCTGCGGGAAGGACCCCGGCGGGCGAAGGGCCCGCCCAAATACCGGGTGAGCGGAGCAATCCCCCCGGTTGTTTCCAACCAGGAGTTTCTGCGGGTGCAGGAGCTACGCTGGGAGCGCCGCAACCGGGCGCCGCGCACGTTGGCCAGCACGTATCTGCTCTCCGGTCTGGCACGATGCCGGCGGTGCGGCGCGCCCGTCAACGGCTGCACCGGACCGAACAAACGCTACTATGTCTGCACCGGGCGACTGCTCTTGAAGAACTGCGACTGTGCCTACATGGACGCGGAAAAGCTAGAAAAGGCAGTATTAAAGGAGGTGCAGACTGTGATCCCAGTCAGCAGTCTGCACCGCCCTGCCGACCGGCTGCAGGCGGAGATCTTCAGGAAGGTGGCAGAACAGTCCTATGTGGTGAAGGCCGCGCAGGTCGCCGTGGCAGAAGCGCGCCGCAAGGAACGGCGCCTGGCCGATGCGTTCCTGAGCAGCAGCCTGGACGCCAACGCTTACAAAGGGCTGATGGCTGCGGTGGATGCGGAGATGCGGCAAGCCCAGGCGCACCTGCAGGCAGCCCGGCAGGGGCTGCGGGAAGCGCAGGCCGCTGCCCGCGGCCTGCAGCAACTGCCCGATTTGTCCAGACTGGTTGACCCCTGGTTGGAACTGACTGTGGCGGAGCTCAAGCAAGTTCTGCGTGAACTCGTGGCGTGCCTGACTGTTTACCAGCAGAGAAGCCCCTACCGAGGGAGCAGGCACACCAACCCCCATCCGCTGTATGTCGAATGGCAACCTCGGCTGGACCTGGCTACGCCAGCCGGCAGCAGCACTAGCGCAGACCAGGCACCAGATTCAAACGGAGGGGTTGCTGATGGGCAGTGAAGTCGAAGTCACGCGCTTGTCCCCGGCCCATGATCCGGACGCATTTGCCCGAGCACTGGAGGTGCTCGGACAGGGCCTTGTGCGCTATGCCCTGCGGGTCCACGCTGCAGAAGCCACGGCTCAGACAACGCCCGCTGATCAGGCTGAACAGTTCCGGTAACCGGACCCCCGTCCGTTGTTGTCCTGATCTTTAGCGCGGCTCATCGGAGCGGCCGCGCGGTCCCTCCATCGTCTGTGGGCGGCCCCGGTCGTCCGGTCGCTTAACACGCTGGGCATCGGCATGAATCAGGTGCTCCCACTTGGGCTTGAAAAACCCGACCACCACATGACCATCGATATCGGCGGCGGGCACCCGAGTACTGCCGGTTTTGTGTACCAGTTCACCCCGTGCCCCCGGATCACCGCCAATATCCTTCAACTCAAACTGTAGCCCCGACTCGTGGAGATACTGGCGCGCCTCGCTGCATTCCTCGCTGTTTGGCGCCACGTAAAGGGTGATATGGTGATCAGCCACGGCGGACACCTCCAGGGCTAGCTTCGCCACCGGGAGAAGGCTTATACATGGATACATGCTCCAAGGCATGGCGGGCTGGTAGCTGGTGAGTGTGGCGGGCAGGGTCTGTGCAAACTAGCCGCGGGGGGAAGCAACATGTCGAACCGACCTGAAATTGCTCCGGCCGGTCAGGTGGAACGGGGTGCTGAAGGCGACGCCCACCCGCTGGCACCGGGTGCAGGAATGAGCACCAAGGGGCCGAACCAGGAAACGCCGGGCCAGGCCAAGAGCCCGGCCTTTGGGGTCACTGCCTCGCCCCGGCCTGCCCAGGGTCAACCGGAACCAGGGACCCAACAACAACACTGAGCAGGCGGGAGGGTGACCTCCCGCCCTTTTCGTGGGTCTCACCTCGCGTATGGCTACCCATCATGTGGATGGTGAGGTTTCTCCGCACCAAGTACGAGAATGTGAAAATTGTCTTCATCGTACACCACAGCGAAGCCCGCGAAGTGGATGAGGAAGCCTTCTTTCACCTGGGCGAATCCGGTGGAACGCGGGTCTCAACCGCATACCAGCTTTGCTGGGATATGATCCAGGAGCGGTTCGATCCTCGGGCCTGGAACGTGTATCCCTTCCATTTCTCAGATGGGGATAACTGGTCAGAAACAGATAACCGACAATGCGTGGAGCTGGCCAAGAAGATCCTGGGTGTCGCCAATCTC
>JAKFDK010000030.1:0-6472 GCA_036676195.1 Clostridia bacterium | reverse complement strand
GCCCGGCCACCCCGGCGGCACGCCCGGCCACCCCGGCGGCACGCCCGGACAAGCCAGCGCCGCGTCCGGCCGGCAAACCCGGGTCCGCCCAGCGCAGCCGGCCGGTCGGGATCCGGCCCGAACAGAACCCGAGACGTGGACCGGCCGGCCCTGCACCCCGCGGCGCTGACTCAGCACCCCGCCGTTCCAGCGGGGGCAACGTGCGCCCGCAGGACGTGGAGCGGCAGGTTGAACGCAGCTTCCGCCAACTGACTCAGCAGGCGGAGCGGCGAGTGGCGGTCCGGCGCCGGTCGGGACCGAAAGACAAATAGCACTTTTCTGGCTCGCACGGGAGGAAAACCTCTTTTGGCCCCCGAAGCCTTTGCACACGGCACGGACCTGTGTCCGCGTCGTAGCGCCGCAAGCGCGTAATACGCCAGGGCTCAAGGGGCCAGGGGAGTGTTCGGCGGAAAATGGCGAAGGTCTGGCTCAGAGACGTGTGCAAGCGGTTTGGCGGGAACGTGGTGGCGGTACGCGATTTCGACCTGGAGATTCAGGACCGGGAGTTCGTTGTTTTTGTCGGCCCGTCCGGGTGCGGCAAGTCCACGACGCTGCGGATGATCGCCGGGCTGGAGGATATTTCAGAAGGCGAGATCTACATCGGCGAGCGGCTGGTCAACGACGTGGCCCCGAAGGATCGGGATATCGCCATGGTGTTCCAGAATTATGCCCTCTACCCGCACATGAATGTTTATGAGAACATGGCCTTCGGCCTGAAACTACGAAAAATCCCCAGGGCCGAGATCAACCGGCGTGTGAAGGAGACTGCTGAGATCCTTGGGCTGAGCAACCTGCTTGGCCGTAAACCCAGGGAACTCTCCGGCGGGCAGCGTCAGCGCGTGGCTCTGGGCCGGGCCATGGTGCGTGACCCCCAGGTCTTCCTGATGGACGAACCGCTGTCGAATCTGGATGCCAAGCTGCGGGTGCAGATGCGCACTGAACTGTCCAAGTTGCACCAGCGCTTGCAAACAACCACCATTTACGTCACCCATGACCAGGTGGAAGCCATGACCATGGGCGACCGGATCGTGGTCATGAAGGACGGTCTGATTCAGCAGGTGGCTTCTCCGCAGGAACTGTACGATCGTCCCGGCAACATGTTTGTGGCCAGTTTTATTGGTTCCCCGGCCATGAATTTTATGCGTGGAAGGCTCACCGAGGAGAACCAGCGGCCGGTTTTCGATGCCGGCACCTTCCGCGTTGCCATCCCCGGCGGGATAGCCCAAAAGGCCCGGCCTCTGATCGGGAAGCCGGTCGTCCTGGGCATCCGGCCTGAGGACATTGAGGCCGATCCCGGTGCAGTGGCTGAATACCCTGGTACCAAGGTCCGGACCACGGTGGAAGTAGTGGAGCCGCTGGGAGCGGAGGTCTACCTGTATGTTCGTTCCGGTGATCATACCCTGACGGTACGGACAAAGCCGCACGTCCGGGTGCAAACGGGCGCCCAGATGGAGGTCGTCCTGGACACCGGGAAAATGCACCTGTTTGACCTGGAAACAGAACTGGCCATCCGGTAACACGACTGGCAGGTACGGGGGCTGGCTTGCTGCTGGCTCCCGTTCGACCACGAGGGGGGCGCTGCATGGCCATCTCTGAGGAACTCCCCAGTCGGACTCCGGACCCCCGCTGGTATACCATCGAGGACACCTTGCTAACCATGCGGGAAATGTGGTTTGGCGCCGGCGCGGGCCCTTTTTATTCCGGGCGCCTGCTGGTGGAGCCCGAAGGGGAACTGATTGCGCTGATTGACGGTTCCGAGGCCGACGCTGAACAGTTGGTGGCAGAAGCCACTCGCCGCCGTGCCTACGTAGTGCTCACGCCGTTCAGCCGGCCTCAGTCCCTGGCCCAGCGCGTGCGGGACTATGGCTTTCATGCTGTACAGCGACAGGGCACCTACATCTACGAACCGGAAACGGCCGCGGCGGCAAAACCGCCGCGGCGCAAATGGCTGCCCTGGCTGCGCCGGCCGGTACCGATCCAGGTCGAAACGGTCGGTCAGGAAAGCCTGCCCCTGTGGAATCGGATTTGCTTCGAGGCATTTGGTCCGCGGGGGCTGACCGAGCAACAGTCCCTGGCTGAAAAGGAACGGGCCTTTGCCAATATGGGCAGCAAGGCCATCTGGTACCTGGGCTGGGCCGGGGGAGAACCGATCGCCACCGCCATTCTGTACCAGGGGCCGGGGGCGGCACAGGTGCTGGCGGTGGGAACAGTGCCCCGGTTTCGGGGGCGCGGGGTGGCCACAGTCATGATGCAGCGTACCCTGGCCGATTTTCAGGCGCGGGGGACTGGTTTTCTGTTCCTGGATACCCGACCGGGCAGCCAGGCTGAGCGAATCTATTTGCGGCTGGGGTTCCAGCCGGCCTATGTCCGTACCGTATATGCGCCCTGACACCGGCCTGCCACAGGAGCGGTGCCAGGCACCGGCGGCACAGGTTCCGGTCAGGCACCGGTCTGTGCGAGAATGCAGTCCGGGAGGCGTTGGCTGTTGTCCAGTCTGACACTACAGACCCTCTTGAAGCAAAAACTGTTCGGGGACTTCACTGCCGGAGTACGTCCGATCCAGAGCCGGGCCAAGGAATGGCAGGAGATGGTCCGGGGACGGGAACGGGCCGTGCGTCTGATTACCAAAGCCATGCTGGGCGTACCCAGCGCCCACCACGGCGACCAGGACCACCCCATGTGGTGCTTCCAGTTTCAGGACGGCGGCGCCCTCGTGGTGTTTATCCACCGTGGGAATAACCAGGTCCACCTCTCGGCCAAGCACGAGGAGACCTCCAAGGACCTGAAAGAAGCCCTTGACTTTCTGCTCGCTGAGATGGCCACCAAACTCAAGCAGCTCTGAACCGGGCGGGTGCTGGGCGCAGTCGCAGCCCTGTGGTAAAATAGAAGCCAAGCGCGTTCCGGCGCGGCTCAGGGTTGCAATGGTGTCTGCCGCGGGCTTTCCCCGCGCGCAACTGCCTCGTACTCGTGTATAATGATGTAGCGTATAGATATAGATTTCACAAGGGGCTGAATGCATGTACATGGTCAAGGAGGCCTTTCGGACCGGCAAGTCCCTCCTGTCCGGTATGGCCGTAACGCTTCGAGAATTGGTTCTCGAGGAACCCATCACGGTCTCCTACCCTGAGGTATACGACCAGGTGCCGGCCTGGTTCCGTGGTATCCCGGTACTGAAGACGAACATGCTGACCGGCGAGTACAAGTGCACGTCCTGCATGGAGTGCGCCCTGGCCTGCCCGATCAGCGTGATCAGCATTGACTGGCATATGAACAGGGACACCAAGAAGAAGGAACTGGACCGGTTCGCCATCGATATGAGCCGGTGCATGCTCTGCAACTATTGTGTTGAAGCCTGCCCGTTCGACTCGCTCGTCATGGGCATGGATTACGAACTGTGCAAGACGAACCCGGAAAACCTGGTGTATGAAGTCGAAGACCTGTTGCGGCTGGGACTCAAGTACAGCAAGTCGGCGCTTGAGGCCCACGGCAAGACCTGCAAGACTCCCACCTGGATTTTCCATGATTTGACCCATGCCGATGAGAGCCAGATCCAGGACTCCGAGGGCTACCTGGGTCGTACCCCCATCGCCGTGAAGGTCTTCAAGGAGAAATACGCTGACCAGCTTGCCGCTCAGGAAGCAGCGGCAGCCGCCACCGACGCATAACAGCGGCAATGCAAGAGGAGCCCGGCCGGGGCTCCTCTTACGCGTGGCGCTGGCGCCTAATCCTGGAACAGAGAACTGATGCTCTCCCCCTGATGGGTACGGCGGATGGCCTCAGCCAGCAAGGGTGCCACCGACAGCACCGTCACCGGGCCGATCGCCCGGATCTTTTCCGGCGGTACCGGAACGGAATCGGTCACCACCAGTTCGGCCAGGCCGGCCGCACCTAACCGCTGCGGGGCCGATCCGGCCAGCACGGCATGCACGCAGGCCACATACACCTCCCGGGCGCCCAGCCGTTTAAGCGCAGCGGTGGCACCGGCCAGGGTGCTGCCGGTACTGATCTCGTCTTCGATGATGATGGCCTGCTTGCCCCTGACCTCGCCGATCAGCCCCAGGATTTCCACCTGGTCGGTATTGCCGATCCGCTCCTTTTCCATAATGGCGGCAGGCGCACCAATGCGCCGGGCAAAGGCCAGGGCGTGCTTGGCCCGACCGGCATCGCCGGCCACCACGACGGGATCCGTCAGTTTCTTGGCAATAAAATGCTGCGCCAGCAGATGGGTGGCGGTCAGGTGGTCGGTGGGGATATTAAAAAAGGCCTGCACCTGGGCCGAGTGCAGATCCATGGTGATGACCCGGTTCGCTCCTGCCGCCTGGATCAGGTCTGCCACCAGGCGGGCAGCCACGGCGATCCGCGGCTGGTCCTTCTTGTCTGAACGCACGTATGGGTAAAAGGGCAGCACCACGGTGATATGCTTGGCCGAAGATCCCCGCAGGGCATCCAGGAGCAATAGCAGTTCCATCAGGTGGGTGTCCACGGGTGGGCAAGACGTCTGGATTACGAAAACATCGTCGTTGCGCACGCTTTCGGTGATCTTGACAAACGAATTGTCATTGGCAAACTTGGAGATTTCAGCACCACCCAGCGGAATTTCGAGCTTGGTGCAGATGGCCTGAGCCAACCCCTGGGCGGACCGGCCGGCAAAGATCTTGAGTTCATTCAAAACGGGAGTCCCTCCTGCTCCAGTGCATATCCGTGCCCTGTCTTCGCCCAGTCCGGTGCCATTTCCTTTACTATACCGGGGACAAGCTTCGCGTTATAATTAGAGACGCTGTCCATTCAAGCGGGAGGCAAACGGATCGTGCATTTTCGTGAGTTACTACAGGCGTACGGACCGATATTCCTGTTCTTCGTCACCTTCCTGGAAACCATCGGCGTGCCGGTACCGTCGGAAGTAACCCTGATTCTAGCAGGAATGATGGCCGGTGCCGGCCACCTGAACCTGCCGCTGGCCATGGTCGCCGTCGTCGTTGGCGGTGGAGCGGGGGCGGCTATCAGTTACTGGGTGGGGGCGAGGGCCGGCACGGGCTGGCTGTATGGCCTGGGCCGGCGCCTGCGCATCAAAGAGGAACAGATTCGACGTACTGAAGCCTGGTTCCAAGAAAAGGGCTATGTGGCCGTCTTCATTGGTCGCTTCATCCCGTTTGTGCGCTGCCTGGTCGGGTATCCGGCCGGGATGGCCAGGATGCCCTTGGGCCGCTACCTGGCCTACTCCATGGCCGGGTATGGCATCTGGGGGGTCGCTTCCCTCGGCTTCGGGTACGTGACCGGCGGCCTTCTGTCCGGGCCGGCGATTCGCCGGCATGCCCATATGATCGACGAAATCCTGGTCAGCACCGGGCTGGTGCTCCTCATATACCTGCTCTGGCGCCGGCGCCGGGCGAACCGGAAGGATGCCTAGCATTCGCCGCCCAGTTGCCTGATGATCTCCAGGGCTGTTTGCAGGCGATCTTCCGGCACCACAGCCGTGAGCAGTACACCCTGCCCGCGGGCGGTCAGGTCTCCCGCCATGCCGCTGGCTTCGGGTTTGGCGGCCAGCAACGGACGCTTCTCCTGGTCGCCCAATTCGGCCGGTGAATCGAAATACGTGATTCCGGCCAGCGACGTGGCCTGGCCGTGATAGGGTGAAAAGTAACCGGGGTTGGGGTTATACCCGGCCTCACCGATCCGGTCGACCTTTGCAGTGGCAAAGCCGGCGCGGTTCAACGCGGACCGGGCGGCTTCCGCCCGGGGAAACTGCTGGAAGGTGGCCAGGATACTGCGCTCACCCGGGTTCAACTTCAACGCCATGACTGGACCCTCCCTTTTGCTCCTTAGCATCCCCCGGGGGGCTTGCAATCGTGCACTGGTGGGACGAAACGGAAGGCCGAGCCCTGCGCACCAAAGGGAGCGCCGCCATGGCTCTGGTTCTGCGGCGGCGCCTGCAGGAGATCGGCTGCAGCCCGGACCTGGCTCTGTTGCCGGCCCTGTGGCTGGCTGAACTGTATACGGCCGGCTGTAATCTGGTGCAGATCGTCGAATCACTGCTGGTCGCTCCGCAGGGTGAAGCACGCCTGCACTTGCTGGAACTGGCCGCCTGGTGCAGGCGGACTGCCTTTGCCATCACCGAATCGGAGCGGCCGTTCCTCCTGCTCCTCGACAGCCTGCGGCTCGAACCGGAAGATCTGGCCCGCCGGGCGGCGGCAGATCCCGGCGATGTGGGCGCCCCGGAGGAGCAGCCGAAATTGGAGGGGCGGTATCAACGGCGTCATCTGCTCTATGAACGGCTGGACCTGAGGCTGGAAGGGGAGGGCATCGGACCGGCGGTCCGCCGGCCCCTGTGCCACAGTCTGGCGACCGTCTACGAAGAGTTCCTCGCCGCTCTGCGCCTGATTCACCGCTGCCAGGGGGAAAGCCGCCTGTCTTTCCGCCAGTGGGTGCAGATTCT
>JAKFDK010000029.1:0-42323 GCA_036676195.1 Clostridia bacterium | reverse complement strand
ACGCAAAACCTGCAGACGTTCCTGCAGAGCCCGGATCTGTTCGTCCTTCATCTCGTCGGTGGCTTCCTTGCGGTAGCGGGCAATAAAGGGTACGGTGTTGCCCTCGTCCAGCAGGGCCACCGTGTTTTTTATCTGTGCCGGGCGCAGGCCCAGTTCCTGGGCCAGTTGCCCGAAGATGCGCTCCTCGCTCATGGCCGACCTCCTGCGTTCCGCCGGTCCTGATTCGATCGCTATTCGCCTTCGTAAACCTCCAACTGCTCACCCTGCCATATGTACACCAGGGGGCTGACGGGGAAGACTGAACTGTGATAACGCTGGTCAGTCAGGCGGCGGATCGCCGCCCGCTTCTGGGGGTCGGTGTCTCCGGTGGCCACCAGCCAGTGCCGGTCCGGTACTGCCAAAATCAGGTCCCCGCGCACCTGTTCCGCCGCCTCCGCCACCCAGCGGTGCAGCAACAGGCGGCTGGCATCGTAGCCGTCCTGTACGTTCCAGACCAGCATGGGATCATGGCGGCCCGGAGGGTCAATCACCGTCGGAGTCAGCGCCTTCGACCGGGCCTCAAGGTTCCACAGCGCCACCTGGTGCACCCCGGTCGGGCTCAGGTCCCACGATTGCAGGTCGCCCCAGGTGACATAACGAATCTCGTTCGGCCCGGTATCCTCTACATAAACCACCGCCAGGCCTTCGGCCAACTGGCGGGCCACCACCTGGCCCTCGCCCATCTGCTCTACCCGTTTGGGCGGCAGCAACATGGGAAACAGGCGCTCGCGCACCGCCGCAAATTCCAGCAACTTGCGGTTTTCCCCTGCACTCATACACCCTGCTCCTCCTGATCCTCGTCCTGACGCAAATAGCGCAACAGGGCCCTGGCGGCAGCTTCGGCTGCCAACCGCAGTTCCGGTTCCACGCGGCGAACGTGGGCCATCAGGTTGCGGGTGCGATGCAGCACGGCCAGGTGCCCCAGAGTTTCTTCGCGGTGCAGGAACAACGTGGAAAAGGCCTGATCCCAGTGTTTTTCCACCAGCCAGCGGTAGTCCCAGAAGGTGGCGTACTGCAAAAGCTGCAACCCTTCCGGCCAGTGGTCCGGCGGCCGCGCCTCCTGGTTGCGGGGGTCGTCGCGTTCCTGCTCCCAGCGGCGGCGAAAGCCGTCCGGCAGCAGGCGGCGTGCCCAGCGGCGGTCAACGCTGGCGAGTCGGCGGTCAATGGTCCGCCGCAGGAGGAATTCAACCTCCTGGATCAGCAGCCAGGGCTCGGCCAGAACCAGCAGGTCTCGGGGGGTCACCACCCCGACCAGCCGCTCCCCTTCCCGCACCAGGAGGAATGGATGTCCCGGGCCGTCGGCCAGATACCCCAACAGCACGTTCAGAGGGGTGTCCGGGGTGACGGTGGTAAACTCCTGCACCAGCACGTCCGCCACCCGCATCTGCTGCAAATTCCCCTGGTATAAAAGGATGTCCAGCAACCGGGCTTTTGTGAACACCCCGACCAGGCGGTCGCCCTCTACCACCGGAAGCTGTGAATAGTCTCCCGAGCGGAGCAGGCCGACCGCTTCGATCACGTATGCATGGGCGGGGACAGCCACCGGAGGGTGCATCAGGTCCCGCGCTCTGATCATCGACAACAGAATCAGCCTCCGGCGTGAGTGTTTCCACACCGGAGGCTGGATGTCCTTTCCCGGGCGAGGCCGTCCGGGCCTTGTCCCACCGGCCATGGCCGCGGTCAGACCGGGTTCAGCTCAGATAAGGCAACGGATTTACCGCCTTACCTTGCCGAAGGATTTCAAAATGCAGGTGCGGGCCGGAGGAGTGGCCTGTATTGCCCACTTCGCCGATGGTCTGGCCCTGGTAAACAGACCGACCGGCGCCCACATAGCGGGCCTGCAGATGCGCATATCGGGTCTGGCTGCCGTCGCGGTGATTCAGGTAAATGACATTGCCGTACCCACGCAGCCAGCTTGAAATGGCCACCCGGCCGGACTTGCTGGCCAACACCGGGTCGCCATGGCGGCCGGCGATGTCCAGGCCCTTGTGGAGCGTGGAACAGCCCGGACACGGGCTGGGACGCGGGCCGAAGTGGCTGGTAATGCGCCAGTTCCGGGCCGGCCAGATGAACCGCTCCGACGACGCTGTGTTACGGGCAGCCGGTCGCGCTCCGTTGCGCAGGGCCCGCAGGGTCACCGGGCCCGCCACCCCGTCCACACGCAGACCATGGGCCTGCTGGAAGCGCCGCACGGCCCGCAGGGTACGTGCACCAAAAATACCATCGATCTTCCCCGGTCCGTAACCGGACCTTTGGAGCAGCCGCTGCAGTTCGGCCACGGCCGGGCCACGCTGCCCGTAGCGCACCACCGCCTGCACGCCGGCCTCCGCCCGGCCCGGAGCCAGTCCCAGGGGACGCGCAGCAGCGGGTGCCGCCACAATGGCCAGCCCCGCCAACACACCGACGGCCAGCCACCGCTGCCACGTAGTGATTCGTTGCTTGGCTACCACCAGGCTCAACCCCCTTTTTCACTATTTATTTAGCACGTTAATGATTTTACTATGACCATCTCTGCCTGTTAACCCATAAAAACCTGGCAACTCCGCTTCAGTCCTCAAGTTGTCGGCAGTCAAGGGCGGCCAGCGCGGTGTGCGGGTCGGTGTAGCTGCGGGCGCCCAACTGCAGCAGCAGACGGTAGCCGGCCTCGCCCGGGCCCGGCGCCGGCGGTGCCGGCGTCAGCACCGGGCGGCGGGCAGCCAGGGCCGCCCGCGCCGTGTGGAGGGCGCCACCGGCCGGCCCGGTCTCGCATACGGCCACCGCCGCGGCCAGACCGGCCTGAATCCGGTCCCTGCGGACCAGACCGGCGGCGGTGACCGGCGTTGTCAACGGATGTTCACTGATCAGCGCACCCCCCTGTCGCACCAGTGCCGCCGCCAGTGCGGCGTGTTCCGGCGGATATACCCGCGCCAGGCCACCGCCCAGCACTGCCCAGGTGATCCCGCCACCGCTCAGCGCCGCCCGGTGCGCAGCCGCATCAATGCCCCGGGCCAGGCCACTGATCACCACCCAACCACTGCCCGCCGCCGCGCCAGCCAGGGCCGTGGCCGCCGCCCAACCGGGCGGAGTCGGCGTGCGCGTCCCCACAATGGCCAAAGCCGGACCGGCCGCGAGGGCGCCCTGCACCCAGAGCAGAGGGGGCGGATCGGCAATTCGGGCCAGACATGCCGGATAATCCCGGTCGGTCAGCCGCAGGATCCGCACCCCTACCTTCTGCGCCCGCTGCAATTCCGCGGCGGCCAGGGCATGGGCGCGGCTCCGGTGCCCGGCATGCTGCCAGGCCGCCAGGCCTGCCTTCATCAGGGCCAGGTCGGGCGGGCGGCCGCCCAGCAGCTTCACCAGTGAGCGGGCACCCACACCGGGCAGAAACGCAAAGGTCAGCAGGGACAGCAGATCCACAACCCATCACCCGAACATGAATTCGCTCCACCCGCACCGGCTCCCTGCTGTGAGAATAGCTTGCCCTCTTTTCCGTGTTATGTCAACCCGTCCGGGGGAGGGCATAAGCTGGGCTAGGGACCCTCCATGGAGGTGGAGAGATGCAGGCAATCAGGCCCATCGGTGGCGCCCAGGATGCCGTGGTCGAACTGCCGGTTCTCATCGGGTCCGGTCAGCGGCAGGTGCTGGTCTGCGCAGCCATTCCCCTGCCTTCCCCGGCGCTGGAGGTCAAGGAAATCCGTAAGACGGTCATCATCGACTCCTGCACGGTAATCCCGGGCAAGGTGATCATTGACGGCCGGCTGCGCAAGGACATCAACTTCAAGACCCTGGCGACTGGCACTGCTCCCCCCCGACCCGGCACCTTTACCGCCTGTTCCGGGATTGTGAACACAGCCAGCGGTGCCGTCAACCATACCACAGTCGATATCGCCTTCAATACCTTCATCCCCGTCGCCGGCGCCATGCCGGGTGACAAGTGCCGTGTGGCCCAGGCCGTTGTCGAGGGTGAATCAGAGGAAGCTGCCGGTGTCACCGCCGCAGGTACCTTCACGTCCATTGTCGACAAGACCGTCCTGCTGCTGTGCGTAACCGTCACCCGGCCTGAGGCAGTACAGGTATCCGTCACCCCAACCACACCGGCCTGCCCGCCCGCCACCACCGCCGGTGTTCCCCAGGGCGGCGGAGCAACCGTAACCTTCCCTGCCACCACCACCCCAGGTCCCAAGCCCGGTACGGCGATCGGCCCGACCGTCAGCTTCCCTGGTCCGATCCTGGTCAACGATCCCTAGCTCCCCGCCCAGACAGGGTATCCGGCGATGCCGGATACCCTGTTGCCGTTTCCCCCCGGCGATACCGGGGCGGGGCGGGCGCGACCGACGGCAACGCGGCGAGACCCCAGCCCGTTGAACGGCGGGGCCTCGTCGGCTGGATTCCTTTCCGGATTACATGGATCCGCTGTCGTCTTCGTCGTCGCTCAAGGGGATCACCTGGGCCTGCAATAGCGTCGGCTGACCGGGTGCCGCTACCGGTTGGGCAGCCGCCATCTGGGCCGCCTGTGGCTGGGTCGCCGATGCGTCCAAACCCAGGCCGGGGCTGCGGGCGCTGCTGCCGAACAGAAATGAGCCGCGCCCGCTGCCACCAGCCTGGTTTGTGCCCGGTGCAGGCGGGGGCGCGGACAGCGGAGCCGAGCCATAGGTGGCACTCGGGCGCGGGGCCGAGCCGTTGGCGTTCAGAACCGGAACTTTACCATACGCGGTCCCGGCCAGCGGCGTTGAAGAATGCGCCGCTCCGGCAATCACCGCCGCGCCCGGTCTGGTCATCGCCATCGGCGCGGCATTCCAGGTAACGCCCGCGGCCGGGCCCGATCCATAGGCGGCACCGGCGACCGGCCCCGCGCCATAAGGAGACCCCGGCCCGGTATCGTGGCGCCCACCCAACCCCTGGCCAAGCAGGAGCGCCAGTAACGGGCGCACCCCGGAGACAGTCTGGGGGGGCTGCCGTGCCCCGCCGCCAATGGCCAGACCCATCAGCAGACCGGTGAGGGCTCCCGGGTCACGGGGGCGGCGCCGGTGGTGAAACTGCATACGTAGCACCTCCCACATGTCTTATGGTACGTTGGAAAGGAGGAGGTTGCACCGCATGCCAATAGCCTTGCTACTGACGGAGCGGGCGGATCGCTACGCCCGCTGGCTGCCCCCGCTGCCACCGGATGTTCAGGTCGTCCCCTGCGAGACCGAAGACGAGGCAGTGGCCCACGCCGCCGGCGCCAATGCCCTGGCGTGCCTGGGCCTGGCCAGCCCCCAGCGGGTGTACGCCGCCGCCCCGGAACTCACCTGGGTGCACAGCCTCACCGTTGGGGTCGAGGGCCTGCTCACTCCGGAATTCGCCGCCACTCCGTACGTGCTGACCAACAGCCGCGGCGCCAATGCTCCCCCGATTGCCGAACATGTGCTGGCTATGGTCCTTGGCTTTGCCCGGGGGCTGCACCGCTCCGCCCGACTGCAAAGCGAAGGCCGCTGGGAACGCCAGTTTCGCTACCTGTTTGAAATATCCGGCCTGACCCTGGGCATTATCGGGCTGGGTGCCGTGGGCCGGGAGGTGGCCCGGCGCGCCAGAGCCCTGGGCATGCGCGTGCTGGCCACCCGCCGGGCGCCGGGCGCCACCTGCCCGGAGGCCGACGCCACCGGCAGCCTGGAGACTGTCCTGCAGGAATCGGATTTTGTGGTTATCGCCGTGCCCCTGACCGGCGAAACCCGCGGCCTGATTAATGCCGCCGCCCTCGCCCACATAAAGCCCTCGGCCTATCTGATCAACGTCGCCCGCGGCGAGGTGGTGGACGAGCCGGCCCTGGTGGCAGCACTGCAAGCCGGTCGCCTCGCCGGCGCCGGCCTGGACGTATTCGCTACTGAACCCCTGCCCCCGGACTCACCGCTGTGGCAACTGCCTGACGTGGTCATCACGCCGCACCAGGCAGCTGCCTCGCCCCGCACCATGGAGCGTACCATGGCCATCTGGGCTGATAACCTGCAGCGCTTTGCCACCGGGGCCCCGCTCCGGAATGTGGTGGATAAGGTGCTGGGGTATTGATTGCAGGCAAGAATCAGAGTCTGCAATTACCTGATTATAAATCAGGGACTCTGTCAGTTGAGCTACGATACCCTTTGGCAGTAAATCTATAGTCCCGCTGACCATCCTGGTTGGATGCCTCTCGTGTGAGCTGGTACGGTGTACGCTGGTGAGTGTTTCGTGGTCATAGACGATGCCCCATCAAGCGAGGTGTTAATTCACCGAAGAGCCTCTCAGAAGGGAACGTCTATTGTAAGCAAGCCGATGTGCCGACCCGACACTGCCAACTATGTGATTATTGCTGAATGAAAACGAAAGGCTAGAACGATTCACACTTGGACACTGACTACACATGCGATCCAGCCTAAGCGTATACCATCACATAGAATCCCGGAACAGCAAGGGGCCTCTTCTATGGGTCCAGGTGCGGAACGGGTCAGACCAGTGCCACTGCTTGGACGGAGACAATCGGCTCTGGGTCGGGTCCTTCATGTATCTGCAGTCGCCCAGGATACTGACCAGAGTCTCGACCACCTGATCGACAAGCCTGTGCTGGGTGCAAACTTTGAGCTATAGCTGGCGACAGGAGATTTATACTGTAACCCACCGCCTAAACATAATCACAAACGTGGGCGGGGTCCACCAGCTCCCGATACTTACGGACCACGGCCTTCATGTCTTCCCACACCGGCTTTTTCTTGCTCGGGTCCCGCAGCAGCGCGGCCGGGTGGTACGTGGGCATAAAGTGAATGCCCTCCTTCTGCACCCATTGCCCCCGCATGCGGGTGATCCCGCCCCGCGGGTCCAGTACCGCCTGCAGGGCCGTGGCGCCCAGCAGTACCACAATGGCCGGCCGGAGCAGGCGAATCTGCGCCCGCAGGTTGGGCCAGCAGGCCGCCCGCTCGGCTGGCTCCGGCACCCGGTTTCCGGGTGGCCGGCACTTGACCACGTTCGCAATATAACAGTGGGTGAAGCGCTCAAACCCGCCGGCGGCCAGGATCCGGTCCAGAAGCTGGCCGGCCGCACCCACAAACGGTCGCCCCTGCCTGTCTTCTTCGGCACCAGGTCCCTCACCGACCAGCATGAGGCGGGCACTGGGATTCCCCTCGCCAAACACCACCCCGAGGCAGCCGCTCCGCAGCGTACAGGCCCGACAATCCAAAACCGCCTGCCGTAAGTCCGCCATAGCGGCCAACGTATCCAGTTGCGTGGGGGTACCGGTATAAATCTCGCAAGGCTCTGCCATAGTTGGTTCACCCCAGAACAGTCATGGTGCATCATCCCGACAGCGATTCGCCCCGGTGCTGTAGCTGCCCTGCCCGCAGATTCGGGCAAACTGCTGATACCAGGCCAGCCAGCGCCGGGAAACCTACAGTGACAGGAGATCCCGGCAGGGGGCCACCGGGCGGACGGCGAAGTCTGAACCGCCAGGACATTCACGTGAAGCACACGGAGGTGATGCGGGTGGAGGTCGACCTGCGCGGAGCGGAACTGGCCCTGCTCGATGCCCTGGCCGGACCCAAAGGGCACAGCCGGGAGCAAGCCCTTGCCGATGCTCTGGTCACCCTGGCGATGGAACGCCTGTGCCACTACAGCAACCAGGTGGGCGGACATCCCGATGAGGATGGCGCCGAACTGGAAGCAGCGGCCAAGGGGCGGATGCGCCGGATCGTGCGTGCGCTGAACAGTCTTACCGGTCCCCGGTTCCGGGTCAATGGCCCATACCTGCAAGTCCATTATCCGGAACTTCGGCAGTGGCGACGGGTGTTTGATTATCGCTGGCCTTAGGGAGGTGTCCCGGCATGTCAGTGTCAGTGCCCCAGGCCTATGACAACCTGCTGGATGCCCTCCAGGAGGTCCTGCTGCGTGAAGGCAAACTCCCCAACCCCCGGGCCCCGGTCAGCGCCGAACGCCGTCGGCGGCAAACGGTGGTGCGAGCGCTGCGGGTAGCCGCCAGGGCCCGAATTATCGACGCCTTGCGCCGGGCCGCCAAAGTACCCCGGGGTGTGGACCCGGAGACGGAACTGACCGCGGCAGTCGCCCTGGTCACCGCGCTGAACGGTCTTTTTCCCAGCGCCGCGCAACCGCCGTATCGGATTAACGGACTGCATCTGGAGCGCTTTGACATGAGGCGTCGCCTTTATACTCCCTACACTGACGTTTAAAACGTAACCGCAAGATCACGTGCACCAGCCCCCGAGCGGAAATCATCCGCTCGGGGGCTATCCTGTATCCCATTATCAAAGGGTCGTAAAATTGCAACTTTATCGAGCCCGCATATTTCGGCTGTTTCCTGCAAAAATGGCCGTCTTGCCCGATTTTTGCCCCGCGTTCGGGTCCGCCGACTCTTTTTCCCCGCAGGACACTTTGGAAGTCGCCCCTTCAGTACTTGCGGCAAGTCAGGACCAGGACTAGTATGGGAGTCAGTTGCCCCTGCACATTCAAAATCTAATGATGGCAGAGGAGATGGCGAGTCCGATGGACTGGCTCCGTGGTTGGTTGCGGCCAATGACGCAAAATGTCCGCGGGGATCTGTTTGGCGGCATCACGACGGGGATTGTCGCACTACCCCTGGCCCTGGCGCTGGGCGTAGCCTCCGGCGCCGGTGCGGCAGCCGGATTGTACAGTGCAATCTTTACCGGCGCAATCGCCGCCCTGTTTGGTGGGACACCAGCCCAGATTTCCGGCCCGACCGCCGGCATGACGGCCGTTCTCATCAAAGTGTACCAGGACGTCGGGCTCAAGGGCCTGTTCGCCGCCATGTTCCTCTGTGGCATCTTTCAGCTCATTCAATCTTTCCTGAAGATTGGCAGGTATATTCACTATCTGCCGCGCCCGGTTGTGGCTGGCTTCACCAACGGCATCGCCATTCTGATCTTCTGGAATCAGTTCAAGGATATTTTCATGCCCGGCGGCCCTATGCATACCTGGCCGGAAATGCTGGTGGCCGCAGGGGTCGTGGTGCTCATCGTGGTCTGGCCGCGCATCACCCGGGCCGTGCCCGGCTCCCTGGTGGCTCTGGTTGCCTCCACCGCTGCCGTGCTCCTGCTGCATGCCCCGGTCAGGCAACTCGGCGCCCTCCCCAGCGGGATTCCCATCCCGGCCAATCCCTTCGCCGGCCTCTCCATGGCTGACATGGGGCCAGTGGTATGGGCAGGCTTTGTCTGTTCGCTTCTGGGCACCATTGAATCCCTGCTGGCCGCCACGGTGGCTGACCAGATGTCGGGCACCCGCCACCACTCCGACCGGGAGATTTTTGGTCAGGGCCTGGCCAACGCCATTGCCCCCCTGTTCGGCGGGCTGGCCGGTACCGGCGCCATCGTCCGCACATCGGTCAACATCCGTGCCGGCGGGCGCACACCGCTGTCGGCCCTGGTCCACAGCATCATGATTTTGGGCATCACCCTGGGGCTGGGCAAGTACGCCGCCGTCATCCCTGTACCCACCCTGTGGGGCGTGCTGATCGCCACCGCCATCGGGATGGTCGAGTGGGACAGCGTCGGCGAACTGACCCGCGCACCCAAGAGCGACTCAGCCGTGATGTTGATCACGACCTTCCTGACGGTCTATGAAGACCTCACCATCGGCGTAGCCGCCGGGCTGCTGCTATCCTTTATCCTGTTTACCATCCGCATGACCAAACTGCCAGTGCTCTGCAAGGAATGCGAGGCGGCCGTGGTCCTCCGGGTGGACGGCCCGCTGTTTTTCGGTGTGGCCAGGCGGTTCCTTGAGCAGGTCGAGAGCGTCCCGGCCGGCCAGGCCCAGATCTGGGACCTGAGCGGGGTCACCTCGGTGGACGCTACCGGGGCTGCTGTTCTGAAACAGGCCCGGCAAGCCGCCAAAGCAGCCGGTGCCGCGGTGTATCTGGTCGGGCTGCAGGACGAGTGCCGGTCGGTGCTGCAGCGTCTGGAGGTACTCCACCACTGGCCGGCCGCCCGCGTGTGTGACTGTGTGGAAGACGCCCTCACGGTGGAACGCCAGACCCATCCGATCGCGACAGTTTCCGCCACCCACTAGAGACTGCACCGTCCCGCCAGCCGCCCGGCACGGGCGGCTTTTCCGTTTCAGCGACCCCTAAACCCCGATGCGTTCGGCCCCACCACCACGGAAATACCGGCCGGGATCACCTCAAAGGTCGCCGGGAGTTGCCCGGCCACGTCGCCGTCCAGGTGGTAGAACACAGGCTCATCACTGCGCAGCGTCACCCGGCTGCCACGGTCAAACTGAATTTTGGGGTGTCCCCGGTGCGCCCCGGAAAAGATCTTGCCCAGCAGCCCCAGTACTTCCACCTTGCCCAGGTCATGACCGGCCACCACTTCCAGCAGGCCGTCGTCAGCCATGGCATCGGGCAAGATCATCATGCCGGCGCCATAATAGCGGGCAATGCCCACCGCGGCCAGAAACAGCCTGCATTCGCGTACCTGACCGTCCACACTGATCTGCACAACTGGGGAGTGCCAGGAGACCAGGGTCTGTATCACCGCCGCCAGGTTGGGCAGTTTACCGCCCAGCCGCTTGTACCAGGCTCGGTTCAGGTTGCGGGAAGTGGCGGCGTCGAAGCCCACACCGGCAATGTTAAAGAAGTGCCGCACTCCGGGCACGTGGCCAATATCCATTGGGGTTACCCGGCCGGAAAAGGCCACCTGCGCGGCCTGTTCAGCCTGCTGTGGCACCCCCGCCACCCTGACCCAGTCATTGCTGGTGCCGGCCGGGATCATGGCCAGGGCGGCCCGAGTGCCCACCAGGCCGTTGCCTACCTCGTTCAATGTTCCGTCCCCACCCACCGCCACCACCCGGTCGAAGCCGGCGCCGGCGGCGGCCCGCGCCAGTTCCACGCCATGGCCCGGCTGCCGGGTAAACTGGACCCCCACCTCTGCCGCACCCCAGCCTGTCACCAGGGATTCCAGGCGGCGCCAGGTCGCCAGGGCCCGTCCATGGCCCGCCTGAGGATTGACAATAAAGCAGATACGCACAGGCGTTCAGCCCCCTTGGGCTGAGATTCGGTAAAATCGCGCCGTTTCCTCCAGCAGGCCGGACGGCACAGGGTCCCCGCCCCCCGAACCGGGGACGGGGACCCTGTCGTCGCGCGGATAGACCGCCTATGCCCCCGCTTGCTGCAGAACAAACGCCGGGCGTCCTTCGCCCACGGCAAGTCCGGCCACGTTGCGGATGACCGGGCGGGCGTAGCTGTGCAGGGAGTCGAGCTGATGCGAACTCAGCACGCCCAACTGCCGCAACACCTCCAGAACCGCCACCTCCCTGGAACCAAGCCCGCCGCCGTCTTCCAGTTTTACCGCCACACCCACGCCCGCACCGGGGCTGATCCCGGCCAGCGCCGGCAGGGCAGAAACCGCCTCCGGGCGCAACCCCAGGCAATGCACGCCGCTGGCTCCACTCTTGGCCACCAGCAGGTCGCCGGTCAGGCCCATCAGGTCTGTGCACAGCCGCTGCCTTCCAGCCACCAAATAAGGGTGGGCCATCATGGCGTCACGAACCCGCCGGGCCGCCTCCCCGTAGGGCTCCGCTACCGTCTTCGGGGCGGCCAGCCGGGCAAAGGCCAGCGCCATCTGGTAAATACTCAGCCCAAAGCACGGCACGCCGCAGCCATCGACCGCCAGCACGATCTGGCCCGGGTCCAGGCCGGTCATCCGGGCCACGTTGGCCAGAATCTCCTGCTGCACCGGATGCTCCGGGGCCAGGTAATCCCCGGGGTCGGCCCCCAGGTGCAGACTCAGCGCCAGCATGCCGGTATGCTTCCCGGAGCAGTTGCTGTGCAGGGAGCTTGGCCGCACTCCCAACCGCCGCAGTTCCCGGGCCGTTTCAGGGTCGTAGGGCGCGTGGGCGCCGCAACGCAGGGCTTCCTGACCCAGGCCCATGCGCTGCAGCATGGCGGCCACCCGCTCGGTATGCACCGATTCGCCATTATGGGAAGCGCAAATCAGGGCGATTTCCTCCGGGCCAAACCCCCAGCGGTCCGCCGCGCCGGTATACACCACCGGCATCGCCTGAAACGGCTTGGCGGAGGAGCGCCAGTATGTCCGCTTCCGGCCGGGATCACCGGCCAGATACAGCAGCCGCCCCTCCGAATCAACCACCGCCACATCACCGCGGTGAACGGACTCCGCCAGGGGACCACGGGTCATCTCCACCAGGATTTCCGACATACGGTTCACACCCTCACCGTCGGAACGTGGCAGCAGCCTCCACCAAAGCCCGGAACAGGCAGTCAAAGCCGCCGCTTTTCGCCGAGATACATTCCGGATGCCACTGAATACCCAGGACAAAGCCCTGTTCAGCCTCGTAGGCTTCGATGACGCCGTCCTCCGCCCTGGCGGTGATCCGGTATCCGGGCGGCAGGGTGCGCACGGCCTGGTGATGACCGGTATTAACCCGCACGCTGGTGGCGCCCAGAATCCGGGCCAGCCGCGAGTCCGGCTCAACCTGAATCGAATGGCTGGGATACCACCACGGCGCATTCTGCACGTGTTTGATCGCCCCTGGCACCTGACTGGGCAGGTCCTGCCACAGGGTACCCCCCGCTGCCACCGCCAGCACCTGTTCGCCCCGGCAAATGGCCAGAATCGGCATATTCCGATCCAGGGCCCGCCGGGCCAGCAGCAACTCGGTAGAGTCCCGGTCCGGCTGAATGGTGCCCAGGTGCGGATGGGGTTGTTCACCAAAATACTGGGGATCCATGTCTACCCCGCCGGACAGCAGCAACCCATCGAGCCGGTCGAGGTACGCATCAGCCTCCGCCTCGGAGGTCAGGAACGGGAGCAATACGGGCAGCCCACCGGCCTTCTGCACAGCCGTGAAATAGTCCCGATATTGATATAGCTGTTCCCTGGGCGTCTCATCATGGATGGAACAGGTGATCCCGATCAGTGGTTGCACGTGCAGTGCGCCTCCTGACAAATCCGAGCTACGGTGGCTGCTATTCATCATACACGATCCCACACCGAACCGCATTGTGGTCAAATGAACCAGATAGCAGGCGGCTTTAGTCCAGCCGCCTGCTGTCTACAACTCCTTCAAACCCAGGCTGACGGCCAAGGCTTCATTGACACGGGTCATGATGTCGGCATCCAGGTGGGTTACCCGCTCGCGTAGTCGCCGCTTGTCGATGGTGCGCACCTGCTCCAGCAGGATGACGGAATCGCGTTCCAACCCATGGGTTTCCCCATCCAGATCCACATGGATGGGTAACTTTGCTTTTTCAATTTGAGAAGTGATCGCGGATACGATCACGGTTGGGCTATACTTGTTACCAATGTCGTTCTGCAGGATCAGAACCGGTCGGACCCCACCCTGCTCAGAGCCAATGACCGGGCTAAGGTCAGCGTAAAATACATCGCCGCGGCGAATTGTCAATGGTGGCCGGTTCACGGATCATGGACCTTCCGAACCAACTTGCCGTAGGCCACCAGGTCCAGATGCTCGAAAACCAGGCCTTCCTCAGCCAGGGCCAGATTCAGGTGGCCCATCTCGCGGTACCCGCGCCGCAGGCTCGCCCGGATGGCCCGCCGCTCAGGTCCCGTTTGGCTGCTGCCAGCCGACACAGCCCGGGAATTCAGGGCACCCTGGCTCCGCCTGCCCATGCGGAACACCTCCGCTTCCAATCCATTATAAGCATGTGCCCGCGGCCGGGTCAAACTTGGGCAGGCTATGACCGGAATCTCAAGCAGGGGGTTTTTGACCGTGCATATCTCGGAACTGAAGATTGCCCTGTCAGCGGATGATTTACGCAGTCTGCTGCTGTTGCTCACCGCCGGCGCCGTGGCCGATGTGGAGCAGGTTAACATTGTGGGTCCGGAAGTGCGCATCCGGGTGCGGGCCGCCGCCCTGCCCATGCCGGTCGAGCTGGCAGCGACCGTTGCCCAGGTGTCGGCGTCGGGCCTGGTGCTGAATCTGGACATCACCAATATGCGGTTCCTGCCGGGCACGCTGCGCACGGCTGCCCTGGAGTTCTTCGGTAACACGCTGGACACACCGGGGGTGAGCCTGCGCGACGGGCAGCTCGCGATCGGTACAGATGCACTCGCCCGGGCTCTGAAGGCCCGCTTTGCCCTCGCCGCCGCTACCCTGTCGGACGGCAAGCTGAACCTGCACCTGCGGGATGTCCATGTGCCCGATCCCCCCCGCCCCACCGGCCCAGCCGGTCCGGCCACGGCCCTGACGGTGCCGGAGGTCTTTCCGCCGCCTGCCTCGCTGCCAGTGCAGCCGGAACCGGGAATGACCGAACACAGCGGCGCGGAACCCGCTCCGGACCCTTCACGGGAACTGCCACCCGAGCGCCCGCTGGCTGGCGAACACCAGGGTTTGTATGACTCCCTGCGCGCCCGGATTCAGGGCTTTTTGGATCAGAATCTGCCGGCGTGGCTGCACCCCCACGTCAAGTGGCTGCTGCTGCTGCCGGATTTTCTGGTGCTGCTGGCCCGCCTGGCCGCTGATAACCGCATCACCGGTCGGGCGAAACTGGTGGCTGCCGGGGCACTGGCCTACATTACGCTGCCGCTTGATCTGGTGGCCGACTTTGTGCCTGGACTGGGCCTGCTCGACGATGTGGCTGTGGCCCTGCTGGCCCTGGAGGCCCTGGTGACCATGAGCCCGGTCGAGGTGGTCAGGGAACACTGGCCGGGCAACCAGGACGTGCTGCAGACAATTCGGTCCGGTTTGCAGTGGGCCGGTGACTACTTTCCCAGGGGAATCGTCCACCGCCTGCGGCAATGGCTGGAGCGCAGCCAGACTACGTCACCGTCCCAGCCAAAGGAGAACGGCCCGGATTCGGCCGGCCCACCACCTCTGCCCCCGGTGCACTAGCCCTGGGGGCGGGGGTAAACCCGCGCCACCCGGCTGCCGATCAGGCAGACGATTTCATAGTTGATGGTATCCAGGGCGCCGGCCCAGTCATCGGCGGTGATCGCCCCGTCCCCCTGCCGCCCCAGCAGCACCACCGCGTCGCCCACCGCCGCCGGTACGTCAGCAGGCAGCCAGACCATGGTCTGATCCATGCACACCCGCCCCACCACCCGGCAGCGCTGCCCCCCCACCAGCACCTGCCCCTGGTTGGTAAACAGGCGCCGGTACCCGTCTGCATAACCCACGGGGATGGTCGCCACCCGTTCGCCGCCCCGGGCGGTCCAGGTCGACCCATAGGAAACCACTTCACCGGGGCGCATTTCCTTCAGGTGGCTGATCCGGCTCTTCAGGCTCAGGGCCGGGCGCAGTTCGGCCGGCCAGTCCAGCGCCGGGTCAGGCGCCAGGCCATACATGGCAATCCCCATGCGCACCAGGTCGTAATGGCTTTCCGGGTACAGCATGATGCCGGCGCTGTTGGCGGCATGGCGCCAGCGCGGGCAGACTCCTGCTGCCGCCAGAGTCGCCAGAACACCCCGAAAGGTTGCCAGTTGCATCTCGGTATGGCCGCTGGCCGGGTCGTCCGCCCGGGCAAAGTGGGTAAAGATCCCGTCCGGTTGTACTCCGTCCGGCAGGGCACGCACAAATTCCAGCACTTCCTCCGGTCTGATGCCCAGCCGGCCCATGCCGGTGTCCACCTTCACATGCACACTGCCGCCGCCGGCGGCGGCCAGGGCACGGGCCACGTCCAGGTCATAGCAGGCAATTTGCAGATCATGTGCCACCGCCAGCCCAACCTGTTCCGGCGGTACCCAGCCCAACACCAGGATCGGCGCCGTCAACCCGGCCTGGCGCAGCGCCATCGCCTCTTCCACCACCGCCACGCCAAGCCAGGTAGCACCGGCCGCCAGCGCGCACCGGGCCACCGGCACCGCCCCGTGGCCGTAACCATCTGCCTTGACCACTGCCATCAGTTGCGCCTGCGGACGAGTGCAGCGCCGCAGCTCCTGCACGTTATGGGCCAGTGCGGCCAGGTCGATTTCTGCCCGGGTGGGCCGCAAAGCATCTACCATGCCGGTCTCTCCCCCAACTGCGCCAGGGCCGCTCTGGCCCCTGGCAAGTCCCGGGCCAGGTCACTGGCCAGAATGCCATCTGCACCCGATCGCTGCGCCAGCCGCTCGCCGGCCAGACCGTGCAGACACGCCCCGGCCACCGTGGCCAACGCCGGATCCAACCCCTGTACCACCAGTGCCGCAATGATTCCCGTCAGCACATCGCCGGAACCGGCCGTGGCCAGAGTGCGATGACCGGTCAGGTTCACCCAGACCTGGCCACCCGGCTCCCCCACCAGCGTGTGCGCCCCCTTGAGGAGTACCGTCTGCCCGGTGCCCGCCACCGCCCGGCCCAGGGCGCCCGGCCGGTCGGCCTGCACCGCGGCCGTTTCAGTTCCCAGCAGCGCGCCCAGCTCCGCCGGGTGCGGGGTGAGGATCACCGGCGCCCTGGCCTGCCGGAGCCGTTCCGGCTCCCCGGCAAAGGCCCTGATGCCATCCGCATCGACCACCACCGGCACGGGGGACTGCAGGACCAGTTCCCGGGCCACCCGACGGGCCGCCGCCCCTGTGCCCAGGCCAGGACCCACCACCAGGCAGCCGACCCGGCCGGCCTGTTCGTGCAGCAAGGCCATGGCTTCCGGCGCAAACTCCCCGTCCGGTCCGGCCGGTAACCGGTGGGTGATCAGTTCCGGCGCCCACCCCGCTACCAGGTCGCCAGCCGGTTCGGGTACGGCCACAGTGACCAGGCCCGCCCCCGCCCGCAGAGCCGCCGTCCCCGCCAGAGCGGGCGCCCCCGGCATGGCGCGGCAGCCGCCCGCCACCAGCACCCGCCCGCGGCTCCCCTTGTGGGTGTCCGCCGGCAACCGGGGCCATTGCCGGCCCACCCAGCCCGGCACAACGGTCCGCCAGGCCTGCCCGGCCGCGCTAACCGCCGCCCCGGGCACGCCGATGTCGGCCACCCACACCTCGCCGCACAGGCCGGCGCCAGGGTAAAGCACGTGCGCCGGCTTGGGCAGCCCCAGAGCCAGCGTCCAGGTGGCCGAAACTGCCGGCCCGGGCAGTGCGCCGGTGTCACTGTCCACACCGGAAGGCAGGTCGACCGCCAGCACCGGACGCCCGGATTCCGCCAACAACGCGATAGCTGATCGGACTGGCCCACGAGCGGGCCCCCGTACGCCGGTGCCCAGCAGGCCGTCCAGCACCAGGTCGGTATTTCTGAGCAGGTCAGGTGCTTCCTTGGCCCCATACCGGGGAATCCCGGCCCGGCAGCAGGCATCCCAGTTCAGGCGGGCATCCGGGGGCAAAGCCTCCGGGTCCGCCCAAAGCACCACTGCCACCTGTAATCCCCAGTTGTGCAGGTGGCGGGCGGCACAGAGCACATCGCCGCCGTTATTGCCCTTACCGGCAAAGGCCAGCACAGACGGCACCCGCCCGGGCAGGCCCAGCCGGGGCGATGCCGCCGGCCACCAATCCTTGAGGCGGCGCGGGCCGGGGCCGCACTCCGGCGGCACCGGCGCACCGATAAGCAACCGCCAGGCCAGCGCGGCCACGGCGCGGCCGGCATTCTCCATGAGCAGCAGCGCCGGGACTCCATAATGGCCAATCGTTTGCCCTTCGATCGCCCGCATCTGGTCAGCCGTCACAATGTGCACAGTTCTCCCCCCAGGGCCAGCACGTTGGCCACCGCGTAGTTTTCCGTATGGGACAGGCTCAGGTGCAACCGGGTCACACCCAGGCGCCGGGCCAGTTCCGCCGCAGCGCCGGTCAGCACCAGATCAGGACGGCCCAGGTCGTCCCGCACCACCTCAATCTGTGCCCACTTCACCTGGCGCAGGCCGGATCCCAACGCCTTGAGCAGGGCCTCCTTGGCGGCAAAGCGCGCTGCCAGCCGCGCCCAGCGGTGGCGCTCTGAGCTTTCGGCATAGGCCAGTTCCGCCGGCGTAAACAGGCGCCCGGGCAGGCTGGGCGTACGCTGGCAGGCAGACCGCACCCGTTCCACCTCGATGATATCAACGCCCATCCCGATGATCTGCAAGGGGCCCTCACTCCCGGTCTGCTAGACTGACAAAAAGGGGGAGAAGCGTGAACCTGTTCACCTACGGCACCCTGATGGATCCGACCCGGTTGGCCGGGGTGTGTGGCCGGGTCCCGGACCGTTGCGAACCGGCCTGATTTAACCGGGCAGCAGGTCGCCGCCGGCGTTGAACACCAGCGGCTCGGGGGGAGCCAGCAACGTGCAGGTGCCGCCGGCCCGCACTTCATCCAGCACCGCCGGGCTGACCCAGAGTTCATCCAGGTGCAGGGTGTTGCGAATCCGGGCGGCCCGCAGCGGCCGGCCCACCGGCGGCGGCAGACTCTGTACCGCCCAGGTGATGGCAGCGCGGTCATTGGCCAGAAACGGCGGGCACTGGGCCCGGCTCCAGAAACCCGTGGTGCGGACATTGGTCAGGGTCACATCCCAGTCAATGGCGTCCGCCAGCCTGCGGGTAGTAAAGTCAGCCAGTCCCACGCCGTTGGCATTACCTTCAGAAGCGGCGGCCAGCCGTAACACCACGATGCGGGTAACCCGGGGCGCCTCGGGCTCGGGCACTCCGGCCACCTTCCAGCGGCCAATCACGTTGGTATCCATCCCGGTTCCACTGTAAATCTTGCCCATCTCGTCCACAATCAGCAGGTCGAGTTCCTGTACAGGCAGGCCGGGGAGCATGGCCTTTGCCCTGACCAGTAACCGTTGTTCACTGGCTTCCATCTCAGCCGGGAGCAGGAATTCCAGTGCAGCCGTTTCCTCGTACCCGTTCTCCAAAATGGCCAGACCGCCCAGTACCGGTAGTTTGGCCAGGGCCAGCCGCCCCATCTCCCGGATGGCCGGAAAAATCGCCGCCGCCCCCAGCCGGTGCACCTGGGCGGCACCGGGCTGCTTGCCCATGCCCACGGTCATCATCTTAAACAGGCCGCTCTCCAATTCACCGCGAAACGACGTGTGCGGCTTGACCCGGTTTACCACCAGGATCGCATCTGCAGTGGCGGCGGCGGCATCACAGTACAGCACGTGTCCCCCCGCTGTGGTACCGATCGCCACGGCTTGATCAGTAATCTGCAGCGGCGCCCCCACCGTGGCTTCTGCGATCCCCAGGTGCTCCAGCAGGGCTGTCTGGCCGGCTATCGTGGCACCGCCGTGGCTACCCATGGCGCTGAACAGGAAGGGCCTGGCACCATGGTCGCGCAGCGTGTCCACGACTGCGCTCAGAATGGTCGGAATTCCCGCGATGCCCCGGCTGCCTGCCGTGACCGCCACCCGCATACCCGGCTGTACACTTTCTGCCAGCGGTGCGAGGGCCGCGCGGACTGCCCCCGTGATCTCCCGTACCCGGGGCCGGGGCAGTTTCTGCTGCACCCGTGCCAAATCCAACAAACACCATCACCCTTGCCCGCACATGGCGTGCGCTTCGGTCAGCAGCAGCCGCCCGGACCCGGTGTCCAGAAACCTTCATCATGTACGCCACCGGTTCCTTCCGTTAGTACAAAAGCCGCCGGTGCGAACCTCCGGCCGCCGCAGACAAAAAAAGGCCCGGGCCAGGCCCGGGGGTGGTTTTCCGCTATTGGCAACCGTGGCTACTGTGGCGCGCCGCCGTTTCCATCGTTGCGGCGCAGCAGAGACTCGGGCAGGTACCGGTAAATGTCCAGCCCGCGTTGCTGGTATTCGTTGTCCAATTGCTTCAGTAACGCAGATGCCTCGTCTCCCAGGCTGCGGAACAGTTCGATAAAAACAACGGTAGCCTGAAAGTCAAGGTCATACCGGTGGGCGTCCAGGGCCATGATCCGGGCCGACAGGCCAAAGTTCAGGGCGTCTTTATGGTGGCCCTGACTCTGAGCGCAACGCAGCAACAAGATATAGCAGTCATAGCACTGCACGGGGTCGCTCCCGGCTGCCTCCAGCGCGGCATTCACCGAGCGGACAGCCTGCATCAGGTCCTTGCGGGCCAGGGCATACTCCGCCTGCTCCAGGCGCAACGCCCAGAGGGCGGTGTGATCCTCGGGATGGGCACGCACATAACGCTCGCCCTCGTCCAGCAGGGCAGGAAGATCCGCCTGGTCCCCGCGTTTTAGACAAATATAGAACAGGTGGCGCCGGCACTTTTCCGACAGTGCGTCCTGGCCGCGAGCGGAATACCAGGTCTGCGCCCGGGTAAGGGCATTTCTGGCTTTCTCATGTTCACCCCGTTGCGCGTGGGCCATCCCTAGCTGATAGAGCGCCTCTCCTTCCAGCGTCGCTTCGGTGGGCGGCAGCTCTGGCAGCAACTCGGTGAGTCGCTCCAGCAGGCGAATGGCATCACTGAATCGGCGCAGTTCTGCGTAACACGTACCCACATGCAGGAGCGCCTGGGCGTAAACGAGCTGAATTCCCACTGCTTCGGCACCTGCTAAAGCTTGCTCTGCGTGGTGCCTGGCCTTCAATAACTGCGGGTTTGGTGCCTCCAGGTATGCCCGGGATAGTTGCAGGTGCACGGCCGGCTGCTCCTCAACCGGAATGGCCCCAGCCTCCAGTGCCTCTTCCAACCCTTGAAGCTCGGGGTTTAGTTCCAGGCCAGACAGAACACTCACACCCCCATCTTAATTCGGTTTCAATTCATATTTTCAAATTAATTATGTCTCATCTAATCATATCACTATAAATGGATTGGCGGCAAGTCGGAGCTCGGGGGGGACTGCTATCTTACTAGTCCTCCCCGGAGCCCCGGCGTAATAACAGGTATAAGGTTACAAGCAAGTTATGGCCGGCGTGGGCCAACACGGCCGCCAGGAGCAAACCACTCAGTTTGTACAGCAGGCCAAAAATCACCCCGGCAACGGTTGCTGCCACCACCAGCGACCACATTTCACGCAGGTCCCAACCCCCGTGGGCCAGACCAAACATGGCCGCGGTAAGCCCCACCCCCAGGGTCGGTTGCAGCCCCCCGCGAAACAGTACTTCCTCGCCCAGGCCAGCCCCCATCACCACGATTAGCATCACCGGCCAGCCCGCCAGGCGAAGCACCTGCTCTCCTGCCAGTAAACCGGTACGCTCCAGTTCACGTTCCATCTGCGGCCACAGGGCAGCCAACCCGGAGGTAGACGCCAGCGATGCCGCCATCCCCGCTAACGCCCAGAGCATGACCTTGGTCCAGGGCTGGGGCTGAAAAAGGCGAGCCACCACCAGATCTCGCTGCAGCAGCCAGCCCAGGAGGGTACCGGCTGCCATCATCGCCAGGGGCACCGCAATTCCCATCAGCAACAGCCGCCAGCGCCGACTGTAGCCGGAGGCAGGCGGCTCGGTCCCGGCCTCCGCCGGGATCTCCTCCGCCGGGGACTCCTCCGCCGGGGTCTCCTCCGCCGGGGTCTCCTCCGCCGGGGTCTCCTCCGCCGGGGTCTCCTCCGCCGGGGTCTCCTCCGCCCGGGCGTCTGCCGCCGGTGCAGCGTCAAAAGGGACCCGCTCAGCCAACGGCTTCACTCCCGTGTGATATTCAGACCGCAGGGCAGCGTCTCCTAGCCGGGCAGGCTTTCCGTAATCCGCAGGACAGCACCGGTTGGTACCTGTGCAAACAGTTCCTCCGCATCCGGAACAGCCATCCGCACGCACCCGTCACTGGCCCAGGTACCAATCCGCTCAGGTTCATCGGTGCCGTGGATGCCCCATACCTCGGGGCCCAGCCCCTTCACAGCCACAAAGCCCATCCAGCGCGTGCCCAGCGGATTATCAGGTGCCCCGCCGGCCGCCGCCGGGTGGCTGGCACTGCCGTAGTACGGCGGGTTTACGATCTTTTGATCGATGGTAAATCGGCCTTCAGGCGTGAAATAATTCGTTTGATAGTCGTGAACAGTCGGCGGCGGGCCGTTCACCTGGCGGCCGGTCGCCACCGGATAATGTTTGACCAACTTGCCGTCCTGGAACAACCACAGGCGGTTCAAATGCTTGTTGACGTGGATAGAGGTCCCTTTACCCGACTCCGGTGCCGGTGCGATCACCGCATAATAATCAACTGGTTGCAGTTGATCCTGAACCGCCGACAGCGCCGCGTACAGCGGCTCGCCCTGCTCCCGGTGCGCCTCCAGAACCAGGGCTCCGGCATGACCGGGCAAATCCCGCTGGGCCAGCTTTACCCCCGTACCTGCCAGTGGCACTTGCAGACGCGCCACCACGGACCCACCGGCCACCAGACCCACCGGACGAAGCCCGGAGCCGTTCACCGGCCCGACCAACAGCAGACGTCCGCCGGGCAGTTCCATCTGCGCCTCCACCGGTTCACCAAAGCTGGCCATAGGGTCCAACCGAGTATGGCTGTCAGTAGACTTCGGCGGCACCTCGTCCGTCACCGACAGCCTGTCCGCCAACCCGGCATGGCTACAGCCGGTCAGCAGAGCTGCGGCGAATACCACGGCCGTTAGCCGCACGCGTAATGACATTTGCTTCACCCCTACAAAACAGTATAGCCAGAAGGTCTGTCCAGCGGCTACAGGCAAAAGTACAGCCGCACCGGCAAAAAGCAGGTGCGGCTGGCAGAGACCGATGCGGCGTCTATTTTGTAACATCCCACAGGTATGCATTCCAGGTGACCATGGCCGGCCCCGGCTTGGCATTGACCACCCGCTTGTTCACGGCAGCCAGAGCCTTGGGCGCATAGAGGGGAATAAAGGGCAGGTCCTGTACAAACAGCTTCTGTGCCTCGGCGTAAATGGTAAGGCGATCCTCGAACCGAGTGGTCACCCGGCCCTTGACCAGTAACTCCTCCATCTGCTTTTGCACGTACTTGTGGTTGTCGTTTTCAGTTCCAGGCAGACGGCGGTAGTTATAGACCCCGCTGGAGGACACCAGGACCGAAAAATCAGGGTCAAAACCGAAGCCAAAACCCCAGAGGGAAAGATCATATTCGCCTTTTTTGGCGGTGGCCATCATGGCTGTGAAGTCCATCTTACGAATCTGGACCTTCACCCCGATGGCCTGCAGGTTGGCCTGAATGATCTCGGCCGACTGCTCCCGCACCAGGTTGCCGGTCGGAGTTAACAGCACAATCTCCCGGTTATAGTCCCAGCCGCCTTCGGATAGCAGTTTCCGGGCCCGTTCCGGGTTGTATGGCAGGTCATCCTCCAGCTCCTTGACGTAGTACTTGTTGATTGCCGTCAGCGGTGTGTTAACAATATCCCCCTGCCCCTGCAACAGCCGGTCGACGATCTGCTTACGGTTGATGGCGTGGGCCAGCCCCTGGCGAACTTTGGCATCGCTCAAGTAAGGCAGAGCCGCATTGATATCTAACATTTGGAACATGGATGCACTGTAGGTGACGGGGCTGACATTCGGCAGGGCGCTGATTCTGCCCCAGTCAGCCACCGGGACCTCACCAAGGCCACTGCCGGCCGCAACATCGATCTCGCCTTTTTCAATGGCGGCAGCAAAAGCCGCCTGGCCGACGACCTTGACAAACACCTTGTCCAGCTTCGGTTCCCCAAGGAAATAGTCCTTATTCTTCTCCAGTTCCACGTACTGGTCAGTGACATAGCGGACGAACTTGAACGGACCGTTGGTCACTCGGGGATCCATGACCCAGGGCTCCTTGTCAATATCCTTACGGTTCTTGACCGCATCCAGTACGGCCTTTGGCACCACATAAACGCCGGTGCCGAACTTTTCCAGAAAGGCATCAATATCCACCGGGGCCTTGGTGGTAATCTCAAGGGTGTTGGCGTCCAGGGCCCGGGCGCCGGCCACCTTGCCATCAGGGGCAATGCCGCGCTGATCCACGCCCTTAATGGTATCAATCAGAGACCTTCTTGAGGTCGGTGTATCTGGATTAGCAATCATCTCAATGTTTGCAATCACGTCGTCGGCCGTGACCGGTGTGCCATCAGTCCACCTGGCCTGCTTGTTCAAGTGGAAGGTAAACCTGGTCTGATCGGGGGAGATCTCCCAGCTTTCCGCCAGGCGCCCTTCAAACTTGAGCTGATCATTTATGACCACCAGTGGCTGGTAGATCATGTAATACACAAAGGCACCGTACGAAGTCGTATTCGTAATCGGGCTGAAGCTATTGGGGCTGGACCACATGCCCAGGGTAAGCTGCTTGGGTCCCCGGGGCTGCTCCGGCTGAACTGCCGCAGGCTGGGCAGGTTGCTGCGGCTGCGGCACTGTCACTTTTCCACCGCTGCAGGCCGATAGGACTAGGGCCATAAGGAGTAATACCAAAAGTCCGGAATAGGTATGCTTACGCACTGTTCCGCCCCCTTGATGATGCTGGTTTGGTGAAGACAACAACGTTACCGCCTGAACTGCGGGTCCAAAGCGTCACGCAAACCGTCACCGATAAAATTAATAGCCAATACCGAAACGAAAATCATGGCGCCTGGCGGCAGCCACAGCCATGGCTGGGTCTCCAGCGCATTCAGGGATTGGGCCACCGCCAGCATGTTTCCCCACGAAGCCTGCGGCGGTTGTACGCCGAGGCCCAGAAAGCTCAGCGCAGCCTCAGTGAGAATGGCATCGGCGGTGCCAAATGTGGCGGCGACCAGAACCGGCCCCAGCGCATTCGGCAGCAGATGCCGGAAAATCACCCGCCAGCGCGGCACCCCGATGGCCTGTGCCGCCTGCACAAAGTCCCGCTCCCGGAGACTGAGGAACTCGCCCCGCACCAGTCGGGCCACGGCCGGCCAGCCGAGCAGGCCCAAGACTACCATCACATTCCAGATACTTGGTCCGACAACAGAGACCACAACCAGAATCAACATCAGACTGGGAAACGACAGCACCATATCCCCACACCGCATGATCACGGCATCCAGCAGCCCACCCCGATAACCGGCCAGGGCACCAAGAACCAGCCCCATTGCCACATAAATCCCTACAGCCGCCAATCCTACGGACAGAGAGATGCGGGTGGCGTCAATCAGCCGGCTCAAGTTATCCCGCCCTAACTGGTCCAGCCCCAGCCAGTGCCGGGGACTCGGGCTGCTCGGCATCACATCAGTCATCAGTTGGTTCGGGTCATAGGGAGCCAGGTAGCTGCCAAAGCAGGCCACCAGAAGCAGAATCAGCAAGAGCACCAGACCAGCTCCGGCCAACCGGTGGCGAAAGAACCGCCGGGCGGCGTCGGCCCAGAGAGACGGCTCCCGAGAAGCCGCCCGATCAGACCGATCCGTTCGGGTTCCGGCCGGGAAACCCAACCTGGAGCCCCCCCTTTTTATGTATAACGGATGCGCGGGTCCGCCAAAGCATAAAGGGCGTCAGAGAGCAACTGACCCAGCAGAACCAGCAGAGCGGTGATCAGGTTCAGGGCCATAATGACCGGGTAATCCCGCTGACCGATGGCCTCCATGGCCAGGCGCCCCATACCGGGCCAGGCAAAGACCTGCTCCGTCACGATGGTCCCACCCACCAGCCCAGGTAGCTGCAGACCCAAAAGCGTTACCACCGGGATCAGGGCATTCCCCAATGCATGTTTGTATATGACCACCCGCTCAGACAACCCCTTGGCGCGGGCGGTGCGGACAAAGTCCTGCCCCAGCACTTCCAGTACGGATGACCGGGTATAACGCATCAAACTGCCCATGGTCGCCGTGCTGAGCACCAGAGCCGGCAATACCAGGTGATGCAGACGGTCCACCGGCCCACCTCCGGTGCCCATCGTCATCAGCCCTCCGGTCGGAAACAGGTCCAGCTTCAATGACAGAACATAAATAAGGCCAAATCCAAGAAAGAAGGCAGGGATTGAATGGCCGGCCAGGGCAAGGATGCTGGCCAGATAGTCAATGGCCGAGTAATGCCGGGCGGCCGAAATCACGCCGGTGGGAATAGCAATGAGGTAGGCCAGGAGCAGAGCACTGCCGGTCAGGGTAATGGTCGGCACAAAACGTTCAGCGATGCGTTCAGCCACTGGCTGACGGGTAAACAGGGAATAGCCGAGGTTACCCCGGCCCAGTTCCCCCAGCCACTTCATGTAGCGTACAGGCAACGGCCGGTTCAGTCCCAGGTCGGCCCGGCGCTGCTCAAGCTCGTAGTGACTGGCGTTCGGGTTCACCATGGCATCCACCGGGTCTCCCGGCGCCAGGGAAATGATGGTATAAGAAACCACGGTCACCCCGAGCAGCACAGGCAGGGCCCACAACAAGCGCCTCAGCAGGTACGCCACCATACCCCCTCATCTCCCGCCGAGGCTGGCAAGCCGTCCCGGTGTGTATGCCAGCGACCTGCAGCCCATCAGGACAGCCCCACTGCCAAGGCCGGATCAGCCAGGGCTGCCCACAGATAAAAGGCTGCATAGCTGCGCCAGGGTCGCCAGGTCTCCGACATCTGACGCAGATCTCGTTCGTCAGGCCGCTCTGACAGCCGATAGACCCGCTGGGCAGCATTCCAAAGGCCCACATCCCCCCCGGGCAGCACATCAGGTCGCCCAAGTCCGCGCATCAGAACAGTCTCGGCTGTCCAGGGACCCACACCGGGAATTTCCAGCAGCCGCGGCATGGCTTCATCGTCAGTCAACGTGCCGAAATCAGTCATGCTCAGCAGGTTCACGGCGGCCCGCATGGCCACTTCCACCAGGTACCGGCTCTTCTGCCGGCTGATCCCCAACCCCTGCAGGTATTCCGCCCCCACCTGGACCAGGGCTTCCGGCCGGGGATAAAGGACCAGATCATCCACCCGCTCCCCCAGCGCCTCCATGAACTTTCGCCGCTGGGATTGCGCCACGGCCACATTTACCTGCTGGCCGAGTACCGCAGTCAGGAGAGCCTCGTACAGGTCCGGCGCCCGTACCACCCGCAGACCCCAGAACTGGCCCAGCAGGGGCCGCATGGCCGGGTCGCCGCCCAAACAGGCGTAACAATCCAGCAAATCGTCATCCAGGGCAAATATGTGCCTGGCCACCGCCACTGCCCAGTCAGGTCCTTCGATCCGTAACTCTCCGGCTACGGAAAAATCGAAACCTACCGGAACAGCCGGCCCTACCGGAGGCCGCAAGAGTCGGCGGGCCACCGGCCCCTCCACCTTATACACCGCACCGTAGGAGGACTGGCGCAGGTGTTCCAGCACCAGGCCGGGCGAAAAGGGGTTGGGCAAAGGGAGTATCAACACTTCCAGTATCACCCTTGTTAGTGGACGTAACATAAACTTTAGCACAGGCGGTATGAGGGGTGTATGCATTGGACCCAACTGATCTGAAGGATCTTGGCCCGTGGGCAGTTGCATTTCTGCTGGCTATGTTCACCTTCAAGGACATCATTCTCGCCCTGGTGCGAGGACGCAACGGCAACGGCCACCACACCCAAATCACCACCACCGCACAAACCGACGTCCTCCGGTCCCTTGAGCGCATTGAGGCTGCCTTTGCCCGCCAGGAGCAGGTACTTGTCCACATGCTGGATCTGATCAGTCAGCGGGCGGACCAGAACACCCGCCTGCTGGAACGGCTCGATGTACGGATCGAGGACCTGTCGCACAACACGCGTAACCCCGAAGAAAACCGCCACTGCCCCGAGTGAGTCGCGCCATGCACAAATTACTATTCGCTTCTCTCTTGGCAAACCTTTCAGGTGCGGCTCTTTCTTGCTATAGAAAAAATGCCTCCTGACCGGCTTGGGTTCTTGATCCTGGCACTATGCTACACGAGGGCTTCTGTCAGAGCTTCGTCCACCGCCGCCACCGTCGCCTCCAGGTCCGCCTCTGTGTGGGCCAGGCTGACAAATCCGGCTTCCAGTTGCGAAGGTGCGAAGTAGACCCCCCGGCGCATGAGTGCATGGAAAAACCGGCTATACATGGCCTTATCCGATTGGTTAGCGGTGGCAAAGTCCACCACTGGCTCCGGGTTAAAGAACAATCCGAACAGGCTGCCAATACCCTGAGCCCGGTAAGGCAATCCCCGGCGCTCCAGAACGGTATTGAGCCCGCTCACCAACCGGCGCTGCCGGTCCTCAAGACTCTGCCACACGCCCGGTCGCTGCAGAATCCGCAATTGCGTCAGTCCGGCCGTGACGGCCAGCGGGTTACCCGACAATGTTCCTGCCTGGTACACCGGCCCGGCCGGGGCCACCAGTTCCATATAGCGGCGCTTCCCGCCATAAGCCCCCACCGGCAGTCCGCCGCCAATGACCTTACCCAGGCATACCAGGTCCGGGTCGATATGAAAGTGGGCGGCTGCCGAACCGCCAGGGAGGCGGAAACCGCACAGCACCTCATCAAAAATCAGCAGGGCACCGTGTTCAGAAGCCAAACGCCGAAGCAGTTCCAGGAACCCTGGCCTGGGGAGCACCAGGCCCATGTTGCCGGCCACAGGCTCCACAATGATACAGGCAATATCACTGCCAGAGCGCGCAAAGGCCTGGGTGACGGCTTCAGAGTCGTTATAGGGCAGATTGAGGGTGTTGGTGGCGGCCGCGGCGGGTACTCCCGGGCTGTCCGGAACACCCAGGTCAGCCGCGCCCGAACCGGCACTGACCAGCAGCATGTCACTGTGGCCATGGTAGTTGCCGATGAATTTGACCACCTTGGCCCGCCCGGTTGCAGCCCGAGCGACCCGAATGGCACTCATGGTCGCCTCGGTGCCGGAGTTCACCAGCCGCACCATTTCCATGCCAGGGTAAAACGCACAGATGGCCCGGGCCATCTCCAATTCCAGTTCCGTCGGCACTCCATAGCTGGTGCCGCGCTCCACGGCCTGCTTCAATGCCACCACTACTTCGGGGTGGGCGTGCCCCAGGATCAGTGGCCCCCAGGAAAGACAGTAGTCAATGTAGGTGTTACCGTCAGCGTCATACAGGCGACTGCCTTCACCCCGAACCGCGAACGGCGGCGTACCGCCAACAGACCGGAACGCCCGCACCGGGCTATTGACACCGCCGGGGATAACCTCTTTGCTGGCTGCAAACAGAGCTTCGGCCTTGTGGAGCGGGAAGGTCACGAACCGCGCCTCCTTATTCGGCTTCATACGTTTCCCTATTCTAACACGGCAGCTTCCGAAGTGAAAAACAGGCCCCAACCGCCTGGCGGTTGGGGCCTCACTGGTTACTTGGTTTCTTTCTTCTCCAGCGTGTTGGTAATGCTGGCCTTTCCCTTGGTTTCCTTCAGCCATTCTGGAACTAATTTCTGCAGTTCCTGATTCGTCAGGTCATCCTTGATCTTGACTTGCACGTCCTCGAACTTGGGCGTTACAGCCGCTTTCTTATCTGTCACCTTGATGATGTGATAACCGAACTCACTCTGCACTGCGCCGGAGATCTGTCCCACATTCATGGAGAAGGCGGCGTCGGAGAAGGGCTTCACCATCCGGTCAGCCGTGAAGAAGTCCAGGTCGCCGCCGTTGTCCTTGCTGCCGGGGTCGAGCGACTTGGCCTTGGCAATGGCAGCGAAATCGCCACCCTTGGCCAGTTCATCGAGGATCGCCTTGGCTTCCTCTTCCGTCTTCACCAGGATATGCGCGGCCCGCACCTGCGCTGGTTGGTCAAACTTCGTGCGGTTGGCCTCGAAGTATTCCTTTACCTGTACATCTGTTACCTTTTCCTGTACCTTGGGGGTAAGGATTTTCTTCAGCAGCAACTGGCTGCCAACCTTCTCCTCCAACTCGGCCTGGTTTAGCCCAGCCTGCGTCAGGGCAACCTGGAACTCCACTTCAGACGGGAAATTGGCCTTGATCTTAGCCATTTCGGTCTTGATTTCGTCCGGGGTCACCTTCATGTCGGCCTTGCGGGCCTCCTGGTTGATCAGCTTGTCGTCGATCAAGCTATTCACCAGTTCGCCGCCGTATTGGGCACTTAGCTTCTGGTATACCTCTTCCTTGGTGATTTTTTCACCATTAACACTGGCCACCGTCACATCGCCGGACAAACTATAGAGCTGAAAACCCAGCACAGCCGAAAGAGCAGCAAAGCCCAGCGTCAGCAATACCCAGACAAAGTTATTCTTCAACGCCCTGAAGCCTCCTCAAAAATAAAGTGGGGGCCACGGCCCCCGCAGGTGAGCGCGTTGGAATCTCAATGAGTAATACGGAGTTTAACCGTTGATAGGTTCGCCTCGCCCTCCGGGATTCCTGCGGAATTTCACTTCCATGGTAGCACTGTTTGGCGAAAAAACGTTTCGCACTATTCCCGATAGAGCTTGTAGACTTCTGGTGAAACACGTAGGTTCTTGCCGAATTGACCGGAGCTATGCTATTATCATGGGAAAAGTTTCACTAATGAAAGCGGGCTAATATATACAATGGAGGTCCCGAACATGGCTACGTTCGTACCGACCGGTCCGATCGGCCTTGACCGCAAGCTACTCGCTGGCATTCGTCTGGTCTTCAGTGATCTCGATGAAACCTTGCTGAGCCCCGACCACCAGATCGGGGAGCGCAGCCGTCGGGCTATCCGCAAGCTGATGGAACATGGCATCACTTTTGTGGTATGCACCGGGCGGGCACCGGAGGCCACCCGACCCGTTGTGCAGGAACTGGGCGGCCGGTATTTCGTCTGCAACAACGGTGCCGCCGTTTACGACGGAGACACGTTGCTGGCTGACCGGACCCTGTCGCCTGAACTGACGGCCGGCATGGCTGCCTTCTTTGACGGGCATGCGTGCCCGACCTACATCATGTCGTCCGCCGGCTACTTTGTAACCCGGATGACGCCCCTGATTGAGGAGGCCAACCGCGTCCGCGGGGTATCGCCGCTGGTGCCAGACCGCACGGACTGGATGCAGCCGGCGCACAAGGTCATGCCCTGGGGAGCGGCCCATCTGTACGAGGAGGCTCGGGCACGCTGGGACGACCGGGCCCATATCATTTACCACCCCGACTATCTGGAGATTGCACCCCATGGCATCAGCAAGGCCTGGGGGGCGCGGGTGCTGGCCGAACGGCTGGGCATTCCGAATCGCAAGATTGCCGCCATTGGGGATGCCCGTAACGACATGGAATTGGTGCGGATGGCCGGTGTGGGCGTGGCCATGGGCAATGCCGACCCCCTGCTGAAAGCCGAAGCCCTGGCAGTTGCCGGCGATTACGGCAACGACGGTGCGGCTGATCTTTTTGAAGCCATTCTCGCTGCCATCGAACAGGTGCAAAACTGAACTCCAACCGCATGGAAATAGATCAGACACCAGGGTGCAGAACCTGGTGTCTTTGTGTTTGCCGTTCCCCGGGATGCTCAGGCGCCCGCCACCGGCAACGTTGGCGGCGTTTGCACCCGTACCAGCCCCCGGGCTCCGTCCACCACCACCGTGTCCCCGTCCTTGAGCCGGGCCGTGGCCACCCGGGTGCCCAAGACGGCCGGAATTCCATACTCCCGGGCGACAATGGCGGCATGGGAAAGCGGCCCGCCCGTATCGGCCACCACTGCAGCCGCCAGGGCAAACAGCGGCGTCCAGGCCGGGTCGGTAAAGTTACATACCAGAACATCGCCCTGCTGCAGCTTACCAAACTCGGCCGGGCCGACAATCACCTTGACCGCCCCACGGGCGACGCCGGGACTGCCCGGCTGACCGGACAGATCTCCCTCACCCACCGCCGCGGCCCCGTACTCCGGGCCGCGCCAGGCCTCTTCGGCAGCCGTACGGGCTGCCCGCCGCCGCGCCACAGTCCGCCGTACCGTTTCTGGCGGCATCTGGCCCTGCAGGGCCTGCCGCAGTTCAGGCAGAGTCAGGAAGATCACCTGTTCCGGCGCCGCCAGGGCGCCCGCTGCTGCCAGTTGCCGGCCAGCTTCCCGGCCACCGGCCCGAGCCAGCGCCAGGGCCTCCTCAATGGCGTACAGGGTCGCCTCACGCACCACATGGGCCATACGAAACCGGTCCACCCCGGCCAGATAGGCCCGCCGCAAAGGGCCAGGCAGGCGAGCCGCCACCCGCTCCCGGAGCTGCCGGTAGCGCTCAGCGGCGGCAGCGGCCCGGGTTTCGCCGGCGTCCGGGTCAACCAGCCGCAGCAGGGCGGCCAGGGTCGCCCACAGGCTATCCGCGTTTTCTGACCACGAACTGGTGGAAAAGGGCAGGTAGACCTTCATGGTGCGGGCGCCGTGCTGGTTCAGGAACAGGGTAACCTCCTGTAGAAAGGCCGGCCCTGCCGGAGTTGCCGCCAGGGCCGCCCGCACCTGGCCGGCCGGCAGGTCCAGCAGCGCCGCCTGCACCTCTGGCGCCGCCGCCGCCACAGTCGCCAGCCGCTGTAGGGCCTGATCAATCTCCATCGTTTTGTAGCTCAGACCGCCCAGCAGATCCGCTTCACTGATTTTTCGCGGCCCGCCCCCCAGGCGGATGAAGAACTTGACCAGCGCACCCCGAATCATCATCGGCCCGATATAGCGGGTAAAACGGACTTGCCCTAGCTCGGTGGCCACCGCCATGGCCCGGTCGATGTGGTCGGCGAGGGCCGCACCGGTCAGGTGCGCGGGGCTGACCGTACGCAGGTCGGCCAGCACAGCCGTAAACCGGGCTGCCTCGGCCCGCCCCCAGTCAGCCGGGTCATACCGCAGAGAGGTACGCAGGCGCCAGGGCAGAGCCAGCAGCCGCCAGGTGGGCCGCGGTGCTGCCGGCCGGATGCTGGGAATCCCCAGTTCATCCATGCAGATGATCTCCCCGGCAGGGGGAACGGCCAACCCGACTCCCCGCATGAAGCCAAGCAGGGTTTCGTAACCGCTGGTCACCGCCTCATAGTCCAGGGGATACGGCGGGTCGGGGTAATGCTCCAGAATATCGTCCAGCACCAGCCGCTCCGTGCGGGTCAGCCGCCGTCCCGGCTGGCTCCGTTTCGGCACAGCCCGCGCCAGCGTCGTAATCGGGCGGGCCTGCAGCAGATACAGGCGGCCACCGGCCAGGGCCCACTCGATGTCCTGGGGCGCCTGATAATGGGCTTCCACCCGCAGGCCCAGGCTGACCAGCGCCTGCAGGGCGCCGGAGTCGAGGCAGAACCGCTCCTGGTCAGGCCGGGGCACTGCTTCTGTTACGGTGCCGCCCCCGCCCTGTCCGCACATGCGCGTCCCCTTGGCCCCCAGGGTTTTCTCCACCACCTTTAGCTCCGGTTGCTTGGCTAAACGATAGGTGTCCGGGGTGACCCGGCCGGAAACCACGCTTTCCCCCAGGCCGTAGGCGGCATTGACCAGTATCTCGTCCGGGTTGTTGGAAAGGGGGTTGGCGGTGAACAACACCCCGGCGGTATCGGGTTCCACCATCTCCTGCACCACCACCGCCAGGTGCACCTGCTCATGCGGAAAGCCGTTGCGCCGGCGGTAGGCGATCGCCCGGGCGGTCCACAGGGAGGCCCAGCAGCGCCGGACCGCCGCCAGCACGGCAGCCTCGCCCTGTACGTTCAGGTAAGTCTCCTGCTGCCCGGCAAAACTGGCCTCCGGCAAGTCTTCGGCCGTGGCGGAAGAACGTACGGCCACCGGGGCGCGGCCGCCGGACAACCTGGCATAAGCAGCCACCACGGCCGCCTCCACCTCCGCCGGTACCGGCGCCGCCTCCAGCAACCCCCGAATCCGGGCAGCCGCCGCCTCCAGCGCTGCCATATCCTCGGCCGGCACACTCGCCAGTTCACCCGCAATCGCCGGCCACAGGCCTGCTTCGGCAATAAACTGCCGGTAGGCCGCGGCCGTCACGCAAAAACCGGGGGGCACCGGAAATCCGGCCTGTGCCATCTCACCGAGATTGGCCCCCTTGCCGCCGACCAGATGGATATCACCGGCGCCCACCTGGCTAAACTGCAGGATGACCATGGTTCATACCCCCGTTCTTCGCACCGCTATACCCCGTCACCAACAACCCAATCCCGCCGACAGCAGCCAGTGTGTAGAACACCGCCGCCACGGCCGGGCCCATGGCAGCAGCCGGTTCCGGAGAAGCACCAGCCCCCCGCGGCAGCCAGATGCCTGACATGGGAATGCCCACCGCGCCGCCCAGGTTTCTGGCCAACTGAATCATACCGCTGGCGGTGGCCCGCAGGCCGGGCCCGGCCGCCACCTGTGCGGCCAGCAGGTACAGGGGCAGGAGCAGCCCGCCGCCAAGGCCAAGCAGGACCGGTGCCAACACCAGCAGCGCAGCCCCGCCGCTACCGCCTGCCATGCCCAGCCACAGGAAGGACAGGGCCGTCAACAGCCAGCCGGCAGCCGTGATCAATGGCTGTGGCCAACGGCCCGCCAGCCAGCCGGCACCGGCACTGGCCACCCCGGCCGCCAGCATCATCGGCCCCAGAACGGTGCCGGCGTCGGTGGCGGTGCCACCCTGCACGGCCTGCACGTAGAGCGGTATGTACGCGGCCGCTCCGTGGGTGGCTGCCCCCAACAACACGGTGCCAATGGCCGCCGGACCCAGTCCGGTCCGCCGGAACAGGGTCAGCGGCAAAGCCGGGTTAGGGTGCCGCCTCTCCCACCGCACCGCCGCCGCCGCCAGCAGCGCTCCGCCCAGCAGGGCCGCCAGTGCGGGCAGCAGGCGAAGACCGCCTTTGCCTGCCGACTCAAGTCCCAACAACCCGGCACACAGGGCGATGCCCAGCATCCCGGAGCCCGCCCAGTCCACCTGCCCGGTCGCCGCACCACCCGGTGGCCGGCGCTGTTCAAGCCCGGCCGCGCCCGCCGCCATCGCCAGCAAGCCGAACGGAATGACCAGAAAGAACCCCCAGCGCCAGTCCAGGCCATCGGTCACCCAGCCACCCAGGAGCGGCCCGGCCAGATTCGCCAGGACCTGCACAGCCCCGATGATGCCAAAGATGCGCCCCCGTCTGGATTCCTCGAACAGGTCGCCCACTGCCGCAAGGGCGGCCGGTGCCACCGCCCCGGCCCCTACCCCCTGTACCACGCGAAATCCCACCAGTTGCGCCATGCTCCCGGCCAGCCCCGCCAGGGCAGACCCGGCCAGAAACAGCGCCAGTCCGGCCAGAAACAGCGGGCGACGGCCGTAAAGGTCGGCCAGTTGCCCGAACAGGGGAATCGTCACCGTGGCCGCCAGCATGTAGGCGCCGAATACCCAGCTATACAGATTCATCCCGTTCAGCTCAGCCGCAATGGTCGGCAAAGCCGTGGCCACCAGCGTCTGCATCAGGACTGACACGCACATCCCCAACAAAATGGCGGCAAAGCCCACAGACCGTCTGCTCATATGGCCATTCCATGCAGCACAAGGGCCAGGGCTGCCCGCATCCGGTCCGCCAGGGGCCGCTCCTCATCCGCCTGAGACTGTAACCAGGCCACCAGTACACTGAAGTACACCCCGACCAGGGCAACCGCCCCGTCCTGCGGGTTCAGGCCTGGGGCAAACTCGCCGCGCTCCTGGCCCCGGCGCAAGGCGTCGGTCAGAAGATCCAGCATCCGGGCCCGGTTGGCCGCATCCGCATCCCGGGCATAGCTGTGGCGCAGCCCGGCCATCACCACCTGTTCGGTTAACGGACGGTTGGCCTCATGCCAGGCACAGGCACCCAGAAAGAGCCCCTCCAGCACAGCCGCCACCGGCGCCCCCGCGGCCAACCCTTCGTTCAGCGCTGCGACCATGGCCTCCCCCTGGATCTCACCCAGATAGCCGAAAATCGCCTCTTTGGTCGGAAAATAAGTAAAAAAGGTGCCCTTACCGATATCGGCGGCCGCCGTGATCTCCGCCACCGTGGTGTTGTCAAAGCCCTTTTGCCTGAACAGCTCCAGGGCAACGCGCAAGATCTGCTCCCTTGTCTCCCGCTGCCGCCGCTGAACCCGGGTCAGGTTTTCGCCCAATTCAACCACCTCTACCGCTATATTACCTCCAGGGTTCTAGTGCGGTCAATCCTCGATTCTATATAGAAATGACCGTGGTCATTCGAAAGAAATAATGCCGCTTCGCCTGGCTGCAAATGGCATCGCCTCTGGTTCAGGTGTTGTCGATGTGATAACATACATGACTGTGCGTGTGATTTTGAAGGAGGATCTGAAGGTCAATGGGTCTGAGCATTGGCATCGTAGGACTGCCCAACGTTGGCAAGTCCACGCTCTTTAACGCCATTACCAGGGCTGGCGCCGAAGCCGCCAATTATCCCTTTTGCACCATAGACCCTAATGTGGGCGTGGTCGACGTACCGGACCCCCGACTGGGCGCCCTTGCCCAGATGTACAACCCGAAAAAGGTGATTCCCACCGCCGTGGTGTTCACCGACATTGCCGGGCTCGTGCGCGGGGCCGCCAAGGGCGAGGGCCTGGGCAACAAGTTCCTGCACCACATCCGTGAAGTGGATGCCATCGCCCACGTGGTCCGCTGCTTCGCCGACCCGGACGTGACCCACGTGGAGGGCGGTGTAAACCCGCTCCGGGACATGGAGACCATTAACCTGGAGTTGATCCTGGCCGACCTGGACGCGGTGGAGCGCCAGTTGGAGCGGCACCAGCGGGCGGCCAAGAGCGGCGACAAGGTCGCCCAGGCCACCATCCGGGCGCTGGAACGCATCAAGGCGGCCTTCGAGGCCGAGCAGCCAGCCCGCAGCGTCGATCTGACCGACGATGAGGCGAAACTGGTTCAGCCCCTGCACCTGCTGACCATGAAACCTGTCATGTACGTCGCCAACCTGGACGAATCCGAAGTGGCCACCCCGGAGGGAAATCCGCACTTCCGGACGGTTCAGGAGACAGCCCGGGCTGAGGGCGCCGCCGTGGTGCCGGTGTGCGCCAAAATCGAGGCCGAACTGGCAGAACTGGACGGCGAGGAACGCGCCGAGTTCCTGCAGGAGCTGGGAATCCCCGAGGCCGGCCTCGACCGGGTCATTCGCACCGGGTACCACCTGCTCGGGCTCATCACTTTTCTCACCGCCGGCGAGCAGGAAGTGCGGGCGTGGACCATTCACCGGGGCACCAAAGCGCCCCAGGCCGCCGGCACCATTCATTCCGACTTTGAACGCGGCTTTATCCGGGCCGAAGTGGTCAGCTTCGACGACCTGGTGGGGTCGGGCTGCATGGCGGCCGCCCGTGAAAAGGGCCTGGTGCGGCTGGAGGGCAAGGAGTACGTCATGAAGGACGGGGACGTGACCCACTTCCGCTTCAACGTATAACAAATTCCCCTGAATAAAACCGGGGTGCCCCCTGAGGGGCGCCCCGGTCTTTTTGTGCTATTTACGAAAGGCCAGTGTACCCCCATAGGCCGTACGGGCGTCCAGGACGGTAATAAAGGCCTGCGGATCGGCCCCCTTGGCCTCACCCACCACCCGATCCAGGCCCTTGCGCTGCACCGTCACCAGCAGAACCTGGCGCGGCCCGCCGCGGCCTTCGCCGGTCAGTACCGTCACACCGCAGCCCAGGGCCCGCAGGCTGGCTGCCACATCTGCCGCCAGCGACTGCTCACTGCAAATGATATGGAGCGTGGCCACTCCGATCGCCAGCTTCGCCTCCACCCACTGGCCGGCATAGATCCCCGAGGCAAAGCCCAGGCAGTACAGGGCAAGTTTGACCGGGTTATTCAGCCCTTCCAGGACCCGGCCCAGGGCCAGGATCCATACAGCGATTTCCACCAGGCCGATACCGGCCGCGGCCAGCCGCAGTCCCCGCATCATCAGCATGAAGCGCACGGTGCTCAGGGTCACGTCCGTCAGACGGGCGGCAAATATAAACAGATACTCTCCGGCCAGGGCCAGAGCATCCACCCGGGAATCACTCCCCAATGCGATAGGTATGCAGTTCTTCGACCAGACCCACGCCCGGGCAGATCACCCGGGCCTCGTCCAGAAGAGCAGCAGGGTTGGTTTCCGGCCATAGATGCGTCAGCAGCAACTGCCGGACACCCGCCCGAACACCCAGGCGTGCCGCGTCAGCCGCGGTCATGTGCCCCAGCCAGCGCCGGTCTGCCTCTGCCTCCAGCAACGTGGCTTCAATAAAAGCGAGGTCGGCCCCGGCGGCCAGCGGCGCCAGGTTGGCATCACTGTTGGTGTCAGCACTATAAAACCAGGTTCCCTGGCCGTCGGTCACCCGCATGGCATAACAGGGAATGGGATGAACCGTAGGAGCAAACGCAAACGTGAGTGATCCTACCTGAAGGCCGGTCTCAACCGGCAAGTCCCTGAGCTCGATCAGGCCCTCCACCACACCCGAAAGCCAGGCCCGCTGCCGGGCCGGCTCCGGCGGGGAATAAATCACCAGCGGAGACGACCGGCGGCCGGCCCATTTGGCCGCCATAATGGCAAACTGTAAGCAGTGCAGGTCGCTGATATGGTCCTCGTGCAGGTGGCTGACGACGACCGCATCGAGTTGGCCGACAGCGTCCAACTGCATCAGCCGAGACGTAACGCCCGGCCCGCCTTCCACCAGTACCGTAGTGTTCCCTGACTTCAAGAGGTAGCCACTGCAGGCCCCGTTGGCCAGCGGCCAGGGCGCGTAGCGGCCCAAAACCGTAATTTCCATGGCGGGTCCCCTTTTACCGAATCACTGTACCAATTATACACTTCTTTTGTGCCCATGCAGCAAAAAGGGATTTATTCGCCACTCCTGCCAGACCGGCCAGCTTACGCCTGGCCCCCTGGAATCCTACGCCAGCCCTACGGCAGGAAGGGCCGTACCATGTGGAGTATTCAACTTTCACCAGTGCAGAAGGGAATGGTGTTCCTTGACCATGTTGCCCACGTCCCGCGACTGCGTCATTTGCGGTAAGGATAATCCCATTGGGGTCAAGTTACGTTGGGAACCCACCCCGACCGGAGTGTCTGCCACCACCCTGATGCCGGAGCACTTTCAGGGTTTTAAGGGTGTCCTGCACGGCGGGCTGGTCTGTGCACTACTGGACGACGCCATGTGGTGGGCCATTTATACCACCCGCAAGGCCGTCACCCTGACCGCCGAGATCACGGTGCGCTACAAGGCCCCCGTGTCGGTGGCAAGCCCACTGACCGTGCGGGCCGATCTCGTTGAGGCGCGTGGCTCCCGGATCTTCTCGACTTCGGGCCAGGTACTGAATGCCGAGGGGAAGGTCCTGGCCGAAGCCACGGGCAAGTTCATGGCTGCCCCGGCCGACCTGGCGCCCCAACTGCTGCGGGCGATTGAGCAAGAAGCATGAAAGGTGCCGCAGGCAGGAGGCCAGGCCCCATCCCACAGCACCTTCCCGGCCTCTGTATAACGGATGAGTTCCACCGTTACCGTAACCGGCAAGCTCGCCCAGCCTCAGTGGGCTGTCAGGACCGGGAATTCCAGGCTCTCTGCAAGCGCCAGTCAGGCCCGGTCGCCCATCCGGCTCCCGGTTCAAGAGGGCCAGCAACGCGGACGCATCCGGAACCCGGCTATTCACGGGAGGCTTCCTGGCACCGCTCTGCGCTCCCACTGGAGAGTGGGTCTCCGTCTTTTCCAGGGGCGACAGAGGGGACATGTTCGTAGAACACCAGATGGGTATCGGGGTCTTCACTGTATACGGGCAGCAAGTTGAAACGATACCTGAGGCCAGGGGACTACCCTGACCTCCTACTCATTGGATTCAATGTTAATCCAAGAGATCAAACGTCATACCCGCTTCCTTTCCCATATACTCCCATGGTATTATATTCCTTGTAAATGCCTGGTGAGGAGGCGGGGGAGTGGCTGGAGCGGTGTACTGCCCGCCGGCGGTGGAGGTAGAAAACCTGTCACGTGAGCGGGACCAGTTCTGGTGGGTGATTATCATCTTGTTTGTGGTCCGGGCTTGGTCTGCATGGCAACTCAACGACGCCATCGACCGCTGCTATGCGGCCGGAGGAACTCCGGAAGTTGAGACCCATTTCTGGGGCTCGTTCTGGGAACTCCGGTGTGTCAGGTACCAGCAGCAATAGTGGGGGGGTAGAGTGCGTGTATCAGGCGGCTGTGGTAGACCTACGCGAGCGTGAGGTGGAGAACGACGGCTTTTGGTGGGTCATCATCATCCTCTTCGTCCTATGGGCGTACAGCCAGTACACTCTCAACGAGGCCATAAACCGGTGCTATGACCAGGGTGGCGAGCCTCACGTCACCTCGTATGTGTACGGGACCGTCTGGAAGATCGAGTGCATCAAGCGGGTCCCAGCCAAGTAGCAAGCGAGGAGGTTGGCCTGTGGGTTCCTTTGTGAACCCACAGGCCCTTCCAAGAGAGAGGGGACAATGCGTGACAAATGGTGTCGTTGACTTCCTTTCGGTTCACAAGCGCTTTGGAGAAAAAGTTGCACTGGAATGTGTAAGTGCCACTGTAGAAGAAGGTCAGATTTTCGGGCTTATTGGTGCCAACGGGGCCGGTAAGACCACACTCATTCGAATCCTTACTGGACAGATCGAGCCCACTCGTGGCTCGGTCTTGGTCAATGGGCGTTCGCCTCAGCAAACGGAAACGAAGAGGCTAATTGGGTACGTACCCGATTCGGATCTAATATTCCCTAAGCTTACGGCCAAAGAGTTCTTGCTCTTTGTAGGGCAGGTGCATGGCCTGGACTTAGGAACAATCCGTGCAAGGACCCAAATGCTCCTTAGCCTTCTTGAAATGACTGACCGCGCTAACTGCCTTATGGAGACTTACTCCAGGGGGATGAAGAAGCGTATTCAGTTAGCGGCAGCGCTCATTCACAACCCTACCATTTTGGTACTGGACGAGCCGATGCTCGGTTTTGACCCTGAAATGATGGTGTTGATCCGCAGTCTTCTAAGGACCCTGGCAGAGAACACAACAACTGTGATCATCTCCACTCACGATCTGGCTACCGCTCAGGAGATCTGTGATTCCGCCCTGATCCTCTTTGCTGGCAAGAGCCTGGTCGCAGGCGGCGTGGAGGAGATCATGGCTGATAATAATGCAAAGAGTCTGACTGATGCTTACCTGAGGATCGTGGGAGCCGCCCACAGGGAGGGTGACATACGAGATGTGGTTGCTCGTCTCAAGACTGTACGCTAAGGCGTGGCTTCGTGGGCTGGCTAATTATCGGGATCTCATGTCGGCCCTTGGGGCTGTGCTTTTGGCAGTTGCAGGCTTGGTCAACTGGCAGAGCTTCAAGGCCATTAGCCAGAACGTGGGGAGTCAAGAAGTGGCGCTCTCCGTAGTGCTGATGTGGTTTTCCATCGTCGGCATCATGAGTTGCGTGGTCATTCTGCTGCTCTTGATCTTCGCTCAACTGGACAACAGCGCCGACTCCTACCTCGCAACGCTGCCCCTTAAGGAGTTCGACCTTCGTCTCGGACAGCTAGCTCCAATGGTTGTCGCTATGGTTGTGGCTGCCATTGTTACATCCCTCGGAGCCTTGCTGGCCCTGCAACAGGCTGCACGTATGGAGTGGTGGGCCGTAGTCCTGATGGTCGGAGGGGTGGTTTTACAAACCTTGGCGGGATCGATGCTGGGGTTGACCGCGTACAGACTGACAGTGTGGGGACTGGCCCGCATGCTTCGAATCTCCGAAACATTGGGTTCGATTCTGGGTGTCGTGATTGTACTGGGATTTCTTGCTGGGGTTTTTCTGACGGGACAGTCCTTCTTTCTTGTTCCCGGCCTTCCCGGTTTCTGGATCTGGAGAGTCTTAACGGGCGCTAGCCCGGTTGCTTCGTTTGCCGGGTTGACCGTCTGTAGCCTTTGTCCTCTCGTGGTCGGCTATTACGTACTCAAAGGGGTCCGAGTACGCTGGCGGCAAGTTGAGATTGACAAAGTGGGAATCACCTGGGCCACTCCCCTACCGAACCAAGCGTCAGTCCATGCTGCTGTGTTTGTTCTCGCTTTTCTCCGTTACCCCCAAATAGGACGACAACTGCTGGCCTCATCCGTACTGGGGTTCATTCTGATCGGTGGCGCAGTAACCTACCTTATCCAGCACCTTAACCCCGAGGTTCAGGGCTACGCCCTTGATTCGCTTCGTTCCTTCTGTTGGCTCGTTGCCGGAGTTAACGGCGGACTTGTGGCTTTGACGATGAGCAACATGGATCAGCCATTCAGATGGTTCTATAATTCTTCCCCCATCAACGAGACTAGTTTGGCGGTTGGCCGGTTTTCATTTTTTGTCACCGTCGCTGTCGTTACGGGCCTAACCTGGATGGGTCTGCTTGAGGGTTCCCTCCCGGTATCATTCATGACTTCGGGGCTCGATTGGGCCATCCTGACATTGATCCTGGTGTTCAAAGCTATGTTGGGCTACGTGACTGGGCGGGTAATAGGGTATGACTTCGACACCAAAACCCAAATGACCGGAGTCGGTGTATACCTTACGGTAGCAGTCCTGGCGTTTTTCGGACTAGTCGCACTGGGAGAAGCCCTCACAAGGCTTTTGAGCACTGCCAAAGCGGCCTTTGTTGTGGCAGGGACGTTATCTCTCTTAGGAGCAGTGGGGGCGGCCCTATGGGTGGATCGCAGGGCAGTAATGAGAGCCTAGGCCCACGTTTCGCACATGGGCGATTGTGAAAAATCAATGAGTTTCATCATCGATTAGGAAGAGAATGGATCTGGGATGCCGAGCAATCGATGCAGCCTCTGTTGGATCGGTTGCAGGT
>JAKFDK010000028.1:0-42241 GCA_036676195.1 Clostridia bacterium | reverse complement strand
TCGCCGTCTACCTGCCGGGCCAGCCGGACCCGGACCGGCGGCCGCCCCGCGGCTGCCCCATAGGTAAGCTCCACCACCCGCCGCCAGTGGCGGACCTGTCCGGGCCGGCCCGGCTGTTGCAGGGTGTGGGCCGCAAAGAGCCCCAGGTCATGCCGCCAGGGATCGCGGCCACCCAACTGCACCGTGATCAGGTCTTCCGGGGACAGTTCGGCACTGGTCAACCGCCAGCCCGCCGGTGTCGGAGCCACGGTGAAAAAGCCGCTGTGGAAAGCCACGGCGCTGTGCCCGCCATGAACTTCCACCCGTTCCACCTCGACAAAAAAGCGGTTCGGGCCGGCTGGCTCCACCTGGATGGTGCCCACATGGGCCACGTTCTCCCACTGCCGGAGCCAATCGGTATAGGTCAGAGCCTGCTGCCGGTCCGGGTGCAGGAAGGCATACGCCCGCGGGTAGGGCGCCTGTTCCACCCCAATCGGGCCAGTGCGGGCCGGGTGCCAGGTGGGCACCCGAGCCGCCTGGGCCAATGTGTCCAGGTACGCCCGCACCGCCTGTTCGCCCGACCCGGCCTGCGGCGGCGCCAGATCGGTGTACAGCGGTGGCAGCTTGACCACCGGCGGGATCTGCTCCGGGCTCCAGGCCAGGGGCGCCGGCGGCAGCGGCGGTGCCGGTGCCCTCGGACGCGCCGCGATGGCCCAGCCGGCACCGGCGGCAAGGGCAAGCGCGGTCAGGACCGGAATCCAACGGTTGCGCATGGGTAGGTCACCTCAACATCAGCAGCCTGCCCCATACGCGGGTAATTTAATCGTGGACTGCTGCTATTCCGACCACTTGATTTAGAAGTTCAAGGGGTCAGGGAATTGACATTGATTTGTTTCATATATACACTTCGAAATAGCATCAGTTTCAAAAGCCGGTGTCCTGAATTCATTTCCGGCGAGGTCTAATTATGCAAGCACGCCTACACCAAGAGGTCCCGCTGTTAATCGCGACGATTCGGGTGGCCAATCATATGGTGGCCAAGGCGGCTAACCTGCCGCTGGCGGAAGCAATGCCCAAGGTCCTGCCCCTGGTGGCCATCACCCTGGGCGCCGTCGCCGTCTCTCTTTGCGAACAACAGGAGGACCACCCTGGTTATTTTTCGGTTCATACGTATCCAGAGCGCTCACCACTGGGCCAGTCCGGTCAGCCGGTTCTGGTCCTGCAGCCGCATGAAGCCGGAGTACTGCGCAGCGGCAAACTGCTCAGCTTCCGGCGCGACCCCAGAACCGGACACGTGGGCCAACCGGCACTGGAGACCACACCGCTGCACACTGTACTGGCGGTGGGGGTTGCCTTTCCCGGCTCCGTACCCGGCGCTCTGGTCGTAGGCTTTGCAGCGCCGGAGGCCGTACCCGTCGGCGTTGGGGAAGCACTGCCGGTATACGCCCAGGTACTGGCCGGGCTGGTGGAACGGGAACGCACGCTGAGCCTGCTCCACAGCCACCAGCGTTCCCTGGAACTGCAACAGCGGGCCACCCGTCTGGCCGCAAACTGGCCGGATCGGGCCGGTAATGCGTTTGCTGAACTCTTTGCCCTCGAACTGGGCGGCCGGCCAGCCACCGTCTGGCTGTCCACGCCGGATCACCCGTCCTCGGCCCTGCAGTTGTTCGGGCTCTATGGCTATTCAGCGCAAGAGCAGCAGTACCTGACCGGCACGCATTTGGAACGGGACAACCTGCAACTGGGCCAGGCCGCCCTGTCCCGGGGCGGTGTGGCCCTGCTGTGGACGGGCGACACCGCCCGGATGAGCGCCCTGGAACAGGACTGGGTGGCCGCGGCCGACGCCCGCATCCTGATTTGCTGCGGGTTTCACCTGCCGAACGGCACGGCCGGTCTGGTCTACGGGACCGGGCCGGGGCCGGAGCTGTCACCTCTGGCGGCCGGCAACGCCGCGAGCATCGTGCACACCCTGATGACCGGCGTCGAGCGCCAGACCCTGCGCCAGAACGCCGAGCAAGCGGCGGCGGAACTGCGTCAGACTCTGGATGTCTCCCAGGATATCATTATTACCATCGCGGCCGGTGGCCGGATCGTCTCGGTCAACCAGGCTACAGTCCGCATCCTGGGCTATGCCCAGGACGAACTGTTGGGGACAGAGTTCGGGGCTCTGGTCCACCCCGACGACCGCGGCCAGATGCAGCAGGCCATGGCCGCCCTGACACACGACCATACCCTGACCAACCTCACGGTCCGCATGTTGCGTCAGGACGGCGCCGTCGCCTGGCTGGAGTGGAATGCGGCCCAGTTGACCAGCGACGGCCTGACATGGGGCGTGGGCCGTGACGTCACCGCCCGCATCCAGGCCGAAACCACGATCCGCCGCCGCCTGGACCTGGAAAGAACACTGGCCGGCATTTCCTCGGGGTTTGTCGGCGCCACCGATGTGGATATGGCCATTGACGCGGCTCTGGCCCAGATTGGCCACGTGTGCGGTTCCGTCCGGGCCTATGTCTTCCTGTTCAGCGACGACGGTACCACCATGGATAACACCCATGAGTGGTGCGGCCCCGGCATTTCTTCTCAGAGGGCCAAGCTGCGCAACCTTCCGGGCGACGAGTTTCCCTGGTGGATGGAAAAACTGCGTCAGGGCGAAGTCGTTCACATTCCCGACGTGGCGCGGCTGCCGGCGGCAGCAGCGGCCGAACAGGCCATCCTGCGAATGCAGGGAATCACGTCGGCGCTGGCCCTGCCCCTCCACGTGGGGGGCCAACTGGCTGGCTTTCTGGGCTGCGACAATCTGCCAGAAGGTGCCGACTGGAGCGAGGACGATCTGGTGCTCCTGCGCACCTCGGCTGAGATCATTGGCCATGCCCTGGAGCGTGCCCGGGCGCAACGGGCGCTGCAGGTGAGCGAGCATAAATACCGCGAACTGTTCCAGGGCGCCAGTGACGCGGTCTTTCTGTACACCCTCACCGCCGCCCGGCAGCCGGGGCGGTTCCTGGAGGTCAACGACGCCGCCGCCCGCCTGTTGGGGTACGGCCGCGGTGAACTGTTGCACATGTCGTATCTGGACATCATCGATCCGTCCTGCCTGACGGGAGAAACCGGTCTGACCGAGGCCACCCTGACACAGGACCATACCCAACTGGAAATGAGTTATGTAGCCCGAGAAGCCCGTATTATCCCGGTGGAAGCCAGCACCCGCGCCCTGGTGCTTGAAGGAGCGGAAGTGGTGCTGGTGGTTGCCCGCGACGTTTCCGAGCGCAAGGCGCTTGCCGCCCAACTCGCCCACCAGGCCTTTCACGATGGACTGACCGGGCTGGCCAATCGGGCCCTGTTTATGGACCGCCTCGCCCACGCCCTGCCGCGGGCCTGCCGCCGGCGTGAACACTGCGCCGTCCTGTTCCTGGATCTGGATAGCTTCAAGCTGATCAACGACAGCCTGGGCCACCAGATTGGCGACCAGTTACTGGTGGCTGTCGCCCAGCGCCTGCTGGGCTGCGTGCGTACAGAAGACACCGTCGCCCGCCTGGGCGGGGACGAATTCACGGTTTTGCTCGAAGACATCACCGAGATCGCCGATGCCACCATGGTGGCGGAACGAATCGCAGCCCGCTTTCAGGAGCCCTTTTCCCTGGGCGGTAAGGAACTGTTCGTATCTGCCAGTATCGGCATTGCCATGAGCAGTGCGGAGCAGCAGCAGCCCGAGGAGGACCTTCTGCGTAACGCCGATGTGGCCATGTATGCCGCCAAGAAACAGGGGAAGGCCCAGTTCCGGGTCTTTGCGCCCAGCATGCATGACGCCACCTTGACCCGTTTGGAACTGGAGACCGACCTGCGCCGGGCCATCGAGCGCGGGGAGATGAAGGTTTACTACCAGCCGGTTGTGAACCTGGAAACCGGCGTGATCTGTGAAATGGAGGCCCTGGTCCGTTGGGAACATCCGCGCCGGGGGATCCTGTTGCCTGCCAGTTTTATTCCCGTGGCCGAAGAGAACGGGCTGATTCTGCCCCTGGGGAGATGGGTCCTGGCAGAAGCCTGCCGCCAGGCCCGCGCCTGGCAAGCCCACTCCAGCGCCGGCTCGCCGCTGGTGGTGAATGTGAACTTCTCCGCCCGGCAGTTTCAGCAGCCCGACCTGGTCCAAACGGTCAGCGAGGTCCTGCAGGACACCGGGTTGCCCCCCGACAGTTTGCAGTTGGAACTGACCGAGATCGTCCTGTCTCAGGATGAACAGGCCAGCCTGGAGAAACTGCGGGCCTTGAAGGCCCTGGGTGTGCGACTGGCGATCGACGACTTCGGGACCGGTTTTTCCTCCCTCAGTTATCTCAAGCGGCTGCCGGCTGATGCCATCAAGATTGACCGGAGCTTTATCACCGGACCAGGTGCCGCCGCCGAAGACAGTGCCATTGTTGAGGCGGTGATCGCCTTCGCCCGGGCGCTACGCCTGACGGTCACCAGTGAGGGCGTTGAAACGGAGGCTCAACTGGCCCACTTGCGCACCCTGGGCTGTCACCGAGGCCAGGGATTTCACTTCTCCCCGCCGCTGCCCGGCCCGAAGGCCGCTGCCTTGCTGGCCGCCCATCCCGCCTGGGCGCCGCGCAGCCGGCCGGTGATGTTCCTCGTACCGCCAGGATCCGGCCACCGGCAATAAGGGCTCCGCCAATCAGAAAGGCGGAGCCCTTATTGTTTACCGGGCATTTCGCTCCAGCAGCGCGGTGCGAAAGAATGCCTGCGCCAGTAGCTGGCACGATGGGGTGGTCCAGCATCGTTTAACCTCTGGTACGCTGAACCGTACCATAAGTAACGACGAAAACGCCCGCTGACCTTGCACTTTCGCCTTGTCAAAGGTGTTCGTCCGTTCGGCTGTTTTTGTCACCAAGTCTTGACGGTGCAAACGGGAGCGAGCTCTTGCCCCGCCTTCGTCACAAGACGTGCGGGACCGTTGTGGCACTCGAGGATAGACGCGGCAAGGAACAACGAAGAGACCCGCGAACTTTTCCGCGAGTCCCTCCATCTGTCATGCAGCAGGTCTTCAAGGGCGGCCGCTCCGAACAACTCGGTCCGCCACGACCCGAAACAGCCCTGCGCCAGGCAGGGCTTGTTTGGTGGGCAGTGACCGCGACGTGCCGGCCAGGGCAGGCTAGTCGCCGCCGGCGTAAGCGTGCAGACCGACGATCAGCAGGTTGACGCCGACCAGGGTGAACAGGAGCACACCAAAACCGATGACCGCCGTCCAGGCCGAGATGCGGCCTTCCCAGTGCCGGTTGATGCGCAGGTGCAGATAGCCGGAGTAGACCAGCCAGGCAATCAGAGCCCAGGTCTCCTTCGGGTCCCAGAACCAGTAGCGGCCCCAGGCCTCCTTGGCCCAGATCATGGCAAAGACCAGCGCCCCCAGGGTGAACACCGGGTAACCGATGGCCACCGCCCGGTAGCTGACCTCGTCGAGCAGTTCGGCGTCCATGTTGCGGGTAATGCCCTGCAGGGCTACCCGAAAGGGCCGGCCGCCGAGCAGTGTCGCCCGGATCAGGTAGTACAGGGCGCTGCCCACCGCCAGGGCGTACACCAGTGTGTTCCAGTTGCGGCCCTTGAGGAAATCCGGGACCACCACCAGGGGCAGGGTGCCGAGTTCACCGACCTTGGTGCCAGCCGGTCCGATCAATGGCGGCAGGTGGTAGGTAGACCTGACCACGCCCTGGGCATCGGTGAACTGCCACTCCATCCCCAGCAGATTGCGCAGCACGAAGCTGAGCAAAATGAAGCTGATCAGGGTGCATAACGCCCAGAACAGCCCTTCCAGGAAGGTGGCTCCCCATTTGCTTTCGTCCTGATCCCGGGTCCGCAGCAGATAGAGCAGAGCCGTCACGAAGGCGACGGCAAAGAAGCCCTCGCCGGCGGCAGCCGTGGCGACGTGGAGCGTCAGCCAGTAACTCTGCAGGGCTGGAATCAGGGGCTTGACCTCATGCGGAAACACATAGGCATAGGCGAAAATGATCACCGCCAGCGGCGCCGTCAGGACGCCGATCACCGGCAGGCGGTACAGGTAGTAAATGACATGGAAGGCCACCATGGTGGTAAAGGCCATGAAACCAATGAACTCGTACATGTTCGAGGTCGGCCAGTGACCGGCCCCCTGCCAGCGCAGCAAAATGCCGACAGCGTGGGACAGAGTGCCCAGGATCATCAGGCGGTAGGCCCAGTCAAAGGCATGCTCAAAGCGCCGGGGCGTACTGCCGTCGCCCACCGCGGCGGCGACCTGGCGACCAGCCACCTGCCGGGCGCCGATCAGCCCGGCGCCATATAACAAGGCTGCAACCAAATAGCTGAAAAAAGCAACACCGAATGACCAATAGCTAGCCGTGATCATTGCCAGGGGAATTCCCTCCTTGCTCCGCTTCCTTCCCGGTACGCCAGACGGCCTGTCCACCGGTCAGCTCGCCGCCCAGTGCAGCAGCCAGCTTGCGGATCTCCTGGACCAGGCCATAGCGATTCTTGTTGGTGCGGGCACCCAGGATGACGCCTTCGGGGGTTTCCAGCGCCCATACCTGCCGGTGGAACACAAAAAAGGTGATCCACATGCCCAGCATGATAATGGCGAGTCCCCCGAACATGTAAGGGATGCTCAGGTCCTTATGGGCCTTGAGGCCGGAGAACCAGCGCATCTGTACGCCGGTCTGGTTCAGGTAAAGCGGACCCTGCCCAATGCGCGGCAGCAATTCCCACTCCCCGGGGCGGACACCCACTGGCAGGGCCTGGGCCCCCACTATTTGCCCCTGAGCATCGAGGATGCTCAGGCGAAACACTGGGTGCAGGATCTCCCGGGAGCGGTTGAAGGGCTGGCCGGTCTTGGGGTCCACGTCGAAGTCCGGGTAATACTCCTCGACCCGGGCCCGGTAGCCTGCGCCCAGATCATAGGTCGGAGCCGGATCCTTGAGATCGATCTGTACCGTGCCAATGGTGGTGTCGCCATCCGTCTTTTTCACTTCGAAGGCGGCAAGACCGGGCTCGGCCATGTAGGAGGCCTGGTAGACCTCCCAGCGCTGATACTTCAGAGGATGGTTAACGCGGATATCATGCCTGAGCACCTCCTGGCCGTTGTCGATCAGGACGGCCTCGGTCTTGTACAGCTTCGGCATGCCGTTTTCATGTTCCTCAAGGACGAAGCGCTCGCTGCGGATGGCGAGCTTGGTACCCGGGATCGTCACGGTCTGTCCGTCCGGCACCCACATGTCGCGGGTGATGTCCCAGCCCGGCAGGCTCTTGGAGGCGGCAGCCAGGGCGGCGACAATCAGGCCGATATGGATGATGTAGGGACCGTAGCGGCTCAGGCGGCCGCGGTCGGCGTGCAGGCCCTGGCCCTCCCGCCACACACGAAAACCGCGCCGGCGCAGCGCTCCGGCCAGGGGCGCCAGGGCATCCGGTTCTGCCCCGGGCAGCCGCACCGTTACTTCCTGGCGACTGATGAACCCAAGGTGCCGCTCGATGGTTGGTTTGATCAGGGCCCGGTGCAGGGGCACCAGGCGCTGCAGGCTGCAAATCACCAGGCTGACCACCAGAATGTACATCATGGTGACATACCACACGCTGGTGTAGGCATGTGTAAAGCCCAACCGCATCAGGAGCGGCCCCAGCACCTGACCATAGCGCATCGGGTAATACTGTTCCGGTGGGCGCCAGTCCTGGTAGAGCGACTCCTGTTCCACCAGACTGCCGATAATGGAGGCCACGGCGATCAGGAAGATCAGGATCGTGGCCATCTTGGTAGAAGCGAAAAAGTCCCAGGCGGCGTCCAGGTACTCTTCCCAGAGCGTGGGCCGGGCCGGCCGGGATAACGCCACGGTGCTGCCGGCGGCAACCGGACGCACGGCAGCGGCTGCATCCTCCGTCTGAGCGGTGCCGCATACCGGGCAGAAGCGAACCTCGCCGGGCAGCCCGGGCAGGGATGTGCCACAGTCCGGGCAGCGCTGCATTTCCATTACCACGACTCCTTAGAAACCGGAAAAGCCGGTCAGGTCAATGAGCCAGGCGGTCAGGCGGGACAGCCGGCCGGTGACCAGGAGCAGTCCCATGGCCACCATCAGGGCGCCCCCGACCCGCTCGAGCACCAGGCTGTAACGGGCCAGCCAGCGGGCTGACCCGAGGGCATAAGCCAATGCCAGAAACGGAACGGCAAAGCCGAGGGAGAAGGCCAGCAGCAGCGGGGCTCCCTGCCCGGGGCTCTGCATGGCCACAGCCAGCACGGCGGTCAGAATCGGGCCGATGCAGGGTGTCCAGCCGGCGGCAAACGCCAGCCCCACCACAAAGGTGCCCACATAACCTTGCGGTTTCTGAGCCAACTGGACTCTGGCTTCCCGCATCAGAAACGGGATCCGGATCACTCCCAGCAGGGACAGTCCCATGACGGTCACCAGTATGCCGCCCACCTTGGTGAGCAGGTCCCGGTAACCGTAGAAGAACTGCCCGAGTACCGATGCACTCAGGCCCAGGGCCACCCAGATCACGGAAAAGCCCAGTACGAACACGATGGCGTGCCGCAGGACCCGACTCCGGACCTCCGGGCTGTTCTCCTGGAGTTCACCGACGGACAGCCCGGTGAGATAGGAAAGATATGACGGATAGATTGGCAGGCAGCACGGGCTCAGGAACGAGAGCACGCCTGCCCCGAAGGCCAGCACCAATCCGGGATTCTCCACGGCGGCTTCCTCCTTGGTTCTGTAGACACTACTTCTGATTCAGGAGCCGCAGGACTTCGGCTTCGGCCCGGTTCAGGTCCATTTCGCCTTCCACCCGGCTCCGCACGACACCGTCCCGCCCGACAAAAAAGGTGGTGGGCAAGGGGAGGATTTTATACTTCTCGGCCGTGTGCTGTCCGGGATCCAGCAGTACGTTCAGCTTGATCTGCTGGCGATCCAGGAAGGACCGGATCACGGCCGGACTCTCGTCAAGGTTGACCGCCAGAACCACCAGGCCCTGGTCCCGGTATTTCTCAGCCACCGCCTGCAGGTGGGGCATTTCCGACCGGCAGGGCGGGCACCAACTCGCCCAGAAGTTGAGGACCACCGCCTTGCCTCTGAGATCCGCCAGGCTGGTGGGCTGGCCATCCAGCGAGCTCAGACGGAAATCAGGCGCCGGCACCCCGGGCACAATGGCACCCGTGTTGCCCTGCTGGGGTACCAGCAGAAACGCCAGCACAATGGCCAGGGTGATCCACGTGGTCACACTCATGGTCAGGCGCTTCCACCGTGCCCGTCCGTAATACACCTCGGCCCCACGGGCCGACGCGCCGGCCCCGCCGGGTACCTTACTGTCCCAACCGCAGCGGTGACAGAAGCGGCCATTTTGCATGAGTTCTGTTCCACATTCCGGGCAGGTAAACTTCACCGCGGCGACCATAATTCACCCCCGTTGCGGCTTTCGTACAGGTGACCGGTGGCAGTGCCGACCATCTGAGTGCCGGCTATCATTATAGCACAGACCCCGGACAATCCTGTGCGCTTGATTACATGCACGTGGTAAACCGCCGCATTGCACCCGTCAATGCGGCAGCATTGTTGTTCGTTGGTGCCTACCAGCAGTGCTCCCCCGGGTGGGTTAGCTGGCACGGGAAGTATGCCGGACCATCCGTGCCTGCAGAGCCACCTGGATCGTCCATTCCCGCAGTTCCGGGAAGTAGTGGTCCACGGCGATAGACAGTTCGCGCATGGGGAGGCCCCGGTCCGCACGGGCCCGCCTGGCCTCGCGGGCGAGGATCCGACCGAGCCGGTCGGCCAGGGCGCGCAGGTCGTTCTCCAACTGGAACTTACCCGCCGCCGCCTCACGCAGCGGTACAGCAAACTTGTGCCGCAGGTCCTGCAACTCCAGTTCAAGGCTGAGCGGCAGGGCTCCATCGCGTACCATCCCCTGAGCCACCATGCTCGCCACCTCCGCATCCTCATGCAGCACAGCCGGACCGGCCCGCGCTGCTGTATTGGCTTTGTCGTTCTACCCCCGTAGTTTCCTCAGGTGGATACGCGATTATTGCGGCAGTGGGATGAGCAGCACCTGACCGGGGTAAAGGGTGCTCTCCCGCAGGCGGTTGTAGTTCTTGATCTCCTGTATGGTCTCCCGAATGTCGGTCCGGCCGCCGTTATACATTTCTGCAATGGTCCAGAGGGAGTCCCCCGGCCGCACTTCAACCTGCTCCACCGGCGGACCGCCCACGGGTCCGGCCAGGGCACGTACGACAGTGGGGGCCAGGAGGACCGCGGCCAGAGCCAGCAGCCATACCGCCAGCCACTGCATAATCCGCAGCCACCCGCGCCGGGTTCGGACACCCCGCCGGACCCGCGCCTGCTGCGACCGCCGTGACCCCTGCAGCAGGCGCACCTGCTGTACCCGCACACCTCTGACTGGCGTTTCCTGTACCCTGGACTGGCTCTGCACCATCATGGTGACCCCCCGCGGTGTCCTGACTCTTTACACAAATCGTCGCCCGGTTTCATGAATTTCCTCACACACAATTTGCCCGCAGCGGCAATCTGGTTGCCCCTGCTTCCGGTTCAGGGAACTGACGTTCCTCCAAACACTTGTTCTACTCACAGAATAGCACGAACTTCAGTTCGGGGTCAAGGCGGTGGCAGATTTTCTCGAACATGTGTTTGCGCAATGGGCTTTCTGTGGTATAATCGTGCCAGGTTATGTACGGTATCTTCTCCAAACCTGGCAGACCTAACGCCGCAAGGAGGTGCAGCGGGATGCCGGACGGCCTGACCGAGCGGCAACGCCAAGTGCTTCATTTCATCAAAGATGAGATCCGCAAGCGCGGATACCCACCTTCCGTCCGGGAAATTGGTGAAGCTGTCGGCCTCAGTTCCAGTTCGACGGTGCATGGACACCTGGCCCGGTTAGAGGAAAAAGGCTTTTTGCGGCGGGATCCGACCAAGCCCCGCGCCATTGAAGTCCTGGACGACGAACCCAAGTTGACCAAGCGGGTCGTGAACATCCCGGTGGTGGGCCGGGTCACCGCCGGCCAGCCCATTCTGGCGGTGGAGAATGTGGAAGACCACTTCCCCCTGCCAGCGGACTTCCTCCGTGGCGATGCCGAAAATGATGTCTTCTTCCTGACCGTGCAGGGCGACTCCATGATTGAGGCCGGGATCCTCGACGGCGACTATGTACTTGTGCGCCGGACCCATACAGCCCGTAACGGCGAGATCGTGGTGGCGCAAGTCCCCGGTCCCGACGATATGGAAGCAACGGTGAAACGCTTTTATAAGGAATCGGGCCATATTCGCCTGCAGCCGGAGAACCGGCATATGGATCCGATTCTGGTCAAGGACTGTACCATTCTCGGCAAGGTCGTCGGCCTGGTCCGGCGGATGGCCTAGCCCGACCCCGTACAGAAACAGAACAGGGCCGCCCGGCACAATGCCAGGGCGGCCCTGTCTCGTTACTTGCCTGTCATCCGGGTCCAGTCCGGAGCAACCTATTCCAGCGGACGCGTAATAGCCTGATCGGCTGCCACCAGCGCCTGTGCAGCCTTCAGAGCCGACAGCTTGGCACCCATCGCTCCGATCTCACCCTGGAGGGCTTCAAGGCCGCGCAGGGTCTGGTTGCGAGCCTCAGCCAGCGAGACAATCTCCAACTGCAGCGCCTTTTGTTGCTCTTCGGGCAGGCTCTGCAGGGTGGTTAAGGTTTGCTCCAGGTTCTGGTGGTTGACCTGCTGAATCGCACACTGGGCCTGTTTGGCGATCAGCTCCTGTTCCAGTTCCCGGATGCGTTGCGCAAAAAATGCTTTAGGATCGAAAACATCTATATCGGGCATTAGGCATGCCTCCTGCCGCGTCGCTTACACACTTCATTTTACAATCCAGTATGGCAGCCGTACAGGTATAACCGGCGCGGTCACCGGTATCTGCCCGAATCCCGCGTGAAAACGGCTGCCCCCCGTTGCCGCTCCCGGCCAATGGACGGGTAGGCACGGGGAGCAACCGCCCTGTGAACCTTGGCAGGTGCGGGCAATGACTAGAAGATCGCCAGGTACTGGTCAATCTCCCACTGGTGAATCTGGGAGCGATAGACGTCCCATTCGATCTCCTTGGCTTCCAGGAAATGCGCCAGGATGTGCGGCCCGAGTGCTTCCTGGATGACCTCGTCCGCCTTCAGATGACGCAGAGCGGAGGACAGGTTGCCGGGCAGCGCAGTCACGCCCAGTTCTTCCCGTTCCTCATCGGTCATCCGGTAAATGTTCCGGTTGACCGGCGGCGGCGGTTCCGTCCGGTTACGGATGCCGTCCAACCCGGCAGCCAGACAAACGGCCATGGCCAGGTAGGGGTTGGTGGCCGGGTCGGGGGAGCGGAATTCCACCCGACTGCTGGATCCGCGCTTGGAGGGGATGCGCACAAGGGGGCTGCGGTTACGTTCCGACCAGGCAATGTGCACCGGCGCCTCGTAACCCGGGACCAGCCGCTTATACGAGTTAACCAGCGGATTGCAGACAGCAGTGATGGCCGGAGCGTGTTCAATCAGCCCGGCGATGTAGTGCATGGCAATCGGTGACAGCCCGTTTTCCGCCTCCGGGTCGAAGAAGGCATTCTTCCCGTCCCGGAACAGCGACATGTGCAGGTGCATGCCATTGCCCGGCATTCCGAACAGCGGCTTGGGCATGAAGCTGGCGGCCATCCCGTGCTGGTTGGCGATGGTCCGCACCACCAGCTTGAAGGTGATGATGTTGTCGGCGGTGGTCAGGGCGTCGGCGTACTTGAAGTCGATTTCGTGCTGGCCGGGTCCCACCTCGTGGTGGCTGGCCTCGATCTCAAACCCCATCTTCTGCAGCGCCAGGACGATGTCGCGCCGGCATTCCTCACCCCGGTCCAGCACCCCGAGGTCGAAGTAGGAGGCCGAGTCGGTCTGCCTGGTGGTCGGCTTGCCGTCCGGTCCCTTTTCAAACAGGTAAAATTCCGGCTCCGGGCCGACCATCATCGTGTATCCCATTTCGGCCGCCTCGCCCAGCACCCGCTGCAGGCAGACCCGCGGGTCCCCTTCAAACACGTCGCCGGACTCGCTCAGGATATTGCAGATCAGGCGCGCCGTGCGCCCCGCCCCGGGCTCACTCCAGGGAAAGAGATTAAAAGTACTCGGATCGGGCGCCAGCAACATATCCGACTCCTCGATGCGCACAAAACCCTCGATGGACGAGCCGTCAAACATAAGCTGGTTGTCCATCGCTTTGGCCAACTGGTCCACCGGAATGGCCACGTTCTTGGGCACACCGAGGATATCCGTAAACATCAGCCGCATGAACCGGACATCCAGTTCCTGCACCTTTTTCAATACGTCTTCCTTGGTCTTGGGGCGATTCGGCAACGTCACGCACCTCCCAGTGCTCGGTAAAGAAAGGTCAGGAACATGGTCAAACCCAGGGCGATGTTCAGCACGGTACCCAACAGTACACCCAGCAGGCTACCGACACCGGCCTTCAGGGCAGGGCCGGTGGCCTGGCCGGTGATCAGTTCCCCGACCACCGCCCCCAGGAAGGGGCCCGCCACCAGTCCTACCGGCATGAAAAACAACCCGATGATGGAGCCGATGATCGCCCCCCAGGTGCTGCCCCGCCCACCGCCAAAGCGACGGGCGCCCCAGACGCGGGCCGCCTGTTCCCCGCCCATGGCCACAGCCACACAGCCGGCCAGAAACAGCAGATAGGTACCGGTAATGACGTGAAACCCTTCGTAGATCCCGTAACCCAGAGCCGCCAGGAAGATCAGGGGCAGCCCCGGCAGCCCCGGAAAGATGGTACCGGCCACACCCGCCAGCATGGCCACCACAACGATCGTCAGGATGATGATCTTGATCATGATCACCGCCACCCCGTTTCTGCCGCCTGCCCAACGGTGACCGCAGCCGGCATCAGCCGGGCAGCAGGCCCTGTCCGGCCAGTTCCGCCGCCGCCTTGACTGCCGCCCAGATCACGTGCTGCCGGGTCAGGCCGCCCTGAAAATATACCGCATAAGGAGGCCGCAGGGGTCCGTCGGCGCTCAGTTCAATGGAAGAACCCTGCACAAAAGTTCCGGCGGCCATAATCACCTGGTCGGCGTAGCCGGCCATATGTTCCGGATCCGGTCGGACATGTGCATCCACCGGGCCACACCGCTGTATGGCCTGGCAGAAGGCGACCAGCCGCTCCGGTGCATCCAGCTCGACGGCCTGAATCAGGTCCGTGCGCGGTACCTGGTAACGGGGTCGGACCCGGAAACCCAGCCGCTCAAACAGAGCGGCGGTGAAATGGGCACCGCAGATGGCCTCGGCCACCGTGTGCGGGGCCAGAAAAAACCCCTGCAGCAGCAACCGGTGTCCGTCCGGGCTGGCCCCGACCTCGCTGCCGATCCCCGGGGCGGTGAGTCGGGCAGCAGCGGCTTCCACCAGTTCCCGGCGACCCACCACGTACCCGCCGGTGGGCGCCAGCCCGCCGCCGGGATTCTTGATCAGCGAGCCCATCACCAGGTCGGCCCCCACTTCGGCCGGCTCCTGCTCTTCGGTAAATTCGCCATAACAATTGTCGACCAGGCAGTAGACGTCGGGGCGGACCGACCTGACAGCGGCTATGACCTCTCCCACCTGCGCCACGCTGAGCGAGGGCCGCAGTGAGTAGCCGCGGGACCGCTGAATCAGCACCGCCCGGGTCCGCGGACCGACGGCGGCCTTCAGGGCCTGCAGGTCCGGGGCCCCGGTTGCCTGCACGGCCACCTCCCGGTAGGACACTCCCCAGTCGTACAGGGAACCGGTCCCCCCGCGGATGACGGCCTGCAGGGTATCATATGGGGCTCCGACCGCTGCCACCAGTTCGTCTCCCGGCCGGAGAACCCCGAACAGGGCGAGGGTGATGGCGTGAGTGCCTGACACGATCTGTGTGCGGACCAGCCCCGCCTCCGCCCCGAAGGCAGCGGCAAACACCGCCTCCAGCCGGTCCCGCCCGGTATCCCCCAGACCGTACCCAGTCGAAGGGGCGAAGTGATACTCGGAAATGCCGGCGCCGTGGAAGGCCCGCAGCACCTTGGCCTGGTTGTACAGGGCGGTTTCCTCCACCCGCTCCCAGTACGGACGTACATCCGCCAGAGCACCCGTGGCCGCTGCCGTCAGCGCCGGCGGTAACCTGTCAACAAGTCTGTCCCAGTTCAATGAAATCCCCTTAATTCGGCCACCTGCAACGAAACGGCTTGCCCCATGAACGGCTGGTCCATGGCACGTCCCAGGTATTGATTATATCACCGAAGTTCCCTGTTCCCAACAACGGAATGAACCCTGACACGGGCGGGGCCGGTGCCGTCTCACCCACCCGTCACCGTTGCCGCCAGCCGGGCCCGGACCCGCTCGGCCAGCCCCCGCTCCAGTTCGGCCCGGATCCACGTCCCCTCCGGACGGTGCTCCTCGGTCAGGACGGCGCCCCGCTCGTGCAGCCAGGCCACCCAGGACGACTCGGCGTAGGGTACCAGCACTTCAAGGGTAACACGCCGCTCAGCCAGGCTGGTATGGATCAACTGCAGCAGCCCGTCGATTCCCAACCCGGTGCGGGCACTGACGGCAGCGCCGCCCGGATGCAGGCGGACCAGCATCTCGGCTTCCTGGTGTACCGGCAGTGTATCGATCTTGTTAAATACCAGGATCTGCAGGTGCTCCGCTGCGTCCAGATCCTGCAGCACGGCCTGGACCGTCGCCATCTGCTCCTCCAGCTTGGGGTGGCCGGCATCCACCACGTGGAGAATCAGGTCGGCGGCCGTTACCTCTTCCAGGGTGGAGCGGAAGGCCGCCACCAGGTGGTGGGGCAACTTCTGCACGAAGCCCACCGTGTCCACCAGCAGGAAGGGTTCGCCCTCCGGCGGCTCCACCCGGCGGGCAGTGGCATCCAGGGTGGCGAACAGGCGGTCCTCAGCGAGCACATCTGACCCGGCCAGGGCCCGGTGCAGGGTGGATTTTCCGGCGTTGGTGTAGCCGGTCAGAGCCACCACCGGAATCTGCCCGCTGCGCTCCTGCCGCAGGCGCCTCCGGTGGGCGGAGACCTCCTGCAGCTCGGCCCGCAGGTGGGTGACCCGCGCCCGGATATGGCGGCGGTCGGTTTCCAGCTTGGTTTCGCCGGGACCACGGGTGCCAATCCCACCACCTAGGCGGGACAGGTCGACCCCTTTCCCGGCCAGGCGGGTCAGGCGGTACTGGAGTTGCGCCAGTTCCACCTGGAGCTTGGCTTCCCGGGTGCGGGCACGCTGTGCGAAGATCTCCAGGATCAGGGCACTGCGGTCAATAATGGCGCAGTCAATCACGCGTTCCAGGTTGCGCTGGTGCACCGCCGAAAGTTCGTCGTCGACAATCACCAGGTTAAATCCAAGCTCAGCCCGCAGATCCTCAATTTCCTGCGCCTTGCCCGAGCCAATGTATGTGGCGTGGTCCAGGGCCGTACGCCGCTGAATCGTCTGGCCTGCGACCACGGCACCGGCCGTATCGGCCAACAGGGCCAGCTCGGCCAGCGACTCCTCGGCACTCCAGCCCGACCGTTGCTGATCCGGCGTTTCGAGAGCCACCAGGAAAGCCCGCTGTGGCTCCCGGCTGCCGGATTCCGGCGTAAATCCTGCCATCAGGCGTCACCTCCAGGGTAGATGGATGGCCGTAGCGGGGCCGGGCCTTCTGACACGCGCAAAAAGGCCGCAGCCCCTCCACGGAGCTGCGGCCGTGTTTACACACCGTACCGCTAGACACCGGCGGAAGGGTCCCTGTTCAGAAACGGCTGTACCGGCTTGATCATCGGGCTGACCCTCCCGAGGAAAGAATTCCAAACGATGCTAATTTTACTCCGCCTATCGGACCCTGTCAACCGAGTGCCGACTTCAGGCCTGCCGGCGCAGGAAATAGCAGATGGCGCCCAGCCCCTGGGCAGCCGGTGCCACCACCGGAATCAGCCGGTACGGGTTCAGTGCACGCTGAATTACCCGCAATCCGGTCGCCGCCCAGGGGCCATCCATATGGGTAGCCAGAACGGCATACCCCGGTTTGTTCCGCCCCCACACCGCCAGTTCCCGGTCTACCGCCGCTGCCTCCCCGACGGCGCCGGTCCGGCTGGCATCGACCACGTGCAGGAAGAGCGGCACCGTTTGCAGCCGGTGAATCGCCTGCACCTGCAGTCGCCGCTGCCCAGGATCAGCGGCCGGCCAGTCATCCAGCCCCGGCGTATCCAATAACCGCAGGCCGCGGCCCCAGCGGTGTGCCTGCAGCCAGGGCGTAAGGGCATTGCAGACGGTCGTCTTGCCTGCGGCCGCTGCACCCGCCACCACCACCTCCCGCACACACAGCCCTCCTTCTCCGCCGCATCTAGGCCAGCAGACTGAAGCGGTTGTTGTCCCTGACCCGGAGTTGGGCGACAGCCACCTCCAGGTCCGACCGGGTCACGGTCATCAGTTCGACCGCCGGCGGCGCATGGCGGTCGGTGAGCCGGACAGCCTGGCAGCGCAGCGCCTTTTCCAGCAGGTTGCGCACCCCGCGGGCGTTGCCGAATTCCCCGCTCAGGTCCATTTCCCCGCTCCGTAGCCGCTCGGCCAGAAACACCGCAGCCTCCGGCGCCAGCCGGTACTGCCAGCGCTCCAACATGCGGCGGCTGATCTCCACCAGTTCCGCCGGACTGTAGTCCGGAAAGTGAATCCAGATCGCAATGCGTGAGCGCAGGCCGGGGTTCTGGTCTACCAGCCAGTCCATTTCCCGGGGGTAGCCGGCCAGAATGACCACCAGTTCATCCCGGTGCTCTTCCATGCTGCGGACCAGGCCGTCGATGCACTCCCGGCCGAAGTCCTTTTCCCCGCCTCTGGCCAGGGAGTATGCCTCGTCGAGGAACAGCACGCCGCCCACCGCCCGGCGGACCACCTCGCGGGTACGTTGGGCCGTATGGCCGATGTACTCCCCCACCAGATCGGCCCGTTCCACCTCCACCATGTGGCCGCGGGGCAATACTTCGATCTCTTTGAGCAGGCGCCCCAGCAGCCGGGCAACGGTAGTTTTGCCGGTGCCCGGGTGGCCCGTAAAGGCCATATGCAGGGCCGTCTGCCGGCTGAGCAGCCCGGCTTGAGCCCGCTGCTGCTGGACCTGCACAAAGGCGCGGATCTCCCGGACCATCCGCTTGACGGCAGCCAATCCCACCAGGGCATCCAGTTCGGCCAGCACCGCCTCGACCCGGCGGGCCTGCTCGGCGGCCTTTTCGGCCTGCGGATCGCGGCCGGGCCGGCCGGTCGCACGGCTACTCTCGGCGCTGCGCCCATGGCGGCCCCCGCCAGTCCCCTCCGGCGGCGCCGGATGCGGTGGCTCGTCGGCCCGCAGCCGGGCCCGCCGCAGCGCCTCGACGGGGGAGATTTCCCCGGCCTCCAGCAACGCAGCCCAATCGCCTGCGGCCACTGTCCTCACCTCCGGGGTAAAGCGTATGCGCCAGGGCGTGTCCGCCCGGCGTCATTTTTGCCGGCGCAAGCCCGGCGTAGCAAATCGGTGCAATCCTGCGTGCGCCTTTGTGTGCTGTTCCTGGCAGCGGTCCCGTGCGGCTCCAGCCGCATCAATTGACTCTGGCACCGAAGGGCCGTATTTTACACCCATGTAACAACGGAGTAATATGTTCGGTGTGCATCAAAACAGGCCGAATCCCGGTCAACCGGGAGCGGGGGAACCAACGGTGGGGTGAATCAGGCGTGGCAAGGCGCCTGTAGGGTGAGTCGACCACCCGAACCCGACAGCTAACCTCGCAGGCCACATTGTCGACGGAGGCCGCCGGATGAAACGACCGACGACCCCCTTCTGGGGTCGTTTTCTTTTTTGCCCGCGGTCTCCGCCGGACTCTTCAACCGGCCAGGAGGCTTCAAGCGATGAGTCTGGAAGTCAAACGGATTTTGATCGGCCGCCCGCTGCCGACCCATGAAGCGACCCATGAACGACTGACCAACATCAAGGCACTGGCTGTCTTCAGTTCCGATGCCCTGTCTTCCGTCGCCTATGCCACCCAGGAGATCCTGATCGCCCTGTCCGTCGTCGGCAGCGCCTATTTCCACCTCTCGCTGCCCATCGCCCTGACCATCGTGCTCCTGCTCGGCATTCTCACTCTCTCTTACCGGCAAACCATTTCCTCGTATCCAACCGGCGGCGGTGCGTATATCGTCGCCAGGGACAACCTCGGCACCTGGGCCGGTCTCACCGCCGGTGCCGCCCTGCTGATCGATTATGTACTGACGGTGGCCGTATCGACAGCGGCCGGCGTGGCCGCGGTGACGTCCGCCTTCCCCGCCTTGCACGAGCACCGGGTGCTTCTGGGCCTGCTGGCCATTGCGGCGGTCACCCTGATCAACCTGCGCGGAGTGCGTGAATCCGGCACTCTGTTTGCGGTGCCCACGTATGCCTTTATGGCCACCATTGCGCTGTTGGTCGTCACCGGCCTGTTCCGGCGCCTGGTCCTGCACGATACCCCGGCTGTGGTTCCGATGGTGGCGGGCCGGGAATCGCTCACCTTGTTCCTGATCCTGAAGGCGTTTTCCCACGGCTGTACGGCTCTGACCGGGGTCGAGGCCATCTCAAACGGTGTGCAGGCCTTCCGTCAGCCGGAGCCGGTCAATGCACGTAAGACCATGGTCGCCATGTCGCTGATGCTTGGTGCCATGTTTCTGGGTATCACCTACCTGGCCAACGCCTATGGGGTGGCCCCTGCCGACCAGGAGACGGTGCTGTCGCAGATTGGCCGCCATGTGTTCGGGCAGTCGTGGTTTTACTACGGACTGCAGGCGGCCACTGCCCTGATCCTGGTTTTGGCGGCTAACACCGCCTACGCCGACTTCCCCCGCCTGGCCTCACTGATCGCCCGAGATGGTTTCCTGCCGCGGCAACTTGCCAGTCTGGGGGACCGGCTGGTCTTTTCCAACGGGATCGTCACCCTGGGTGTGCTGGCCGGTCTGCTCATCGTCGAGAAACAGGGAGAGACCGAGGCGCTCATCCCGCTCTATGCGGTGGGCGTGTTCCTGTCGTTTACGCTGTCACAGGCCGGCATGGTGCTCCACTGGTGGCGTGACCGCGGCCGGGACCACCACTGGTTCGTGCATGCCGCCGTTAACGGTATGGGTGCGCTGGCCACGCTGACGGTCCTGCTGATCTTCGCCATCACCAAGTTCGTCGAGGGGGCCTGGGTGGTCATCATCCTGATTCCCTGTGTCATGGCCCTGTTCCAGGCCGTGCACAGCCATTACCTGGCCATCGCCGATCAGCTCCGTCTGCGCCTGCCGGCGACCGTCCGCCCGGTTCGCCACACGGTGGTCATCCCGGTGGCCGGGGTCAACCAGGCGGTGGCGCAAACCATTGCCTACGCCCGCTCCATCACCAGCGATGTCACTGCCGTGTACGTCTGTACAGACCCCGAACAGGGGAAACAACTGGCAGCCAAGTGGGAGGAATGGAATCCGGGCGTACCCCTGGTCCGGCTGCAGTCCCCCTTCCGGTCCGTGTTGCAGCCGTTGCTGAACTATATAGACCGGTTGGAGCGGCAGCACCAGGAGGATTTTGTCACCGTGCTGATTCCGGAGTTCATTCCCCGCAAATGGTGGCACCGGGTGCTCCATAACCAGACGGCGATGGCGCTGAAGTTTCTGCTGCTGTTCCGACCGCGGACGGTGATTACCAGCGTCCCTTTCCACCTGCGCCGGTAAGGAAGCGCAGGGGCAGGGGCCACGGGCACAGGAAAAACCGGGCGCCAGACTGGCGCCCGGTTTTGGTATTTCCAGACTGGCTGGACGGAGGGGGCGTTGACCACAGAACACAGCAGGCCGGCGCTTACCCGTTTGGCCGCTCCTGCAAGAGGTTCAGGTTCACGTTGCGGGCAGGCGCAATGGTACTGAGTGCATGCTTATACACTAACATCTGGCGCCCTTCATTCTCCAGAATCACGGTGAATTGGTCGAACCCCCGGACCAGCCCCTTGAGCTGAAAGCCGTTGACCAGATAGATGGTGACCGGGATATTCTCCTTTCTGACCTGATTCAAGAAACTGTCCTGCTGGTTTATAGCCACCTTGGACAACGCACCAACCTCCCGTAGCCTGTGCTTTCTTGGCTGTATTTGCCGTGCCTAACGTAGTTCAATGGTACAATGCCACTTTCCTGCCACCAGCCGCACAATGTCGGCCGCGGCCACCGCGGGGCCGGGCTCCACATCGACCCAATGGATGTCTGCCTCCCGGCGAAACCAGGTGAGCTGCCGCTTGGCGTAGCGACGGGTATTGCGCTTGGCCCACTCCACTGCCTGCGGCCAGGTGGCCAGACCACGCAAATAGGACACCAGTTCCTTGTAGCCGATGGCGGCCAGCGGCCCCTGTTCGGGGCGAAGGCCGCGACTGAGCAGGGCCTGCACCTCGGCCAGCCATCCGGCCTGCAGCATGGCGTCCACCCGCTGATCGATCCGGGTGTACAGGTGATCCCGGCCCATGGTCAGACCGACCAGCAGATAGTCATACCGGGCACCGGCCGCCTGCTGCTGCAGCGTGGAGATCGGTTGGCCCGTAAGTTCCCACACTTCCAGGGCCCGGACAATGCGCAACTGGTCGTTGGGGTGAATCCGGGCCGCCGCCGGCGGGTCCACCTGAGCCAGCCGGGCGTGCAGGGCCGGCGGACCCAACCGCGCGGCTTCAGTATTTAGTCGTGCCCGCACAGCGCCGTCAGTATCGAGTTCGGCAAAAGTATATTCCCGGAGGACCGCCCGTATGTACAGTCCGGTGCCGCCAACCAGGATCGGCAGCCGGCCGCGGGCGGATATCTCGGCGATCAGGCCGTCGACCCGCTGCTGAAACTCGGCCACGCTGAACTGTGCGTGCGGGTCCTTCACATCCAGCAGGTGATGGGGGATACCCTGCATCTCGTCCGGGCGGATCTTGGCGGTGCCGATGTCACAACCGCGGTAGACCTGCTGGGAATCACCGTTGATGATCTCGCCGTTCAGGGCCCGGGCCACCGCCAGTGAGACGGCGGTCTTGCCGGAAGCCGTGGGTCCCACCAGTGCCAGCACCCTATGCACGTCCGAACCTCTTTTCCAAATCAGCCACACTGAACAGCAGCACGGTCGGACGGCCGTGCGGGCACTGCCCCGGGTCGGTGCAGGCGGCCAGGTCGGCCAGCAATGCCGCAATCTGCTCGGGTTGCAAGGCCTCCCGCGCCCGGATAGAAGCCTTGCAGGCCGCCAGAGCCGCCACAACCCGCCGCCGCCGGTCCAGTGGGGAGGAAGGCAACTGCTCCTCCAACAGGCGGTCAATGAAATCAGTGACCAGACGGGCGGCCTGGGCCTCGTCCACACCGACCGGCACCGCCTTGACCAGGACCGTCCGGCCGCCGAAGGGTTCCGCCCGAATCCCGCTTTCGGCGAAAGTCGCGGCCAGGTCCTTGAACAGAGTAAACTGTGGCACGGTTAACTCCAGAGTGATCGGGAACAGCAGGGCCTGTACCGGGGCGGTGTGGGTCTCCAGGTCCCGGTAAATCCGTTCAAAGTTAATGCGCTCGTGAGCCGCATGCTGGTCCACCACATAGAGCCCGCCGGGACCATCGCAGACCACATAGCTGCGGTGGATTTGCCCCAGGGGGCGCAGGGCACGGATTAATTCGGCAGCGTTGGCCGGTCCGGCATGCACTGCCCGGGTCTGCAGGGCCTCGGCCAGTGCGGCCGCCGCCGTTTCCCGCTCGGCTGCCGTATAGAGACCCGACCGCTCGGTGGCCATGCGGGTACTGTCCGGCGGTACATAAGCTCCGTCCAGGTAAAAGGCACGCTGTCCGGGGGCTTGGTCCGGTCCGGTCTGGGCCAGCACACCGGTGCCGGCCCGCTGCCAGTCCCGTGACGGCTGTGTCGCTGGAGCCCCGTCTGCTGGCACGGACGGCACACCCGGCCCGGCTGCCCCGGCCGCCCCGGCCGCCGGTGTGCCCTGCATCCGGGCCAGCAGGGACTCGGCCACCGCCGCCCCCGGCACCGGTGGCGGCACTGGTTCCGGCGCCATGCCCACGGGTACCACCATAGCTGCCCCCAGGGCGGCACGCGCTGCCTTGTAGAGGGCTCCCCGGACCTCCCGTTCCTTCTGGAAACGCACCTCCAGCTTGGCCGGATGCACGTTGGCATCGACCTCGGCCGGATCCAGTTCCAGATTGATCACACAGATTGGGTATCGCCCCTGTGGAATCAGGTTGGCGTACGCTTCCTCAAAAGCGTAGCGGAGCTGCAGAGCCTGAACCGGCCGCCCGTTAACCATAAAATGCTGCGTGGCCCGGCCGGCCCGGGCCACCGACGGCAACCCGATATAGCCCCAGACCCGGCAAAACGGCGTCTCCAGGCTGACCGGGGCCAGCTCGCGCGCCAGTTCCCGGCCGAACACGGCCGCGGCGGCTGCCAATAAGTCGTCCGGCTTGCCGGGGGTCTGCAGCACCTCCACGGTACCGGAACGGAAATGCAGCGCCACTTCCGGGTGGGCCAGGGCCAGGCGGCCCAGGACATCGCCGATGCGCCCCAGTTCAGTGGCGGCAGTCTTCATATATTTCAGGCGCGCCGGTACGTTGTAGAACAGGTCCCGGACTTCCACCTGCGTGCCCGGCGGCGCTCCCACCGGCTCCACCGCCTGCAGCACACCGCCGTCCACCGCTACCCGGGTTCCTTCCAGGGCCTCCCGCTGCCGGGTGCGGATTTCAAACCGGCTGACCGAGGCGATGGACGGGATGGCCTCGCCCCGAAAACCCAGGGTGGTGATGCGGAGCAGGTCTGTGGCCGCCCGGATCTTGGAGGTGGCATGGCGTTCCAGACAAAGCCGGGCGTCTGCGGCCTCCATGCCACAGCCGTCGTCGGTGACCCGGATCAATTGCTGCCCGCCGCCTTCCACCACCACGGTGACCCGCCGCGCTCCGGCGTCCAGGCTATTTTCCACCAGTTCCTTCACGACTGAGGCCGGCCGTTCCACCACCTCACCGGCGGCGATCTGGTTGGCGGTACGTTCATCCAGCACCTGGATGTGCGGCACAGGGCCACCCCCTTCTTCTGATTGTACCGCACCACCTATCAGCCTGTCCAAGCCCGAGTCCGGGCAATTCACCGGCCGGGGCAGGCGACGGGAACACGGCCTTCCGCCGTTTACATACACTGGACCGGCAACCTGCGCCAGAGGCGTAGGACCGACGGCAGGAGGTGGACGCGGCTTGTATCCTTTCACGCCCTACACGCACTGGCCAGTGCAGTCAGCCGGACAGGTGCCTTCGGTGGCTGTGTCAGATGGGAATTTGTTTTACAACCTGGCAGCGATTGCCGGGGCCCAGCGGGTTCCGCCCCGGCCTGCGGCGCCACGCCGTGGCTGGCTGCGGTGGACCCGGGTGCCCGTTGGCGCCACCGACCGGGCCCCGGCGGGCGCTGTCTACCGGGATGTGCTGCATGCGGTCGTCAAGGGCCTGGATGACCGGCTGTACTGGAACCGCTTTGAAGCGCGCCGCGGCTGGGGCGAGTGGGTACAGATTCCCGACTCGCCCCGGACCAACAACGCCCCGGAAGCCGTGGTATTTGCCAACCGCCTGCATGTGTTTGCCACAGACGCCCAGGGACGGGTGGTCACCGCCTCCCTCGGCCCCCGCGGGCGCTGGACGCAGTGGGCGGTGGTCCCGGGCCGGCGCAGCCGTTCGGTGCCTGGCGCCGCCGTCCACCAGGGCGCCCTGTGGCTGTTTGTCCGCGGGGATGATGACCGTCTCTACATGACCCGCCTCACCCCCCGTGGCGAATGGGAAAGTTGGCAAAATGTCCCCGGTGCCGAACGCACCCCCGGTGGCCCCACCGCCGTTAACTTCCAGAACACGCTGCATGTTTTCACCCGCGACGCCAACAATAACGTGATCTGGAACTTCCTCACCCCGGCCGGACAGTGGCGGGGCTGGCGCAACCTGCCCGGGCGCGAGCGGACACCGGCGCGGCCTGGGGCGGCGGTGCACGAGGGACAACTATTTCTCTTCCTGCGCAACCCCGACAGCACCATCAGCTACCGGACCCTCTCCCCCCGCCTGGAATTTGCCCAGCCGGTGTGGCAGACGGTGCCGGGCGGCCTCACCCCCTCGGCGCCGGAGGCGGTTTCCTGGCAGGGCAGGATCTATGTGCTGGCCCGCGGCACCGATAACGGGATTTGGCTCACCAGCCGCGACTGAGTGGAGGGCTCTCCCCTGACTGAGATCTCGCCCGCAGATGGGAAGGGAGAGGCATTTGCCCCTCCCTTTCTTATGCCGTCTTGGGTTTCTTGCCGTACAGTGCCTGCACCCGCTGGTTCAGGTTGCGTTCCAGCTTTTGTAGCTCGCCCTGGCGCTTTTGCACTTCCTTCGGGCTGTACTTGCCCGTAGCCACAATCCGGTATAGTTCCGCCGCCTTGCGGTTCAGCGTAACGGTGTCGTGGTGGAGTTCCTGGGCAGCCGGGGGTACCTTGACCTTCTCCAGGTCCTTGACCAGCGCATCGTAGGCGCCGGCAAGTTCCCGTAATTGCTTGCCGGCCTTGGCCGGTTCAGGCATTTTGGATAATGCCTGCGACTTCTTTTCCAGGTCATGTTGCTTTACAATGCGGCCAACCTTGGCGCCATACAGCCGCAGTTGGAACCACTGGGTGCGGTATATGATAAAGGCGCCGGCGCCCGCACCGAGCACAGCCGCCCCAGTGATGATCCACCCCAGGTTCTCCATTTCCTGTCCACTCCCTGTAAGTATGTAGGCCACAAAGTCATTATGGCATGCCGCCCGGCGTCTGTCAGCACCATTCCGTCATCCGCGCAGTCTGCCCGGCCCGGGCTTGGTCTATTCCCGGGATGGGCGGCCCCTCGCTCACAATGGCCCGGGGGGCCGGCCCACGAGGGAATCAGCAGCAGTCGCATGCGAACAGGGGACCGTCGGCCCGGGCTACCTGGCACCGGGGGGCGTTATGCTCAGCCGGCCGCGGCGGTGCCCCAGAATTCCCGCAACAGGCGGCCGAACTCGGCAGGCTCCTCCAGGAACGGGCTGTGGCCGCTGGCGGTAAACCGGTGCAGGCGGGCCTGCGGCAGGCAGGCCGCCAGCCGCTCCCCTTCGCTGACCGGAATGATCATGTCATACACGCCATGGCTGATCAGCACCGGACAGGTGACCGCGGCCAGCCGCTCCACGGCACTCCAGCCGCCGCGCACGGAAGCGTTGAAGGCGCCGGTGGCCCGCGGGTTGGGCTGCACTCCGGCCAGGGCGGCCCGGTAAGCGGGCAGGGGCTGGCGCACAGCGGTGGCCAGATACCATTGCTCCAGCAGGCGGGCGGTCTCGGCCACCGGCAGGGCGCCGGCGTAAAGCGGCTTGATCTGCGCCCGGTATTCTTCCGGTTCGTGCGGCCCGACCCGGGCATTGTAGGTGGCAACCCATTGCAGATCCGGAGCGGTGGCACACAGGTGCAGGGACCGCACCCGGTCGGGGTAACGCAGGGCATACTCCTGCGCCATGATCCCGCCCCAGGAGTGACCGAGCACATCGACCTGCCCGGCTCCCAGTTCCGTCCGCAGAGCTTCCAGATCTTCCACCAGGTTCTCCAGGGTGCAACCGCGGGGGTCCTGCCGCCGGGATCGCCCGCACTCCCGGTGGTCCCAGAAGACCCAGGTGCGGCCGGCCGCCCCCAGTGGCAGCAGCGCGTTGCGCAGCAGGTTGTGGTCCACCACCCCCGGGGCCCCGTGCGCCACCAGGCACAGGGGGCCCTGCCCTTCCGTCACCACATGGAGTTCTGTGTCACGGACTCGCATGCGCCTGCCCCTTTCGTTGCCACTGCTGCCCGCGGGACGGTTCAGGTGCGCCCTTCTTTGGCCTTTTCCTGGAGCTTGTAGAGCAGGTTGATAGCCTCGATGGGGGTGAGGGCCATCACGTTGACCGCCATCAGTTCCTCGATCACCGGGTGCGGCTTGGGTTCAAAGAAGCTGAGCTGAGCCGGTGCCCGCTCCCGCAGGCGGGCGGCCGCCGCCTCCCGGCGGGCCCGCCGCTGCCCTTCCTGCTGTTCCAGGGTCGACAGGATCTCCCGCGCCCGTTCGATCACCGGCCGGGGCAACCCGGCCAGACGTGCCACCTGAATGCCGTAACTGCGGTCGGCCCCGCCGCGGATGATCTTGTAAAGGAACGCGACTTCCTCGCCCTTTTCCGATACGGCCACGCTGTAGTTGCGCACACCGGGCAGCAGGCCTTCGAGCTCACATAACTCATGATAGTGCGTGGCAAACAGGGTTTTGGCACAAATCCGCTCCGGACCGGCAATGTACTCAGCCACCGCCCAGGCGATGGACAGGCCGTCGAAGGTGGCTGTGCCGCGCCCGATTTCGTCCAGCACCACCAGGGAACGCCGGGTGGCGGCGTGCAGAATCGCACTCACTTCAGCCATTTCCACCATGAAGGTGCTCATGCCGGTGGCCAGATCGTCGGAAGCGCCCACGCGGGTAAAGATGCGGTCCACCACCCCCACCCGGGCCTGGGAGGCAGGTACAAAGGAGCCGGCCTGGGCCATCAGCACGATCAGGGCCACCTGCCGCATGTAGGTGGACTTGCCGCCCATGTTCGGGCCGGTGATCAGCAGCAGGCGGTTGTCCCGGGTGTCCAGCAGGCTGTCGTTGGGCACAAACCGGCCCTCGGGCAGGACCCGCTCCAGCACCGGGTGGCGCCCGTCCCGGATTTCCAGCACGTCGCTGCCGTCGACCTCAGGCCGTACAAAGCCATACACGGAGGCCACCTCGGCAAAGGCGGTCAGGCAGTCCAGTTCCGCCACCACCCGCGCCGAAGCCTGGATGCGCCGCACGTGCACCGCCACCTGGTCCCGCACCTGACAGAACAGGTCATATTCCAGTGCGGTCAGCTTTTCTTCGGCGCCCAGGACCTGCTCTTCCATTTCCTTCAGTTCCGGGGTGATAAACCGCTCCGCCCCGGCCAGGGTTTGTTTGCGGATATAGTGGTCAGGCACCGATCCCCGCCAGGAGTTGGTTACCTCCAGGTAGTAGCCGAAGACACGGTTGAAACCGATCTTCAGGGACTTGATGCCGGTCCGGTCCCGCTCCTGGGATTCCAGTCCGGCGATCCAGCCCTTGCCTTCGGTGCTGGCCCGGCGGTAGGTGTCGACCTCCGGATGGTAGCCCGACTTGATCACGCCGCCCTCAGTGAGGGCGTAGGGGGGATCATCGGCAATGGCACGGTCGATCAGGTCGCGCACGTCATCCAGCAGGTCCAGGCGATCGCGCAGGCTGCGCAGCAGTTCGCTCCCGGCGTCCTCCAGGAAAATGCGCAGGCTGGGCAGGACCACGAGGGAATGCTTGAGGGCCACGAGATCTTTGGCGTTGGCGCTGCCGTAAGCCACCCGCCCGGCCAGCCGCTCCAGGTCGTACACGTCTTGCAGCAGAGAGCGGACCTCAGCCCGCATCAGCGTCTTGTCGACCAGTTCGGCCACCGCCGCGTGGCGGGCGGTGATCTCTTCCACCCGCAGGAGCGGGCGTTCCAGCCAGCCCTTGAGCAGGCGCCCGCCCATGCTGGTGACGGTCCGGTCCAGCACCGCCAGGAGCGTGCCCCGCCGCGCCCCTTCCCGGATGCTGCGGGTCAGTTCCAGGTTCCGGCGGGTGCTGGGGTCCAGGGTCATGTATTCGCCCGGATAATAGACATTCAGACTGCTGACATGGCCCAGGCTGGTCTTCTGGGTTTCCCCCAGGTACTGCAGCACGGCGCCGGCCGCCCGTACGGCCAGTTCGGTCTCCTCGGCGCCGAACCCGCGCAGAGTGTTGGTGCCGAAATGCCGGCACAGGCGCCGCTGGGCATCATCGTGGCGGAAGGCCCGGGCGTCGTAAATCGAGTAGGGAGCCTGCAGTTGCCGCAGGGGCTCGGTGACGCCCGGCGCGGCCTCCAGCCCGGGCTCCAGTAAGACCTCCCGCGGCTCGAGGCGGCCCAGTTCCTCGACCAGTTGCCGCAGGCCGTGGGCCCCTGGCAGTTCGCAGGCGGCGAATTCGCCGGTGGACAGATCACAGTACGCCAGGCCAAACCCGGTCCGGCCCTGGCAGACGGCGGCCAGATAGTGGTTACGGCGCTCATCGAGCAATTTGGGCTCCAGAAGAGTGCCCGGGGTGACGACCCGCACCACCTCCCGCCGCACCAGCCCTTTGACCGCCTTGGGGTCCTCGGTCTGCTCACAGATGGCGACCTTATAGCCCTTTTCAATGAGCTTGCCTACATAAGAATCGACGGCATGGTGGGGCACCCCGCACATGGGCACGCGGCCGGTACCCTTGCCACCGTCCCGTCCGGTCAGAACCAATTCCAATTCCCGGGCGCCGATCTCGGCGTCCTGGAAGAACATCTCATAAAAGTCGCCCAGGCGAAAGAAGAGGATGCACTCGGGGTACTGCGCCTTGAGTTCTGAATACTGTGCGAACATGGGCGTCATCCCGTTTTCTACCGTCAACGCGCTGCTCTCCCTCCTGCGCCGGCGGTCCCTGCTGGTCAGGGCCTGTTCACCCGGCAGCGGAATGAACACCGGACATATCTTAAAGGCGTTCTCCAGCCGGGTAACCGGCACCTTCTTTATGGCCGGACGACTGGCCATTTATAAAGCAGACGCTACTTTTTGGAACACGGCCGGCAGGGCTACACCGGCCAGTTCAACCGGTTCCAGCCAACGCAGGCCGGCCCCATCCCGTGGGCGTGGGCTGGTGGCCGTGAGCCGGCAGCCGAAGGCCAGCAGGTGCCAGCGGCGGTGGCTGAAAACATGGTCGGCCCGGATCACCAGCGCCCCCACCGACACGGCCAGGCCAAAGCGCTCCTGCAGCCCTGCCGCCAGCACCTGTTCCGGTGCCGCCGCCGCCGGCAGGGTGAAACTCGGGAACTCCCACAGACCGGCCAGCAGCCCACGGTCGGGGCGCCGGGCCAGCAACACCTGCCCGCTGTCCCTGACTACCCCGGCTACTATCAGCACCGGCACCGGTGCGGCCTTTTTGGCCTTCACCGGCAGTTGCTGCACCCGGCCGGCCCGCAAGGCCTGGCAGAACGGGCTGACCGGGCAGGGGTCGCATTGCGGGCTGGTCGGGGTGCAGATCAGGGCGCCCAGTTCCATCAGGGCCTGATTGAAGTCACCGGCGGCGTCGGGGGGAATCAGGGCCTGAATCTGCTGTTCCACCCGTCTGCGGGTGGCCGGCCGGGCCACATCGTCGTCGAGGTTATACAGACGCGCCGCCACCCGCAACACGTTGCCGTCTACCGCCGGCAGGGGCCGACCGAAGGCAATGGACATCACCGCCCCTGCTGTGTATGGTCCCACCCCCGGCAGGGCGGCGAAGGCAGCCGGGTCATCCGGGACCTGCCCGCCGTACCGAGTCGTGATCTCACGGGCGGCTGCCTGCAGGTTGCGGGCCCGGGAGTAGTAGCCCAGCCCCTCCCAGTGTTTGAGCACGTCGTCCTCCGCGGCTGTCGCCAGGTCGGCGGCGGTGGGAAAGCGGGCGATCCAGCGCTCGTAATAGGGAATGGCGGTGTCGACGCGGGTTTGCTGCAGCATGATTTCCGAAACCCAGATCCGGTATGGGTCGCGCTGCCTGCGCCAGGGCAGGTCGCGGCGGTCCCGGCGATACCATTGCAATAATGCGGTCGACAGTGCGGCGGCAGTCATGACGGCTGCTCCTTCTTCCCGTGTGGTTGGGTGGCTGGGAAAGGGGCCCTGCTCACAACAGGCAAGCTCCGGTCTGGCACCCGGGCCTGTAAACAGGCCGGGAACGCCGGGCCGGAGCCTGGGACCGGGTTCGTCCGTAACGGCTAGCCCAGTTGCGGGCCGGAGCCAGGCAACCGGGTGCGCACCTGCTGTAGCTCGGCCTGCAGAGCGGCCACGTCTTTCTCCAGGTGCTCGATCGCCAACTGCTGGTCATCCTGCCGGTGCTCCAGGTTCTGCTGATTCGCCCGCAGGCCATGAAGTGTCTTTTCGGCCAGTTCCAGCCGCATCTCCACATGGGCCAGGTGGGTCTGGAGCCCGGCGGTGCGGTCAACCAGAGCCGCCAGTTGCCGCATCATCATCACGGCCCCCACCGCCACCGCCGCCGCCATCACGGCGGCCACCACCCGGACCATGATCATGTGGTGTCCCCGCACGCAGATCCCCTCCTGCCGCACCCTTTGGTTGGCAGGATTCTCCAACTATGCGGCCGTTGCCTTTACTCCCCCGGGACAATTAACCACAGCCACAGCCGCCGCCCCCACTGCCGCAGTTGCCGCCCCGCACCTTGGGGGCTTCGGTGCCGGTGAGGGGAAAGGTGATCACGGCGTTCAGGTGTTCCAGCAGCAGGTCCAGTTCCGTGCGGGCCTGCCAGTGGGCCTGGATGAGGGCATTGGCGTTGTAACGGTCTTCGACGGCCATAAACTCCTCGATCAGCCGCATCTGCTCGGCCTGAGTCTGGTCCCGGGAAAATTTGACAGCCTTCTTGCGTTCCTCGTACTCCCGGACGAGAGTCACCGCCTCGTCGTTGGTCAGCAGCGCCTCCTCGGTTTCCCGAAAGCGCTGTAACTCCGGGGTTTCCTCAATTAACCTGGCCATATCACGGGCCAATATCCAAAGGTCCTGCCGGACCGAAACGTTCATTGGGCGCTCACCTTCTTATGGCATTATGGCAACGGTTAGCCACACGTATTCTCGGGGCTAACCGGAATTCCCTCCAGGGTCCAGGTATGGGCGACGGTAATGCGCACCGGCACCAGTTGCCGCAGGTGCTGCTCGCCACCGGGGAAGGTGACCAGCTTGTTGCCCCTGGTGCGGCCATAGACTACGTTGGTCTTGCCCTTGTCAAAGCCTTCGACCAGGATCTCCTCGACCCGGCCGACCAGCGCCTGGTTACGCTCCAGGCTGATGCGGTTCTGCACCTCGATCAGGCGCTGTAAGCGCTGCTTTTTATCCTCGGGCGTCACCTGGTCCTCGTACTGGCTGGACTCGGTACCGGCCCGGGGGGAATACATGAACATGAAGGCGGCGTCATAGCGCACTTCTTCTACCAGTTGCAGGGTGGCCTCGAAGTCAGCTTCGGTCTCGCCGGGGAAGCCCACAATGATGTCGGTGGTAATGACAGCCTGCGGCAGCAGTTCCCGCACCCGCCGCACCAGCTCCAGGTACTGCCGCCGGTTGTACGAACGCTTCATCCGCCGCAGAATCGGGTCAGATCCGCTCTGCACCGGCAGGTGGAACCATTCGCACACCTTCTGGCTGCGGGCGATGGCCTCGACCATCTTGGCCGTGAAGTCTTTGGGGTGGTTGGTGGTAAAACGGATCCGTTCAATGCCCGGGCTGTTCTGGTCCAGCAGGGTGACCAGGTCTCCGAAGTCTGTATAACGCAGGTCTTTCCCGTAGGCATTTACATTCTGCCCCAGCAGGGTGATCTCCTTGAAGCCCCCGGCCCCCAGATCCTGGACTTCGGCCAGAATCTGTTCCGGGGCACGGCTGAGTTCTTCCCCGCGGGTGCGGGGGACGATGCAGTAGGTGCACATTTTGTTGCAGCCATGGATGATGGTCACCCATGCCTTCAGGTCGCCTTCCCGGGCCACCGGCAGTTCCTCGGGGGCGTCGGGCATGGCCTCCCAGATGTCGACCACCGTTTCGCGCTCGGCCCGGGCCCGCTGAATGAGTTCGGGAAGCTTCCTAATATTATGGGTGCCAAAGATCAGGTCCAGGTAGGGGAAGATGCGCTGCATCCGCGCCACATAGCCGTCGACCTGCGGGACGCAGCCGCAGACCCCCAGCACCATATCCGGGTTCTTGTACTTGAGCGGCTTGAGCTGCCCGATGCGGCCAAAGGCGTGGTCCACCGCGCTCTCCCGGACGGCACAGGTGTTGAACAGCAGCACGTCGGCCTGTTCCGGGCCTTCCGCCCGGGCGTAGCCCATCTGCTGCATGATGCCGTACATGATCTCGCTGTCGTGGTCATTCATCTGGCAGCCGTAGGTCTGAATGTACGCCGCCGGGGGCGTGTCCAGCCCCGGGCGACGGCCGTGCAGTTTCCAGGCGATTTCGGGGTCGATGTCCAGGTCGGTGGGCGCCTGCTCGATATGCCCCAACTCACCGGCGGTCGCTTCTTGTTCCGTTGCCTGCCGCACTATATCTGAAGCCGGCGCGCTCACAGGCACGACCGGCAGAACAAGGTCTTCTCCAAGCTCCTGCTTCAGCCACTCGACGACCTCTGCGTCGGTGACGTCCTTCTTAACGTTGCTCAAACTCCAGCTGCCTCCTTTCTTGGGGCGTTCGATACTCAGTCAAAGTGCATTATATCACCCAGCATGGCGCCCGGAAAGTCGCTGGAAACTGGCGAGGCTGACAAGGTCATACGCAGACCAAACGTGCCCATGATAAAGGCGACATCGAAAGTCAGTCTCTCAACCTCGCACTTGAACCTGGGTTTAACCTCCGCCTTGCTCATGGTCAGGTCCCTGGGCGAGGCGTTCCTTGGCTGCCTAAACTTACGCGTGGTAGAATGTCTTAGGTGATTTGACGTGAGGCTGATCGTGGCGTTTTTCATCAGTCTAGTGCTGCTCCTTCCCGTACCGGCTGCTGCCGCTTCGGCGGAGGCGCCACCTGTGAACCAGGAATCTCTGGATGCCCTCAAGCGCAAACTCGCTGACCTGGAAGCTGAGGTCATCCGGATGCGCGCCCAGGCGGAAAGCTACAAGTTCCTCACCGAAGACACCAAGGAGTTTCGTAGGTTCGTCCAGCAAGAGCGGCACGAAGACCGGCTGACCTTGGAGACGCTCATGAAATGGGGCAGTGTGGGAGCCGGGCTGCTAACTGGGCTTTTTGGTGGCTTCCTCAGCTTCCTGGGGTGGAAGACATGGGCAGATGCCAAGGAGCAGATCAAGCGTAGCACGGAGGCTATACAGAAGAACTCAGAGGAACAGATACAGCGCAGTTCCGAGGCAATCCAGAAGGATGCCGGGCAACACCTCATCCGAATCCGGGAAGAGGCAGCCGGTCAACTCCAACGACTCGTCGAAAGTAGTGTTGCGGGCGTGAGGGAAAACGTCCAGGCACTCGACACACTTATCAGGCGGGAACTGCAATATCAGCGCTCCAGGGTCCTGGTTGTCGGGCGACCGGACGGTCTGGAGGGCATGGCCGAAGAAGTCGCCCTCCTGGAGCGAAAGGGTATCCAGGTAACCCGGGCATCCCACCCTGTGGATGATCTTCCTGGCAGGATTCGGCGCGCCGAGATTGACATCGTTCTGTATCGTTACCATCCTGACATCGGCTTTGATCTCGACGGGAAAGCCCTACCCCCGGTGGATCCCGCGTTCCGCCCTACGCTAGATGCCATTGTAGAGTCTGGTCATCCCGTGCCCGTGCTGGTCTACGCTACCTCCGCGGTTACGGGAGGCGACAATGAAGCCTTTCGGGCATATCGCTGGGGAACCTTTGCAAACACCGCTGCCACGGTGGTCAGCCACGTGTACATGCTCGCCCATCTTTTCCAGGGAGGTCAGCAACAGTGACGGCGCATCAGTACTTGACACCTGCGGCCCGACTTGATAACGCGCAGCGAAGTCCGCGTGAGCAAGCTGACCTAAATGAGTGATGGTAAGATCGTTGGTGATTATCAGAGGCGAAGGGAAGCTCATCTCAATGGAGAGGCAGCCATCGTATGGGACAAGATAATGGCTCAGTGGCAATAGACAATCTGCCCTCCAGGAGCATTCTGGGGGGCGGACTCCTATGATGCTATCACGGCACGAGCCGCCTCGGGTAACCAAGTCAGCGTGACCTCCTCACCCGGGCGCTTTTCCAGCAGGTAGGAGTGCACGTCGTCCTCGGTACCGACCGTCTGGTCGTCAATCTTGAGCAGCTTGTCGCCCACCCGCAGACCGGCCTTGCCGCTGGGGCCGTCGGGGACCACCAGTGCAATGGCCACCCCGTCCTCGTTGGGTACGCCGAAGTAACCCTTCCAGTCCTCCTCCAGAATCAGCCCCAGCCAGACCCGCTCCACCTTGCCCTTCGTGATCAGCTCTTCGGCAATGTCCCTGGCCGCATTACCGGGAATGGCCAGGGCCAGCCCCTCGACCCCGGTCTCGCTGATCTTGGCCGAGTTCACGCCCAGCACCTGCCCGTCGGCATTCAGCCAGGGACCGCCACTGTTGCCAGGGTTGATGGCCGCATCCATGTACCACATGGAGGCAATATGTAAAAAGGCGGGTCGCCCCGCCAAATAGGCCGGAAGATGTCTGAGCAGTAGCTTACCGCGGACCGGTACGGCTCACGTGACTTTTCGGACCGCCTGCAGAAAACGCCCGAGCAGATGCTCAGGCGTCGCTTCTACTGATAGACACGGCAATAATCTTTCTGCGTCGTATAGCGGTGGTGATGACGGTGGTCAGCGTCGCGCCTCCAGTTGCCGGAACCGGGCTCATCCCTCCCGTCATCGCCCGACAACGGTCTGGTCCGCACGCCGGCCGCTCGCAACGCGGCCAGAGAGGCCCGCAGGAACTGTTCAGGCTCCATCACCGCCTCCCAATGCATATACATCAGGCGGGGCTCCTCGAAGAGCCAGTGGTTGTGCAGGGCAGTCACGATAATGCCGGACTTTCGAAGGGCCTCCATTACCGTGTTTGTCTCTTCTTGCAGAAGCACGGCCTCGCCCAGGTTCAGGGTTTGTCCACGTCTGTCACCAGGCTCGATTGAGAAGAAGACCGGCAGTACTAGCGGCGAATTGGTTGGAAGACCCAGAATCGACGGTGAGAGATCGGCCCGGAGCAACTGTACCAAACAAACGCCGTCCACGAGAGCCGGGGTTCCGTTCACTATTCTGGCGAGGTCAGCACACGAATGACTACGTGATCCGCGGTGCATTTGCAGCCCTCCTATAAAATGGAGTATCCCCATGAGGCTGCCGGGCAGACCGCAACTGGTGAATGGGTGGCCATATTTAGCGTATGTAAACAGACGCATAGTGTGTCATCCCCACGATGTGCACTCAAGTCCATTTAAGCGAAGGGGCTTGAGGCTCCTTCTGCCGACGTAGGTCCGATGATGCACGACCTGTTTGCCTGGTACCGGGTCGACGGTCAAATCTTGCACCCCATACTCCGGGAGCAGCTCGACGCTTTGGAGGAAGCCAGCGTCGAGCAAAATCTCGAACCTTTCGAAAGGGTTGTTGCCGCTGCTGTCAACGAGAGCCTGGATCGCTATCTGTCCTGGATCGGCGGTCCGGACAAACCCGACTGACGAAGAATCGGCGCCCTCTTGGGGGGCGCCGTTCACGTACCAGAAGCGGCGGCGCTGGAGTGGACCGTCGACCTGTGACAGACTGATAATCAATGATCTCCTGCCCGTATTCTTCGCCCGGGATGCCCCATATCGCCGTCCGTCCCGAAACTTAAACTCGTGGAGATATGCCAAATCCCAACGGGCAATGGCCAGATCGATAGCCCGAGCCAAATCCTCGAACGTGTGGTCAGGGCCAACCAACATAATGCGCCCCAGGGGCGGTTGGAGTCTCAAGCTGCGGCTTGCGTCTGAATCAAAGTGCATTATACCATCCACTGCGGTCGGCGGAAAGCCAGGCCGGGAACGACAAGTTCCCGGCCTGGCTTTCACGTCTACAAAGCAAGGGATTTACCGCAAATCCGTCAGGGTGTACTTGAAGGAATAGCTGGTCCCGTTGGCCAGTTGCAGCACCAGTTCGATGTCACCGGCCGGGTCCAGGCTGGCGAAGGCAAACTGGAAGGCAATCTGACCGGTGGCGGTGGTCTTGTCAGGGGTGACGGCATACCCTGGCTTACCCACCGGCTTCCCCTTGATCTCGGTTTCGCCCTGGCGCAGCATGGCCGTGGCGCCGTTCAGGTAGCTGCCGCCCTCGCCCTGCACTTCAAATTCGGCCTCGATCCTGCCCCGGATTTCCTTGCCCACTGCCTGAACAAAATCGTTCCCCGGCTGCTTGCCCATTTGCCAGAACTGAGAGAGTACCCGCCTGGCTACATACGTAAATTCCGTGTATAGAATGGCATGTTGGCTGCCGCTGATCGCCGTGTAGTCTTCAGTCAGAGCCAGCAGGCTCCGGCCATAGAGGGCCTGGCCATAATCAGCGGCATCCCGGAGCTGGTCGGGGGTCAGGTTGACCAGGACGCTGCGACCTTGCTCCGTTTCACGGGCCGCCGCCGCCGCCTTGCCCTGTTCCCGGGCCCCCAGGGTCACCACGCTGTGCAGAATCTGCCCCCGACGCTTGAGCGTCAGCGTAACCTGCTCACCCGGGCGCTTCTTGAGCAGATAGGAGTGCACGTCGTCCTCGGTGCCGATCGGCTGGTCATCCACCTTGAGCAGCTTATCGCCCACTCGCAGGCCAGCCCTGCCACTGGGGCCGTCGGGGACCACCAGAGCGACCGCCACGCCGTCTTCATTGGGTACGCCAAAGTACCCCTTCCAGTCCTCGTCCAGAATCAGCCCCAGCCAGACCCGTTCCACCTTGCCGTTGCTGATCAGTTCCTCGGCAATGGCCTGCGCCGCATTGCCGGGAATGGCCAGGGCCAGGCCCTCGACTCCGGTCTCGCTGACCTTGGCGGAGTTGATGCCCAGCACCTGCCCATCGGCATTCAGCAGGGGACCGCCACTGTTGCCGGGGTTGATGGCGGCATCCATCTGCAGGAAGGGGAGCCCGGAACCAATCGCCCGGCCCACGCCGCTGAGGATGCCGGTGGTGACCGTGTTGCCAAGGCGGAACCCAAGGGGGTTGCCGATGGCCACCACCAGTTCACCCACCGTCGCCTGGTCGGAGTCGGCGAAGGGCAGCGGCTTGCGCCCGCCGGTATCCACCCTGACGACACCGATGTCCGTCGCTTCATCCCACCAGAGGTTATTGGCGACTTCCGAAATCACCGTCACGGTCTTGTCCGACCACAGAATCTGCACTTCCTTGGCATCGGCAATCACGTGGGCATTCGTAATAATGTACCCGTCCCGGAGAATGAACCCTGTCCCGGCCGCGTGCTCGTCGCCCGGATGAGAGGGATTCTGACTGGAATGACTGACCAGAATCCCAACCACGGAAGGCTTCGCCGCCGCCGCTACCGCCACTACGCTGCGCTTTTCCTCTGCCAAAACGGCCCCGGGCATAACCAGAATCATAGCCAGCATGACCGTTAACAGGAGACGGAATGTTCGGATCGCCAAAGACTCTCCTCCTACGAGGCGCAGAATGTTCATTCATTATACCAGTCATGAGATAGGGTGAAAAGATATGCCGATGGCCACCGGCGCCACGTCCCAAAATAAAAGAGGCGCCCGCAGGGGCGCCTGGACCCACCCAGTTCCAGACTGCCTGTAACCCCGGTATCAACCTGATCGCGCCGGCCCGGTCGGGCCTACTTCGCGTCGGCCGCCCCGGTCCCGTACCGCCCGGCAATAAAGCGGGCCAGGTTGGCCGCGGCCGGTGGCAACCGGCCCTCGTTGCGCAGAATCAGCGAAGTCATGCGGGATATCACGGGCATCCCTTGAACCGGCACCTGAATCAGCTTGCCCTCGTGCAGGTCCCGGCGCACCGTGGAAGCCGGCACCACCGCCAGGCCCAGGCCCAGGGCAGCCATGGCCTTGGCCGCCTCATGGCTGTCAAACTCCATCAGCACATTGGGGTGAATCCCCAGCCCTTCCAGGGCGGCGTCCAGGAAGGAGCGATAGCGGGTGCCACGCTGGTAACCGATGATCGGCAGGCGGCTCAGGTCTTCCAGGGTCACCTGCGCCGGGATGGGGAACCGCGGCTCCGGTGAACCCACGATCTGAACCGGGTCGTCGAAGAGCGGGATACAGGTGACCCGCTCGTGAGTGACGGGTGCAGTCACCAGACCAATGTCAATTTCGTGCTGCAGCAGCAGGGCGAGCGTCTCCTGCATGCGTGCGGTCTTGACCATCAGGCGTACTTGGGGATACTCCCGGGCGAAATCAGCCAGCAGATCCGGCAGGGTATACAGCCCGATCGTGTGCACACAGCCCACGGTGACCGTCCCGGCCTCCGGATTGCGCAGGGACTGCACGGCTGCCGAGCATTCCGAAACGGCCTGCTGAATGCGCTTGGCATACGTATACACCAGTTCTCCGGCCGGGGTCAGATGCACCCGCTTGCCCTCGCGGTCCAGCAATTGCACAGCCAGGTACCCTTCCAGGCTACCCACATGCTTGGTGACGCTGGGCTGGCTGAGATTCAGGGCCTGGGCCGCCCGGGTGAAACTGCCGCTCTCGACAACCTTACAAAAGGTGATCAGATGCTGCAGGAGCATGGCCCTTCCCCCATTCTCAAGTGTAATTCAGATCGCTTCAGGTATTCCTTTTGATTATACAACATCACCATGGGAGCGCAAAGTGCGGAGGTGCCGGTTCCAGTGCCTGTGTCAGGAACCGGGTGGGTATACTAAGGCCGGAATGCCGGGGGAAGATTCCCACAGGTACCGCCGATCGGATACACCGGCGGTACCCCTGTGGTACAATGACAAGGGCAACACCCGTCATCGTGTGGACTTCCCGGCGCTGACGAGGAGGTGGCTTCCGTGAAAAGCACCGCATCTGGGCAGCTTCAGGGAGCCGGGTCCCAGCGGGCCCGTGCCGGTGGAATGCCGCTCGGGTTGCGGCACGTGCCGCCGCAACTGGATGATGAGCCCGCCTACCGCGATGACCCGATTATGACCTGGACGCATAAACCCGAGTCACCGCCGCAGCTTCGCCTTGGCAACCGGCCCTGGCCCTCGCCCGGAAAGGATGCCACCCCCCGTCAATCCAGCTAGTCAGGGCGAAAGAACCCCGGGACATAGTCCCGGGGTTCTTTCGCCCTCTAATAGCCCTCCGGCCGGCGCAGTCGCTCCTCCAGACGGACGATTCGTATATTACGCTCCAGGACGAGTTCGGCATAGCGGTGGCTACGCTTTTGCAACTGGTGGTTCTCGGCTTCTAACCGGTGGATGCGGTGCCGCTTTTCCTGCTCCTGGGAGGCCAGCAGGTTCATCAGGATGCGCCGACTGGCCCGGAGTCCCTGAATCCGCTCCTCCAGGATGCGCACCCGGGCCTGCAGTTCCGTCAACTCGTCCCCCTTGCCTGCGGTTGCCATTCGCTCCTCCCCCCTTGCACGACTGACAACCTTATTATACCTGCCTTCCCAGGGTACAATTCCTCACCACCGGCGCCGCATGGTCAACTTCAGCCCCTGTGCGGGGCTTCACGTCCGGGCGGCTGCGTCCAGTAACGCCTCCACCGCGCTCAGCGTAACCCGCACGTGGCCTGGCTTGACCGGCCGGCTGCCTTTGCTGCCGTGGCTGTCAGACCCGCCGGTAATCAGCAGCCCCTTCTCCGCCGCCCAGCGGGCATATTTGGCCGCCTGGGCGCCAGAGTGATCCGAATGGTAGGCTTCCAGCCCCATGGCGCCCGCGGCCACAAAGGCGGATACCCACTTGTCGTCGCCGATCAGACCCGGGTGCGCTACCACCGGTATACCGCCGGCAGCCCGGATGGTCTGGATCGCTTCCTCCGGGAACAGCCGCGGCCGGGGGACATACCCCACCTTGCCGCGTACCAGGAAGCGGTCAAAAGCATCTGTCATGGAATTGGCGTGTCCGGCATCCACCAGGACGCGGGCGAGGTGTGGGCGGCCCACCGACTCCCGACCCAATTCCAATACCCGGTCCAGCTCAACGGTGTATCCGGCCCTGCACAACTGCTCCACCGCCTGGGCCGCCCGGTCCTGGCGACCCGTCCGCATCCGCGCCAGCAGTTCCACCAGTGGGCCGTGCTCAAAATTACAGAGAAAACCCAGTATGTGGACCTCGGCCCCCGGCACCTCGCAGGACAGTTCCACTCCCGGCACCAGGCGAAGCCCGAGGGCGGTGCAGGCCGCCTGTGCCTCGGCCAGGCCCGCCGCCGTATCGTGGTCGGTAATGGCAATGGCCTTCAGGCCTTCCTGCTGGCATAAGGCCACCATGGCGGCCGGGCTCAGTGTTCCGTCGGAGGCGGTGGTGTGCATGTGCAGATCGGCGCCGCCGGAATGGACGGGTGTCACCCCGCCCGGCCAGGCCACGGGCGTATCGTTGGCCAAAAGGAAATGCCTCCTCGTTGCTGCGTTCCTCAGACGGCGGGGGCGGCGTCGGGTTGCGCCAGTCGCTGCGCCAGTGCCACAAAGGACCTGACCCCCACGCCTGTTGCCATTTCGTCGGCCCGATTCCCCCGGCCCCAGGCCGTACCGGCAATGTCAAAGTGGACCGTTGGTACGTCGCCCACATGCTGGAACAGGAACAGCCCCCCCTGTACGCAGGAGGCATCCCGCTGGCCGCCATTCGTCATGTCGGCCAGTTTGGACTTGAACAGATCCAGGTAATCGTCATCGTTGGGCAGGCGCCAGCCACGCTCGCCGGCGGCCTGGCAGGCGGCCTCCACCTGGGTATACCAGGCGTCATCGTTGGCAACCAGACCAAACCGCACGCTGCCCAGTGCGGTGGTTACACCCCCGGTCAGCGTGCTGACCGTGCAGATCCGGCCGGCACCGGCCCTGATGGCATATGCCAGCGCATCGGCCAGGATCAGCCGGCCCTCGGCATCGGTGCTGCGGATTTCCACCGTCTTGCCCGAGAGCCCCCGGATCACGTCGCCGGGCTTGTAGGCGTTGCCATCCGGCAGGTTGTCAGTAGCCGCCACCACCGCAATCACGTCCACCGGCAGCCGCAGCAGAGCAATGGCCCGCATAGCTCCCAGAACCGCCGCCGCGCCGCACATGTCGTACTTCATATCCCACATGGACTCGGTAGGCTTGATGGAAATGCCACCGGAATCAAAGGTGACCCCCTTGCCCACCAGCGCCAGGGGGATTCCCTGCCCCCCGGCCCCGTTCCAGCGCAACACGACCAGCCGTGGTTCCTCGACCGACCCCTGATTCACGGCCAGGAGCAGCTCCAGTCCCTGCTCACGGCAGCCCGCCCGGTCGAGGATCTCGCACTTCAGGCCCACCTCGGCGGCCATTTGTGCGGCTTCGTCTGCCATCATGGTGGCGGTGAGCTTGTTGCCAGGGCGGTTGCCCAGGTCCCGGGCCCAGTTAGCGCTTTCGGCGACCGCCTGACCCAGGCGTACCCCGGCGGCCATGGCCCCGGCCCTGGCTGCATCCAGCTCCACCAGCACGACAGACGGAACCGGCGGCGTCTCCTCCGTCTGGCCGGTTTTGTAGCCGGTGAAGGCATACAGGCCATGGATCATACCGTCGACGGTGAATTGAGCCGCCGCCGCCGGGTCCAGCCCGCCGAT
>JAKFDK010000027.1:0-1790 GCA_036676195.1 Clostridia bacterium | reverse complement strand
CCGGCGGCGGGCAGAATGCATCCGGATACCCCATTTTGACCCAGTGACACGTCGTCCGCTATTATTGGTAGTCGTTGTGCGTGTCCTTCTCGATGATGCGTGCCCGCTGGGGATCCGGTTGCAGGATGACTACCCAACGTGCACATTCGAGACTCAGGACGACTGGTTACATAGAGCCCTCACCTCTGTTCCGGTAGCGCATAGATAGTAGGTGCACCTTCGCGTGACGCCTAAAACAAGAACGCCAGAACAAGAACGAGGCAAACACCGTGCGTACGTACACCCCGAAGCCCGGCGATATCAACCGCCAGTGGCACGTCATTGACGCCACAGACGTTGTCCTTGGTCGTCTTGCCAGCCAGACCGCAATCCTGCTGCGCGGCAAGCACAAGGCCACCTTTGCGTCCCACATGGACATGGGCGACTTCGTCATCATCATCAACGCTGAAAAGGTTGCCCTCACCAGCGCCAAGCTGGAGCAGAAGCGCGCATACCGCCACTCCGGCTACCCGGGCGGCCTGACCTCCGTCAACTACGCGGAACTCCTGGAATCAAACCCGGTCCGCGCCGTTGAGAAGGCCATCAAGGGCATGCTCCCCAAGAACTCCCTCGCTGCCCAGCAGCTGGGCAAGCTGAAGGTTTACCGCGGTGCAGAGCACCCGCACGCCGCCCAGCAGCCCAAGACTTTCGAAATCACCCAGGTCGCCCAGTAGTCCTGGCCACCAAACAACTTATCTATACAAGGAGAACCGTGGCTCAGAACGAAGAGACCACCGAAGCCGTTGAGGCTGAGGAAACCCTGACCAGCTACACCTCTGAAAGCTCAGCTGCGGATGCCGCTGCGCCGAAGAAGGAACGTCCGGCCCTGACCGTCGCCGGCGCAGCAGTTGGCCGCCGCAAGGAAGCCGTTGCCCGTGTCCGCGTTGTACCGGGTTCCGGCAAGTGGACCATCAACGGCCGCGCGCTGGACAACTACTTCCCGAACAAGCTGCACCAGCAGGACGTCAACGAGCCCTTCAAGATCCTTGATCTTGACGGCGCCTACGACGTTATCGCCCGCATCCACGGTGGCGGCATCTCCGGCCAGGCCGGTGCCCTGCGCCTCGGCATCGCCCGTTCACTGAACGAGATCGACACCGAGAACAACCGCGCCACCCTGAAGAAGGCCGGTTACCTGCGTCGTGACGCCCGCGTCATCGAGCGCAAGAAGGCCGGTCTCAAGAAGGCCCGTAAGGCTCAGCAGTACTCGAAGCGTTAATCCCGCTTCCAGGCGCCCCTGGCGCTTGCACGAAAGCCCGTTCCGCCCTTTGTGGCGGGGCGGGCTTTCGCCGTTTAACCAGCGCAAACACCTGGGTATCAGCGGCGCCGCGGGTCCGCCACATGGTCCCGGGGCCGGGAGCGCCCACCTCATCGTCTAAACTTGACCCGATGTCTAGATTATTTGGAACAGATGGTGTCCGGGGTTTGGCGAACGGCCTGCTGACGGCCGAACTGGCGATGCAGCTGGCCCAGGCCGCCGCCGTCGTGCTTGGCCATGACCGCAATACCAGCGGAACACGGCCTCGCGCCGTGGTGGCCCGCGACCCCCGCGCGAGCGGTGAGTTCATTGGGGCTGCCGTGGAGGCGGGGCTGTCCAGCTCCGGGATCGACGTCTATGACGCCGGCGTGCTGCCCACCCCGGCCGCGGCGTACCTGGTTGCAGACCTGGACGCGGACTTCGGCGTGATGATCTCCGCCTCGCACAATCCCGCCCCGGACAACGGAATCAAGTTCTTTGCCCGCGGCGGCCA
>JAKFDK010000026.1:0-3451 GCA_036676195.1 Clostridia bacterium | reverse complement strand
GTGCTCTTGGTCAGCATGGGCGTCTCGATCTCCAAAAAGCCCTGGCCGTCGAAGTAGTCGCGCACCGCCTTGGTTACGCGGTGGCGCAGGATCAGGTTGCGCTGCATCGCCGGCCGCCGCAGGTCCAGGTAGCGGTATTTCAGGCGTAAATCCTCGGCCACGTCGATCTCGTCCTGAATATAGAAGGGCGGCACCTTGGCCGGGTTCAGGATCCGCACTGCCCGGGCGTAGATCTCCACCGCCCCGGTGGCCAGGTTGCGGTTGACCTGGCTTTCCGGCCGGGCCTTGACCTGGCCGCTGACAGCCAGCACGTACTCAGACCGCAGTTGCTCGGCAGCCTGGAAAGCGTCCCGGCTTACCTCCGAGTCAAATACTACCTGCACGGTGCCGGAACGGTCGCGCAGGTCGACAAAGATCAGGCCGCCCAGATCCCGCCGCCGCTGCACCCAGCCATTCAGGGTCACCACCTGCTCAGCCTGGCCCAGGCTCACTTCGCCGCACCACGTATCCCGTTTCATCCCGGCCAGCCCCTGGTTTGCACCGCTGCTCATTGGCCCGTCACCGCCTCCAACAGCTTTTCCACCGACACTTCGCCCTGGGTGCCGGCATCCATATCCTTGAGCTTCACGACGCCCCGAGCCAGTTCGTCATCGCCCACGATGATCACAAACTTGGCGTGATGACGGCCGGCCAGCTTCATCTGGGCCTTCAGGGAGCGGCCCAGGTAGTCGATGTCGGCGCTCAGGCCCAGGCTGCGCAGCCGGTAGAGCATGGGCAGGCAGACCTGGCGGGCCGGTTCGCCCAGGGCGGCCACGAACACGTCCATGCGGAGGGCGGGCGGCAGGGCCACACCCAGTTCATTCAGTACAATCAAAATCCGCTCCATGCCCATAGCAAAGCCGACGCCCGGCGTGGGTTTGCCGCCCAGTTCGGCGGTCAGCCCGTCATAGCGGCCACCGGCCCAGACCACCGCCTGCGCCCCCAGCTTGGGATGCACCACTTCAAACACCGTCTTGGTGTAGTAATCCAGCCCGCGCACGATGCGGGGGTTGAGCCGGTACTCCACGCCCAGTTCCCCCAGGTGCCGCTGTACCTGGGCAAAGTGCCCGCTGCAGTCGGGGCAGAGGTGGTCGACCATCATCGGGGCTGTGGCCATGGCCGGGTGGGCGGCGTCCTTCTTGCAGTCCAGCAGGCGCAACGGGTTGCGATCAAAGCGGGTGTTGCAGTCAGGGCACAGTTCCGCCAGCACTGGCCGGAAATGGTCTTTCAGCTTTTCCCGATAAACGGGCCGGCAAACGGGACAGCCAATGGAGTTGAGTTCCACCGTCAGCCCGGTTACCCCCAGCCGCCCGGCCAGATCGATGCCAATGTGGATGACTTCGGCATCCACCGCCGGGTCCTGGGCCCCGAAGACCTCAACGTCCCACTGGTTGAACTGGCGGAAGCGGCCCTTCTGCGGCCGTTCCGCCCGGAAGACCGGCCCGTAGGTAAAGATTTTGGTCGGCTGGGTCTGGTTGTGCAGTCCATGTTCAATGTAGGCCCGCACCAGCCCGGCGGTAAATTCCGGCCGCAGGGCGAATACCGGGGCGTCCTCCTCGTCGCCCCGGGGGGCGAGGGTGAACATTTCCTTTTGCACCGCATCGGTGGTGGCGCCCATGCCGCGGGCAAAAAGCTCTGCACTTTCAAAGACCGGCGGGCGCAGTTCGCTGTATCCGTACTGGTGGCTGATCCGGCGGAGCTCTCCCTCCAGCACGTGCCAGCGGGCAGAGTCCAGCCAGGCGAACGACTCGCCGGGAAGTATGTCTAAAAGGCCACGGGGAGCGGTAATCACGGTGGGCACCTCCTGGTCGGGCAACACATCCTTTCCAGCGTAAGCGAACCGGGGTTTGAAGTCAACGGAGCGAGCATGCCCACCCGATCGGGCCTTTTGCCCTCCCGTTCATCTTTTGACTTCACCCGCGGTGAGGAGCATCACAAGTAATGGGAGTTTACCTGCCAATTGTTGTAGCTCTGGCGGGAGACTCGTCTCGCACAACACGGAAGGAATTCACCAACATACCGGGAACAGATGACTTGCGTGGGATGGAGTGTGGCTTAAGCAGGAGGACTCACGTGAGAGCACCTAACCTAAGGAAGCAGCTCGCTGCCATGTCGCAGTCAGAGATTGTCGATCTGGTTATGCAACTCTGTAAGCTCGCCCGCGACAACGAAGCGTTTGTCAGGCAACACTTGGGCGACGCCACCGGTGTAGACCAGGCCCTGGAGCGTGCCAAGGCAACAGTTCGCAAACAGTTGTGGCCGGACCGCGGGCTACCAAAGCTGAAACTCAACGAGGCGAAAAAGGCGATCAGCCAATTCCAGAAGATCTCCCGCCACCCGTCTGCTACACTCGAGCTGATGCTCTACTACGTGGAATTGGGCGTCAAGTGTACCCGTGAGTACGGTGACATGTATGGTGAGTTCTACTCAAGCATGATCACCATGTTTCAGGAAGTGCTCGGGAGATTGCTTGAATCGGGGGATCCAGCGGTGGTCAGTAAGCTGAAATCTCGGGTGGAAGCCTGTGCGACCGGCAGTTCAGGCATTGGTTGGGGATTCGGCGACGAGATGACAAGCTTGTATTCGCAGTGGGCCGCCGACCTGGGAGAAACGGATGAAGTGTAGCTCGGTTTCAGTTGGGATCGCCGACGGCTGACGGCCTGCTGTTCACCGTCATGGTATAATCAGGGTAAATGCGGAAGGGGAGAGTGTTGACTTTGGAATCGAGAGATGAGCTTCATCGATTGGTGGACGCCTTACCAGAGCGCCAGGCTCTCCTTGCTAAACGACTTTTGGAGGTCCTTCTTGAAGAAGCGAAGGCCGACGACCCCCTCTTGCGGGCACTATACACTGCACCTGTCGATGATGAGCCCGTCACGCCGGAAGAAGATGCGTTCGTCGAAGAAGCCCTTCGAGCCGTCGCTGGTGGCGAGGTACTCACTGACGACGAGCTGTGGAAACGGTTGAGCCATGAGAAGGTTGGACTATGCCCTCCAGGATCGTATACGCAAGGCCGTGTATCGGCTTGCGGAGACAGGGAACGGTGATGTGCGAAGTTGGAGGGCAAGGAAAATAAGTGGCGCCTTCGGATTGGCGACTGGCGTGTACGGTTCACCCTAACCGATGATGGCGAGATCATTATTCTCCTTGTGCTGAGAGTGCTTCCTCGAGGCAGCGCTTATCAGGAGTAAGTGAACGGATCAGGGCATATGAGGGGGCACCCGGCCACAATTTCTTGGCCGGGTGCCCTTTGTGAGGAATTTTGCCGTTAGACCTGTTACGGTGAACCGTACCATAGTGCGCCACGAGGCGCTTGAAATAGATGCCGCCCACAGGGCGGACTGGAGCTACCTCATGCTCCTGCGGGAAACCGTGACGTGCGTCGGGTCGCCGCCCGGGGTGCGGAGCTCAC
>JAKFDK010000025.1:0-46622 GCA_036676195.1 Clostridia bacterium | reverse complement strand
GGACTCCTGAGTCTAACCGAATGCTACCACACACTCCGTCAATCTTGGCGAACCGCCGGATGCGGACCCGCATGTCCGGTGGTGTGAGAGGACGGGGGCTAGCCGCCCCCTCCTACTCGATTGACCCTGGACCCTGACCGGGGCTACGCGCGGTTGTCCCCAGGGGCCGCGCCGGAACGATAGGTCTCGTTCAGGGCCCGCAGGGCTGCATCGGCGCCGTTGTAGATCCCGCCGCCGGCCGCAGACGTGAACGTCTCGGCGCCGTACTCTTCCCGGCCAACACCGCGGAAGTCTACCGCCGGGCCGCCCTTGCCGGCGTCATCGGTGTAGGCGATCAGGGTGACCCCCAACTGGGATTCCAGATCGTTGATGCGCTGATGCTGCTCGCCCGACAGGCGGGCCAAATGCCAGGTCGACATGGCTTTATCACTCCTCCCACCCGCTATAATGGAGAAAAAGGAGGTTCCCCATGCTCAAAACGCGCCTGTGCGAAGTCCTGGGCATTGAATTGCCCATCATCCAGGGCGGTCTGGCTTATCTGGCGCTGGCCGACCTGTGCGCAGCCGTCGCCAACGCCGGTGGCCTGGGCCAGATTACCGCCGCCACCCTGCACGACCCGGAGAACCTGCGCGCCGAAATCCGCCGGGCGCGGCAATTGACCGACCGGCCGTTTGGCATCAACTTTGCCTACGGCTACCGTAGCCTGGAGCCGTTGATCGATGTGGCCCTGGAAGAGGGCATTCGCATCGTTTCCATCACCGGCACCAACCCCGAACCCTACCTGAAGTACATCGATCAGCAGGTGCCGGGCGTGCGCAAGATCATCCTTACCGCCGGGGTGCGCGCTGCCCAGAAGGCCGAAGCCCTGGGCGCCGACGTGGTGATCGCCGTGGGCTTTGACGGCGGTGGTCACCTGGGCCGGGACGATGTCGGCACCTTGACCCTGGTCCGCCGGGTGGCAGAGGCGGTGCAGGTTCCGGTAGTGGCCGGCGGCGGCATCATGGATGGCGCCGGTCTGGTGGCCGCCCTGGCCCTGGGGGCCGAAGGCGTCGAGATGGGCACCCGGCTGGTGGCGGTACAGGAGTGCCCGGCCCATATCGTGTACAAGCAGGCGCTGCTACAGGCCGATATGCACGAGACGGTGATCATGGAGCGGTCCATCGGGCGGCCGGCGCGGGTCCTGCCTACCGGCGGCGCGCAGCGGGTACTGGCCGCCGAGGCGCAGGGTGCCACCCTGGAGCAGTTGTTACCGCTGATCTCCGGCCGCGCCAACAGCCGGGGCGCGGTCGAAGGGGACCTGGAGAGTGGTTTTGTCTACGCCGGCCAGGGCGTCGGCCTGATCCGGGACATCCCCACGGTGCAGGAACTGTTTGACCGCCTGGTGGCGGAAGTGCGGGCTGCCACCGCCCGCCTCAGCCGTTTCGCTGAGGGTTGAGTAGCGTCCGGCAGAAAGCCAGCCCGCCCCCCGGGGGGCGGGCTGGCCGCGCGTACATCTGCCCTTAGTGGCGCACGCCGTCCGAGACCATCTTGGTAATGCAGGAAGCGATGGAATGCTTCTCCTGCTGGTCGGCCACGCGCCACAGTTCGGCCAGAACACGCTGCTCCCGGTTTTCGGAGTCCACATTCTTGGACAGAAAATCCCCGATCCGGGTAGCCGCACCGACGATGGCCTCCTGTGAGGTGCCGGCCGCCTGGGCCACCTTCACATTTCGGGAAAGAAAGCTCTTCCAATCTTCGAAGTTTTGCAGGGCTTCCATGTACTGCACGCCTCCCTTCCGGGTGGGTGTTATTGAGCGGGACGGTGCTAGTGTGCCCGCCCGGCGTGGGCGCACATGCAAGGTCGGGTCAGATCCAAACCATAAAGTCCCGGCAGGTTATCACCCCCGGGGTCTGGATTCCCATTGTTGAATCAGGAGTTCCCGGCGGCGTCCGTAATCTTTCAGGTCAATCTCCACCGCCGGGCGGGGCTCCAGGAGGCTGTCGAACCAGATCGTGAGATCATCCTGGCTGAAGCAGTAAAAACCTTCCGGATCGCGCGGGGCGCCCAATGTAACTTCCGGCGGCATGGGCGTGCCGCAGCAGGAGGACATCATCAGGCTGGTGATGGTCAGCACGCTGCCCTGGCCACGGACGTAGTCGGCGGCTGCCGGGGTCAGGCGGAAGAGCACGTGGACTTCACTCCCCCCGGAAACAGCGGATATGATAATACGTAAAGTATGGGGCTCGGCCGTCGCGGATGACCCGGCTGCCGGCTGCCAGCGGCCGGGCGCAGCGGCTACAGGTCTGTTCCCACTGAATGGTCACTTGTTTGCCCGGTGCCCCGGGACCCTTGTGGCCCGGCGGTGGAGGGGGTGGTTCCGGCTCGGCACGGTCCGCGACCAGGCCCATGCTCTGCAGCCACTGGCGGGCGGCGGCCCGATCCGGGGCGACCAGGAAGACCTCCTGTACCGCCGAGCCACTGTGGGCCAGCAACTTCAGGCCCGTTTCCGTATCGTACTGGATCGTGAGGGTAAAGGGCCGGGGCGAGTGGTTCGGCCCGATGGGACCGGGAATGATCGTGTCAATGGCCGGGCAGGCTGCCATTCGCTCCAGGAGTGGTCGGAGGCCCTGCACGATGCTATGCTCATGTTTTATCTTGCCCGTCCGAAATTTATTCACAACTATGCCTCCGGCCTGTCCTTTCCCTATTAGTATAATGGATCAACGGATCAGATGGTAAACCGCATGCGCTTTGTTTCCCTGGCACGTGGTCATACCGAAATCCTGGCCGCGCCTACAGGCGCTCCAGGCGGCAGCGTATGCCTTCCGGCGGGTAGCCGGTCCAACTGATGGCGCCGTGGCGGTAGACAGCCAGGTTGTCACGCCTGCGCCATATCAGAATGCCCAGCACCCGCCAGACCCAGCCCTGCCAGACAATATCGACGGTCTGCACCTGGACCAGATACTCCTTGCGAAAAAACATCGGCCAGCCCTCCGGAGAAAACGAATCTTGGCCGGTGCGGTTGCCCGGCGTCTATCAGGTGGAGACCGGATCATGGCATGCTGGCTGTAACAAAGAAGTGCCGTACCACAATGAGCCATTCGGCCCATGTAACAGTTTCCGCTATAAATATATTCTAAGAGTATAAATAAACAAGCATAGATTGTCTGGGAAAAGTGAGTACTTCGAGACCCGAATAGGTTCTCTCTATCAAATTGCGCCAAGAGATAAGAAAGAAATCTCTCTCAGCCTATTGTCTCTGAACGCGCACAGTACTAAAATGTGGACTCGTTAAGGTTTACGCGCCGCTGGCTACCCAAACGATGCAGTGATCTTGTCTTTCTAAAGCAAACCGAGGCACCCCGGGCCGCCTCCGGTTATGTCCGTCGTCACAGGACGGCAAGGAGGATGTGTAACATGTCTGCACCATTTGCGTCGGGTGCCGTAAGAATTGGCTGCACCGTTACGCTAAGAGTTGCCCGCAACGGCCGGGAAGGCACAATCCAGTGGTTGATTTCCAGGGGTCGCACCCGGGTCGATGAAGGTGTTTTGGGCCACCGCACCCGTCTGGCCCGTAATTTAATCGGGCGCCATGTGGGTGATGTGGTGGCGCACCGGCAGAACGGACAGGCTTTCTGGCTGCGCGTCGAGGCCATTGAGTGCCCGGTGGGCTCCAACTTCCGGGAAATCAACCAGGAGCCTGCCACCATGTTCGGACTGGGTGGACTGACGGTGCGGATTGCTTATGAAGAAGGCTGGGTGGGTCCAATGCCGACCGGTATAACCGAGGAGGATGCTTCTCCCCAATCCGGTGAAAACTACCGCGGGTACTGGGACGACAGCGAACTCTAGATGCGATCCGGGTCATGAGCCGGGCGGGTAACCGCCCGGCTTCTTTGTGCTGCGGAAATGTAAAGGTCCCGGTGCCACCGCACCGGGACCCGTCGCCATAACTGTTTAACCCGCAAAATAATTGATCAGGGCGTTGAGCAAGCCCGGGTCACCAAAGTGGAGCACCATGGCATGACCAAACAACAGCAGAAAGGTGCTAAAAATCGGATTAGCCTTGGTTCTAGTCCCGGGATAGGTACCCTTGACCAGCATCATCAGACCTGCCCCTAAGATTCCAGATCCGATAAAAAAGACGATAAGCGCTGTAACGGGGTTCATGTGAACTGCATCCTCCTTGTCCCCGCCTGACCGCTCCGGGGACCTCCCAATGTTGGATGAATCCTACCCGATTTAGTATAGCGGGAATTGCTCCCCCCTACAAGCCTTTTGACCAGAGGAGGAACATCTCATTCGAACCCAATCGCCCCCGCCACCGTATGTAGGGGTGGAGGGAGGGGCTGCTGTGAGGGAGGCCAACCACCGCACCGCGCCCCGGCGGCGGCGCCGAAAAAAACGGGGGTGGCGGCTGCTGCTGGTGGCCGGCGCCCTGCTGGCCGCGGGCCTGATCTGGCAACGGCTGTCCATATCAGGGACCACATCCGGCACGGTACCGGCGTCGGCGGCAGTGGTACTGGGAGACCTGACCGTGCCGGCGGCCCGTGCGGCGGCCGGGCTGCAGTTACTGCCCCGGCGCCCGGTGGTGTTCACATGGGAAGGGCAGGAATGGTTCTATAGCCTGGCGCAGTTGGGTGTGCAGTTACAAGACAGCGGAGCAGTGGCAGTGGATCCGCTGCGCCTGGCAGTGGCCCTGCGGGAGGCCGGCGCGGCCATTCGGGCAGAAGCTGAGCCAGCTCGGATCGCCGTCCTGGCCGGGGAGCCGGTGATTATACCTGACCGTCCGGGCCGCCGGCTGAATGCGGCCATGGGCGGGCACATGCTCCGGGCAGCCTTGCAGGAGCCGGCGGTGCGGACGGTGTGGGACCCCGCCGCCGGTCTGCCGCCGCCCCTGCGCCTGCCCCTGCCTGTGCAGACCGTCACGGCTACGCCCACGGCACGCCAGTTGCTGGCCCTGGGGATCCGGCGCCGCATTGCCAGCTTCACAACCCGCTATGACCCGGAGATTCCCCGCGGCGAGAACGTGGAACGGGCCGCCCGTGCCCTGAACGGGCTGCTCCTGCGGCCGGGCGAACTGTTCAGCTATAACGCGTCCGTCGGGCCGGTCAGTGCCGATACGGGGTGGCGCGAGGCTTATGTGATCCTGGGGGGCGAACTGGTGCCTGGTGTGGGCGGAGGGATCTGCCAGACAGCCACAACCGTATACGGCGCTGCCCTGCGGGCCGGGCTGACGGTGGCGGAGCGCCACCCGCACGAGCTGGCGGTGGCCTACGCCGAGCCATCTCAGGACGCAGCCATCAGCCCAGGGCTGGCCGACCTGAAGCTGCGCAACACCCTGGCCACCGGGGTTCTGTTCCAGGTGCAGGCGGGCGGCGGGGCGGTTACGGTCGAAATCTGGGGCGACGCCCCCCGGGGCTTGGAAATCAGGGTAGAGTCCAAGGTCGTGGGAGACATCGGGGTGCCCCTGCGGGTGATCACAGATCCAACCCTGCCGCCCGGCACGGAAATTGAACAGTTGCCCGGTCACGCCGGATTCCGGTCTGAAGCCTGGCGGACTGTGCTGCACCAGGGCGAGCCGGTGAGCCGTGAACTGCTGAGTACGGATGTGTACGCCCCCTCACCCCGGGTGATTCGGCGTGGCCCGACTGCCCCCGGCCCGCCGACCCCTCACCAGGTCGGCAGCTAGACTTGTCCTTGCATACAGCAACGCCATTCGCTATGCTTAATAGCGAGTGAGCGTTCATTTTTTATGCGTGCTCAGAGGGGGGAGAACCATGTGTCCCCGAGTGTCGGCCGAATACAAAGAGCGGCGGCGTCAGACCATTCTGGATGCCGCCCTGGCCGTATTCATCGGGAAAGGATACCAGCTCACCACCATCGACGATATTGCCGCCCGCAGCGGCCTCAGTGTCGGGGCGATCTACCGCTATTTCTCCACCAAAGGGGAGATCATGCTCACTCTGGTGGAGCAGCGGCTGGGTCGCACACCGGAACTGTTTGCCCGACTGACCGCCGAGGTCCCTGATCCCTGGGAGCGCATGGTGCGTTGCGTCGACCTCTTTGTCAGCGCCCTGCGGGTCAAACACCCGGAAACGGCCCGGCTGCTGCTGGCGGCCTGGGCTGAAGCCCTGCAGGACGGCCAGGTGCGTCAGGGATTGCACCGGCGCTTTGCCGGTCTGGTGGAGTACCTGGGCGAAACCATCCGGGCTGGGCAGAGCCAGGGCCGGTTTCGCACCGACACGAATCCGGAGGGGCTGGCCGCCGTTCTGCTCTGCACGGCAGATGCCGTTACCCTGTATTGGGTGACCCAGACGCCGGGGGTCGATATCCGCCTCATGCGGCAAATCGTGTTAGGCATGCTGCGCAGCTACCTGCTTACGCAACCGACACCAGAGGAGTGACTTCCGTGCATCGCCGCGTTGTAATTACCGGTATTGGGATGGTAACGCCCCTGGGCAATTCCCGGGCCGACAACTGGGACGCCGTTGTGGCCGGTCGCACCGGGATCGGGCCCATTACCCGGTTTGATGCCTCCCGCCTGCCCTGCCGCTTTGCCGGCGAGGTGCGCAACTTTGACCTCCGGGCCGTCCTGGACGCTAAAGAAGTGCGCCGGTACGATACCTACACCCATTACGCCCTGGCGACCACCGCCGAAGCCCTGTCTGATTCCGGACTCAATCTGGAGGCCGTGGACCGGGAGCGGGTGGGGGTAGTCTACGCCAGCGGCATCGGCGGTCTGGGGACCATCCTGGAGAACGAGGCTGCCCGGGTGGAAAAGGGACCGGGCCGGGTCTCGCCCTTCTTTATTCCCGGGGCCATCATCAACATGGCACCAGGGCTGATTTCCATCCGCTGGGGCTTGAAGGGACCCAACTATGCCACCGTATCGGCCTGTTCCTCATCGGGACATGCGATCGCCGACGGTTTTCATATCATCCGGCGCGGTGAGGCCGATGTCATGGTCACCGGTGGCGCCGAAGCCACCATTCTTGAACTGGCGATGGCCGGTTTTGCCAATGCCAAAGCGCTGTCCACCCGCAACGACGAACCCGCTACGGCCTCCCGTCCGTTTGATGCCACCCGTGATGGGTTTGTGATGGCCGAGGGCGGCACTACCCTGATCCTGGAGGATCTGGAGCACGCGCTGGCCCGCGGTGCGCACATTTACGCCGAAGTGCTCGGGGCCGGCATGTCCGGGGACGCCTACCATGTCACAGCCCCGGCGCCCGAAGGCGACGGGGCTGTGCGGGCCATGCGGGCGGCCCTGCGCAGCGCCGGACTGGACGCCGGTCAGGTCGGCTACATTAACGCCCACGCCACCTCCACTGGACTGGGCGATGCCCTGGAGACCACTGCCATCAAGCGGGTGTTTGGTGACCATGCCTACCGGCTGGCCGTGAGTTCAACCAAGTCCATGACCGGTCACCTGCTTGGAGCGGCGGCTGCCGTGGAAACGGCCTACACGGCCCTGGCCCTGCACCACGGCATTCTGCCGCCCACCATGAACTATCGGGAACCCGACCCGGCCTGCGACCTGGACTACGTGCCGGGGGCCGCCCGCCCGGTGCAGGTGGAAGCAGCCCTGTCCAACAGCTTCGGCTTTGGCGGCACCAATATCAGCCTGGTCTTGGGGCGCTACGTGGCGTAGGCGGCCTATTCCCCGGAGCGAGCAAAGGTATTGATATCCCGGAGCAACTGCACCACCAGCAGGTGTTCCTCATCCGCAGTGCGGGACTTTTTCGCCGTCTGCGCGGCGATGGTGGTATATGAAGTGCCATGCTCAGACAGGCCGGTCAGACCGTCCGTTACCTGCCCGGCCATCTCGGCCACTTCCTCGGTGGCGGCACTGTTCTCCTCCGCAATGGCCGCCACCTGACTCACCGCCTCCTGTACCCCGGTGGCTACGTCGGCCAGACCCTGGATGCGTTCCCGGGCCTTACGGGCAAAGGATTCATTATTGGCGGCAAAGGCGGCGGTTTGCTGCAGGGCAGCTTCCACGGCCTGGGACCGGCTCATCTCGGTGCCGGCGGTGGCCTGTCCCCGGCCCACCTGGGCCGTGGCCTGGACAACGTCAGCCTGGATCATGGAAATGAGCTGCTGAATCTGATCTGCAGCCTGGGCCGCCCGCTCGGCCAACTGTCCGACGTTGGCGGCCACCACGGCGAAGCCACGGCCGTGTTCCCCGGCCCGGGCGGCCTCAATGGAGGCGTTCAGGGCGAGCAGCCGCGTATGATCCGCAATGGTGCGAACGGCGGTGGTAATTTTGGCTGCTTCCTGGGCACGGCCGTCCAGTTGGCCCATGACGGTGGCAGCCGCTGTTACCTCATCATGCAAGGAGCGGAGACCGGTCAGGGTCTCCTGCACAATGGTCGTGTTTCGACCGGCGCCGGCCACGGCGGCGGTAGCGGCATCCAGGAGCCCGGAGAGGTCGTGATCCAGTTCTGCCACCACTCCCCGCATACGGGCGCCCTCCTGGGCCAGCTTCACAGCCAGTCCGGCCTGTTCTTCGGCCCCGCTGGAAATCTGTGCCACCGCCCGCGCCACCTCGACTGTGTTCTTATGAGCCTGGGTCAGGTCCCTGGCCTGTGCCACGGCAAACTGGCTGCCCTGATCCAGTACGTTGGCAATATCCGAAGTCAGGGCAATGTGACCCTCGAGCGCGCCCAGCAGGGTATCGACGCGCTGCTTGACTCCGTTCCGGAGGGCGTCCTGAGCCTGGCGCAAGTCCTGTTCCCGCTTGATCAGGTCACGCATCGCTGCCCAGAGTTGGCCGGAACCTGTTTGTAGACCAGTTGCCTCCAATTCCTGGCGGCACCTCATCAGGGCGCGACGCATCACCGCCGCGTAAACGATACAGCTACCCGCAATCAGGGCCGCAGCTACCAGAATAATCCACATCATGATTTCTGCTCCTCCTGCCACTGCCACTCTGAGCCCTACTATGGAACATTAATGTAATAATACGTTACATTTATGCCTATGTGCACTCATTTGTAAGATAGATTCGGCTGGGAACACAAAAATAGTCGCTCCCGAGGGAGCGGCCATGAACTGAATAGCCTGATGGCAACGGGCCCGGCCGGGGATGCGGTGGGGCCTGCTTGTTTTTGTCCGGTGGTTGGGCAGGGTTTTGCCCGCTGCATGTTGCAAAAGTAGTCAGGTATCCAACACGGAGAGGATGGATGGCATGCGCCGCCGCTCCCGTCCCCATACCCGGCGTTCCCTGACGTTGTTGGTACTGGCCGCCCTGGTGGCCGGCGGTCTGTGGGGGGGCGCCGCCCTGTGGCGCCGCTCGGCCGGCCCGGCTTCGCCGCCGGAAGCCGGCGCCGGGCCGGCTGCTCCCCAAGCTGTCGGGCCGGCACCGGCTGCACCCGGACCCTTCGATCTGGTCATCAGCGGGGGGCTGGTCTACGACGGCACCGGTGCGGCGCCCCGGCGGGCCGATGTGGGCATCCGGGGTGACCGGATCGTGGCGGTAGGCGACCTGCGCCAGGCTGTAACCACCCGGCGGCTGCACGCCGATGGGATGGCAGTGGCCCCTGGCTTTATTGATGTCCATAGCCACACCTACGAATATGACGACCCCTTCACGCTGGCGGCCGTCATGCAGGGAGTCACGACCCAGATCGGTGGGGTAGACGGGCGCCATCACGGCTATGCCAGTGGGGGTCAGACACCGCGGCCCCACCAGATTGCGGCGGCTCTGGCGGATATCGAGCAACGCGGCACTGGCGTAAATCAGGCGCTGTTTGCCGGACTCGGCACCATCTGGGCCGATGTGCGGGGTTACAATGCCGGACCGGCCACCCCTGCGCAAATGGAGCAAATGCAGGGCCTGCTGCAGGAAGCCATGGCCCAGGGCGCCCTGGGGTTGTCCTCTGGTCTGGATTATGAACCGGACAAACAGGTGTCCGCAGCCGAGATCACCGAACTGGCCCGGGTGGCGGCGGCCGCCGGTGGGATTTACGTCAGCCACGTCCGCGGTGATTACACCCATGTGGCCACCGGGGTGGCCGAGGCGCTGCAGATCGGACGGGAAGCCGGGATTCCGGTGGGAATCCAGCACTTTAAGTTTGTCGGTCTGTCGGAGTGGCCCCAGTTCGAACCGGTGGTAGCCATACTGACGGCCGCCGTGCAGGCCGGCCAGAGGATTAGCATTGACGTATACCCCTACCAGGCGCCGGATTTTGCCACTCATAACCCTGTCGACCAGGCCCTGGCCCGGATCGGCGGAGTAGCAGAGCGGGTGGAAATCGATTTCGCCCCCGCTGACCCGGCCCTGGTCGGTCTGACGCTGTCGGAGGCCGCCCAACGGCGCGGCACCGAGCCCGCCGACCTGGCGCGCCGGCTCGCGGCCACCGGGGCCAGGGCCACGCCCCTGCTGATCCGGACCGAGCACATGCTGGCCCTGCTCAAGCTGGACTTTGCCCTCACCGATACCGACGGTGAGGCCGCCCCCCGCCTGGATCCCGAGCAGGCCTTCCTGAATCGGGTGCATCCCCGGTCTTATGGCAGTTACCCCCGCTTTCTCCGCCTGAATCGGGAGCACGCCGCCATGCCGCTGGAGACCCTGATTCGGAAGATGACCGGAGCCGCGGCCGACTTTTATCACCTGCAGGACCGCGGCTATCTGCGCCCCGGTGCTTACGCCGACGTGGTGGTCTTTGATCCCCTGACGGTGGCAGAGCGCGCCACCTTCTCAGCCCCGCAGGAGTATCCGGTGGGCATCCGCCACGTGCTGGTCAACGGAGCGGTTGCCGTGGCTGACGGTACGGCCCAGGGCATCAAGGCCGGCCGGGCACTGCGGCGCGGTCTGTAGGGCGGGGCTTCCGGCCGGCCCGAGCAGATGGTTGGAGAGGAGGTGCCCTGTGTCAGCGCAACACCGGTCCATCCGGCCCGGGACAATGGTTCTCATGCTGCTGCTGGCTTGCATGGCTTGTATCCCGGCCGCCTGTGCCGGCCCGGGCAGCCGGGCCGCTCGCCCGACCGCCACCCGGGGGCTGGCTGATCTGCCGCCGGCCTTGCTGGACGAGGTGCGGGTGCCAGGGCAACATTTGCAGCCTTTCAAAAAGGCCCGGGTCCTGCGGGTGGTAGATGGCGACACGGTGGAACTTGAAATCGGCGGCCGCACGGAAAAATTGCGGCTGATCGGGGTCAACACCCCGGAAACCGTCGATCCCCGCCGGGAAATACAGCCATACGGCAAGGAAGCCAGTGACTTCACCCGGGGTGTGCTGTCCGGCCAGGTGGTCTATGTGGAGCAGGATCTCGAAGAACGCGACCCATACGACCGCCTGCTCGGCTACGTTTACCTGGAAGACGGCGTGTTCTTCAACGCGCTGCTGGTCCGGGCCGGATTTGCCCAGACCATGACGGTCAGTCCAAATGTCAAATATGCCACCCGGTTCCGGGACCTGATGCGCCAGGCCCGGGCGGAGCGCCGCGGACTATGGGGCCTGCCTGAAAACAAGGACGACCGGCGGCGGTAAACGACCCGGACTACCGCAGGCGACTGCCGCATACATGTGGTGATGACACAAACAGCCTGCTCCGGGAGAGAAAGGCCCCATGAAGGCAAGGCGAATCGGAGGCGTGCACCTGTGGGTGCTGACACGGCGGACAGCACTGGCCCTGTTTGCCGGCGCGTGGGTCCTGAGCATGGCAGGGGGGATGGTCACAGGGGCTTTGGGGGTAACGGCTGCCACCGCGCCGGCGCCGGTCATGCTCGATCCCGGCCATGGGGGGGTGGACGGCGGCACCAGTCATGGGGATATCCTGGAAAAGCAGATTACCCTGGACGTCGCCCTGCATACAGCGCAGCGGCTGCGGGACAGCGGGGTGCCTGTACAACTGACTCGCACCGAGGATGTTGACCTGGGCGGTGGCTTTGATCGCAGCCGGCCGGGTCGGCACCGGCGGGACCTGGCCGAGCGAGTCCGGCTGGTGCGCGCCTGTGGCGCCGCCCTGCTCGTCAGCCTGCATGTCAACGCCGGGACGGCCAGTGAGGAAGGCATGCTGTTCTTTCACCAGCAGGGTAACCAGGCCGGCCGGGAACTGGCCACCCAACTGGCCACCGCTCTGCAGCCACTGCACCCCCGCCGGGAAGGTCCCATCGGGCGGAGCAATCTCTACTTGTTAAAAAATTGTGCCGTGCCGGCGGTGATCGTGGAACTGGGGTTTATCACCAACAGTGCGGATCGCCGGCGCCTGACGGATCCGGAACACCGCCGGCAGATCGCGGCGGCCCTGGCTACGGGGATTCAATCTTATTATGCCCGGTGGCAGGCCGATAGACAGCCATTGCCATAGCCGTATACTCCCCCGCGGTGCTTCATATACTAGTACGGCAGGATCACCTACTCTGAGCGAGGGGTGAAACAGCCGTGCAAGCGGTCACCATTGGGACAGAGCATCAAGCTCAGGACATCCTTGCCCGCCTGGACGAGGAATTCCGGTTCCTGCATGAGGAAGGCATCGATGTGAGTGTCGGGCTGCAAAGCCGGGGCAATTACACCTTCGTGGGCTGCAGTGTTCACCCCGCGGACCCGGAAACCGGCGCGCTGTTCCGGCATTACGTGGCCAATGCGCTTTCCGATTTCATTGTGGAAAAGTGGGAGCACGAACTGCTGAAAAAGATCATCCGTGGTCAGTACTACTACTTTTCCCGCGATGAGCAGGAACGCATCATGGAACACGCCGGCCTTAACCTGGCCGCACCGGGCGAGGCGCACCGGGATGCGCTTCATTACAAGGTCAGCCGCAAGAGCAAGATCCTGCACCGGCTGCGTGATTACCTGGACCAGAGCGATGAGCTGGTGGTAGAAGGTTTCGTCCATTTCCGGCTGCGCGATTACCTGGAGGAACTGGAGGATGCCGTCGATCACGCCGTAGACGATTTCCTCATGGAGCGGGAGCACCATGAGTTCATCCGCCTGCTTCGGTACTTTGTGGAAGTGCAAGAACCGCGGATCGAAGAGGTGCATGTTCTGGTTCGATCGGCCGGGGCCTTCAAATTGGTGGATGGTACCGGTGCCAACCTGCGCAGCGAGGTACTGGAGGAATTCATCGTTGAGATGGTGGAGAGTGAGGTCAACTACGAGGATTTGTTGATCTCTGCTCTGATCTCCCTGGCCCCCACTCGCCTGATCGTACACGGACATGCTGCCCCGGCCTGGGAAGAGGGTCTGGATACCATCAAGGGCGTGTTCGGTGAGCGGGTCAAGTTTTGCGAGGAGTGCCACCTATGCAGCCCAGTGGCCGCTGAGCAGCCGCAGGCCTGAACAGGCTCTGCACACCCCCGGCCATTCGGTCGGGGGTTCTGAGCGTTTGCACGCGCTGTTCCGTGTATTTCCGGCAGGTCGAACTTTCAATTAGCCGCGATTTTTCGGAAGGAGGAGACTCGGCCGGAAAGAATAAATAAAAGCAGTTCTATCACGCTTTATTGTTTTAGGGAGGTTTTCTGGTCTATGGAGCAATTTTGGTGGTTAGCCCCGGTTGCAGGTATCTTAGCCCTCCTGATGGCCTACACCCTGGCGAATAAGGTAACCCGGCAGGATGCAGGCGACGCGCGGATGCAGGAGATCGCCAAAGCGATCCGTGAGGGAGCCATGGCTTTCCTCGGGCGCGAGTACCGCACCCTTAGCGTCTTCGTAGCGGTCATGGCAGTCATTATTGCGGTCGTAGGATTTATGACCCCGTCGGAAGTGATGAAACCGGAAACGGCCATCGCGTATGTGGTGGGTGCCCTGACTTCGGTGCTGGCCGGCTATTTCGGCATGCGCGTGGCCACCAAGGCCAACGTCCGCACCGCCGCTGCCGCCCGCACCGGCCTGAATGCCGCACTGGATGTGGCGTTCTCGGGCGGCGCCGTGATGGGCATGAGCGTAGTGGGCCTGGGCATGGTGGGCCTTGGTGCCATGTATGCCCTGTTCAAGGGTGACATCAGCATTGTGTCGGGTTTTTCGCTTGGCGCCAGTTCGGTGGCGCTGTTCGGCCGGGTGGGCGGCGGTATTTACACCAAAGCCGCCGACGTGGGTGCAGACCTGGTAGGCAAGGTCGAAGCCGGCATCCCGGAGGACGACCCCCGGAACCCGGCGGTAATTGCCGACAACGTGGGTGACAACGTGGGCGACGTGGCTGGTATGGGCGCCGACCTCTATGAATCCTACGTGGGCTCGGTGGTGGCAGCCATGGCCCTGGCCATCGCCATGAAGCGTACCGACCTGGCCATACTTCCGATGATCATCGCCGCCGGTGGCATCGTATCTTCTATTCTGGGCACCTTCTTTGTACGCACCGGCGAGGGTGGCAACCCGGCCAAGGCCCTGCGGATGGGCACCTTTGCCGCCGGTGGACTGACGCTGCTGGCCACCCTGGGCATCTCCCTCTGGGCCGACGGCACCCTGACCTGGTTCTGGCCCGTGCTGGCCGGTTTGGTCGCCGGTATTACGATTGGTATTTTATCTGAGATTTATACATCAGCCGAATACGCCTCGGTCAAGCAGATTGCTGAAGCCTCCCAGACGGGTCCGGCCACCAACATCATCGCCGGTCTGGCGGTGGGTATGAAGTCCACGGCCTGGCCGATCATCGTTATCGGTGCGGCGATCCTGATCGCCTACCAGTTGGTCGGCGGCGGCGCTGAAGGCATTTACGCCATCGCCCTGGCCGGTGTCGGCATGCTGGCTACCACCGGCATGACCGTTTCGGTAGACGCCTACGGCCCCATCTCCGACAACGCCGGCGGCATAGCCGAAATGGCCCACATGCCCAAGGAGATCCGCGGCATTACCGATACCCTGGACAGCGTTGGCAACACGACCGCCGCCATCGGCAAGGGCTTTGCCATCGGTTCGGCCGCCCTGACCGCCCTGGCCCTGTTCGCCGCCTTTGCCACCGCCGTCAACCTGCCTGCCGTCAGCCTGACCGATCCGAAGCTGGTGGTGGGTCTGTTCGTGGGTGGTATGCTCCCGTACCTGTTCAGCGCCATGACCATGCAGGCCGTTGGCCGGGCCGCCTTCTCCATGATTGAAGAAGTCCGGCGCCAGTTCCGGGAAAAGCCGGGCATCATGGAAGGCACGGAACGGCCTGACTACGCCCGCTGCGTGGATATTTCCACCAGTGCGGCCCTGAAGGAAATGGTGCTCCCCGGTCTGCTGGCCGTTGTGGTCCCGGTGGCCGTCGGCCTGTTCAGCAAGATCATGCTGGGCGGCCTGCTGGCCGGTTCGCTGGTCAGCGGCGTGCTGCTGGCCATCAAAATGGCCAACGCCGGCGGTGCCTGGGACAACGCCAAGAAGTACATTGAGGCCGGTAACCTGGGCGGCAAGCGCTCCGATCCGCACAAGGCGGCGGTGGTGGGCGACACCGTGGGCGACCCCTTCAAGGACACCTCCGGCCCGTCCATCAACATCCTGCTCAAGCTCATGAGCATTGTGGCCCTGGTGTTCTCCGCCCTGTTCACCAACCTCTAAGCCTCAGGTCAACAGTAAACAGAGCCCCGGGTACCGCCTGCAAGGCGTACACCGGGGCTCTGTTCTGTGATGCGCGTGTTGCAATCGCCGGCCCAGCTAGTCCAGGGGGATCAGCACCTGCCATTGCAGGGCCGGTTGGTTGTTGCTCGCATCCTGCAGGACCAGGGTTCGGGCACTGGCCGGTACCGGGTCAAAGTCGGCCTGCCAGGTCAGGCTGTAAGCATGGCCGGATTCAGGGTCACCCGGGCCGCCGGTTCGTTCCTGCAGGAGATAAACCGGCACCTGCCCTTCCGGAGTCAGGGCGGTTAGTTGCAGGCCCCCGGCAGCATCGGCGGCGATGGGTTGACGGGCGTACAGCGTGCCGGCCAGGCGGGCGCCGGACTCGGTCAAGTGCACAGAGGTGACCACAGCCCGGCGGTCACCATTCGGGGCGGTAAAGGGCCCCGCCAGTTCGGCCACCGCCGCCGCCCCCGGCGCAAAGGCCAGGGCAAAGGCGGCCTGAGAGCGTGCATGCGCCGGCAGGGGGACAGACATGGTGCCGCGGCTGCCGGTAACCACCAGCGTGCCCGGGCTTAACTGCAGCCGATAACTGCGGCCGGCCGGTACCGGGCGTCCCAGTGCATCCTGCAGTTCCCAGGTGAAGTCTCCGATCACGGCTTCCCCCGGTCCCAGTTCCAGGGCGAGAGGGGGCAGGTCGGTGGTCCAGATAGGCAGGGGTGAGCCGGCGGCGGCTGGGCGGACTTCCACCCGCAAAACGGCGGCATTCAGCACCAGGCGCTCCGCCCCCGCATTCGTCAGCTGAACCCGGTAGCTCAGGGGCCGGTTCGGCGGCAATCGCTGCGGACCGGTGCCCGTCAGACTGAGTTCAGCCGTCAGGGCAGGGCCATGGCTGTCGGCGGGTGCAACCCGTACCCGCTTGCGTACCCAGGCATGGCCGGCGGGGGCCGGGGCTGCCTCAGTGCCAACAGGCAGAGGAATGGTCACCTGCCAGACCACGGCGTCGCCCGCCGTGTCCAGTTGCACCAGGCGGAGGGCGGTCGCTCTGGCCGGCACCGGGGCATAGGTGGCAACAAAGCCGGCGGCCGTGCGGTACTCCGACCCGGGGACAGCCGCCTCCCGGAACTGCTGCTCGTGCCGGCCCAACTGCCATTCCCCGTCGGGCAGTTTGGCCACCAGGTGTAGGTTGGCGAACGGCACCGGCGTGCCGCGGCCCCGGTCCTGCACCGCGCCCCGGACCACGGTGGCTTCCGGCGTCATGTATACCTGGGTGACGGCCACCAGTGCGTCGCCCTTGCCCCCGGTGCCGATAAAAGGGCCGTAACTGGTGCCGGTCATCGCCCCGGCCAGGGCCAGGGTCAAAGGAACGCCGGCTTCCAGCGTCGCCGGAGGGAGAACGGCCGGCGACTCACCGGCTCCGGCCGTATACCGGACCGGGCCGTCCGCCACCAGCACCAACTGGTAAAGCTGGCCGCCGGGGGCCGGCTGCCCGCCGGCATCCTTCTGGTCCCATGTCACTGTGAGCTGCAGGGGTTGCTGAGGCGTCAGTTTCCCGGACAGGGGTGGCAAATTCCCCTGCCAGATCGTCCGGTTCTGCAGGCGGACCTGCAGGCGCAGGACCAGCGGCTCCAGGACCAGGTCAGTCCCGGCCTGGACCAAAGCCGTGACCGCCACCGGCGCACCGGGCAGATAGGGGGCGCTGGCCTGATCCAGGTCCAGGCCCACAAAAAGTGGCTGGTTCAGGCGGCCCGGACCGCCGGCGGGGGATCTGTTGGCCGGTATCCATTCCCCTTTCAGGTTCAGCGGCGCCGGCCCGGCCGGAAAGGCATATCCCGGCGGCGGGCCCGGCGGGGGCAGCGGAGGTGCCGGGACACCCGCCGCTTCGGGTGCCGGCCGCGGCGCCGGTTCACCGGGTGAAACCGGCGCCTGCGCAGCCGGGGTAGACGCGGGGCCGGATTGCACCGATCCGGTTCGGGGCGGCGGCGCCGGGCCGCCGGTGCAGGCGGCCGGGAGCAGCAGCAGCAGGAGCGTCAGGACCGGATAGGAACGGGGGTGCATGGTCAGGTCATCACCTCCGACACCTGGGCAAGAACAGCCGGTGGATACGCCGACCAGGAACCGGCCGCTGCAGAGAATGTTCGACACCACGGGGAGCCGCTCCTTGGCCCACCCCGCCGTGGCCTGAGTTCCGGTCGTGGCCGGACCGACCGGTGGGGGCGGCCATGGAGGTCCCGGCGCTCCAGGCATAGGTTTGTACGGTCTCGTCGGCGGCCCGGCGGTGCTGAAACCTTGTTGGCCAGCCAGGTTGACAGGTGGCACGCCTCTGTTTATAATCGAGAAATAGACGCGAAGATGGGGACAAAGCCCGTCACACCGTCCGAAGAGAGGGTGGGCCACCGGCTGTAAGCCCGCCTGGACAGGAGTAAGGCAAACCACCCCGGAGCCGCCGGCGAACGGCAGAATTGCCTAGTAAGACCGGCCGGGAGCGCCCGCTAACGCGCGCAGAGTGCTGTGCATGTGCACAGCATGAGGGTGGAACCACGGGAGCCATGTGCCCCCGTCCCTTTCGGGACGGGGTTTTTTGATTTCCAAAGGAGGATTTCCCATGGCGGCAATCAAAGTCACTCTGCCTGACGGTTCCGTGCGGGAATACGCCCAGGGGGTTACTGCGCTGCAGGTGGCAGAGAGCATCGGCCAGCGTCTGGCCCGGGCTGCCGTAGCCGCCCGGGTGGAAGGCGAGGTCAGGGACCTCTCCACGCCCCTGCTGAGTGACTGCAGCCTGGCGTTGCTGACCTTTCAGGACGAGGACGGGCGGGAAGTCTTCCGGCACTCCGGCACCCACCTGATGGCCCAGGCGGTCAAACGCCTTTGGCCGGAGGCGAGGCTGACCGTCGGCCCGGCCCTGGAAGAGGGTTTTTACTACGACTTTGACCTGGAATACCGCATTACGCCCGACGATTTCCCCAAGATCGAGGCGGAAATGCGCAAGATCGTCCAGGAGGATCTGCCCATTGTGCGCTCTGAACTGGAGCGAGAGGCAGCCAAGGAGTTCTTCCGGGCCCGCGGCGAGGATTGGAAGGTGCTGCTGGTCGAAAAGATTCCGGTGGGTGAGCCGATCAGCCTTTATACCCAGGGTGAATTCGTCGACCTGTGCTACGGCCCGCATGTTCCTTCCACCGGCCGGATCAAGGCAGTCAAGCTGATGAGCGTGGCCGGGGCCTACTGGGAAGGCAACCAGGAAAACAAGCAACTGCAGCGCCTGTACGGCACCAGCTTTGAGAAGCAGGCCGATCTGGACCTGTATCTGAAGCGGCTGGAAGAAGCGAAAAAGCGCGACCACCGCCGGCTAGGTGCGGACCTGGATCTGTTCAGCTTCAAGGAAGAGGCCCCTGGCTTTGCCTTCTGGCTGCCCAAGGGCTATACCGTATACCGGATTCTGGAGAACTGGTCGCGGGAAATTCAGGGGCGGCGTGGCTATCAGGAGGTCCGCACTCCCTGGATCTACCACTCCAAGCTGTACGAGACCTCGGGCCACTGGTTCCATTACCGGCAGAACATGTTTCAGATCCAGTCCGAAGACCAGTGGTTTGCCAACAAGCCCATGAACTGCCCGGGCCATTGCCTGGTCTTCAAGCAGGAGGTCCGCTCGTACCGGGACCTGCCCCTGAAAATCTCCGAGTACGGTCCGCTGTCCCGCTACGAAGCCAGTGGTACCTTGCACGGGCTGATGCGGGTCCGGGGTCTGCACCAGGACGATGCCCACCTGTTTGTGCGCGAGGACCAGATTGAAGACCAGATTACCGAGGTCCTGGGGATTATCGCCGAAATGTATACCGCCCTGGGGATGGAGTACGAGGTCAAGCTCTCTACCCGCCCCGACGAGTTCATGGGTGAGATCGAAACCTGGGACCGGGCGGAAGCGGCCCTGGCCGCCGCCCTGGAGAAGAACGGCCGCCGGTACAAGCTAAACCCCAAGGACGGCGCCTTCTATGGGCCCAAGCTGGACTTCGACGTGACCGATGCCCTTGGCCGCAAATGGCAATGCGCCACCATCCAGCTGGACTTCCAGTTTCCCCAGAAGTTTGACCTGAACTTTGTCGATGCCGATGGCGGTCACAAGCGGCCGGTGATGATCCACCGGGCGATCATGGGCTCCATTGAGCGGTTTATCGGCATTCTGATCGAGCACTTTGCCGGCGTGTTCCCGGCCTGGCTCAGCCCGGTGCAGGTGCGGGTGCTGCCCATTGCCGACCGTCACCATGAATATGCCGATCAGGTGGTCAAATCCCTGCAGTACGGCGGAGTTCGGGTGGAACTGGATACCCGCAACGAAAAGATTGGCTACAAGATCCGTGAGGCCGAAATGCAGAAGGTGCCGTTTATCCTGGTGGTGGGCGATAAGGAGGCGGAGGCTGGCGCCGTTTCAGTCCGCCGCCGCGGTATGCTCGACCAGGGCGCCATGCCGCTGGCCGATTTCAAGGCCCTGTGCCTGCAGGAAATCGATGGGCGTGCCATTGACGAGGCGGCGCGTAAGGCTACTACTCTGGCCTGATCCCACCAGGGGTACCGGCCAAAAAGGGGAGGTGGGCAACGGATGACGCCGGCAGGGCGGATGGCACCTGGGTGCCGCGGTCAGGTGGAATTGGAAGCAGAAGCTGAAGTGTCGCAGTGGGGTGAACCGGAAGGGCCGGCGTCAGACGAGCCCGCTCCGGACGAGTGGCCGGTGGTGGAGCGCCACCCGGTTTAGCCGGGCGGCACAGTGGGGCGCCGGCGCGCCGGTCCATTCGCTACAGGACGCATCAATCATTCTGTACAACCATTACAAGGCGGCGCTCTGGCCGCCCAAGGAGGCCCTGGTTATGGCCTGGTCTGGCTTGATCAACGCTTACCGGCAGTACCTGCCTGTCACCGATCGTACCCCGGTGATTACCCTGAATGAGGGCAATACACCGCTGATTCCGGCGCCCCGCCTCGGCAAGGAACTGGGCATCGACCTATATTTGAAGTACGAGGGGCTTAACCCGACTGGCTCGTTCAAGGACCGGGGCATGACCATGGCCGTGTCCAAAGCACTGGAAGCCGGATGCAAAGCGGTTGTGTGCGCCAGTACCGGCAACACCAGCGCCAGCGCCGCTGCCTATGCGGCCCGGGCCGGTATTCCCTGTTTCGTGGTGATTCCGGACGGTGCAGTGGCCCTGGGCAAGCTGGCCCAGGCCCTGGTTTACGGCGCCAAGACCCTGCAGATCGCCGGCAACTTCGACGACGGCCTGGCCCTGGTACGGCGGCTGTCCGACGAGCATCCGGACATCGGCCTGGTCAACTCCGTCAACCCGTTCCGCCTGCAGGGGCAGAAGACGGCGGCCTTTGAGGTCTGCGCGGCCCTGGGCGGGGCACCTGCCGCCCTGGCGATCCCGGTGGGTAACGCCGGCAACGTCAGCGCCTATTGGATGGGGTTCAAAGAGATCAACCAGGGCCGTCCGGTCTGCCTGGGCTTTCAGGCCGCCGGCGCAGCCCCGCTGGTGCACAAGCGGGTGGTGGAACACCCGGAAACGGTCGCCACCGCGATCAAGATCGGCAACCCGGCCTCGTGGACGCTGGCCGAGAACGCCATCGCCGAATCGGGCGGCAACTTCTGGGCGGTAACCGACGAGGAGATTCTGGCTGCCTACCGGCATATGGCGGCCGTGGAGGGGGTCTTTGCCGAGCCGGCCTCCTGCGCCTCGGTGGCCGGCCTGATCAAACTGGCGGCGGCGGGTGGCCTGACGCAGTTGCGCGGACAGAAGGTCGTGGCTGTGCTCACCGGGCACGGCCTGAAGGACCCCGGTACGGCCATGCAGGTTTCGGTTCAGCCGACCAAAATCCCGGCCGAATACGGGGCCCTGCAGGACATCGTGCTGGCGTAACCGTCCGTCTATCAGTAGGAGGCCACTCGTTATGGTAAAGGTCGTCGTCCCTGCCACCTCAGCCAATCTGGGTCCTGGGTTTGACACCCTGGGCGTGGCTTTGGCGATGCATAATACCATTGAAATGGACGAGACCGGGATTCTGGATGATGTGATCGAAGTCGAAGGCCATGGGGAAGCTCTGGAGCGGCCGGAGAATAACCTGGTGTGGCAGGGAGCCCAGAAGGTCTTCGAACGCCTGAGCTGGCGGCCGTATGGCTTTCAGATCCGGGAGCAGGTCAACATTCCCGTCGCCCGCGGCCTGGGCTCGTCGGCGGCGTCCATCGTAGGCGGCCTGGTGGGGGGCAATGCGCTATACGAGCGGGTAACCGGCCGTACCGGGCTGGACCAGGAAGCGATCCTGGAAATGGCCGTGCAGATGGAGGGTCACCCGGATAATGTCACACCGGCCCTGATGGGCGGCTTCACCACCGCCTGCATGGAGGAGGGCAGGACACTCTACGTCCGGTTTGACCCGCCGCCGGGTCTGGTGGCAGTGGTGGCTATGCCGGAAGTCCCGCTCACCAGCGGCAAGAAGACCAAGGCGGCCCGCGGCGTGTTGCCCGAAGAAATCAAGATGGCAGATGCTGTCTTCAACCTCTCCCGGGCCACCTTGCTGGTGGCGGCGTTGATGACGGGAAAGCTGGACCTGCTTTCCGCCGCCACCAAGGACCGCTGGCACCAGCCATATCGCGAACATATGGTGCCCGGCCTGCGGGCAGTGATTCAGGCCGCCCTTGACGCCGGCGCCCGCGGTGTGGCCCTCTCCGGGGCGGGTCCCTCGGTAATTGCCCTGACCGACCGCAACCCCGAGGCAGTGGAATTCGCCATGGAGTCGGCCTTCCAGTGGAGCGGCTCAGACTGCCGCGTGCGCACCATCGGACTTAACCGGGAAGGTGCTCAGGTTGTGGTAAGCCAGTAGCCCGGCCCGGCTGCAACTGGTCCCGCATCCAATTGCAAAAAGGAGCCGCCGGTTCGCCGATCACCCACCAGTAAGAGTGATCAGCCTGGTCGGCCGGACCGTAACAGCGGCGGAAATCCTCGGCCCAGGTCTCCCACGGCGGGCCCTGCCACCAGATTGGTATGCCGCGTTGCTGCCGGTAGGTGGCCCAGTCCTGTGGATACAGATAGTGTAGTACGTGACCGGCTTCATGCCAGAGGTTCTGCTGCCAGTTGGCCGGCGGTAGGGCAACCAGTATGAGTTGGCAGGGCGGGCCGCTCAGGCACCAGGTCCACGGCCGTTCGCTGCTGGTCTCGGTCACGTACAGCCGGCTATCGCCTCCGGGCGTGCTGGTCAGGCCAGGCAGGACCGGAGCGGCGGCACGGATTGTCGCCCATTCGGTGCGGACTTCAGCCCATGTCCACGACGGAGCCGAATCCTGAGCAGCAGGGTCCGCCCCGGCGGCGTGGCCGGCGACCACGACGAGTAAGGCGGCAAGCAGCGCGAGCAGTCGTAGCCTGGTTGCTCCCACAGAGCATCCTCCTTGGCATAATTGGGTCATGTTGGGAATGACACCGCTAATTGTAACATGCGTCCTGGTGCGCGTCCTGGGACTGGAGACACGTTGTGAGCAGGCGAAACTACTCATCTACACAGTAAAAAGCCCCTCCTGTCCAGGAGGGGCCTGCCTGTTTATCTGGCGCCCGCAGTCTTCTCCGGCGGATGCCCGGGCTGTGGCGAACCGGTGGTACTGTCGGCTGGATTCAGCGTGTGCTCCATCCAGGCGCAAAACGGTGCAGCAGGTTCGCCGACCAGCCACCAGAAGTAATGGTCGGGCTGGTCGGCCGGGCCGTAACAGCGCCGGAAGTCTTCGGCCCAGACCTCAAAGAGCGGGCCCTGCCACCAACTGGGAATGCCGCGCTGTTTCTGGTAGACGGCCCAGTCCGGCGGGTATAGAAAGTGCAGCACGTGACCGGCTTCATGCCAGAGTCCCTGTTGCCAGTGTTCGGCCGGGAGGGCGATCAGCAGCAACTGGCAGGGGGGGCTGCCCACGCACCAGGTCCATGGGCGTTGCTCGCTGGTCTGAGTCACATACAGACGGTTGCTGCCCTCGGGCCAGTCCGCCAGGGCAGGGAGACCGGGAGCAACGGTACGGATCCCGGCCCATTCGGCGGTGAGTTCAGCCCATGTCCATGCCGGAGCCGGATCGGGAGCGGTGGCTTCCGCTGCTGCGGTGGTACCGGCGACCGAAATCAGGATGGCAGCCAGCAGCGTAACCAGCGTCCGTCGGACCTGGCCCATGGAGCGCTTCCCCCCTGAAGGAAATGGATAAAATTGGTATTACCGTCACTGAGTATATCATGAGATGGGATTTTTTCCCACTCCGACGCGGCGCTTTTATTTGCAGGCGAAAGACCGATCAAACCTACAGGTGAAAGGTTGCAGGGGCGCACCTTTTCCCTTGACGTTGGTAAGGAGCGCTGGTACCATAAATCCAATACAGTGAGTGCCATGATGGGGCCAACAGGGGCAGCCCTCCGCCAAGAGAACCGGGCGAACGGTGCGAGTCCGGTCGGAGCGGGCGTCCCGAACCCACCCCGGAGCAGCCGGTGAGGAACCGGCCGGCGTCCCGCCGATACCGGGAGGCTGGGAGTCAAACCAGTCAGGAGCTGGGCCCGTACACGGGCCAACGAAGGTGGTACCGCGGAAGTAAAACCCTTCCGTCCTTCAACGGACGGAAGGGTTTTTGTTTGATGCACCAGGAAGGGGAGCAGCCATGCTGAGGAACAGGATTATTGGCTTTCTCGGTGCCGGGTCCATCGTGGAAGCGCTGGTGCAGGGAATCCTGTCGGCCGGTCTGACCGCACCGAACCAGATCTGGGTGACCAACCGGTCAGACTGGGAGCGTCTGGACTCTCTGGCCGTCCGTTTCGGGGTGAAGACCACCCACGATAAGCAACTGGTAGTGGACCGGGCCGACATACTGGTCATAGCCTGTAAACCCAAGGACGTGGCCGAACTGCTGGCCGAAGTGGGTGGCAGCACCCGGGCCGGGCACGTTGTGTTGTCAGTGGCGGCCGGAATCACCACCGCGGTCGTGGCCGCCGGCGTGACACACGGGGTAGAGGTGCTGCGCGCCATGCCCAATACCTCAAGCCGGGTGCTGGAGTCAGCCACCGCCCTGTGCGGTGCCGAGGGCACCAGTCCTGAGGCTATGGCCATTGGCCGGCAGATCCTGGGTGCCGTGGGCACTGTGGTAGAGGTGCCGGAAGGGCAACTGGATGCGGTCACTGGTCTGAGTGGCAGCGGACCGGCGTACATTTACTTCATGGTGGAGGCGATGGTCCAGGCCGGCGTGAGGGTGGGATTGGAGCGCGACGTGGCTTACCAGTTGGCCGTGCAGACCGTGATCGGGGCCGGGAAAATGCTGCGGGAAACCGGCATGGATCCGGGTGTGCTGCGGCAGAAGGTGACCAGTCCGGGCGGCACCACCGAAGCCGGGCTGCGCACCATGGCGGAACGCCACTTTGTAGAGACCGTGGTAGCCGGAATTGCCCGGGCCACCGAACGCTCACGGGAGCTCGGTGAGTTGCCGGCGCTGAGGCAGCCCGCACCAACCGACTAGGGAGTTCTGCTTGACGCCGATTGCCAGCCGTGCTATTCTAAGCTAGTCAATTGCATATTCAAAGGTATCCCATCAAGCAGAAGCCACCGCTTCTCACCGTGCGGCTATGCCAGCACAGGTTCAGGGGACCGATGCGCCGTCGCACATTTGTGCGGACCGGCATCATCGTTGTCTACACGCGGGTGGCTGACAGGGCCACCCGCCTTTCAATGCTGGGGTCTCTTATTTTGTGGGAGGTGTCACCTTATCAGCAAGGAGCAACAGCTTCGGGTGAATGATCAGATCCGGGCCCGCGAGGTGCTCGTGGTTACGGATACTGGTGAAAAGCTGGGGATCCTCAATATCCGCGATGCATTGCGCATGGGTAGCGAGCGTGGGTTGGACCTGGTGGAAGTCGCGCCACTGGCCAAGCCGCCAGTCTGCCGGCTCATGGACTTTGGCAAGTTCAAGTATGAGCAGTCTAAGCGTGATCGTGAGGCCCGGAAGAAGCAAAAGATTATCGACCTGAAGGAAATCAAGATGCGGCCGAACATTTCGGAGCATGACTTCGAAGTGCGGGTCAAGAACGCCGAGAAATTCCTTCTGGAAGGCGACAAGATCAAGGCCACGATCATGTTTCGCGGGCGGGAGATCGTTCACGCCGAACTGGGCAAAGCCGTGCTGGACCGCATGTTGGATCGGATCAAGGATTTGTGTATTGTGGAGCGGGTCGCCAAGGTTGAGGGCCGCAACATGATCATGATTCTGGCCCCCAAAGAGCAGCCGGCGGTCAAGCCGGAACGCCGGGCCGATCTGGCCCCGGTCGAAAAAGCCGAATAAATGTCCCGCCACCTCAGCGGTGGCGTTACATCAAGGAGGAGGACCACCAATGCCCAAGACGAAAACCCACCGCGGTGCTGCCAAGCGGTTTCGCGCCACTGGAGGCGGGCATCTGAAGCGCAATAAGGGCTTCAAGAGCCACCTGGCGACCCATAAGTCCCGTAAGCGTAAGCGCCACCTGCGTGCATCCGGGCTGGTCCATGACACTATGGAAGCCAAGATCAAGCGCCTGGTTCCTTACCTTTAAAAAAAGCCGGTTTCAACTGAGGAGGTATATCTGTGGCTCGCGTCAAGACCGGCCCGCATACCCGGCGGCGCCATAAGAAGATCCTCAAGCTGGCCAAGGGCTACTATGGCGGGCGCCATAAGCTCTTCCGGCCGGCCAATGAGCAGGTCCTGCATTCCTTGTTCTATGCCCGGCGTGACCGCCGACTGAAGAAGCGGAATTTCCGGCGGCTCTGGATCGCCCGAATCAATGCTGCCGCCCGCATCAACGGTCTGAGCTACAGCCGGATGATGAACGGCCTCAAGCGGGCCGGTGTTTTCGTGAATCGCAAGATGCTTGCTGACCTGGCTGTACGTGATGCGGCTGCCTTCACCCAACTGGTGGCCAAAGCCAAGGCCAGCCTGTAAGTCCCTGTCGGTCGGCCCGGTCGCAGTGCGGCCGGGCCGTTTGCATGGTACTCGGCTGGGAAAATGCTATAATGATGCTCAAGAACGTCAGCCCCGAGGGCTGGAGCCTGTGCGCCACCGCGGGATGTGGGTTTCAGTATTTCCAACCATGGCAGCAAGCGGGTGCGGAAGAGGGCAACTGCCCCCATGTTGGATGGAGGGATGGGCGTTGGCCCGGTTTTTCGTCGTAATTGGTCTTGGTCGGTTTGGGGCCAGTGTTGCTCGCACGTTGTTGGAGGAGGGGCAGACGGTTCTGGGTCTGGACAGTAAGCTGGCCCGGATTCAGGAAATGAGCCATCTGGTGCCCCGGGTTGCCCGCTGTGACGCCACGGACATTGAGTCACTGCGGGTGCTCGGCGTGCCCGGTTGTGACACGGCGGTGGTGGCGATCGGTGACAGCATGGAGGCCAGCATTCTCTGTACCCTGAACCTCAAGGAGCTTGGGGTCCCGCGGGTAGTGGCCAAGGCCGTGACGGAGCAGCATGGGAAGGCCCTGGAGCGCTGTGGGGCTGACCGGGTGGTATACCCCCAGCGGGACATGGGTGTGCGGGTGGCCCACAACATGGTGGCCGCCCAGGTACGTGACTACGTCCGGCTGTCACCATCCCACAGCATGCTGGAACTGGCGGTCAGTTCCCGGCTGGCCGGCCGCACCCTGCTGGAACTGGCGCTGCCGCAAAAGTACGGGGTGACCGTGGTGGCAGTGCAACGCGGGCGCCGGGTCATCACTCCGCCCAGCCCCGATGACCGGCTGCGGGAAGGCGACCTGCTGGTGGTTATCGGACCGGACAAAGGGTTGGTGGAACTGGAGGAAGCGTCGTGACGCGTACCCAGGGCCGGTCGGCCGGGGCCAGGCCCGCATGGGCGCGCCCTTCCTTCAGCCCGGCGCAGATTCTGGTCATGGGCTTCGCCGGCCTGATTCTGGTGGGGGCCCTGCTGCTGGCCCTACCGGCTTCGGCTGCTTCCGGCGCCAGTGTGGGCTTTGTCAACGCCCTGTTTACCTCGACTTCGGCTGTGTGCGTGACCGGTCTGATCGTGCTGGACACCGCCAGGGATTTCTCTCCACTGGGGCAGGGCATTATCATGGGGCTCATCCAGGCCGGTGGCCTGGGCATCGTGATCCTGTCCACCTCCATTGCGCTGCTGACCGGCAAGCGCATTTCCCTGCGCGAGCGTGTGGTTCTGCAGGAGGCCCTGGGCCAGACTGCTCCTTCCGGAGTGGTACGCCTGGCCAGGGATGTCATTCGGGTGACACTCATTGTGGAAGGCATCGGCACTTTGATTCTGTTCCTGCGTTTTCTGTCGGATTACAGCCCCCTGCGGGCGCTCTGGCTGGCGGCGTTTCATACGGTTTCGGCATTCAATAATGCCGGGTTCGATCTGTTTTCGACCAGTGTGCGTGGCTTTGCCACTGACCCGCTGGTGGTTGTCCCCATTGGCCTGCTGATTTTCCTCGGCGGCATTGGCTTCACTGTGATCCAGGAAGCCTGGCGCCATCGCCTGAACTGGTCCCGGCTCAGCCTGCACAGCCGCATGGTGCTGACGGTGAGTGCCGGCCTGATCCTGGTGGGCACGCTCCTGTTCCTGGGGCTGGAGTGGTCCAACCCCGAGACTTTCGGGCGACTCTCGTGGCCGGCCCGGATCCTGGCGGCCTGGTTTACGGCCGTCACACCCCGGACGGCTGGCTTTGAGATCATTCCGACCGGCTCGCTGCACCAGGCCTCACTGTTTCTGACCTGCGTGCTCATGTACATCGGTGCCTCCCCGGCCTCCACCGGCGGCGGCATCAAGACCACTACCTTTGCCGTCATTGGCCTGGCCCTGAAAACCTCGATTCGCGGCGAGCACGACATTGAAATTCAGGGCCGCCGCCTGCCCGGCGATGTCGTGTACAAGGCCTGGGTAATCGTGGCCATTTCCCTCGGCTGGCTGTTTCTGGTTACCACGGTTCTGCTGGTGACCGAAGGCAAGGATCTGGCGCCGGTACTGTTTGAGACAGTTTCAGCCTTCGGCACCGTCGGGCTTTCCACCGGGCTCACGCCGAGTCTGACCACGGCGGGGAAGCTGATCATCACCCTGATGATGTACACCGGTCGTGTCGGTCCGCTGACCCTGGCCGTGGCCCTGGCTGAGCGCCGCAAGCCCAAAGCGGCCATCCAATACCCCGATGAACGGGTGATGATCGGATGATCAAGACATTTGCTGTAATCGGCCTCGGGCGGTTTGGCAGCAGCGTAGCCCGGACCCTGGAGTCACTGGGCCATCAGGTGATGGGGATCGATGAGGACCAGGCGCGGGTTGAGCAGGTCCGCCATGATCTGACCCACGTCGTGCAGGCTGACTGTACCGATGAGGACCAGATCAGGGCATTGGGGCTGCACAACTTCGACGCGGTGGTTGTGGCAGTCGGCAATGATCTGGAGGCCAGCGTGCTGCTCACCCTGCAGTTGAAGGAGTGCGGTGTCAGGCGGGTGGTGGCCAAGGCCTCGGGAGAGACCCACGGCAAACTCCTGGCCAAGGTAGGGGCCGATCACGTCATTTATCCGGAGCGGGAAATGGGGACCCGCGTGGCCCATCACCTGTTGTCCGGTGCGGCCCTTGACGCCATTGAACTGACCCCGGCCTACCGCGTGGTCGAGGTGCCGGCGCCGGCGGGCATGGCCGACAAGAGCCTGCGTGACCTGCAGTTGCGGGCCCGCTTCGGGCTCTCCGTTGTTGCCCTGCGCCGCGGGGAGGATATTCTGATCAACCCCGGGGCCGATGATCAGGTCATGACGGGAGACATCATGGTGCTGGCCGGCGATGTGAGCGGTTTGAGCCGGCTGGATGAAATGGCTAAAGGGTGACTTGATGATGGCGGATATTACCAGCCCCCACAACCCGTTGATCAAACAGACCCGCCTGCTCCTGGAAAAGCGCCGGGAGCGCGACCGGTCAGGTCTGGGGGTGCTGGAGGGGATCCGCCTGGCGGAAGAGGCGGTGGCGGCCGGGATCTCCATCAGCCACTGCTTTTTCTGCGCAGACCTGCTGGAAAAGTCCCGGGGCGCCCTCCTGTTGAATCAGCTCTCGTCCGCCGGGGTGCGCGCTTACGAGGTTCCCCGTGGGTTACTGCAGACAGTCGCCGATACAGAGACCCCGCAGGGGATCGTCTGTGTGTTCCGGCTGCCCGGGGCACGCCCGGAGGAACTCGCCCCCGGACTGGTGGTGGTGTGTGACGGTTTGCAGGATCCGGGCAACCTGGGAACCCTGGCTCGGGCCTGTGCGGCCCTGGGCGGGACAGGCCTGGTGGTAGCCGGAGGCGCGGTGGACCCCTTCGCGCCCAAATGTGTACGGGCCGGCATGGGCAGCCTGTTCCGGCTGCCGGTGGTCCGGGAGCCGGATACCACCGAAGCGTTGCAGGTGCTGGGGGACCGCGGTTTTGCTGTGGTGGTGGCGGATGCCCGGGGCGAGGCATTGCCCTGGGAGGTGGACTGGCGGAATCCGGTGGCCCTGGTGATCGGCAATGAGGGGGCCGGTCCCAGCGCGGCAGCCCTGGCCCGGGCGACCGCCGTTGTGCGGATTCCCATGCCGGGTCCGGCTGAGAGCCTGAACGCCGGAGTGGCCGGCAGTCTGCTGCTATATGAGGCACTGCGCCAGCGAATGGCTGGAAAACACTGACGGCGTTGCGACCGGTCCCGCCACTGTGGTACAATGGGAGGTGTCAGATAGTTCATACCCTGCTGGAAAGGGAGTGGTTGGCCTGGCCCCCGCTGAGGTGTTTTGGCAGCTCTTCCTGAAAACCGGCTCAGTCATCTTCTACCTGATGTACAAGCGCTTCACTCTCCAGTAGGGTCCGTGGTAAAATAGGGATTGTGTAATGGCTGGGATGGAGGAAAGTACATCGTCAGTGCGGTGCACAGAGACAGAGGCCGTGGCTGTAAGCCTCTGCTCCGCCGGCGGTCGGAAGTTCCCTCCGGAGCTGCTCCCCTGAAGCCGCCGACCCCCGCCGCCCGGGGGTCCAGGTAGTAGGGGGAGACGGAAGCCTCCGTTAACGGGCAAGGGCATAAGCCGCACAGCGGCCGTGTCCGGGCAGCAAGTGCAGCCCCCGCCGGGGGTTTCACCAGGGTGGTACGCGGGAAACATCCCGTCCCTGACCAGGGACGGGGATTTTTATTTTACAGGGGCTGGTGACACGGAATGATCGAGCGGGTATCCCTGATTGCGGCGGAAGCATCGGCTGCAATCAGTCAGGCCGGGAGTACGGCCGAACTGGCGGATCTGCGGGTGCGCTACCTGGGCAAGAAGGCCGAGCTTTCGCTGTTAATGGGACAGATTGGCAAGCTGGCACCGGAGGAGCGCAAGGCATTCGGAGCCACCTGCAACCAGGCGCGCGGGGCCATTGAAGCCACTCTGGCGCAGCGGGAGGCAGAGTTGAAGCAGGCGGAGCAGGCGGCCCGCCTGGATGCGGAACGCATTGACATCAGCCTGCCCGGCACGGCGGTGGGCACCGGCCACCTGCATCTGTTGAACCAGGTGCGGACCCGCATCGAGGACCTGTTCATCTCCATGGGCTACGACGTATTCGTCGGCCCGGAAGTGGAGACAGACTGGTACAACTTTGAGGCCCTGAACATCCCCAAGGGCCACCCGGCCCGGGATGCCCAGGACAGCCTGTTTGTCAGCGACGAGGTTCTGCTGCGCACCCATACCTCGCCCTGCCAGATCCGCTATATGCAGGCCAAGGCTCCGGATCTGCCTGTACGGGTGATCGTGCCCGGCCGTGTTTTCCGGCGTGACTTCGAAGACGCCACGCACTCCTCCATGTTCCACCAGGTGGAGGGCCTGGTGGTGGACCGCGGCATCACCCTGGGCGACCTCAAGGGCACCCTGCTGGAAATGGCCCGCGGTCTGATCGGGCCCAAGGCCGGCGTGCGCCTGCGCCCCTCCTATTTCCCCTTCACCGAGCCCAGTGCAGAAATGGACATTTCCTGCCCCTTCTGCCAGCAGCGCGGTTGTCGGGTCTGCAAGCAAAGCGGCTGGATCGAGATTGGCGGCAGCGGCATGGTGCATCCGGTGGTGCTGCGCAATGGCGGCTACGACCCGGAGGAGGTCACCGGTTTTGCCTTTGGTTATGGCATCGAACGCATGGCCATGCTGATGTACCAGATCGACGACCTGCGCTATTTCTTCAACAACGACCTGCGCTTCGCGCGGCAGTTTTAAGGGGGTGACGGAGCATGCAAGTATCAATTAACTGGCTGAAGGAATATGTAACCGTCACGGAGAGCCCGCAGGAGGTGGCCCGGCGGCTGACGGCGGCCGGACTGACCGTCGAGGTGATCCGGCCCCTGAACCAGGGGGTACGCGGTGTGGTGGCAGGCCTGGTGGAGGCGATGGCCAGGCATCCGCAGGCCGACACCCTGTGGGTCTGCCAGGTTCATACCGGCGAGCGGACCCTGCAGATTGTGACCGGCGCCCAGAACGTACAGGTCGGCGACCGGGTGCCGGTAGCGGTACCGGGGTCCACTGTAGCCGGCGGGAAGGAACTGGGCGTGACCAACCTGCGCGGGGTGGAGTCCCATGGCATGCTCTGCGCCCCCGACGAACTGGGGATCGGTGAGGGCCACGACGGCATCATGATTCTGCCCCCGGATACCCCGCCGGGTGCCGACTGCGTGGAGTTGCTGGGGTTGGATGACACCGTGCTGGAACTGGACCTGACGGCTAACTACGCCAGCCACGCCCAGAGCATGGTGGGGGTGGCTCAGGAATACGCCGCCGCCACGGGGCAGGAGGTGCGCTGGCCGCAGCCCCGCATCACCGAGACTCCCGGTGCGCACATCCGGGAACGGATGCAGGTGCGCATTGCCGCTCCCGACCTGTGCATGCGCTTTGCCGGGCGGATGATCGAGGGCGTGCAGGTACAGCCCTCTCCGCTCTGGATGCAGAAGCGACTGCGGGCCGCCGGCATGCGCCCGATCAGCAACATCGTGGATATTACCAACTTTGTCATGCTGGAGCTGGGACAGCCTCTGCATGCCTATGACTACCACCAGTTGGCCGGCTCCCTTCTGAATGCCCGCCGGGCGGGGAACGGGGAGGAAATGACCACCCTGGACGGCAACCGCCGGGTGATGGACGAGAACGTGCTGGTCATTGCTGACGCCGAGAAGCCCCAGGGCATTGCCGGCGTGATGGGCGGTGGCGAGTCGGAGGTCACCGCTGCCACCACGACCATCTTCCTGGAGGCGGCCTGGTTCCATAACATCAACAACCGGCAGACCAGCCGCCGGTATAACCTGCCTTCCGAGGCCGCCAGCCGCTTCACCAAAGGGGTGGACCCCTCGGGCATGGTGCGGACCCTGGACCGGGCCATGGAACTGATGGTGGAACTGGGCGGCGGCCGGGTGGTGCCCGGCGTTCTCGACGTGTACCCCCGGGCTTATGCGCCGCGGGTGATTCCGGGACGGATGCCGCGCCTGCGCACCATCATGGGCCTGGAGGTGGGCATGCAGAAGGCCATGACCCTGCTGGAACGCCTGGGATTCAAGATGATGGCAGGCGAGGAGATCCTGACCGATCTGGCCGACCCGGGCGAGGGACCGGTCTGGGCGGCCGCCCATCAGGTCAGCCCCGTGCCGCAGGATGAGCACGCCTATGCTGCCTGGGCTGAGGCCCTGCGGGCGGAGATCCGCCGGGCCGGTGAACTGGTGAAGAAGTGGGCAGCCGACGAGGCCGAGATCATTCTGGCCGTGGTACCCACCCGGCGCCTGGACCTGGGCATTGAGGATGACCTGGCGGAAGAGATCGCCCGCCAGGTGGGGTACGACGAGATTGTGGCCACCCTGCCCAGGGGCAACACCACCCGTGGTGGTCGCCTGCGGGAGCAGGAGGTGGTACTGGCCGCCCGGCGGATCCTGGCCGGGGCCGGGCTGGATGAGGTGATGACCTACAGCCTGGTGCACCCCAAGATCTACGACCGGCTGCGTTTGCCCGCCGATGACTGGCGGCGGCAGGCACTGACCCTGGCCAACCCCCTGTACGATGAGCGCAGCACCCTGCGCACCACCATTGTCGCCAGCCTGCTCGATGTGCTGCAGTATAACGTGAACCGGCAGGTGCGTGACCTGAAGGTCTTTGAAATCGGCAAGGTGTACTGGCCGGTGCAGGATGCCGTGCTGCCGACGGAAAAGTGGTTCCTCGGGCTGGCGGCCATTGGCAACATGCAGGCCAAGGGCTGGGGCACCCCGGCCCGGCCGGTTGATTTCTATGCTGTGAAGGGGCAGGTGGAAAACCTGCTCGACGGCCTGGGGATCCGGGATTATCGCTGGGTCCCTGCCACCGAGGCGTTCCTGCATCCTGGCCGCACCGCCGCCCTGGAAATCGGCGGCCGCCCGGCCGGCCTGCTCGGGGAGTTGCACCCGGAGGTACAGGCGGCCTGGGATCTGTCTGGCCGCACGTATGTGGCCAACCTGGACTTCGCCGTGCTGGCCGAGGCAACGGTAGAGATCCGGCCGTACCGGCCGGTGCCGCGCTTCCCGGCCGCCCTTCGGGACGTGGCCCTGGTGATCGGTCAGGACGTGCCGGCGGACACGCTGCTGGCGACGATTCGGTCGGCCGGGGGCGATCTGGTGGAGGACGTGCGGCTCTTTGACCTGTATCAGGGCGAGCAGGTGGCGGCCGGCAAGCGGTCGCTGGCCTACTCCATCACCTACCGGGCCACGGACCGCACTCTGACCGACGCCGAGGTCGAGGCGGCCCACAGCCAGGTCCGCCGGGCGCTGGCGACCCTGGGCGCCGAACTGCGGTCGTAGCCCGCTGCCCGCCATCCAATGAAACAGGCGCCCCACTGCCCTGGCCGGGACAGTGGGGCGCTTTTTTCAAAACGTCCGCATCCACGGTCTGACCCGGCAGGAGGCGCCGGCCTGCACCAGGGGGTCCTGCCGGGCCAGTTCTTCGGCTTCGGCCGGTGATGCTATGTTCAGAATATACAGGCCGGAGTCCTCGCCGGGGGACAGAGTGCCTGACCAGCCACCGACACCGGGCTCATCGGCGAAGGGGCCGCCGGCCACCAACTGCCCGCTGTGCCGCAAGGTCTGCAGGAAGGCGACATGCGCATGCACCAGGGCCAGGTCCTCTTCCGGCAACGCCCCCAGTTGCACAACAAACAGCCGGTGATCGGCGGGCCATTCCCGGCCGATCTGCTTGGCAGTCTCGATGGCACCATAGGTGCCGTCTTCCAGGAAAAAGATCGGCCGCAGGGCACAGTATTGCTGTACCGGCTCACCGGCCAGGCAGTTTGCATCGATGCTGGCCGCCACCACCCGGCCGAAAACAAGGACTTCGTCACCAAACTGTTTCAGACTGTCGAACTCGCATTCCAGGTGAGCCCGGCACTCCGCCACCAGCGGGGGTGCCACCATTTGGGACGGGATCAGGGTAAACCCGGACTGCTGTATCCGCTCTTCCCCGGAGGTACGAATCAGTGCCCAGGTCCGCTCGACGTCCTGTTCCGCCGGAATGTTGATGACGAAGGTACCGGTCGCCTGGATATTCTGGCAGGTGGTATGCCCGGTATTGCAGCCAAACGCCAGCATGGGTCCGGCAAACGCCGCCATGGTGATCCAGCTCTTCGGCGCCAGGTTGGGCCGCCCCTGAGCATTCACGGTTGAGACCACCACAATCTGCCCGGGCAGCACCGATGGGTGCCAGGTATCCTTATCAGGAGCAAAGTGCACCTTCTGTTTGGTCACCACTCATCCCCCTGCTCGTCTGCGTTCGCCGGTCCCATCCCCAAATGTAGTGGAAGCCGCTGTCTTCCATGATCTCCAGCCGGTGAAAAACATGCGCCAGTTGCTGGCGGTACCAGTCCGGCGGCAGATGGGAAGCCAGGCGGGCCGCCGCCGGGACCTCGGCAGGCGCAAACAGGAACAGGTGCCCGCCCGGGCGCAGCACCCGCACCATCTCCGCCAGCGCCCGTGCCGGATCCAGCAGGTAAGGCATCACCTCAGTGGCCAGCACCCGGTCAGCCACGCGGCTGCGCAGGGGCACATATTCCGCCGCCGCCTGCAGCCGCATAACCCCGGCACCGGCTGCCCCGTCAGCCGGGATTACCGGGTCCAGGGCCACGTAGGTCAGTTGGGAAAATTGGCTGCGCCGGGCCGCGCCGCCGGCCCCGACATCCAACACCAGGCCGGGCGGACGCCCGCTGCGGAACTGCAGGTAGCGCCGGACCAGTTCAATGTGCCGGGGGTCCTGGTGCGGTCCGTCCGATGCGCCGGGGGCAGACAGGACCCGGGCCAGGGTATGGGCTTGCAGGTGGCGGAGCCAGGCACCGATACCGGCCAGGGGTCGCCGGGCCTGCCGGCAGCAAGCCGTCAGTTCCCGTTCGGGCAGAAGCACGGGGACGTGGCCCCGGATGGGGTAGAGTTCGGCGCAGGCCGGGCAATGCAGGCTGCCGCCCACCCCGTCCGGCTCCGGGCGGACCGGCGACAGCGGGCCGTGGCAGCGCGGGCAGCCCAGGTGGGACGAGATGGATTCAAGCACGGGTAAGTACATAAAGGTCCTTCCTGTCATCCAGCGGTGAAACGGTGCGGGGGGAGTAATAGGCGTTGAAGTCCCGGTGACAGGCCAGCAACCGCAGCCGGTATGTGCTCTGCAGGTGTTCAAAGATGATCCGTAGCCGCGGGTGACCGCACAGGAAAAGGATGCCGCCCGGGGCCAGGGCGGACAGGGCAGAAGCCACAAACGCCTGCACACCGGGATAGGTGGACATGGGATCACCGAAGACGACGGCGAATTTCTCCTGCAGGGCGCCGAGCAGGCCGGTGGTCAGGTCGGAATGGTGCGTCTGAGTCTGGGGGGCGAGCTGACGGATGAATCGGAGCAGGTGGCCGTCAATGTCCACGGTGTGGGTGGGGATGCCCAGGGCGGCCAGCCCCAGGGAGAGCAGGTCGTCGTCCCCCAGCAGCAGCACCGGTTGCGGGCCGGCGGCTTCAGCCAGCAGGTGCACGCGCCGGCAGGCCGTCGCCGGTTGCGCCGGCATCTGGTAATGGTCAAAATGAATGACCTTGCGTGCGGCATGACCGTCACGGATGGCCCGATAGACGGCGGCGGCCGCAGTGGGAGCGTCAGGGGGCAGATCGGCCAGTTGTTCCAACCGGCGGGCCAGAAGGGCATCCACCCAGCCGTCGGCGGTCCACACCGGTCTCAGCACACCGGCCGGTACCAGCGGGTCGTGCTCCGGACCGGCGCCCGGGCCGGGCGTCGGTTCCGGCCCCCGGCAGACCCAGGCGGCCAGGGCGGAAAAAGCCGAGGTGGACAGGGGCTGTTCCGTCCCGGTCTGCCAGTCCCACAGCGCCGCCCGTTCGGGGTAGCGCAAGGCCAGCAGGCCCTCACGCAGTTGCCAGCCCAGCGGCGGCGTGCTCATCGGTCTCCCCCCGCCCGGGCCGGGGGGGGGGCGAACAGCCAGCAGTCGGGGTCGGCCGCCAGCGGGTCGCCGGTGTGTGCGTAGGCGGCCGCCCGGCAACCGCCGCAGCGCTCCAGGTGCGGGCAACCGCCGCAGTAGCCGCCGACGCGGGTCCGGTCCTGCAAGGCATGCACCAGCGGTGATTCACCCCAGATCGCCCGGAACGGCTGTTGGCGCAGGTTGCCCAGGGCGGTGGGCAGCATGACACACGGGAAGACGTTGCCGCACGGGTCGATGGCACACAAGGCCTGTCCGGCCTGACAGCCCCGGAAGCCCGGCATGCAGTTGACTTCATCATCGACCAGGCTCCGTCGGGCCAGGTGCGAGGTAAAAACCACCTGGCTCCGGTATTGATCCCGCAAAAGCCGCCAGCGCCGGAACAGATCCTCCTGCTCCCCAGGGGACAGGTTCAGGGCCTGGGTGCCGCGGCCGGTAGCGACAAACTGAGAAACATTGATCAAGCTGACGCCCCAGGCCACAGCCTGCTGCACCACGGACTCCAGTTCGTGGTGGTTCAACCGGTGCGGGGTAAAACAGACATGAGTGCGGATGCCGGCCGCCACACACTGCTCCACTGCCGCCCGGGCCCGCTGAAACAGCCCCTGATGGCCCCGGACCCGGTCGTGGGTGGCGGCCAGACCGTCCAGGCTGATCTGCACCCGGTGCACGCCGCTGTCAGCGAGCCGGGCGACGTTGTCTTGGGTCAGCGGCAGCCCGCTGCTGCCGATCCCCACCCGAAAGCCCAGGGCCACAGCGTGGTGAAGCAGGTCCCAGATATCCGGCCGCAGCAATGGCTCGCCGCCGGAGACAGCCAGGTCGAAGACGCCGGCGGCGCGCAACTGGCTGAGCACATCCAGGGCCTCGGCCGTGGTCAATTCATCGGTCCGTGCCGACCCGGCCGCCGCCGAACAATGAACGCACTCCAGCGGGCAGCGGTTGGTCACGGAGTAGACGGCATGATACGGGAATTGCACCATGGCTATGCGCTCACCGCCTGCAGCAGATCCCGTTCCAGCAGTTCCCGCACGAATCGTCCCAGGCAGGCCTGGCCATAGGGCGTGGCCAGTTCCTGGTGGCTGGCGGACAGGTCGCTGATAATCGCAGCCAGGGTATCCCGGCCTGTACAGCGCTCAACGACCAGGCGTCCCAGGCCCTTGACCAGGTGGAGTTGATCGGTATCCGGGTTGTACAATAACAGTTCACCGTTACCCTCGTCCCGCCGGATAATATCCTGGCGCAGGGTCGGAATCTGGCGCGGGTCGAACATAGTCAGCATGGGTGACTCCTCCCTATGGTGCGGCGGCGGATCCGGGCCCGGCCGGGGCCGGCGGCTCCGGGACCAGCCAACAGTAAGGGTCGCCGGCAAAGGGGTCGCCGCTGGCCGCGTATGCCACCGCCCGGCATCCGCCGCAGGTATATTTGTGCAGGCAGGCGGCACAGTTCCCCTGCTGGATCTGGTCCCGGTCCCGCAACCGCTGCAGCAGTGGTGCGGTGTTCCAGATCTGGCGGAACGGGAGTTGCCGCAGATTGCCGGCCGGGACGGGCAAGGCAATACACGGGGTGACATCCAGGTTCAGCATGATGCGGCCGGTGGTGACGGCCGCTCCACATCCCTTATAGGCGTAGCGCTGTGCCTCTTCAACCAGCAGCGCCACCCGGCAGTCGTGCCAGGTCAGGCGCATGCGGCCCCGGAACTCCCGCTCCAGATCCAGCCACTGGCGCAGCACGGCATGCAGTTCGGCCGGCGTCAGGGCCAGGTCGAGGGTCCCCCGGCCCACCGGCAGAAATTCGGATAAATTCACCTTACTGGCTCCGAGCCGCCAGGCCAGTTCCACCACCGGCCGGGCGTCGCCGTAGTTGTGGCGCATGGGAGTAAAGCCGACGATAACGGGGACACCGTGCCGGACCAGGAGCTCAATGCCGTGCACGGCGCGGTCGAACAGGCCGGGCACCTTGCGGATGTGTTCGTGGACAGCGGCGGTGGCGCCGTCCAGGCTGACGGTAACACTGTGGATGCCCAGCTCCTTCAGTTGGGCCGCCACAGGATCCGTGATGACACTGCCGTTGGTCCCAACGGTCACCCGCAACCCGCGGTGCAGGGCATGTCCCACCAGTTGCGGCCAGTCCGGGCGCAGCAGTGCCTCGCCGCCCGAGAAGCCCAGCACCAGTACGCCGGCATCAGCCAGTTGATCAATGATGTCCAGGGCCTCGGCGGTGGTGGGCTCGGCGGCCGCGGTCATCCATGGCCCGGCCGCTGAGTAGCAGTGCACACACCGGGCGTTACAGCGCAGGGTCACTTCCCAGACCACATAAAGAGGTGGCCGAACCATCATACTGCTACCCTCCGGATGAACGGGATCGGGGACGCCCCGTTGGTCAGCGCTTGTGGCAGAGGCGCCCCCCGTCCCGGCACAGCAATCAGATCAGACGACTGCCCAGGCCACGGCGGCCAGCATGCCCATGTCGGCTACGGACAGTTGCTCTGCCAGATCCTTCCCGCCGATGCGGATCGCGGTGGGTTGGGCCAGATAGATCGCAAGGCGCTGGATCTGGCCGTTACAGGTGTCCATGAACAGGGAGCCGCAGGTATTGAAGGCCGCAAACTGTTCGTTGCCGACAATGCGAGATTGAAATTCCATGGCCACAATCCCGCCCCGGCTGACCGTGTTGATGATGGTAGTTTCAAACTCCCGGATCAACTGGCTGGCCTTGGGGCTATAGAGCTTACGGATCGCCTCCTTACCGGCATGGGTTCCGGCCAATTGGCCGCCGCCCGGATAGACGACTTCGGCATCGTCGGCAAATAAGGCGAAGATTTGCTCCGTATCCCCTTTGTTCAGGGCGGCAATGTACTTGCGGGCCACCACTTCAGCCGCACATTCCACCTTCATATCCCCCCAGTACTGTCGCTGACCAACAATAAGATTATAATCGATATATTTAGACTTTGTAATCATATAGTTGCAATATTTTCTTAGATACTCCGTATGACATATTTACTTATAAAAGCCATGGTCTTGCCTAACCTGATCATCAACGAGGCAGAGGGTTACGCAACCATGAAAGACGAGGCCATCAAGCCGGCGTTTTACGCCGACTGCCCGGACGAGGACGTGGCCCGCGCCAAGTCACTCCTCCCAGAAGAGCATGTATGCGGCGCTTCCCTGCGAAAAGGTATTCTTTCTGAACACCAGCCACTCGCCGTTCTTTTCGGCCCCGGAGCGTCTGGCCGACTGCCTGCTGTCTGTATAGCGGTGGCGTGTTTGACACAGCCTCGGGACCTGCCGTAAAATACAAGGGATATTCGGGCGATTGGGGGCGCTGCCCGCGCAAGCGCGGGGCGCCGCCTGACCGGCGTACTGCTTCGGGTCGTGGCGCGTACGCGTGGCCACGGCCCTTTTATGTATAGATGGAGGCGAATGGCGTGGCGATCCTGACGCTGCAGGACGTAGGTAAATATGTGGGCCACGAACAGCTCTTCAGCGGGGTTTCGTTCCTGATCAACGAGGGGGAACGCATGGCTCTGGTCGGGCCGAACGGAGCCGGAAAGACCACACTGCTCAAAGGCATCGCCGGTCTGACGGAGTTGGAAGAGGGGCGGGTATCCGTGGCCCCCGGGGCCCGGGTGGCCTACCTGTCCCAGGACCCCGATCTGGTCCCGGAGCGGACGGTATTGGAAGAGGCCGAAAGCGCCTTTGGGCACCTGAAGCGCTGGGAGGTTCAACTGCGCAGCCTGGAGGAAAAAATGGGCAGCACAGCACCGGGTCCGGCCCTTGATGAGCTGATGGCTGATTACGGACGGCTCTCGGTCCGCTATGAAGTCGCCGGCGGGTATGAAGCCGGTACCCGGGTGCGGGCCGTCCTGTTTGGCCTGGGTTTTCAGGAAGAACAACTGAGCTTGCCGACTCGGGTGCTGTCCGGCGGGCAGAAGGTGCGGGTGGGTCTGGCCAAACTGTTGTTGAGCGCCCCCGACCTGATGATGCTGGACGAGCCGACCAACCACCTGGACTTGGCGGCTGTGGAGTGGCTGGAAGGATACCTGAAACAGGTCCGGGCCTCGGCCCTGGTGGTTTCTCATGACCGCTACTTTCTGGATCACGTGGTGGGCCGCGTGCTGGAGCTGGAGCGGGGCGCGGTCCACATGTACCATGGCAACTACAGCCACTATCTGACCGCCCGGGAGCAGCGGCTGCACCAGCAGGCGGAAGAATGGGGCAGGCTGCAGGACGAGGCGGAGAAACTGCGCTCCTATATCCGCAAGTACGGAGCCGGCAACCGCGCCACCCAGGCCCACGATCGCGAGCGGAAGCTGGAGCGGCTGGAAAGCCGGATGCAGGGCGCCGACCGACCGGTGCAGCGGCAAAACATGAAATTGCACCTGGCGCAGGATATCCAGAGCGGTGAAGATGTGCTCAAACTGGACGGCCTGACCAAAGCGTACGGGGACCGGTTGCTGTTCACCGGCGTCAACCTGGAGGTGGTCCGGGGCGAACGGGTAGCCCTGCTCGGGGCCAATGGGGTGGGCAAAACGACCCTGCTGCGGACCATCCACGGTGAGGTCTCTCCCACCGCCGGCAGCTACTGGTGGGGGGTCGGCGTGCAGCGGGCTTACTTTAGCCAGGAACTGAACCAATTGGACGGCCGTGGCACCGTGCTGGACGAACTGCTGGGGCTTCCAGGCATGACGATTTTCGCCGCCCGGTCGCTGTTGGCACGCTTCCTGTTCCGGGGCGATGACATGGTGAACCGCCCGGTGGCGGCCCTTTCCGGCGGTGAACGCAATCGGCTCACCCTTTGCAAACTGGTCCTGAGCGGCGCCAACGTGCTCCTGCTCGATGAACCGACCAACCACCTGGACCTGGAATCCAAGCAGGTGCTCGAAGAAGCCCTGCTGAGCTTCCCGGGCACGCTGTTCTTTGTGAGCCATGACCGCTATTTTGTTGACCAGGTGGCAACAAAGGTGTGGGAGGTCGACCAGGGTAAGATTGCGGTTTACCCGGGCGGTTATTCCGACTACCGGCAGGCCAGAGAGCAGGCCCAGGTGGCGGTGGAGGCTGCCCGCCCCACGGAGACTGCCGCGCCGCGGATGGCACCGCAGCGCGCCGAGGAAAGAGCTCGCGGCAAGGAGCAGCGCAAGGTCCAGGCCGAACTGCGCCGCCTGGAAGATACCATCACCCGCCTGGAGGAGCGCAAGCGCGACCTGGAACAGGTGCTGGCCGATCCGGAAACCTACCGGGGTCCCCGCGGCCGGGAACTGACGGCAGAGTACCAGGCGGTGGAGCGGGAATTGGAACGGTTATATGTCGAGTGGGAAGCTGCTGCTCAGTAAAGACAGCCCTTCGGCGACAAGCGGAGTTTTTTCAATGATTCATTTAGTGGGCTAGTTATCCATCAAGTGACATGCTACATTTGATATAGGTTGGTGATAAATGGCCTGAATCGTGTCCGGGGCGGGGAGGCGGGGGTTTGCTGACGCCAGGACAGCGGCTGCGCATGATGCGTGAGGCCAGGAACCAGAGTCTGCGGGAACTGGAACGGGCGGTGGGGCTCCATTACAGCTACCTGGGCGCGCTGGAGCGTGAGCATAAGGATTTCGGCCGGCTCAAGGCCGAGCACCTGATCACGCTGGCCCGGTATTTTGGTGTCTCGGTGGACTACCTGCTCGGGCTGACGCCGCCGGATGCCTCCCGGTTGGTACGCCTGAAGATGAGTCAACTGCGCCCGGCCGATCTGCGGGCCTTCCGGGAACTGAGCCACCCGGGCAAGCGGGCGCGCCAAGTGCTGCAATGGCTGGTGGACGGCGGCTACCCGGAATTTGCGCCGGAACGGCTGGCATTCCACCTGCGTTGCAGTGTCACGGAACTGGAGATACTCCTCGCCGGGGGCGCCGAACTGAACGAGGTGCTGCTGCGCGGCCTGAGCCGGGAAACGGGGTTGCCGGAGCGGCTGTTCCTACACGGTGATCTGGGTCCCGCCCAGGACCTCTTGCAGGAGGTCCTGGCCCACTCGGAAGCTGATGCCTATTTCGGTGTTCTGGCTATGGCCTGCCGCAATGGGGTCAGGCCTGAAAGCCTGCAGCATTTGGTGTGCAGCCTGCTGGTCGCCCGGGAATCAGGGTAATGGGCACCCCTTGTAGGTGTTTTTAATGGAATACTCATGAAATTAAGACGAAGTCTAAGAGTGTACTTATGGACAACACTGTCACATCTGTGTTACACTGCTGCTAAGGTGGCACAGGTTCTTCGGCCGTTATGCGGCGCGGCGGTCTGGGGGCCACCCCGGGTCGTGGTGGTCCCCCCGTCGCGAGGGCACTTTGTGCCTGAGTTCCCCCCATCACGATTCCCGTCATGACTGCGCCTGCCGCTGGTGGGCGCTTTTTTTTATTCAGGCTGCTGTTTGCCAATGGTAAACAGCGAGGTTACATTTCCGGGGGGACGAGGTGGCGCTGGCGGCCCAGATCGGTACAACCCCCCCGGGGGCCGCGGTTGGCCAACAACTCGTGCAGGGCTTCCAACTGGTCGCCGAGAATGAGCCGGGAACAGCCGTCAGTGCCGGGCCGCCGGGGGTTGCGCTGAATGACATCCACTGCGTGCACGGCCTCGACCCGCAGCCCGTGCAGAACGGCCCGCACGTGGGCGACGGTGGGGACCATCAGGCTGGACGGGCGCAGGAGGTCCAGCGCCCGCCGGCTGAGGGCATGCGGCACAGCCGTGAGGGTGCTGTGACCCAGATCCGGGCGCCCCAGGGCAGCATTCAAAAAGCGCTTGCCCGCCAACACCGGATGCCGCAGTGCGGCCGGCCGGATATACGGGTCCAGGTGGTTCAGGGCTACGTCGATCCCACCGGTGACGGCCCGCAGGAAGGGGATCAGGTCGCCCTGGTCCAGGGCCAGGTCCCCGTCCAGAAAAATCACCCCGGCAGTGTCGGGGGTGGCCTGAGCGCCGACCGCCCGCCCCACGTCATACCCCAGGGCTTCGGGGTATTCCATGACGCGGACTCCGTGGGCGCGGGCGACCGGGACAGTCTCATCCCGGCAGCCGTTGGCAATAACGGTGATGGGTTGCACACCAAGGGCCTGCAAGGTGCGCAGAATCCCCGGCAATGTCTGTGCTTCGTCCCGTGCGGCGATCACGGCGCCAACTCGCATATGCAACGCCTCCTCTGGGGGGCCACTTTACGCTGCTACCGGTTGTCCTGTGCCTGGCTGCTGACTGTTAAATGATGGCGGCCCGCGGCCGGGCAGGTCCTCTGCCCGGCCGGGCGTAGGACAGCCCGGTGGACTCATAAAGTGTGGGCAGTACACCCGGAGGCAGGAGGAGGTGGCTGCCCATGTTTGCCGTGGTTGTGCCGGCCCGGGACGAGGCCGGACGCATTGGACCGGTGCTGCACCGGCTGTTGCGCCTGCCGGTGGAAATGGTGATTCCGGTGGTGAACGGGTGCACCGATACTACCCTGACCGACATCCAGGGTATGGCGGACCGCCGGGTGCGCCCGGTCCTTTACAGTGAGGCGCTCGGGCTCGACGTGCCGCGGGCGGCGGGCGCGCGCCTCGCCATCCAGGCCGGTGCCGATGGCGTGCTCTTCGTAGACGGCGACATGGTTGGCGATCTGGAAGGCCCCCTGCGGCTGCTGATCAGCAGCATCCGCAGCGGCCGCTTTGACCTGGCCCTGTGTTATGTGCGGCGCCCGCCGGCCCGCACACCGGATTCCATGGCCCACCGGGTGACCGCCCTGCGGCTGGAACTGAATCGCACTCTGGGCCTGCCGGGATTGGGCGATGCGGTCACCTGTCACGGTCCCCACGCCGTTTCCCGGCGTTTCCTCGATACCGTACCCTGGCGGGAACTGGCCGTACCGCCGGTGGCCCAGGCCCTGGCGGTATCGGCCGGACTGCGGGTGGGGGTGGCGGCGGTGCTGGGGCATGCTGACCTGCAACACCGGTCACGGCCGGCCGCACACCGGCTGCAGGTGGGCGAAACCATCATTGGCGATATTCTGGAAGCACTTTGTGTGGCCCGTGGCGAGGAGCGCTCTCGAGTCCGGGCGGGAGTTGATTATGCCGGTTATCACCCGCAGCGGCGGCTCGACCTGCTCGACCTGGAGGCCCGGGAAGAGGCGCCGCCGTGCGTGCCCTGATCGGCCGCAGTCGGGCAGACCCCCTGGGTTTTCTTCCCCAGGGGGTCTGCTGGCTTTCATGGTTGTGCTCAGGATTCGGGGCTGAGAATCTCGACCTCGCCTGTAGAGCCATTGACGGCTACGGTGGTCCCGTCCGGAATGCGTTGGGTGGCGTTTTCCACGCCCACGACGGCAGGCAGCCCATATTCACGGGCAACGATGGCAGCATGGCAGAGGATACCGCCGGTTTCCGTGACCACGGCAGCCAGGGAGGGGAAGAGCGGTGTCCAGGCCGGGGTGGTGGTGGTGGCGATCAATACGTCGCCCGCCTGCACCCGGCGCCAGTCTTCCGGGCCGCGCACGATCCGGGCCGATACCCCGGTGCCTTTCAGCATGCGCCCGACGGACTCTTGAGCCTGGCGGCCGTAGAACTTTTCATTCACGGCATGGCGTTCGGCATCGGCCGGTGGCTGACCCAGGTAGGGCCGTACCCCTTCGGCCAGCCCCCGGGCCATATCCGCCCGGCGCCTGGCCACCAGGTCGGTCAGCGGCGCACCCAGTTCGTCGAACAGGCAAGCGCGCAGTTCCGCCCGGGTCAGCATCCAGACCTCCTCGACGGCGCCCAGACGCCCCTCGGCACACAGGCGACGCCCGAAGCCAAGCAGCACCTCCTTTACAGCCAGCAGCCCCGGGTAGTCGATGTGATACACATGGTTTTCCTTGAGCTTAAAGCCCACGGTGGCTGCCGCCAGTGCCTCGGCCAGTTGCGGGGCGCGGGCCAGTGCTTCGGCCTGCAGCCGCCGGCCCTCTTCCACCCGAATGGCGGGGGGCACCCCGCGCTCCAGGAACAGGCGCAGGCTTTCAAAGGTTATTTCCGGCGCTTCGACCTCGCGTGGCAGCGACAGTTCGTGCCAGCGGGACCGGCCGCCGAAGCGGAGCAGGTAGTCATCGAGCTGGTGCAGGACCTGGCGCCCGTGGATAGTTTCCCGCAGGCGCTCCCGGGCCAGAGTCGGCGGACATTCCAGCAGGATCCGGTGCACACCCAGTTCCCTGGCCCGCTGGGCCACCTGCCAGAGCAACATATCGGCCTGATTGGTCTCGGTCTCCGTGCCGTCCAGCAGCCGGTAGGGTGCCAGGGGATCGTCGCTGCCGATCAGTTCCATGTACTGGTCATGGAGGATTTCCAGGGCGACCTGGGCGGGGATGATGGTGCGGAAGTGGATCACCCACTGTTCCTTCACTAGTTCCCACAGGTGGTCAAGCAGGGCGACGGCCGCCGCCGGTGGTGGTTCCTCCGGCCGCATGCGTGCGATTTCCGCCGTGATGGCGTGGGTGCGCGGGCACATTTCGCTTTCCCATGTCTGCCCCAGTTCCAGGGCCGCCCTGTGCAGGGTGTCGGAATCAGTCTCCCAGTCCGGGCTCAGTTCGCCCTCATAGGCCCAGCCCAGTTCCGTTCGGGTGAGAAACCCGGCAAAGGGGCCGCGCAGCCCACATTCCGCGCCTCTGCGTTCACTACCCTTTGATTTTTTGATCCTCTAAGAAAAGCAGGTCGGGGCATGTCCCACTTGCCCGGGGGCAGGATGACGTGCATGCCAAACACGACCTCGG
>JAKFDK010000024.1:0-80303 GCA_036676195.1 Clostridia bacterium | reverse complement strand
GGGGCGGGGGCATCAGCCGGGGCGGGGGCATCGGCCGGGGCGGGGGCATCAGCCGGGGCGGGGGCATCGGCCGGGGCGTGTCCGGCGGCAGAATCGGCTACCGGCCCGGGGACCGCGGTTGGTGCGGCAGTGCTGCTTTCAGTGGTCAGCGTGGCCGCACCGGCAACGGGCGGCAGGGCGTCCGGCGCGGCGGGCGTGGCATCAGCCGCTGCCGGTGCAGCGGCGGCCAGCAGGTGCAGAAGGGGAGCCAGGGTCTCCACCGGAGGTGTAATCGGCTGGCCCCGCCAGCTTGCGCAGGCGAGGGCGATACCCAGCCAGAGCCCGCGGGCGCAGGCATCCAGGAAATCGTTCTGTAACAGCAACTGTTCCTCGTTGCGCTGGTGGTGGTTGGCCAGGTGAACCAGCACTGCCGGAACCTGACCGGGCAACATGGCCAGGTGGTTGTCGTGACGGAGCCCGTGCCACATAAAGCGCGTCCCGCTCCCGGGCAGCCCGGTGCAGCCTGTCAGACTGCGGGCAATAGCACGGGCCAGCAGACGGCTGCGCCGCCAAGCCCCCCACGAATAGGTCACCTGGGAGCCGGCACGGCGCGGGTTTGACACCGCACCGGTGTGGAGGCTGATCAGCAGGTCGGGCCGGGCCAGCCGCACCAGGCACAGGCGCTCGGCCAGGGGCGTTGTTTCGTCCCGTTCACGGGTCAGGTAAACGGTGGCCCCGGCCGCCCGCAACTGGTCAGCCAACCGCAGGCCGACCGTCAGAACACCGTCGGCCTCGTCAAACCCGGCCGTCCCGCGCCCGCCGCGGTCGTACCCACCGTGGCCGGGATCCAGTACGATGATGCGATTTTCCAAAGGGGAGTCTACATGTACCACCTGATGATCAGGTGCAACGACTGCCTGCCGTCCTAATACCATACAAAGCTGAGCTATGGCCGCAGGGGTCGCTTCTCCGTCCGGCAGTTCCACCAAAGGCACCTGCGACCGCAGACAGAGGACGCACACTCCCATGGCCAGACAACTCCTTTGGCGAACAGCCGCTTGTGCTGTTACCATACGCCTGGCCAGAAAACATGGTAACCCCAAGGTGCCAAGTTTTCATAATGTGTACCGGGCGACTGTACACCCCATGATTCCGGAGTCGGGTCGGGGCAGTCGGGTTGAAAGGAGCGTCAGGCATGGCGGTCAACGTGTGTCTGGAGATCACCAAAATCTTCGACCAGTGCATGATCCAAGACTGCCAAACTTTTTCCTTAAACGTAGACGGCATCAGTGCTTCGGATTGGGTGCCGGTGGAGGCCGAGATCAGGTCGAATAGCCAGACCTGCGGCGGCGTGATCTCGTTCCTGGGCGGACCGAACTTTCGGACCGTTAACTGGGTAGCCGGCGGTTCGGCCCGTGTGATCCTGCGCCACATGACGACCAGCGAGGAACGGTTGTACCAGATTCCGTACTCTTACTCCGGAAAGGCCCTACTCTGGGCGCCAGACCCGTACCGCATGTTCGTGCGCTGCGAACAGGTCGCCCGGGTACTGGACGTAACCGTCGCGGCTACAGACACGGGTCTGAGCATCACAATCTCAGTTGGCATCGCGCTGGTCGTGAAAACGGCGGCCGACCTGCAGTTTGAGTTTACCGAGCCGCCGATGTGCACCTTGCCGCCGGTGTGCACGCTCCCGCCGGATGTTTGCACCCAGTTTTATGCCACACAGGCTGCACTGGAAGATTTCACTATACCTCCAAAGCCCTAGCGAAATATCCACACAAGGGGGTTCCACAGGCAACATGCCAGCACCCAGGTGCTGGCATGTTGCTATGCGCGGCATCGGTTGGCCGGCGCATGCCGGGGCCGGGGACCTCATAACCATTCAGCGACCTTGGCAGGGATGGGGGAGGTCCCATGGCGCCTGTGGTTTCCATTGTGATTCCGGTTAAGAATGAGGGCCACCACATTCGGGTTACCCTCGACGCCATTCGGGCGACCTGCGGCGACCTGGCCTATGAAATCATCGTGGTGGACGACGGCTCGACAGACGGCTGCTGTGACGCGCTGGCACAGGAATGGGCAGGAAGCGTGGCATTTGCCTTGCTGCGCACGCCGGGCATCGGGGCCGCCGCGGCACGCAACCTTGGCGCCGCCCATGCCCGCGGCACCACGCTGGTGTTTTGCGACGGGAATGTGATCCCCCGGGCCGGGTGGCTGCCCGGGCTGCTGCACGACCTGGATCAGCCGGGGGTAGATCTGGTGGCACCGGCGGTGGCGGTGGCAGACGACTTGAGTCGGCGCGGCTGTGGGCTCACCTTTGACGACCGGCTGATGACCCATTGGCTGTCCCCACCGACCGCGGCAGGGCTGGCAGCCGTACCCGTACTGGCCACCACCTGCCTGGCCCTGCGCACGCAAACCTTCCAGGACCTGGACGGGTTCGACGGCCTGTTCCGGGTCCTGGGACACGAAGATGCCGAATTCAGTCTGCGCGCCTGGTTACTGGGCCGGGAACTGCGGGTCGATCCGCAGCTTACGGTGGAACATGTGTTTCGCACCGAACGGCCCTACCCCCTGGACCCGGCCGTATTCATGCATAACGTGGTGCGCATGGCCTACCTGCACCTGGGGCCGGAACGCCGCCGCCGGCTGGTGGAACGGCTGGGCCCGCGCCAAGTGGTGTACGCGGCCCTGGCGGCGGCAGAGTCTACCGCCGCCAATCTGCGTGCGTATTACCAGGCCCGCCGGGTGCATGACGACGACTGGTACGTGGCGCGCTTTAACCTGCCCTGGTAGGCCAGGCGTCAGAACGGGATCCCAAATCGCGTCATAAATTCATCATCTGTGCGTTTGCGGTGTGTCAGGCAATACTCCCGGTGCCGTTCCGACAGGGCTCTGACCCCTGGCAACAACTGATCAACCAGGGGGCCGTAGTGAAACTTGGCCACATCCACCGCCCGGTGAAATCGTTCAGGCTTGAAATGGCAGTAAGCCATGCGCAGGGAATTGTACACCCAGTGTTCGCGGGGCTTGAAGTAGGCAGTGGTGGTGCGGAACAGGTGGCTGACCACGACCTCCGGCACCACCCACCCCTGATAGCCCAGCAGCCAGAGCCGCAGCGAGAATTCCTCGTCTTCCCGGCCGTATGTCTGAATGCCGCTGTCAAACCCGCCAACGGCGTGGAAGGTGCGGGCGGGCAGGGCCACACAGCCGCCCGGCAGCAGCGGGACCGGGATGCTGTCCTCGGGCTTGGAGTACCACCGGATCCGCAGTTGCTCGTTCCAGGTCTGCCCATACCCCACCAGGGTCGGATCTTCCAGCGAGGCGATGCCGCAGGTGACGGCGTCCACGTCCTCGCGGCGCAGGGCCGCGTACAGGCGGTCGAGCCACTGGTCCGGAAAGCGCATATGGCCGTCACAAAAAACCAGGAACTCGCCGGCGGCCGCCCCTGCCCCCAGATTGCGGGCCAGAGCGGCGCCGACCCCCTGGGTCCGCACCACGTTTACGGCGGCCCCGGCCGCGGGGTCGGCCAGGTCGGCACAGGAATCGTCCGAGGATCCGTCGTCGACCACGACCACCTCAAACGGGACTTCGTTGCGGGCAGCGCGCAGAGAGGCCACAGTCTGGCCGATCTGCGCCCCTTCATTCTTGGCCGGAATCACCACGCTGAACAGGACCTTGGGGCCGATCATACCGCACACCCCCTTGAGCCAACGCGCTACCCAACCTATGAACAGGGGGGCGGTAAGGCTACCACCGGCCCACCGGCGGCATACGATGGCCTAACAAGACGGCAGGGGGTACAGCGAGTGCCTACGGAGGTTCTTTACCGGGCGCCGGTATACAACCCCACCGGCTATGGCACCGAAGCCCGCCATTTTGTGCGGGGGCTGCATGGGGCCGGTCTGCCGGTTCGGCTGGTGCCGCGCCCGGAGAACCGCGATACCTTTCGGATCCTGGAGCCGGCTGAAGCCAACCTCTTTCAGGCACTGACACGGCGCCGCCCCCAGGGGGGGCCGGGGGTGGAGGTACAGCACCTGCCGCCGCCCCTGTGGAAGGATGAGCCCGGTCAACACCCACGGGTGGCCCGGACCATGGCGGAAACGGTTGGCCTGCCGCAGAACTGGCGCCACCTGCTGAACCGGATGCAGCGGGTGCTGGTACCCAGTTCATTCTGCCAGGAGCAGTTTGCCAACGCCGGTGTGCACCCGGACCGGCTGCGGATCGTGCCGGGGGGAGTGGATACCGACCAGTTCCGGCCCGGGCTGCCGCCACTGGAGATTCCGGGGCGACGGGGGTTCGTGTTCCTGGCCCTGTTTGACTGGAACCGGCGCAAGGGCTGGGATGTGCTGCTCCGGGCCTACCTGTCGGCGTTCCACCCGAACGATGACGTGACCCTGCTGATGAAGGTCTTTTCCTATAATGGCCGTCACGGCAACGCCCAGGCCGAGGTCTCGCACTATGTGCAAACCGAGCTGGGCATTCCGTCCGGTGACCATGCCCACGTGATTCTTACGGATAACGCCCTGCCGGTCCAGGATATTCCCCACTTGTTTGCAGCCGCCAATGCTTTTGTGTTACCCAGCCGGGGCGAGGCATGGGGGCTGCCCTACTGCGAAGCCATGGCCTGTGGGCTGCCGGTCATTGCCGCCCGCTGGGGCGGGCACCTGGACTATACCCATGACCAGAACGCCTACCTGGTGGATATTGAGGGGTTGCGCCCGGTGCGGGGCATGAACCCCAAATACTATGCCGCCAATCAGCTCTGGTGTGAGCCCAGCGTCGAGCATCTGCGCACGCTGCTGCAACAGGTCGTTCTGCAGCCTGAAGAGGCCCGCACCAGGGGGGCCAGGGCGCGGGCCGACATGGAAAACCGGTGGCAGTGGCGGCACGCCGTGGCCAAAATGAAGCAGCAACTCCTGGAACTGACAGGGGGGTAATCGGGGTGAAAAAGGCACTGATTACCGGGATTACCGGGCAGGACGGTTCCTACCTGGCCGAACTGCTGTTGGATCAGGGGTATGCCGTCGCCGGGCTGCGCCGCCGCCAGAGTATGGCCAACCTGGGCCGCATTGCGCACCTGCTGGACCGGATCACCCTGCTGGAGGGTGATCTGCTGGACCAGGGTTCGCTGATCCGCGCCCTGGAAACGGCCCGGCCCGACGAAGTTTACAACCTGGCGGCGCAGTCTTTCGTCGGCAGTTCCTGGAACCAGCCGATCTTCACCGGTGAGGTGACAGGTCTGGGTGTGGCCCGCCTGTTGGAGGCGATCCGGCAGGTGAACCCGGACATTCGCTTCTATCAGGCTTCCAGCAGCGAGATGTTCGGCAAGGTTCAGACAGTACCCCAGCACGAACGGACGCCATTTTGGCCCCGCAGCCCGTATGGGGTGGCCAAGACCTATGGCCACTGGGTGACGGTCAACTACCGGGAAAGCTATGGCATGTATGCCTGCTGCGGCATTCTGTTTAATCACGAATCACCCCGGCGGGGGCTGGAATTTGTCACCCGAAAAATCAGCCACGGCGTCGCGCAGATCAAGCTCGGGCAGGCAGGCGAACTGCCCTTGGGCAACCTGGAGGCGCGCCGGGACTGGGGATTTGCCGGTGACTACGCCGAGGCTATGTGGCGCATGCTGCAGCAGCCGGACCCCGACGATTATGTCGTGGCGACGGGTGAAACTCACTCGGTGCGTGAGTTTGCTGCCCTGGCCTTTGCCCACGCGGGCCTTGACTGGGAGCAGTATGTGCGCTACGACGCCGCCCACGCCCGCCCGGCCGAGGTCGACCTGTTGATCGGCGATGCCACCAAGGCCCGCACCAAACTGGGCTGGCAACCGCGGGTCAGTTTCCGGACACTGGTGGAAATGATGGTGGATGCCGATCTGCAGGCAGCCACCCGGGGGTAAAAGCAGCACCCCCGGCCAGCCGGGGGTGCTGCAGTTTAGGGTTCCTGGGCACAAAACGAGTAAGGGGGCCAGGGTCCGGTCAGGCGCATCTGAATGTTTCTCCCGTCCAGGCCGCCGTTCAAGGTGGCGGCTGTATCCAGGAAAGCCTGCTGCCGGGCCCGGGCCACCAGGTACGCACACCCGGCGGTGCCGGCGGGGGGTGACTGTACCGGCCGGATGGCGGTGGCGAGGGCGGCCAGTTCCCGGTGGGCCTGGTCTGCCTCCCGGCGAAAGTCCCGGCCGCCGGCCTGTTCGGCCTGCAGTTGTGCCTGCCGCCGCTTCAGGTAGCCGCGGCCGCCGGTCGGCCCGGTGGCTGCGGTGGGCGGCATCGGCGACGGTGGGGCCGCCTTTCGCTGCCACTTCACGCCCCACTCCGCATGGCCGTGTATCTGGGCCAACTGGGCCTTCAGGCCGTCATAGCGCTCGGTCAGGAAGCGGTTCAGTTCAGCCCTGTCCGCCACACCCACGCCGAACCGCATGGGCAGCACCGGGTGGGTGGCAAACACGGCGCGCACCACCCGGTCATGGCGGACCAGCAGGTCCGCCAGGGCCGGTGGGATCTCGCCGTCCACCACCGCATCGTGGACGGTAAACTCAGTGGCATCGGCGGGGCGGACCACCGCGTGGAGGTCCTGATAGGAATAAATCTCCGTCTCCAGGTCTGCCGCCACTGGCGGCGGGCAGGCCCCCTCGGCAATGCCGAATATGTATAGGCAGCGGTCAGTCACGGAGATCTTCCGGATCTGCTGCAGGGCCGGCTGCCACCTGAGCCGTCGGCAGAGCGGTCAGGCGGGCCTCCAGCCGGTCAAGGCGCTCCAGTAACTCCTGGTTGGGCTGGCGCTCGCCGATGGCACCGGCGCGCAGGTAGGGGTCGGAGTTCCACCAGTTAATGCCCATCGCCATGGCCTTTTCGACCGAAGCCACCACCAGGCGGATTTTGATGCTCAGCAGTTCCACATCGGCCAGCAGTACCTTGATATCGCCGGCAATCACGATGCCCTTATCCAATACACGCTCAATGATATCGGCCAGGTTCGTGCTTTGCAGGGAGTGGACCATCCGGGAATCGGACATCTGCACCCCTCCTCACCCGCCTCAGGGCGGTTTATACATCAGTACAGCCGCCCCAGCGGTCCCAGGTCGATATTCAGATCATCGTTCTCCAGGCCGAAGATCGCCTTGAGCTCGCCCATTTTCTCCGCCAGGCACAGCAGGGCGTTACCCAGTGCTTCCTCCTGGTCAGCAGTCAGGACTCTGGCATCCACCTGCCGGATGGCTTCCCGTTCCATCAACTGGCGCAGCAATTCCACCAGGGACAGGACCAGCCGGGCCAGCCCCTGTTCCACCTTGCCCGGGTCCGCATTCAGGCGCAGGGGGCGGGGACTGGGCACCGGCGGATTGGCTCCCGCCTGCAGGACACGGGCCTCCGGCATCGCCATTCACCATCACCCCGGCAAAGTAATAGGGCGGCCAGGGGCCGCTCAGCCGTGCACCCAACGCAGGAGGCAACCGGGGGACCAGTGCGTCAAAGACGCGGCGCACCTCGGGCACAGCCGACCGCGGCACGAGCAGGTCGGCGCGCAGTAACAGCATGGGATGGTGCGGCTGCGTCATCCGGCTGTCGGTCAGCAGCGCTCCCAGGTCCTGTTCCAGGGCCGCCGTCAGACCTTGTGCCAGCGTCAGCAGTTGCTGCCGGGCGGCCTGCTGTTCGCGCAGGGCGGCCAGGTAGGCACGGCCGCCAGTGGGCCGCGGGAGCGGCGGTACGGTACTCCAGAACTTGAGGGCGAATTCCACCTGTCCGCCGAGGCGGGCCAGACCGGAACGCAAGAGGGCGGCATGATCAGCCATCCACCGGATCAGGACTTCCCGGGATATAATGGTCCCGGCCGGGCAGGGAAGGAAGGGATTTGCCGACGCGGCTTCCACAACCTTTTCATGAAAGAGCAGCAACTCCCGGTTCAGCTCCGGCCGGGCGCCGCACCAGGGGTCACCCAGGACCCGCAATCCGTCGTGGTCGAAGGGTGTCACCGGCCCCCCGCCCCGGCCCGCCGGCAGTTCCTGCCGTATTTCAGCATAGGTAAATCCGTATACATAAAACGAATCCGACCTATGGGGATGAGGCACCGCTGGGACCAGTCGGCCCACCTTCTTTCAGGTGCGCGGTTGAACTGATAACGGCCTGCAGCCCAATGTACAACAGATCGATATCGGCCACCGACACGGTGAGTTCACCCTGGAGGATCACCCCCTTGTCCACCACACGATCCAGCAGTTCGAGCAGGGTCATCTCGTCTGCCGGCAGGACGTCATTCATCGGGGGCATCCTCCAGTTCGGCCAGTTTGGCCAGACGGATCTCCCGCAGCCTGGCCACCAGGTCTGCCTCCAACTCGGTATAGGTTTGTTCGTCGACTTCGTCCATTTCGTACTGCAGGCGCAGTTCCACCAGTTGGCGGCGTACCGTGTCCTCGTCGGTCAGTTCCTTGGCGGCATGCTCGTAGACGTGCCGGAGAATCTTGACGACCCCCCAGAGCGGGGCCATGGCCAGGTCATCAAAGAGTAGCACCGTCTTAGCCGGCTCCTTCCAGGCGCAGCCGGAGACTCACAAAATGGTAGGCGGGCCAGGGGCCGGTGTAGCGCACTTCCAACCGCGACAGCAGGGGCTGGCAGACCCGGTTCACCAGGGCGTCAAACTCCTCTTCCTGGGTGCGGTCGATCAGAAAGGCGGCATTTACCACCATGCGCGGGCCAATGGGGTCAGCCAGCTTGGCCGCCACCGCCGCCGCTGCGAGGGGGTCATAGATCTGCCTGATGTACTCGGCCCGCCGCTGGTCGGCCGCCAACTGTAGCAGTTCGCCCATCTGGGCCTGGATAGCCATGGCCTCGTGGGGCTTGGCGGTGGAGAGCCGCTTGTTCGCAGCCGCGATCTCCGGCGTATTCAGATCGTCCAGGAAGCTGTCTTTTTGCCATAGCACCTTCAGGCCGACCTCGATCTTGCCGGCCAGCACTTCCAGCAGGTGCAGGCACTCGGCACGGGTGGCCCGCAGCACTCTGGGGATCATGGCGGCGGGCAGAACATACCCGAAGGCGAACGGGATCACCGTTCCCTGTTGCATGATCTGCGCCAGAACCCGCTCATGGGCGGCGGTATTGGCGGCGGTCGGGTCAGGGGTCAGGTCGGTGGCTACACTCACAATCGCCTGCAGGTCGTCAACGGGCAGGACCTGCAACGGGGGGGCCGGGTCCCCGACGCCGCCCAGCCCTGGGGGCAGTTCCCGGCCGACGGCCGTTACACCGTACAGGTAAAACAGGGGCTCGCCGCTCGCCACTCAACCCACCTCCGGTCGGTCATGCTAAGGGGTCGGTATAGCCTCAGGTTGCCCGCCTGCCCCGGTCGGGCAGTGCGGGCAACCCGGCCGCCCATGTGCCGTCATGCGTGTTTGTGGCCGTTCTGCGGCGGGCCGGCAATGCCGTTGCAGATCTGCTCAAACTCCGGGTGCCAGGGATCAGCGGGAATACCGGTGCGCTGCAGGACCCGGGCCACCATAATGGCCGGCCGCAGGGAAACGTTGTCATCCGGCCGGTTGGTGGACAGACGGCTGCGGACCGCCGCCACCACCTTGGCGGCTTCGCTGGGGCTCAGTTGGGAGCGCCGGGCGACAATGGCCGCATCGGTCTCTGAATCCCGGCCGACCATATCCACAGTCACCATGCGGTCCCTCAGGGCGTCCTGGCTTTTATGCACACCGGCGTATTCTTCCGGGTTGCTGGTCAGGATAATGCGGAAGTCCGGGTGAACCTGAGCGAGTTGTGGCCCCAGGCGGGGGTGGGGGATTTCGATCACCCCTTCTTCCAGAATGGACAGCAGGACGTTGTTGGCCTCGGCCCGGGAGCGGGTGAATTCATCGTAAATCAGGGTGCCGCCTTGCTGAACGGCGCGCAGGAGCCGACCGTCGGTCCAGAGAGGGTCGATCTCCTCGGTGCGCTTTTCAACACTGTGAATAAAGTTATCTAATACGGCACGTTGCCGCAGTCCGGAGACCTTGCCCACCAGGTCAAAGCCGCGAAATGCCTCGTTGCCGTATATCACATGCACCTGGCGGCCCTGCCTGGCCGCCAGGTACAAGGCCAGACTGGTCTTGCCCACACCTGCCGGGCCGCGCAGATGCAGCGGCAGCCCGGCTTCAAGGAAAAGGGAGGCCCGTTCCACCAGCCGCTCCAGGTAGGGCGTGATGACGTAATCACTGGGCGGAACCACTTCGGTGTTCTCGGTCAAGCCCCACACCCCCCGTTATTGCGAAAACATGGGTGTTCCGCGCTCACGGACAGACTTGCGCTCAAAAGACGTCACCGCCAGTTCCTCGTTTAAGGTAGCTTCAAAGGTACCAATCAGGTCCCGGCGTGCGCGCTGGCGCATGTATTCGTCCTCCACAATGGCCTCTACCGTTACCCGCCAGCCGTCCCCGTGGGCAATCGCCCCGATCACGGTGGCCTGCAGGCCCAGTTCGTCGGTGAAAAACGCCCTGGTCCGGGCCATGGCTTCCCTGGCTTTCATCCGCAACCCCCCAATGCCGCCGCAGGTCTGCTACATTCTATGAACCTGATCCCCCGGCATGAAGGCCGGGTACAGTTGTTCCCAGCAAGTCTGACAAGGCCGTGGTTCCGGCAATGGCCTCCGCCTGCTCCGGCAGTAAGATCAGGGGCAGGTGGGGAAAAAGCCAGCGCAGCCTCTGGACTTGCGTTTCCTGGGCGGCCCGCCGGGTCCGGCAGTGCAGACACTGGCCCGGATCCGCCATCCAGTGGTTGACCACAACGCTCAGCAAGGGCAGCGACCCGGCGTCCAGACTGTCAATGAGTCGTTTTATTTCCGCCACGGCGACGGGCTCAGCCACGGTGGTCACCAGCACACCGGTCTGGGTCCGGTCGCTCAGGATGGCCCGGAAGCGGCGGATCATGCGCTTGAGTTGGAATAACAGATCGCCGGCCGGCTCACCCAGGCGGCCGCCGGCCAGTCGCTCGATCACATAGGCGTGCTTGGCCTGCAGAGTGGCCAAAAAGCGCACCCATTCGTCCAGGAGATCGGGCAGCGCCAGGAGCCGCAGCGTGTGCCCGGTGGGGGCTGAATCCCACACCAGGCGCTGGTAATGGGATTCGGCCAGCAGGTCGGCGATGCGGCCCAGGCCCATCAGTTCGTCGATCCCCGGCAGGCCGAGTTGGGCAAACCCGCTCGCTTCTTCCTTAGTTAAGTACGTGACGGTTTCCAACAGGTCCGTCAGTGCGGGGCCATGGCGGGCGCGGAACTGCTCCAGCGAGCGGCCGGCGTCGATCTCCATCAGGTCCAGGCCCGGTTGGCCCGGCACCGGTGAGGGGTCGCCGCCGGCGGCACAGCCCAGGCAGTCGGCCAGGGAGTGGGCCGGGTCGGTAGAAAACACCAGGGTACGCTGGCCGGTGGCCGCACACGCCAGGGCGGCTCCGGCGGCACAGGTGGTCTTGCCCACACCACCCTTGCCGGCAAAGAGCACAAAGCGGGGCGCCCGCCCCATGGCCTCCGCCAGCGGCGTAAAATCACCCGTCACGCCCGCTCGTCCTCAAGGGCAGACAGTTGCTCCTGTACTCGGGCCAGTCTTTCTTCCAGTTCCGCCCGGCGCAGGTTCATGTGGCGCAGGCAAATGCTCAGGTGCATCTGCTGGGCGCGCAGGGACTGGAGCAGGTAACCCTTGCGCATGGTCGGAGCGCTGGAAGGTGTGGATCGTGGTATCAGCGCGATCTCCTCCCCGCGGGAGCAAAAAGCCGGAGGCAACCCGCGTTGGCACTCCGGCTTTCTGCGCCCTTCCGTGTACTTAGCAGCTGGCGAGGCTGACGGCGCGGGCGTAAGTGAGCCACGTTTCGACACTGGCGATAACGACCCGCGCTTCGACTGCCAGCAGTTCGATGCCTACGAGGGATACGCGGGCCCACAGGTCGATCACGATACCTTTGTCAAGCACGCGATCGAGCACTTCAGCAAGGCTGGAGGCATCGATGGACTTCTTAATCACGTCTTGCCACCCTTCCCCCGGTCAACTTTACGGGCGGTTCCGGGGTGCTTTCCCCCGGGTGTCTTGCCCCTAACACTCTATTCGTCGTTACATGGGGTGGTGCGGTGCCCGAGAGCGAACTATTCGGTTCCATCGCATCATTTTAGTGCATAACCTATAATGCGCCTCGAAAAAGGAGGTGTGTCTCCGTGGGCGACTCCGATCGGAGGAAAACCCCGTGCAAGGGCCTCTCGTGTGACTGTCTGGAGGGTGTTTACTGCCGGAAGACAGTCTCCGGTGAGGACACCTTCGAATGCCAAGTGCCGGAGTGGACCCTGTGCGTGACCGGGTGCGAATTCATTCACAACCGTGCCGTACGTTGCGGCACTGAAGAGATATTCGTACCCGGTACCATTCTTGTGCAGTATGTGTGGTTTGATGGCTCCAGCTGCCGGTATGGGGCCTGCCGCATCCCGGCCAATTTCTGCTTTGAGAATCCGTGCGTGGGCGAGAGTGAAAAGGTTCTGGCCTGCAACTGCTGCGCCCCCAGGGGTTCCTGCCATGCCCAGCTGGTGGTAGAGCGCGACCGCCATACAGGTAAACGCCGGCATGCCAAGGTGGTTGTAAGGGCTCGGACCAGTTTGGAAACATGCTGCCTGGTCGATGTGCGCTGCCCCAGGCACCAGCACGGCGACAAGTGCTGATGTCCGGCTAACTTGGGTCACCATCGGTGCCGCGCAAAGGGTTTGCCCCCCGGGCGAACCCTTTGCGTTTTTAGCCGCCCGGAAGCCGTCGGCGCCCCTTTCCCTTCACGGGAAAGGGGCGCTGTTCGGAATGGGCCCGCTCTCTAACTTCCACGCACAGCGGTGTACAGGGCGGCGTAGTGCGTGGCAATCTGAGGCCAGGCGTGCCAATGGGCAAACTGGCGGGCGCGCCGGGTCAGATCGTCCATGCGGTCGGGGTTGGCATGCAGCCGCTCCAACTCCTGCCGAATGCCCTCGGCGCGGTCAGTCGCCGGAATCTGCACGGCCACGGCAGCCAGATCGGAAAACCAGGTGGTGCGGGTGGTCATGAGTGGGCGCCCCGTGGCCAGCAGTAACCGCGCCGAGGCGGAACTGGCATAAACGGGTCCGTCATCGTAGGGCAGCACGTTGATATCGGTCGCATGCATCCACTCCAGGATCTCGGCCGTGGGCAGGGGCTGGTGGTAAAACAACAGGTTCTGCCATACGGTTGGTTCTGTGGGCACGGCCTGGACCCCGAGTGTCTGGTACAGTTCAGCCGGGCTCATGGCACCGGCCAAAAAATGCTGGGGCGTGCGCAGCAGACCGGTGGCCCACGGTAAAGACAAAACAGCCCGGCACAGGGAGTCCAGGCCCTTGTGCCGGCCCAGAAATCCGAAATACCCGACAATGAATCGGTCGGCCGGGAGGCCGTGCGCCCGGCGGATCTGTGCTCTGGGTGGCAATGTTCCCGGATACTGCGGGCAACCCTGGGGAATCAGGGTCAGCCGGTGTGCAGGAACTCCATCGGCGATCAGGTGGTTGTATGCCTCTACCGTCTGCACAATCAAGTGGGCATGGGCCGCCAGCCGCTGGTGATGCGGTTTCACCCAGGCATCAGGCGATACGGAGTGGAGTGTGACCAGCAAGGGTACACGGGCGGCGGCGGCCTGGCGGGCCATGGCGTGGACCTCATCGAAGGAATGTAGGCTGTATTCGTGCTGCAAATGCACCGCGGCGTACCCGGCCGGCCGCCGGTTCAGATGGGTGACCACATCGGCGGTTACCTGGTGCTGAGACAGCGCCTGCACCAACTCCCGGGTATGCTCAGCGATGCCGCAGGTGTTTCCCCAGGTCTTGCAGACCATACACAGATGCACCCTGTGCTCCCTCCTGCATGCGCAGGCTTCCTTCATCATATGGGCAGCGTGTGCAGAGAGAACGGACCGGGCGGCGTTCCGGGCAAAGTGCCCCTGAATAGAATGGCAAATGGTGAAGCAGCGGGGGCCAGGGAGGGAGACACCATGGGCCGTTCGGCACCGGTGGGGCGACCGGATATTCTGTACTACGGTGTGGTGTTCAATCCTACCGGATATGGAAATGAAGCCAGGCGCTTCGTTGAATTCTTGTCCGGACAGGGCTATACCCTCAAGTTGGTTCCCCATCTGGAGGGTGACGACCAGCACGGGATTCTGACCCCCGGTGAGCGGGGCCGGTTCCGGCACCTGATGGGTACCCGGATTCAGCCGAACCGAACGGTGGAAATTCATCATGTGCCGCCGATCATGTTTGATACCCGCCAGCGGGTGCGCCGGCGGGTTGCCCGGACCATGTGTGAAACCATTGGCCTGCCGCCCAGGTGGGCCGAGCTGTGCAACCATATGGACCGGGTGTGGGTACCGAGCCGCTTCAACCTGGAGACGTTTGCCGACGCCGGCGTGCAGCGGGAGAAACTCCGGGTGGTACCGGACGGGGTGGACACCCAGCGCTTCCGACCGGGACTGGACCCCCTGCCCATCGCCGGGCGGCGCGGCTTTAACTTTCTCTCGGTATTCGACTGGAACCGACGCAAGGGCTGGGACGTACTGCTTCGTGCTTTTCTGACCGAGTTTCAACCAGATGAAGATGTCGCCCTGATCCTGAAGGTCAGTGTGTATTCCGCCCCTGGGAATGATATCCGGGCGCAGATGCGGGCGTTCATTACTGACGACCTCCGCCTGGACCCGGCCCACCTGCCGCCGGTGCTCCTGGTGGACGGGTTTATGCCTGACTGTGAAGTCCCCCGGCTTTATACTGCTGCCGACGCCTTTGTGCTGCCGTCGCGGGGGGAAGGGTGGGGGTTTCCCTATTGCGAGGCCATGGCCACCGGGCTGCCCACCATTGGCACCGGCTGGGGCGGAAACCGCATGTTTATGAACAGCGAAAACGCGTACTTGATCGGCATTGAGGCCATCGGCCCGATCCACGGCAACGATCACCCCATGTACGGCACAGGTCAGCAGTGGGCCCAGCCCAGTACCGACCACCTGCGCTTCCTGCTGCGCCATGTCTTTACCCACCGGGACGAGGCCCGGAACAAGGGGGCACAGGCCCGCCAGGACATGGTAGACCACTGGCAGTGGGAACACGCCTACACCAGCCTCGAGACGGCCCTGACCGAGGTATGCTGAGACTGCGAAGGGCGCTATCCTGTACAGGAGGCGCCCTTCGGTGCGGCACTACTTTTCAAGCTTAATCGTTTAGATTTGGCAGGAGATCAGACGTCATGGTTGAAAATGATTATCAACATCATTTGACCAAGGTGCTGATCATCCCGTGCCTGTTCTTGCACTCGCCACTGCAATAGACGAAACAGAACATCAGGCAGATCTGGAAGCCCGGTGTGCAGCGTTGGTGGAATATGCCCTGGGTGTGGTGCGCGTTGCGGTTCAGACTGCCATGGTGCCCGTCAGCGCCGGTCTGCCGGCCCTGGCCCTGGAACTGCTGGTGGACAGCCGCTGGAATGCGGCTCGCCTCGCTGACCGGCTGTTTGGCCCGGGTACCGACCAGACGATGCTGGCGACCCTCCGGCGGCAGGCTGAAGCGGCCGTGTCGGTGGGCCGCCGCCGTGGCTGTTTGAACTGGCAGGTGCCACCTGCCCCCCGCGAATTGGCAGCCGGGGTGATGGCAGCCGTGTCGGAGCGCCGGCTGACGCTGCTGGTGGCAGCTCGGGGGCAGCAACTGGCCGACCGGTACTGGCAGAAGGCCGTCGGCACCCTGTGGCCCAGTCAGTGGCCGGCGCCGCTGCGCAAGGCCTGTAAGCCGGCTCTGCAGCGTCTGACCTGGACACAACTGGCTCTGCAGCCGGCCGGACTGGATGCAGCCGCTGCTGCCCGCCGCGCAGCAGACGAGGTTGCCGCGCAATTGCAGGGACTGGTAACAGTCTGGGCGCTCCGGCTGCAGAACTCCCTGGAAGAAGCGGTGATGGCGGCTGTGTATGGTCGATCCTGATACCTCCTGTGTCTAGATTTACCGGAACTGGAGATACTAGACCTCTGTAACGGGAGTTCTTCTGTGAACACCCGGTTGCAGGGGTCTACGTGTTTGAAAGGGGGACTTGCCATGGGTTACCAGCCGGAAATGGACGAAACCCGCAGGGCTGAGCGAGTTGAACCGGAGAACCGTCGGGAAGAGCTGCAGGAAGAGCGGGGAGAACGGCGGGAAGAACGGCAGGAAGAGCAGCGGGAAGGTTACCGGGAGAGTGACCGCGGGGATTACCGCGGATATTCCGGCGGCGGTCGGCGCGCGTATGCCGGCGACGGTCGCCGTGAGGATTCCAATGATGGGTACCGGACTGAGCGGGGGTATGGTTCGGCGGCGTACAGGGGCCGGCGGAACCGGGGCGACCGGTACGAATACGATGACGACTACTACGAGGCGATGGCCGGGCGGCGCGGCAGCATGATGTACGGGGTGCGTGAATTCCTGCAGCGGCCCCACGTGCGCCAATTTCTGTTCGGTGCCGGAGCGGCCTATGCCACGGCCATGCTGTGGCCGGTGGTGCGTCCGACCCTGCGGCCCCTGGCTGTACGGGCGGCAGCCGGCGTGATTCAACTGGCCGATCAGACACTGTCGGCCGTGGCTCGGGCGCGGGAAGATGTAGAAGACATTTTTGCCGAGGCGCGGGAGACCGTGCACGAGGAGCGGCACAACATCATGGGCGGGGCAGACGACGACCTGCGGGCGGCGGTGAGCACCATGCAGTCTGAATTCCGGGAACTGCGGGATTTACTACAGAAGGTGGTTTCCGAACGGGAGGTCGGCTAGTTGGCACGGGCCGGGGCATCTGCACTTTCCGTTGTTCATGCTTTGCCGCGGCGCATCCGGATTGCCGTTCCGGGGCTGCGCCGCTTTTCCGGGCGCCGGCAGGCCATTGCCGACGCCCTGACGGCCATACCGGGCGTGGTGCGGGCTCATGCCAGTCTGCGCACAGAGCGTGTTCTGGTTGAACTCGACCGGCCGGTGAGCCCCCGGGTTCTCCATTCTGCGCTGGTGGGTGCCCTGCAGGCGGCCAGGGCAGCTCCGGCACCGGCACCCCAGGCCCGGCGCCCCTGCCGGCGGTGCGGGGAGATGCGGCTCTTTGAGCCGCAGGACCTCCCTGTTGGTTACCAGGTCAGCCAGACGGCCCTCACCGCCGCTGTTCTGGCTTACATCGCCCTGCGGCGCATGGTGCGGGGACCGGGCGCCCTGGTGACCGGGCCGGCCGCCGAAAAACTGGCGGCTCTGACCACCCTGGTGACCGGCTACCCGATCTTTCGCAGCGGTGCCGAAGGACTGGCCAGGGGCCGCAAGCTCAACAATGACCTGCTGATTACCGTGGCCACCCTGGCCTCCCTGGTGTTCCGCGAGAGCATCACCGGCCTGGTGGTGGTGGCGCTGGTTAATCTGAGCACCCTGCTGGAGTCGTTGACCATGGACCGTTCGCGCCGGGCCATCCGGGAGATGCTGGCCGGGAAGGATCTGAAAGCCTGGGTGCTGCAGGCCGACGGCTCCGAACTGCAGGTGCCCGCCGCCGCCGTCGAGGTCGGAGACATTGTCGTGGTCCACGCCGGTGAGCGCATCCCGGTCGATGGCAGGGTGATCACCGGCGCCGCCGCCGTGAACCAGGCGCCGATCACCGGTGAATCGATCCCAGTGGCCCGGAACCCGGGCGACGAAGTTTTCGCCGGTAGCATTGTGGAGCATGGTTCCATCCGCATCCGGGCGGAAAAGGTAGGCGAGGATACCTCTGTTGGCCGTATTATTCACATGGTGGAAGAAGCGGCTGAGGTGCGGGCACCGATTCAGACCGTGGCCAACCGATTTGCCGATAAGGTGGTGCCACTCTCCCTGGGCGCCGCCGGGCTGGTCTGGGCCCTGACCCGTGACCTGCAGCGCACCATGACCATCCTGATTATCGCCTGTCCCTGCGCAGCCGGCCTGGCCACTCCCACGGCGGTCAGCGCGGCCATGGGCAACGCCGCCCGCCGCGGTATCCTGATCAAGGGCGGGGTGCACCTGGAGAACATGGGCCGGGTGGACACCGTGCTGTTCGACAAGACCGGCACCCTCACCGAAGGCCGCCCGCGGGTGACAGACGTGGTCGCCTTTGCCCCGGAATACACCCCCGAGCAGGTGCTGGCCCTGGCCGCCGCCGGGGAGCAGTATACCAACCATCCGCTCGCCCGGGCCGTGGCGGAGGCCGCCGCACAGTTGCAGCTCGACCTGCCGGTCCGCCGGGGGGAGCCGGAGGTGCTGATCGGTCTGGGCATTCGCGCCCAGGTGGACGGGCAAGAGCTATGGGTGGGCAATGCCGCCCTGATGGAACAGACCGGCATCGACGTGCACCTGGCACGGGGACGGGCCATGCGCATGCGGCACGAAGGCGCCACCGTCCTGTATGTGGCCTGCGGCGGCCGGTTGGTCGGTTTGCTGGCCGTGCGGGATGCGCTGCGCCGCGAAAGCCAGGCCGCGGTTGAAATGCTGCGAACCCGGGGGATCACCCGCCTCGGACTGGTCACCGGTGATACCACCGAGGCCGGGCGGATTGGTGCCCGCCGCCTGGGGCTGGAGGTGTGGGGCGATATGAAGCCTGAAGACAAGGCCCACCTGGTGCAGCAGCTCCGGACCGAAGGGCGCCGCATCGCCTTCGTGGGCGAAGGCATTAACGATTCCCCGGCGCTGGCCCACGCCGACGTCGGCATTGCCATGGGCACCGGCGGCACCGATGTGGCCATTGAGTCGGCCGACATCGTGCTGGCGGCCGATGACCCGCGCAAGGTCGCCGACGTGGTCCAACTGAGCCGCCATACCCTCGAAATTATCCGCCAGAATTTTGCCTTTGCCATTGGTATGAACGGGCTGGGGATCGCCCTCGGTGCCCTTAAATGGATCTCGCCCCTGACCGGTGCCATATTACACAACGCCAGCACCCTGGCTGTGGTGCTCAACTCCACCCGACTGATCCGCTGGGAGGCGGGCGAGGGCGACAGGCCGGCACGAACGTTCCCGCCGGTGCCAAATTTGGAGGCCGGGGAGGCGGTGGCAGCTCAGCCGCGGCTGACTCACTGGCTCAAACAGAACTGAACCTGCCCCCGCCGGCGGCGGGGTGCACCCTGGTTAACCAGGGTGTAAGGGTAAACATAATATACGTTGAGGCAACCACAGGGAGGTGGCGCCGGTGGAGGGGTCTGAGCGCCCCCGGGTGAGCGCCATTTACGTGGTAAAGAACGAGCAGGAGTTTCTGCCCTATTCGCTTCGGGCCATTGCACCGGCCGTCGACGAGGTTGTGGTGGTGGATAACAGTTCCACCGACCGCACGGTGGAGATTGCCCGGTCGTTTCCGCAGGTAAAACTGGCCACGTGTCCTGTGCGCGATTTCTCGGTCATGCGCAACCTCTCCATTTCGCTGGCTACCGGTGACTGGCTGCTGCTGGTAGACGCCGACGAGGTCTATTACCCGGACCTGGCCCTGTTTCTACCGGAACTGCTGGCCAATCCCCGTGCCGATGCCTACACGGCCTGGATGTTCCACTTCATGCGCGGCTTCTGGCAGACCCAGAATGACTTTGATCACGAACCGATTTACCGCCGCATGTTCCTGTTCCGCAACCGTCCTGGCGTGCACTTTCAGGGTGCAGTCCATGAAACGCCGCGCGGGTTTGGCCATCAGGTGCTGGACTCCGGCCTCATGCTCGCCCACTATGGCTACGCCAAGCCGCAGCGGGACGTTTTCCGCCGGTGGCAATTCTACGCTGAACTGGAAGGTCGGCCGGACATATACCGTAACCTGGACGCCGACCATGTCCTGGACGACCGACCGGTCCACCGGTTTACCCGTGAACACCCGCCGGTGATCCGGGAATACGTGGCCGCGGTGGAACCGCGCCCGTTTGCACCGCTCACCGGCATTGTGCTGACCACCCATAATGACCGCCATCTGGTCGGCGACTGCCTGCGCAGCCTGCAGGCTGCCACCGACGGGGAGTACCGCCTGGTGGCGGTTGATGCCGGCTCAACCGACGGCACCATCGATGCTCTGGCTGAGCTGGGGGTAGAAACGCTCCGGCTCAGCGCCGATCATTCCGTGTCCGCCGCCCTGAATGCCGGCCTGCGTCACCTGCTGGCCGATGAGCGTGTTGCCTTGCTGGCCTGGATTCACCCGGATATGGCGTTTGCGCCCGACTGGCTGCAGGGGCTGGCTGCCTTTGTGGCCGACCACCCCAGTGTGGGCAAGGTGGTGCCCTGCAATGTGGTGGATGCCGGGGAATGGGTGCAGCGGGGCTGGCCGGTCTTCACCGGTCCGGGGCCGCACCACTTTGAGCCTGCCAACGGTTTTCCCTGGGTCATGCACCGGGCCACCGTTGCCCAGACCGGCTGGCTGGACGAGGGCTACCTCGGCCGCGCTGGGTACGAGGACTGGGACCATAACCAGGTCCTGATCCGGGCCGGCTACCGGGTGGGGATCACCCACTCGGCCTATGTGTACCATCCCGGCCTGGGCACGCGCAGCCGGGTGCCCCGCAATCACGGCGAATGGGCGCGGGCCAATCACCGGCGCTATCGTGAGAAATGGGGTACCGACGCCCCCCCCGTCTGACCACGCAGGAGGGCGAAAAACATGGCGGGTGCACAGCCGTCTGTTTCGGCATTGTACGTGGTCACGGGTAGCCCTGAACTGCTGGGTTTTTCGCTGCAGTCCGTGCTGCCGGCGGTCAGTGAAGTCATTATGGTGGCAACCGCGCCGGTTCCGCAGGTGGCTGACATTGCCCGGCAGTACGGCGCCAGGCTGATTCCGGCGCCGGATGCCGGCGCCGACCCGGCCGCTCTGCGGCAGCAGGCCCTGGCCCACGCCGGCGGGGACTGGGTGCTGCAAATGGAGGCAGACCGGATCTTTTATCCGGACTTGGCCCGCTTTCTGCCGGATCTGCTTTGCCAGGCGCAGGGCAATGCCTTTCTGGTATCGGAGTACCGGTTTCACCGGGACTTCTGGCACGTGGAGAACGACGGGGACCGCGACCCGGTTTGTACGATCCCCCTGCTGTTGCGCCGTACTGCTGCCGCCGGGGGGGGCGCTGCCGCCAGGAGGGCCGGTCTGGCGCATTCCGGGCTGGTCTGCGCCGACTACGGTGCCCTGACGGCGTCAGCCGGGGGCACAGTCTCGCCCACGGCCCCGGAAGGGGGCGCCGAGTTGCCCGCGGCCCCGGCCGGCCGGGCGCTGCGGCCGTTTACCCGAGAACATCCGCCGGTGATGCGTGCCTATCTGGCCGGCCGTCAGCCGCGACCGGTTCCTTGGCGTACCGGTCTCTTTTTGACCACCTTTAACGACCTGACCTGGCTGCCGGCCTGTCTGGACAGCCTGAAACCCACCCTGGGGCCAAACCACCGCCTGGTGGCGGTGGACATGGGCTCCACCGATGGCACCGTTCCCTTCCTGGCTGATCAGGGTGTGCCGACCCTGACGCTGCCGGGGGATAACCTGGCGGCAGCCCTCAACCTGGGCCTGCGCCATTTCCTGGCCGATCCGGAAACGAACCTGCTCGGGTGGGTTCACCCCGACATGTTATTCACCTCGGGCTGGCTGGAGCGGCTGGCCGATGTTCTGGCCGATGCGCCGGCGATTGGGAAACTGGTCCCCCGGAACATTCAATCGCCGGAAGAGTGGGCCCGGACCGACTGGTCGGCAGTCATGGACGCGGACCGGGCCGTGTTTATGCCAGGCAACGGGTGCCCATGGCTGATGCACCGGGCCACGGTGGAGGCTACCGGTCTGTTTGACGAAGGTTACCAGGCCTGTGGCGGGTACGAGGACTGGGACCACAACAATACCCTGCTGCGGGCCGGCTATCGGGTGGGGTATACCCACGCCAGCGTGGTATACCACTGTGGCATGGGCAGCCGCAAGCGCCGCCCGGAAAACTTCAGCGAGTGGGCCAGGCAAAACGCCGGCCGCTATCACCGCAAATGGGGCACTTATGCCCCGCAGGTGTAGGTTGGCAGGAGGTGGCGGTGATGGGAGTGCTCACACCGGAGGAAATGGCCCGCCTGGACACCGTGCCGGGGTGGTTTTCCCCGACGGAATGTAAGCGGATGGTGGAACTGGCGGCGCAGGTACCGGCTGACCTGGCGATTGTCGAACTCGGCAGCCATAAAGGCCGGTCCACTGCCTTTGCCGCTGCCGCCAGCAAACGTGGCTTTGGTGCCCGGATCTATGCAGTGGATCTCTGGGCTGACGGCATCATGCCCACGCCCGGCGAATGCTTTGACGAGTTCGATGTCAATCTGCGGCGTCTGGGCCTGCGGGAGATGGTGGACCCGATCCGGGGGTTGACGAATTTCGTCGGCCAGGGATGGAACCGGCCCATCGGCCTGCTGCACATCGATGCATCCCACGACTATGAGTCGTGCGCGGCCGATTACCGGATCTGGGCCAGGCATGTGGTGCCGGGCGGTTGGATGGCCATCCACGACTACCGCAATCCCTCCTGGCCGGACGTGGAGCGGGTGATTGAGGAGATCATCCGGCCCTCCGGGCTGTGGGTTGACGAAGTGGTGGCCGACACGCTCTACACGGCCCGCCGGGCCGGTTGAGCCCCATAACAGTTGTGGCCCCCTGCTCCCGGTATGGGAACAGGGGGCCACATACCCTAATCCGTCCGCCCGTAAGCATCGGCCAGGCGAACCACATCTTCCACCTGCGGCGTGGAAACCTCCACAACGGTCAGTTCAGTCATGGCCTTGAGCCGGTGGACGGTGCCCGGTGTGATCGTCATGCTGCAGCCAGAGGTAAAATCCTGGTCCTGGCCGTTCAGGTGCAGAATGCCCGTGCCCTGCAGGCAATACAGGGTCTCCAGCTTCTCCCGGTGGTACTGCAGGCTGAGGGTATGACCTGCCCGCACTTCCAGGAACTTGCCCACATAGGCCGGAGTGTGTGCCCACCAGACCTCCCGCCCCCAGGGTTTGGGGACCACCTGCACGTGGGGGGCCGTTGCCGCCGGGATCGCGGCGGCAGTGGAGCCGACGGCAGCGAGGCCGGCCTCGTGGGCCCTCGCCCGGTCACACACCAGCAGACCGTCCGGAGTGCGCACAATCACCAGACCGCTCACCCCCAGCACCGCCGTGGTGCCGCAGGTATCGAATACCAGGCAGTCACGGGCATCCCGCAGCCGCACCTGCCCCTGGCAGACGTTACCGGCGGCATCCGGCACGTGCACACGGTGCACAGCATTCCAGTTGCCCAGGTCGTCCCAGGGAAAGGTGGCAGCGACCACGCCCAGATGCAAACTCTTTTCCAGCACCGCCCGGTCGAACGACAGCCGCGGGGCCCGGGCGTACAAGTGCTCCAGGGTTGGTTCATCCAGGGGTGTATGGGCCGCCACCGTCAGCCCTTCGCCAAGGTCGGGCAGGCAGCGGCGGATCTCCGCCAGCACCCGGGCGGCCCGGCCCACCACGACCCCCATGTTCCACAGAAACTGGCCGGATGCCACCATGGCGGCGGCCTGTTCCGGCCCCGGCTTCTCCACAAACCGGCGGACGGCAAACACACCGACCGGCAAGTCCCCGGGCTCTGCCGCTGCCAGTTCCACATAACCATAACCGGTTTCCGCCCGCGTCGGCCGTAGCCCCACCAGAATCAGGTTCCGCTCGGTGGCGGCGGTGGTGGCTGTGCGAACCGCCGCCACGTAGGCGGTCTCATCCCCCACGTGATGGTCGGCCGGCAGAACGGCCAGCAGGGTGCCCGGGCAGCGCCGTTCCGCCTCGGCGGCGGCCAGGCCGACGGCGGCGGCGGTATCCCGGCTCTGGGGTTCCAGCAGGAGGTTTGCAGCGGGCAGGTCCGGCAACTGGCGGCGAATCGCCGCCGCCAGGGGTGCCTGGCTGACTACCAGCAGGTGCTCCATACCGGCCAGGCGGGCAGCCCGGTCGGCGGCGGCCTGGAGCAGTGTGCGGGCACCGCCCAGGGCCAGCAGCGGTTTGGGTACGGCCGCACTGCTGAGCGGCCAGAGGCGCGTGCCCGGGCCTCCGGCCAGGATCGCGACGAACAGCATACGCACCCCCCCTGATCTACGATAACGCGCCAGCCGGGTGGACGTTCCTGTCCCGCCCGCCTGGCATAGAATAGGGGGCAAACGGGAAGGGGGGCTGGCAGTGGCGCGCCCGGTAATCTGGATCGGCGCCCTGTGGAATCAATCCGGCTACGCGGCCAGCAACCGCGATGCCGTGCAGCAAATCGCCGCCGGTGGGTTTCCGGTCCGGGCGGTCGCCACCGACCGGGGTATTCCGGTGGTTCAGGGCCCGGAAGCCGTGGCGCTGCGGCGGCTGGAAGCCAACCAGGTGCCGGTGCGGGATGCGGTGGTGGTGCAGGCGGTACCGCCCGACCAGTTCGTACCGGAGATGGCCTGTTACCGCCGGGTGGGGCGCACCACCGGCGAAACCATGGCCCTGGCGCCGGAGCGGGTGGCCCGGTGCAACCGGATGGACCGGATCTGGGTGCCCAGCCGCTACAACCTGGAGCACTTCGCTGCCGCCGGCGTGCAGCCGGAACGCATGCGCCTGGTGCCCTACGGAGTCGACACTGCCCGGTTTCGCCCCGGCCTGGCGCCCTGGCCGGTGCCCGGCCGCCGCGGGTTCAATTTCCTGTCTGTTTTCGATTGGCAATGGCGCAAGGGCTGGGATCTGCTCCTGCGGGCCTATGTGCAGGAGTTTGCCCCCGCCGAGGATGTCTCCCTGACCCTGAAAATCAGCCGCATCACCGTGCCGCGTGGCGACGTGCCGGCGATTCTGGCCGATTTTATTGCCGCCGAACTGGGCCGCACTCCGGAGCAGATGCCGCCGCTACTGGTACTTGAAGATACCCTGCCGGCAGCGGAGATGCCCCGCCTGTACGCCGCCGCCGATGCCTTTGTTCTGGCCAGCCGCGGCGAGGGGTGGGGCCTGCCCTGCAGCGAGGCCATGGCCTGCGGGCTGCCGGTGATCGCCCCCCGCTGGGGCGGAATGCTGACCTACATGAACGACCAGACAGCCTACCTGGCAGACATTGCAGCGGTGGGACCGCCACCGGCGGCCAACGACCGGACGGTCTACAACGGGCTGGCGCTGGCGGAGCCGAGCGTGGAGCACCTGCAGGCACTGATGCGCCGGGTCGTCACAGATCAGGCCGGGGCGCGGGCCTGCGGCCAGCGGGCCCGGGCGGCCATGGTGGCGGGATGGGATATAGGGGTCGTATACAACCGTGATCTGCGCCTGGCGCTGCAAGAACTGGGTTGACGGAGGGGTGACCAGTGGCGCAGCGGCGCATGCCCGTGACCTGGCGGGGCAGCATCTGGGGGTCAACCGGCTACGCCGGCAGCAACCGGGCGGCGGTTCTGGCCCTGGCGGCGGCGGGGGAGGTGGACCGGGTCATGGCCCTGGACCGGCCGACCGCGGCAGTGCCTCCCGCTCAGGCGGAAGTCCTGCGGCGCCTCTGCGCCGCCAAGGCGGCGGACTCAGCCTGCATCATCAACGGGACACCGCCGTTCCGGTTTGACCTGCGCGAACCGGCGCGCCGCCGGATCGGTTATTTTACCTTTGAGTCGCTGGGTCTGCCTCCTGGCTGGGCTGGGACCTGCAAGTTCATGAACTGCATCTGGGTGCCCAGCCGGTTCAACCTGGAGCAGTTCGCAGCGGCCGGTATTTCCGCCGGTAAGCTGCACCTGGCACCTTATGGGGTGGATACCCGGTTGTTCGCCCCGGGGGCGCCGCCCCTGCCGGTGGCGGGGCGGCGGGCATTCAATTTCCTGTCTGTTTTTGAATGGCAGTGGCGCAAGGGCTGGGATATTCTGCTACGGGCATTTCTGAGCGAGTTCCGGGGCGACGAGGACGTTTCCCTGACCCTGAAGGTCAGCCATGACTTTCACCGGGTTGACCCCCGGCCGGAACTGCAACGCTTGATCCAGGCCCATGGCCGCAGCAAGCCCGACGGCCATGCCCCGGTGCTGCTGCTGGACCGGCGGCTCAGCGATGCCGAGATGCCCGCCCTGTTTGCCGCCGCCGATGCCTTTGTGCTGCCCAGCCGCGGCGAGGGCTGGGGCCGGCCCTACGCCGAGGCCATGGCCTGCGGCTTGCCGACCATCGGACCCAACTGGGGCGGCCCGCTGACCTTCATGACCTCCGCCAATGCCTACCTGATCGACATTGAGGACACCCGGCGGGTACAGCGCGGGCAGGACCTTCCCCTGTATACAGGCCTGACACTGGCCGAACCGAACGTGGAAAGTCTGCGGCACCTGCTGCGGGAGGTGGTGGCCCACCCCGAGGCGGCGCAGGCCCGAGGGGCGCAGGCCAGGGCCGACATGGTGCGCGACTGGGACCTGCCGCAGGTGGTGCAACAGTATCTGATTCCCGCTCTGCGGGCGGCGGGGTGAACGGAAACCGGTGTCCACCTGCCGGTGGACACCGGTTTCCGCTGGTCGTTCAGGCAAACTGGATCTGGGTCAGCACTGTGAGGGTGGTGGACAGGCCGGCGGAGGTGGAGCGGTAGGCCAGCCGGGCAAACTGGGCGAAGACCCGCGGTACGATCGCTACCGTGGCACCCAGACTCACCGTTGTTTCCGATGCATCGTCTATCCAGGTGCTGCCGTCGGCACTGATCTGCAGCTTCACGGTGGCCGAATTGGCGCCGCCGGTATTGGTGACCACATACGTGACCATGGAGTTCTCCGACACATCCACCAGGGCCAGGAAACTGTAGGCGTCAACCGTGGTGATGCCGGTGACCTGCCGGGGCAGGAACCGGGACTGATTGGCTTCCGCGGCTGTGGCATCCACCGGGTACAGGCGTTGGAACTGTACAAAGTCCATCCAGACTGTGCCGGTACCATGCATGCCCACATCCACGGTGGCCTTGGCGGCGGTGGCGGGCACAGTGACCACGCCGGAGTACTGCTGCAACGTGGTGGTGGACGTGAACTTGAGAATTAAGCTGGAGATATACACATCGGCCCCGGTAAAAAAGTTCACCACAATGCGCAGCGGCTTGGCGGCCACATCAGTCACAAAGTAGGCGCTGGCTTCCCACTTATCGCCCGGCGTCACCGCCGTGGCCACGCTCGGGTTCTGGTTCACGCTCACCAGGTTCGCCACGAAGGTTGGGTTAACAATTTTCATCGCCTGGGTGCCGTCGTACACATTCTCGGTGGTGACGGAGTAGACCGTACTGCCGTCGCCATACCCCTGGTCCCACCCATCAGCGAAGAGCCCATCGGCCCGCAGGATTTCAAAGCCGCCGTTATAGATATAGCTGATGGCCATTGTGGCTGGTCTGCCCCCTTTTTCCGGTATCCTGCCGATCAGCGGGAGAGTCCGGGCCGTTGGACTGGCCAAGCCGACCACGGGCAGTTCGCGCAGCCTCCTTACCCGAGGAGGGATCGGTGTGCGGATATATTTTATGCGTCTGGATAAAGCGGGTGCACATCAGACTTCGCCCGACTGGTATGTCCTGGCCAGGTAGACCTGGGCCAGGCACGTTTCCGCCAGCCGCAGGGAAGGCAGTGCAGCGCTGCACGGCACCGGCGGCGCCTCTCCGGTCGCAATGGCTCTGGCAAAGGCGGCCAGTTCAGCCCGCAGGGGCTCCTCGTACCGCACAGGGATTTCCGTGACCGCATACGAGTCTGTGCCGCCGGGCTGGCGGCTGAAGGCGGTCAGTTGCTGGCGCAGCAGGTTGCAGCGGTACAGGCGCTGTGCCGTAGCTACCTGGATCTCCCTGACCTTGAACGGGGTCAGCCAGTTCACCGTCAGGTGCGCCAGGCAGCCGTCATCCAGCAGGAAGGAGAGGGAGGCAGTGTCTTCCCGCCCGGCTCCGGCGGCCAGGGCGGCAACGTGCCGGACCGGCTGGCCGGAGAGGTGCAGCATCAGGTCGAGATCATGAATGGCCAGGTCCAGGATCACCCCGGTGCCGCCTCCGGGGGCGGGCTCCGGCCCCACCCGCGTAAAACTGAAAAACAGGGGCGTGTCACGCTCCAGCAGCGTCCGCAGCCTGCATACGGCGGGGTTAAACCGCTCCACATAACCCACCATCAGCGCCGGGCCGTTGGCGGCGGCCAGCCGGCACAGGGCCTCGGCCTCGGTCGTGTTGGCAGCCAGCGGCTTTTCCATCAGGGTGTGCCGACCGGCCTCCAGACAACGGCGGCCGACGGCGTAATGCGCAGCGGTCGGGACCGCCACCACCACCGCATCGACCGCCGCCAGCAGCCCGTCCAGATCCGCCCAGGCCCTGCTGCCGGTGGCCGCGGCCACCGTTTCAGCCCGGGCGCAGTCCTGATCGTACACCCCGGCCAGGGTAACGCCGGGCAGGTCGGCCAGTATCCGGGCATGATTGCGCCCCATGTTGCCGGTGCCGACCACGCCAAAACGGATCACACCGCTTCACCTCCAGAGGGGTAGAAGCTGCAGACGGCTGTGGCAACGGTTTGCAGGTCAGCCGGGGACAGGCCCGGGTGTACCGGCAGCGCCAGCACCTCAGCCGCCAGTTGTTCGGCCGCCAGACAGGGCGTGGGCGGCTGAAAGGCCGTCAGGGCCGGCTGATGGTACAACACGTTGGGATAGTAAGCCCTGGACTCCACACCATGGGCGTTCAGATGCTCCTGCAGGGCAGTTCGCCAGGGGCACCGGACCACGAACTGGTGAAAGACATGGCCATCGCAGTCCGGTGGCAGGGCCAGCCAGGGCAGGTCGGCCAGGGCAGCCCGGAGCCACTGCGCATTGTGCCGGCGCACGGCGTTGTCCGCTTCCAGCCGCCGCAGCCGGCTGCAGCCCAGGGCCGCGGCCAGCCCGTGCATGCGCAGGTTAAAGCCGCAGCTCACGTGCCGGTAGGCACCGCCACTGCGGCCGTGGTTAACATAACGCCGTACGGCGGCGGCTACTTCCGGATTGGCCGACACCACCATGCCGCCTTCACCGGTGGCCAGGTTCTTGGTGGCATAAAAGCTGAAGGCGGCGGCAATACCCCAGGTGCCCACCGCCCGCCCGTCCAGCCTGGCCCCCGCGGCCTGGGCGCAGTCCTCCAGCAGGAGCAGGCCGGCGTCCCGGGCGATTTGTGCCAGGGCCGGCAGGTTGCACGGGCGCCCGTACAAATGCACCGGCAGCAGGGCCCGGGGCCGGCGGCAGCGTTTCAGGGCGGCTGCGGTTGCAAGGGGGTCGAGGTTGCCCGTCTCCGGTTCCACGTCGGCAAACACAGGAATGGCCCCGGCCCCCACAATGGCGTTGGCCGTAGCAATGAAGGTGAGCGGGGTTGTAATGACCTCGTCCCCGGGTTCCAGAAGGGCAGCGCAAATGGCCTGCAGGGCTGATGTCCCGGACGATGTGGCCACAGCCGCTCCGGCCGGTACATGCATGGCGGCGCCAAAACCGGCCTCACAGGTGCGCACCGCCGGGCCGTCGGCCCATTGGCCCTCCTGCAGGGCCGTCAGAACAGCCGCTTCATCGGCGGCAGTCGGTCGGATGTGGTAGAGCGGAATCAACGGTCTCCCCCCTTTATGTAGCGGCCGGCCCGGGGCCGGCCGGGAACTTAGACCTGAGCCTGGGTGAAAACCACCAGGGTAACGGTGGTGGCAGCTGTGCTGGCATAAACGATGCGGGCATACTTGGTCAGCGTGGCCGGCACAAAGAAGACCTGAATGCCGGCCGTCACCGTCTTGGTGCCGCCAACGTCGTCAGTGAAGCTGACGCCGTCTGCGCTGAGTTGCAGCAGGGCAGTGGCAGCGGTGGTGGCGTCGCCCTTCACCGTCATGGTCACCTTGTCATAACCCAGCACGGTGCGGGTGGTGGCGGTGGCGGTGGCGGTGGTGGCCGAAACCACAGTCTCCGAGGTATCCAGGGTGGTCCGGTCGCCAAGGGTCATCAGCAGGCAGGCGGCGGTGGGGTTAGATACCTGCGAGAGCAGGGAGGCGGCGGTGGCGTTGGACACCTGCGACAGCAGGCAGGCGGCGGTGGGGTTAGATACCTGCGTAAGCAGGCTGGCAGCCGTGGTATTGGAAACTTGCGTCAGCAAGCAGGCGGCGGTCGGGTTGGAAACCTGGGTGAGCAAGGCGCTGGCGGTTTCGTTGAATACACGGAAGTTCGACATTAGCAAATCCCCTCCGCAAAAAATGTCGGCATATCGAAATCACAATCCACTCCAACATATGAACAGATCTCTCTGATTGCTCCTCCCGTCTGATGAGGAGACGCGCCGCCGGATTGGGCGCATAGGCTGACCAGGGAACATACGGAGCCGGGGGAGGAGGGTGCCCTGTGTCCGCCCCGCGTCTCAGCCTGTGTGTGGTCGCCCGCGACGAAGCCCGGGTCCTGGCGCGCTGTCTGGCCAGCCAGCCTGACCAGGCCGCAGAGTTACTGGTGGCCGATGCCGGCTCCCGGGACCGGACCGCGGCTATTGCCGAAGCGGCCGGTGCAACGGTAATGCCGGTACCCGGGGACTGGACCCTGGCTGCCGCCCGAAACGCGCTGCTGGAGCAGGCAACATGTGAATGGATTCTGGTACTGGATGCCGACGAGGAACTGCAGATCCCCTATGGAGCAGACCTTGCGGCACTGCTGGAAGCGAATCCCGGTGCCTACCGGATGCCGGTGTACAGCCCGGCCGGTCCCGCCCTGGGCGCCCGCACCTACGTCGCCCACCGGGTCCGGCTGTTCCGGCGTTGCCCGGCACACCGTTTCACCGGCGACTTTGACCCTGCCCTGCCACCGGAAGCGGAGGCCGCCGCCGCCCAGGCGCCCCCCGGGTTCCGGGTGGTGCACCATGGCCTGCACCCGGATGAATCCGCACGTCGGGCGAGACGTAACCTGGCGCGGCTGCGCCGGATATCCGACGTGACGGCGCTGGACCTGGCCTTGCAGGAAATCCGCCTGGGCCAATATGCCAGGGCGCTGCCCCGGCTCCTGACAGTTGTGGAGGATCACCCAGGGGCGGCCTACTGGCACGCCTTCTGCCACCAGCGGCTGGCGGACCCGGCCGGGGCGCTGGCCGGTCTGGAGCCCGCCTGCGCCCGCTGGCCGGACTATACGGATCTGGAATTGCTGCGGGGTGAATGCCTGTCCGCCTGCGGGCGCCTGCCCGAGGCGGCGGCAGCCTTCCGCCGTTGCCTGGATCTGGGCGATGCTCCTTCCGCCTACGGCGGCGCCCTGGGCGCCGGCAGCCACCTGGCCCTGGGTGCGCTGGGCCGGCTGCAGGCGGCGGTTGGCGATGCCGCCGGCGCAACTGAAAGTCTGGCGGCAGCCTACCAGGCATTCCCGGAAGATCCGGAGCCCCTGTACAGCCTGGCCGCCACCCTGGCCGCCAGTGGCCGGGCCCGGGAGTTGCCGGCCCGCCTGGGGAAGCTGCTGGATGCCCGGGACCCGCAGCAACTCATGCTCAAGGCCGACTTGCTCAGCGTGCAGCGCCTGTTCCGCCCGGCGCTGCAGGCCCTGGACGCGGCGGTTCGCCTGGCTCCGCACGACCCGGAGGTGTACTACATGCGGGCGGTCTGCCGCCTGTCTCTGGGCAGGCCGGCCGAGGCGCTGGCCGACTTGCGCCAGGTACCGGCCGACCATGCCCTCGGGCCGGCGGCGCTGCGGCGCCAGGTCCTCGGCGCCTGGGCCACCGGCGACTGTGTCACCGCCACGGCCCTGCTGGCAGGGCCGGCCCGCAAGGGCTTGCCGTCGGCAGCCCTGCCGGCCTGGCGTGCCATCCACCAGGTTCTGTGCCGGGGGGGCGACCCGGGCGAGGTTGTTTCAGCCTGGGGCCAGGCCGGGGCCGAGGTGGTCCTGCAGGCGGTGGATATTCTGCTGGCGGCGGGGGTCACCGCTTTGGCCGAGCGGGTGGCCCGGCTGATGGACGGTGCCGGCTGGAGCGAGGGGCACCGGTTGCTGGGCCTGACGTACCGGCTGCACGGGCACCGCCGCCTGGCCCTGGACCAGTTTGAGCGGGCGCTGGCCGCCGGCTGTCACGACCCCGACCTGTTGTGCTGGACCGCTGAACTGGAACTGGCCCGGCGCAACTGGCCGCGGGCGCATGCCCTGGCCCGCCAGGCTGCCGAGCAGGCGCCGGCCAATCCCCTGCCCCACCTGCTGCGTGCCCAGATCTTCCGGGCGCAGGCGTTGGAACTGGTGCGTATCGGGCTGCGCAAGGAGCCGGCTGACCCCGAACTGGCAGCCCTGGCCGAGAGCCTGGGCGGAGGAAAACCATAATGGGGACCCGTCTCAGCCTGTGCATGATCGTGCGCGACGAACAGGCGCTACTGCCACAATGCCTGGACAGCGTGCGCGGCCTGGCCGACGAAATCATCGTGGTCGATACCGGCTCCCGGGACAGCACACCGGAAATCGCCCGGACGGCCGGGGCTCTGGTATTGCACCAGCCATGGACCGGGGACTTTGCCGCCGCCCGCAACGCCGGTTTGAATGCGGCCGGCGGCGACTGGATCCTGGTGCTGGATGCCGATGAGTACCTGCACCCGGAAGACCGGGAGCGGCTGCGGCCGCTGCTGGAGCAAGGCGAAGTGGAGGCATACTCCCTCATCTCCGTCGATCTGTTGGATGGCGGCGGCTTTACGGAAAGCGAGCTGTCTCAGAACATCCGGCTGTGGCGCAATCGGCCTGAGTACCGCTTTGCAGGCAGCGTGCACGAACAAATCGTCGTGGCACTGGCCCGGGCCGATGCTCGGATCGAGCACAGCGGCGTGCGTATCGTGCACACCGGGTACCTCACCTCGGCTGCCAAGAACCGCCGGCGGCTGGAGCGCAACCTGGACCTGGCCCGCCGGGAAGTCGAGGCAACCCCGGACGACATCTTTCACCAGTACGGCCTGGGTATGGCCCTGCAGTCCCTGGGGCGGGTCGAAGCAGCAACCGCCTGCTTCCAGGCGGCACGCCGGGGCCTGGAGCCCGGGCACTTGCCGCCGTGGGCGCCCCGGCTATACAAGTGCCTGGCCCTCTGCCACCTGGCCCGCCGGGCCTGGGCGGAGCTGGATGCCTGCCTGGGTGACGCCCTGGCCCTGTTTCCCGACTTTACCGATCTGGTGCTGCTCCAGGGACTCGGCTGGCTGGAGCGCGGGTGTCCGGCGCTGGCCGTCGGGCCACTGCAACGCTGCCTGGCCATGGGGCCGGCGCCGGTGCCGCCCTACCTGGGTGCCTGGGCCAGCGCCGCCGGCATTCGGGTGCACATGGCCCTGGCCCGGGCCTACACCCAACTGAACCGCCCCATCGATGCCCTGACCGCCTGTGCCGATGCCGCCGCCGGCGCTCCCGGCTGGGTAGAGCCGCTCGCCCAGGCAGTGCGCATCCTGCGGCCGCACGTCCAGCCGCCGGAACTGCAGGCCTGGCTGGCGACCCGGGCCGGCGATCCGGCGCTGCAAGTACTGGCCCTGCTCAAGGGCGGCGACACGGCAACGGCCCTGACCGCGGTCGCAACCCTGCCGCCCGCCATGGAGCGGACTTGTCTGGAAGCGCTTTGCCTCTGGGCCCTCGATCGCCCGGCGGCGGCGGCAGACTGCCTTACCGGACCCAATGCCGGTGAGTTGCCGGGCAATCTGGCCGGGCTGCTCCTGGCCTGCTGCCAAACCACCGGCCCCGCTGCGCCCATGCGTGCCCTGGTCAGGCAGGCAGCCGCCGCCGCCTGTGCCGCCGCGGCCCGTTTCTGCCTGGAAGCGGCTGAGCGCATCCTGACCCCAGCCATGCCAAAGGACGGTGGGGACAATGGGCACATCGAGCCAAACACCGACCCTGAGCATCTGCATGATCGTGCGTAATGAACAAGCCAACCTGCCCAGGGCACTGGCCAGTGTCGCCCCCCTGGGGGCTGAACTCATCATTGTGGACACCGGTTCAACCGACGACACGCCCGACATCGCCCGGGTGGCGGGCGCCCGGGTGTTGCACCGGCCGTGGACCGGTGACTTTTCCGCTGCCCGCAACGCCGGCCTGGATGCCGCCACCGGCGAATGGGTCATGGTGCTGGATGCCGACGAGGCTCTCCTGGAGCAGGATGCCGCCACAGTCATGCCGCTGTTGCAGCAGGGTGGGGCCGAGGGCTACATCTGCCCGGTCACCAACCTGGTGGGCAGCCCGGCCAACCCTGATGCTGAGCGGTCTGAACTGCTGCGCTTCTGGCGGCACCGCCCCGCCTACCGCTGGGAGGGCGCCGTGCATGAGCAGATCGCCCACCGCATTGTGGCAGCCGGCCACGGTGGCCTGAGCCGGGCGCCCATCCGGTTTATCCACTGGGGCTATCTGGAGGCCCAGGATACGGCCCGCGGCCGCAAGGAACGCAACCTGAACCTGCTCCTGCAGGCGGTGGCACAGGCACCCGACTCCGCCTTTCTGCGTTTTAACCTGGCGGTGGAGTATGCCCGGCAACAGCGCTGGGCCGAGGCGGCGGCTGAATACCGGCGGGCGCAGGCCGGAGCCGAGCCGCACTGGGCGCCCAAGCTGACCAAGGGCCTGGTTCACGCACTGCTCCAGGCCGGTGAGCAAACTGACGCCGAGGCGGAACTGACCCGGGCCCTGACCGACTGGCCGGACTTCACCGACCTGCTCTACTTTAAGGGCGTCCTTTGCTGCCAGCAGCAACGCTGGGCCGACGCCGCCGCCGCCTTCGGCCGGGCCATGGCCCTGGGGCCTGCACCCGTGCCGCCTTATGCCGGCGCCGAAGAAGGTCTGGGCGCCTGGAAGGCCGCCTTCGCCCTGGGTCGGGTCTACCAGTCCCTCGGGCGGGTGCACGAGGCCGTCAATGTCTACGAGCAGGCCATGGAGCAGCGTTCCGACTGGCTGCCGCCGCTGGAGGCCACCGTGCAGATCCTGCTTGGCGCCGGGGTACCGGCCGATCAGGTCTGTGCCTATGCCCAGGGCCGGCTCCACGGGATCGAGGCCGCCGAAAAGCTGCCGACGGTGGCAGGACTGCTGGCCGCCGGAGGCGCGTACCAGACCGCCCTTGACACCCTGCCCCCGGATGCAGCCGATCCCCGTACCCGTTACGTGCGCGGGCACTGCCTGCTCCGGCTGGGCCAACCGGCTGCGGCCGAAGCCGAACTGGCGGCAGTACCGGCGGACAGCCCCTGGGAGGCTCCGGCCAGAGCCGAGCAGGCTTATTGCCGCTGGGTTGCCGGCGATACCGTCGGGGCGCGGGCATTGGCGGCCGGCGTAACACTGGCCGAGGCGGCCCGCCCATACCTGGAAGAGGCGCGGGCGGTGCTGGCCGAAGGCCTGCGCCGGTATCCGGATGCCGTTGTCCTGCACGACCTGCTGGCCCGCCTGGGGGAGGGAACAGCGTGAGGCCCCGGCTCAGCCTGTGCATGATCGTCCGCGATGAGGCGGAAGACCTGCCCCGGTGCCTGGAAAGCGTGCGCGGAGTGGCCGGCGACCTGGTGGTGGTCGACACCGGTTCCCGGGACCAGACCCCTGAACTGGCGCAGGCCGCCGGTGCCCGGGTCTTTCACCTGCCGTGGTCGGGCAGTTTCGCTGTCGCCCGCAACCACGCCCTCGACCAGGCCAACGGCGACTGGATCCTGGTCATGGACGCCGACGAAGCTCTCCACCCCGACGACCGGGCCGTACTGCCCCGCCTGCTGGTAGCGCAGCGGGTCAATGGCTACCTGAACACCCAGGTGAATTTCGTGGGGGAGCAGGCGGGCAGCGAGGTGGAACTGGGTTTTGCCATCCGCCTGTTCCGAAATCGGCCCGAGCACCGCTACCAGGGAGTAATCCATGAGCGCGTCAACGTGGCGGAAGACCGGCTGCGGCCGGGTCCCTTCCGCATTCTGCACTACGGTTACCTGTCGCCGCGCATTAGCCACAAGGGCAAGCGGGAGCGCAACCTCGCACTGGTGGAGCAAGCCGTGGCTGTCGACCCGGACGACCCGATCCTGCGTTTCTACCTGGGCAACGAATATCAGGCCGCCGGGCGCCGCGCCGATGCGGTCCGCGAGTGGCGGCTGGCCAAGGCCCCGTGCCTGGGCAAAGGCTACCTGTTTGCCAGCAAGCTGATCAAGGGCCTGGCTACCACCCTGCTCCGGCTCGACCAGCCCCTGGAAGCTGTGAATGAGCTGGCAGACGGCCTGGCCCACTTCCCCGACTTCACCGACCTGGTGTTTCTCCAGGGCAGTGCCTTCCGCATGTTGCAGCGCCTGCCCGAGGCCATTGGCTGCTTTCACCAGTGCCTGGCCATGGGCCCTGCTGCCGCCCCGCCCCATTTCGGTGTTGACCCGGCCATGGGCGGCTGGCGGGCAGACCACGCCCTGGGTGAACTGTACGAGGCCCGCGGCGAGCACGGGCGGGCGGAGCGACACTACCGCCGGGCCTGGGAGGCAGGCCGGTCACCGGCCCGGTACGCCCTGGGGCGCCTGGCGGCACTGGCAGCGACCCGCCGCCCTGCCGCCGCGGCGGCCGAAATAGCCGGTCTGACCGTACCTGACCGGCCGGAAGAACAGCTTTGCCTGGCTGAAGCCCTGGTTACTGCGCACCTCTGGGAACCGGCTCTGGCGGCACTGCAGGCGGTTCCGCCCGGCACGGATCCCGCCCGGCTCGCTTCGGTCGTGGCCCGCTGCCGGTTTCACCTGGCCGATTTCGCCGGAGCCGCGGCCGCCCTGGCCGACCTGCCGCCGGAAGCCGAGCCGGGGCTGCGCACCGCCGTCGCTCTGTGCCAGGGCGAGAAGGCGGCCCGGCTGGCCGGAACTGGGGCCTGCTGGCGGGCGGCGACCCAGGTTCTGCTGGAGGGACGACTGGAGGCACTGGCCCGGGGCCTTCGGCACAACCCGGGGGCCCCGCAGTTACAGGAGGCGCTCAGCCGGGCCCTGCAGGAGGTGCACCGGCATGACTGACCGCCGCCCGCTGGTCAGCCTGTGCATCATTGCCCGCGACGAAGAAACCAATCTGCGCCGTTGCCTGACCAGCGCCGCCGGGGCAGCCGATGAAATGATTGTGGTCGATACCGGCTCCCGCGATGACACGGTGGCGGTGGCACAGGAACTGGGTGCCAGGGTTGAATACTTTCCCTGGTGCAACGACTTTGCCGCTGCCCGCAATTATGGGCTGGACCAGGCCACCGGCGAGTGGGTGCTGGTGCTGGACGCCGACGACGAACTTACGCCGGAGGCGTGCGCCGCCATCCCCGAACTGGCCCGGAACGCCCTTGCGGAGGTAGCCGGCTTCGCCTTCAGCATGGCCAGTTGGATGGGCAACAAGCCCGGCGGCCACCTCATGACTGTGACCCACCCCCGCCTGTGGCGCAACTGGCCGCAACACCGCTACCACGGCGCCATCCATGAGTGGATTCGCGTTGACGGCCTGCTGCTGTATACCGATCTACGCATTTACCACCACGGCTATCTGGACCAGCCGGGCGTGCGCCAGGCCAAGTTCAACCGCAATGTCGCCCTGCTCACAGAACGGCTGCAGGCCGAACCAGACCGCGCCTACTACCTGTTTCAACTGGGTGTCGAGTACCTGCGCATGCGGCAGCCACGCCGGGCCGTGCCTTACCTGCGCCGGGCCTGGGCTCTGGAGCAGGCAGCCTTTTTTGCCGACCAGTTGGGCGCCGCCCTGATCCGGGCCGGTTACCTGCAGGAAGCCACCCGGGTCATGGCTGACGCCGCCGGGCGCTGGCCGGACTACACCGACCTTCACTACCGGCTCGGCTGCGCCCACCTGCTGCTGGGCAACCCCACGGCTGCCCGCCGCGCCCTGGCCCGCTGCGTGGAACTGGGCCCGGCCCCGGCGGACTACCCGGCGATCGAGGGGCATGGCACCTTCCTGGCCTGGTTCCAACTGGGCCAGACCGAAATGGACCTGCACAACTTCAGCGCCGCCGCCGCCGCCTTCCGGCAGGCCCTGGCGGCCAAACCGAACTATCATACCCCGGTGGGCGATCTGCTGCGGGCCTGGGTAGCCGCCGACGGGCCGGCCGCGGCCCTGCTGGCCTGGCAAAACCAAATTGAAGCACCGCCGGAAGTGACCTTGCAGGCTGCCCGGTCCGTCCTCGCCTGGGGTTGTCCCCGGATGGCCGCTGACCTGACCGCCGGCCTGTCCGGGCCGGATGTCCGCCTGCTGCAGGCCGAATGCTGCCTGGCTCTGGGCGACCACCGGGGGGCGCAACAACTCCTGGCCGAAGCCGGCCCCGACCGGCTGGAAGTGCAGGTGCAGCAGGCCCTGGTGGCACTGCTCACCAGCCTGGACCCAACCCCCTGTCCAGCCGACACTCCAGCCGCTGGCCGGGCCACCGATCCGGCTGCAGCCATGACTGCTCTGGCCCGGGCCGCCGGTCCGCAACCGCCGCTGCAGGCCGAGGCGCTTCTGGCCCTGGGCCGGTATCTGAGCGGTGATCCAACCTGCCGGACCGCCCCCCCGGTCCCGCCGCGCCCGCGCCGGGTGCAGGACGCCGTGCTGGATATGGCCGAACACCTGGCCCGGCTGGGGGCCCCAGCCCTGGCCGAGGCCGCCGTGGCCCTGCTGGGCGGGGAGCGGGCGCCGGTGGCGATCCAGGCCAGGGCCGGGCGGCTGCTTCTGCGCTGGGGCCATGCCGCCGCGGCCCTGCCCTGGCTCGAACGGGCGCTGACCGGCTGGCACCGGCGGCCGGGCCGGCGCGCCGTGGAGGCTGACCACGGCACGGCTCTGCTGGAACTGAACCGCTTTGCCGAGGCCGCTGCCTCCCTGCGCCGGGCGGTGGCGGGCGGCGGCGGGCGGCTGCGAACCCACCTGGCCCTGGCCGAGGCCCTGGCCGGTGCAGCCGGGCGCTCCGACCTGAGGGAGGCATTGGCTTATGAGCGGCGGCGGGCTGAGCCTGTGCATGATCGTCCGCAACGAGGTCCCCAACCTGCCCCGGGCTCTGGCCAGTGTCCAGCGGATAGCCGATGAACTGCTGGTGGTCGATACCGGCTCCACCGACGGCACCCCCGACCTGGCCCGGGAGTTAGGTGCCCGGGTCGAAGCGTTTGCCTGGACCGGCTCATTCAGCGCCGCCCGCAACCATGCCCTGGCCCTGGCCCGGGGGGAGTGGGCACTGATCATGGATGCCGACGAAGAACTGGCCTCCGGGCAGGAAGACGCCATCGCTGCCCTGCTGGCCGATACCGCCACTGATGCCTGGGTCTGCCCGGTCCACAGCTTCGTAGGCGAACACCCCGGGGCCGCGGCGGTGGTGGACCACCGTGTTTTCTTCCTACGGCGCCGGGCAAATTACCGCTTTACCGGTAACCTGCACGAAGACGTGCAGGATGCGGTTCCCCCCGAGAAGGTCGGGCAGGCGGCGGTCCTCTTCCGGCATTACGGCCACCTGGCCGCCGAGGTGCAGCGCCAGGGCAAGCGGCAGCGCAACCTGGCCGTTCTGTCCGCCCGGCTGGCGGAACACCCGGACGACCCGTTCCTGCTCTACTGCCTGGGCACCGAGCACCTGTCCGCCGGGGACACGGCAGCGGCCGAGGCCACCCTGGCCGGCGCCCTGGCCGCCGCCCCCGCGGACGCCTACTACCGGCCGGATCTGTACAACAAGCTGGCCGGCTGCGGGCAGGCCCGCCGCTGGCTGGAACCGGCGGTGGCCGAGTACCCGGAGTATACCGACCTCTGGTACCTGCTGGCCGGCGACTACCGGCAATGCGGCGACCACCTGGCCGCCGAAGCCTGCCTCCGCCTGTGCCTGGCCCTGGGGGAACCCCCGCCCGGCTACCTGTCCCTGGCCGGTGTCGGCGGCCACCTGGCATGGACGGCGCTGGGCGAACTATACCTGCAGCAAGGGAAGGGCGGCGCCGCCCAGGCCGCCTTCACCGCCGCCCTGCGAGCCGACCCGGCCCCGGGCCGTTCCCTGGTCGGCTGGGCGCAGGCAGTCGCCGCCACTGCGCCGGAACAGATCCAGGCGGCCGCCGCCGCCACCTTTGACCTCGCTGCCGAACCTACCGCCCTGGCGGTGGCGCAGGCCCTGCGTGCCGCCGGTACCCCGGCCGGCGCGGCGGCCGTTCTCCGGGCTGCCGCCGCCGCCGGGGCCGGCCCGCCCATCTATGCCGAACTGGCCGCTCTGCTGCAAATCACGGCCGCCCAGGCCGCCGCGCCGGAGGACACCCCCCATGTCTGACCAGACCCTTGAACAGCTCTGGTCGGCACCACCTGAACTGGACGCCAGCCTGTTCTGCCGGGCTTTCACCCACGATGTGGCAGGCCGGCTGGCCCTGCTGCAGATCTTTCATACACTGCCGGGCGAAACCGCGCAGGACTTTGTCATCGTCAACTTCTGGCGGTCCGAGGCGCCGGTCCAACACGACTACACTGAGTGTGTGGAAATGCGCAACGCCGACGGCCACTGCCTGGACCGGCTGGAGACCACTCCCTTCAGTCTGGGCGGCCCGGTGCGGCGCCAGACCAACTTCATCTGCTGCCAGGGCCTGGTGCTGCCCAGCGGCGATACCTACGAGGTCTGGCTCAGCCTCCTGCTCCTGCCCGACCGCCGGGAGGTGGCCCGTCACCTGCGCCTGCTGGAGGCCACCTGAACCACGGCCCGCCCGGCGCAGCGGGCCATGTTCAGGGGGTTTCCTCTGGCTCCGCCGGTACCGGCCGGGTACAGGTCGGGCAAACCCAGCCACCGGTTGGTTCCCGGCGCGCCGGGCGTCCGCAAGCGCACGCCCGGCCGATCTCCCGGGCCGGTACGCCGGCCACCAGGGCATGAGCCGCCACCGGGTGGGTGACCACTGCACCGGCCGCCACCAGGGCGTGGGGACCAATGTCATTTCCGCACACCACCGTGGCATTGGCCCCAATGCTGGCCCCCTGCCCCACCCGGGTCGGCGTTACCGCCCAGGCCCCGGCGGCGCGGGGGTAAAGGTCGTTGGTGAAGGTTGCGCCCGGCCCCACAAACACATCGTCCGCCAGGGTCACCCCCCGGTACACGTTCACCTGGTTCTGCAGCTTGCAACGGGCACCCACCACGGCTTCAGTATCCACAAACACCCCGTGGCCCAGCACGCAGTCCGGGCCAATCTGCGCGCCGGCCCGGACATGGGCATGGTGCCAGACCCGGGAGCCGGCGCCGATGACCGCACCCGGCTCCACCACCGCCGTGGGGTGTACAAATACAGCCGGCCGGGCCAAACCCAGATCATGCCGCACCGCCGCCCAGTCCCCACCCCGGCCGGTGCTGCGGTCATCAATGTACACCGCCCCCAGGGGCTTGCCGCACACCACCTGGGTAAAGGGAATGCCGTGCTTGTGCAGATAGGCTTCAATCTCCGCCCGTTCCTCCCAGTTACGGGCAGTGTAAACCAGCACCTCCCACCCGGCGTCCCGGAGTTCCGCCAGAGTGGCGGCGGCCCCCGTCAGCGGCTCACCGTAGACAGCAATGCCCTTCCAGCCGTCATAGGCGGCAATGGTGCCGTCAAAGTCCACCACCGCCGTCCGTCGCCTGGCCATAAAACACCTCCTGCCAGTGCCGCTCCACCCGCGTGCCCCACTCCGGTTCCGGCAGTGTGCCGGTTGCCCTGCCCAAACCCAGGCCGACCGCCAGCCAGGGCAGGTTCAGCCCCGCCCCGACCGTAGCCGCCACCGTACCGGGCAGCCGGGGGTTCACCTCCAGCAGGCAGGGCCGTCCGTCCGCCGCCAGGCGAAACTGCACGTTTGCGGCATACTCCAGACCGGCCGCCGCCACCACCTGCGTTGCCGCCGCCGCCAGTTCCGGATTGGCCGCCACCTCGCTGACCACGCAAATCCCGCCCCTGGTCTCCACGCGGCGGCGTGGCACCGCGGCCAACACCCGGCCACCGGGACCGGCCAGCACATCCACGCTCCACTCGGCCCCGGACAGGTACTCCATCACCAGATAAGGCGGGAACGGCGCCGCCCCGGCCAGGACCCGTTCCAGTTCCGCCAGCGAGGTCACGGTGCCGTCCGACTTTTCCTCCAGCAAGGCGGCCAGCCGGTCACCGTCCTGGCGCAGAATCCGAAAACCACGGCTGCCGTGGGCCAGAGGCGGCTTCACCGCCACCGGATTGGCCGGATAGCCCAGGGATACGGCGGCGTCCGCCAGATCCGCCCACGTGTGCACGAGCTGGTGCGCGGGCACCAGGTCCGGCCGCCCGCAGGCTTCGGCCAGACCGTACAGATGGGCCTTATTCTCCACCACTGTCAGGGCAATGGGCGGGGACACGGCCACCCGGCACGGCCAGCGGTGCCGCTCACCGGCCAGCGGCTGCAGCTCCGGCGAGGCCAGGGGCAGTAGTACATCCGCCTTCACCTCGGCACACAGGGCGGACAGGGCGGACAGAAAGCCCGGGTCCGCCCCGGCCGGCACCACCCGGAAGGTATCGCACAGGTAGCGGCCGGCCGCCGTGGGCCGGCAATCGGTACCCACCAGGCGCACTTTCTCGCCGGCGGCGTCCGCCCCGGCGCGCAGGGCCTTCAGAATGGCCGGGCCGCCGGGGCAGCCCACCGCGGTCACCACCACTGTCAGGATTGACACGGATTCCCCTCCTTGGGCGGGGCCACTTCCACAGCCAACGCCGCCTCCCAGGCCTGCCGGTGCCGCTGCCGGAACCCGGCCAGCCGCGCCGCCCGGTCTGCCGCTGCCGCCGCCCACCACTCAGCGTGGGTCAACAGTTGCAGGCGGAGGTGACTGCCGGCCTGGTGGCAGGCGCAGCCCTCCCGCCAGTGCATCTCGGAGTCGGAAAGGTATTTGCTTGCCCGGAAATAGGGCGGGGCATAGGTACTGATCAACCCGGGAATCTCCTGGCCCAGCACCGCCGGAGCCGGCCGGTGAAAAGACACCACCCGCACCGGCACGCCTGTGACCAGGGCCAGCACCCCGGCCTCCCGCCTGGCCAGAGCGTCCATCGGGCCGGATGAGCCCGGGGTATACGCGTGCAGATTCAGGTGCAGCCCCACCTCGTGGCCAAGTTCCTGCAGGCGCCGGATCACTCCGGCCGTGGCCGGTGCCAGCACGTTGTACAGGCTGCTGGTCACCTGAAAGAGATAGGTGGCCGTCGCCCCGAGCGCCGACTCCACCTCAGCCAGGGGCAGGGTGGCTTCCGGGTCCAGGTCAACATCATGGCGCAGCCAGACCGTTCTTTCCTGCAGCGGCTCGCCAAACCGAATAAACGCGGCACCGGCAGCGCGCAACCGCTCCAGGATCTCCCGATAATGGTCATACGTAAACGGGCAGGCCGTCACTTCGGCCGCGGCTGGCGACATGCACCCTGCCTCCCTACTGAAGTCCGTACAGAGTACGGATCGGAATCTCCACCGGCCGGGCCCGGGCCAGCCAGGCCAAGACCGCTTCGGCAATACCTGCGGCCACGCCGTCCAGGAACTGGTCATTCTGCAGGCAGCTCAGATCGGCAGGATGACTCATAAAGGCCACCTCCAGCAAGGCCGCCGGGATAGCCGTATTCCGCAGCACAGCGTAATAGTCGCGCCAGTCGGTGGCAGCCAGCAGCCGCACCCGGATCCCCCGGTCCACGGGCGGACAGGTGCCTGCCCCGGCCCCGGCGATCGCCTCCAGCACCGACGGATGCAGGAGCCGGCCGAAGCACTGCGAGGCGGCAACTACGGCGGTCCCCTGCTCCTCGCCACCCTGGACATACGTTTCCGTCCCCCGCGCATCGGCAGAGGCAGCGTTGTGATGAATGCTCAGAAACAGCCGGCCGCCTGCCTGGTTGGTCAGGCAGGCGCGTGTCACCAGGCTCACGTCCGTATCCGCGCTGCGGGTCATCAGCACCGGCACACCGGCTGCCTGCAGCCGCTGCTGTACCGCCAGGGAAATGGCCAGATTCACGGTTTTTTCCATGGTCCCGTCTGTAGCCACGGCCCCGGTATCCGCCCCGCCGTGGCCGGGATCCAGAACCACCGGGGCATCTGCCTGGGCAACCGCCGGCGCGGCCGCCACGGTGCGGACGTTGCCTGCCGGCACCCAGCCGGACTGACCGCCGGGGAGCACCACCTGAAAGTAGCTCCCGCCCAGCGCGGTGGCGGTCCCGGGCACCGGGGCGGCGGGCAGGGTCCCGATCGCCGGGGCGCCGGCGGCGGGGGCAGCCAATGCCGCGGTTCCTGCCGGGCCGGTCACCGTCCCCTGCCAACCCTCGAACCGGGGTGCATCCGTTACGCCGGCGTTGCCCATATCCACCCGCCGGGCCAGCAATGCGCGCAAGGTGGCCTGGCCTTCGGTATCATTCACCGGGCGGGCCGGCGTTGCCAGCAATTCCCCCAGCAGCCGGTCAATCTGTTGACCATAACCGCTGCCCGGCACGGCCCAGCGGCCGTTCAGGTCGCCCATCCGGGGCGCCACGCCCCTGGGTACCAGGTCGAACCGGGGATCGGCCAGCACCATTCCCGGCGGCAGGGGAACGGCTGTGGCGTAGGCGTACAAATGCTGCAGATGCGCGCCGATACCTTCCCGCGGTCCGGCGAAAACAGCGCCGGTTGTGCCGGGGGCCGTGGCGCCGATACCGGCGAAATTAAACTGCCAGTCCTGTACACTGCCGGTGTAGCGGAAGAAGTCGGTTTCATGCAGGGCCTGGGCATAGGCCACATCGCCGCGCAGCCCGAGCCGGTTGCCAAGTTCCAGATAATGTGCAGCATAAAACGGGGCCAACGGGTTCACCTGGTGGGTGTACGACTCCATCTGCTCGGCCAGGGCCACCGGCTCGCCCAGGACGCTGCTGCCGCGGTAGGGCTCCTGTTGCCCGAACAGGTGCTGCAGCAGATACGGCGCCGGTTCGGCCTGTCTGAATACAAGGGCACAGGGGAAACCGGCGCCCTCGCTGCCGTGGACCAGCTCGCCCGCCTCGTACACGGGTCCGCCGGCGGCACCCAGACGCATTGCCACACTACAGCCCAGCTCAACCAACACCCGGGCCAGCTCCGGCAGCGTCAGTTCGTTGGCCACCACGTGCACCAGCAAACCATCACGGCGAATGCCCACACCGGCCTGAGCCGTCCGGGTGGTGGCGGTAAATCCGGTAAAGCGGCCCGCCTGCAGGCTGTCGGTCAGATCGGCCGGACGCCCGTCGGCTACCAGCAGCGGCCCGGCACTTACCGCAAAAAAAGCGGTTCCGTAGTCTCCCTGGTCCTGCCGGTCAATGTGAAACCCAGCGGCGTCCGCCACCAACAGGGGCCAGAGGCCGGAGCCATGGTGGCGGCGGGTGCCCCAGGCCCACACCGTGCTGTACACGGCACCGGCGGGGGCATCGGCATAGGCGCAGGCGGTCGCCCGCACCCAGGCATTGGGGTAATTCTGCATCATTTCCGTTACCGGTTGCGGTTGCTCAGGCACCGCCAGATCCGCCTGCCCTGGCGCAACCAACGCCACGTTCACCTGCGAGCCAAACCGTCTGTATGTGTAGGACAAACTACTGCCCCCTCCAGGTCTTTCTCCCACCCAGGCTATGCGCCCGGCTCGCCCCCCATTAGTTCCCCGCCGTGCTGCCCGACCTGCTCGGACCGCACATTTCCGGGTGCTGAATATTCCGTTGGTACTTTTGGTTTCAATTAGGGCTTGATTCGCCCTCAACAGCCTGTTATATTAATCTTCGCCGGTTGATGTTCGCCGCCGTCGCCAACGAGGGCGGGTGAACCCCCCGAATGGGGAGGCGTGGTGCAGCGGCCTAGCATATCGCCCTGTCACGGCGAAGACCGCGGGTTCGAATCCCGTCGCCTCCGCCAACCGCAAACAGCAGGCCCGGCGTTCAGGGGGTACTAACCACTGACGCCGGGCCTGCTGTTTATTCCCAGCTCAAAACGCCGACCGCGGCCTGGCCGCGGTCGGCGTTTTTGGGTTTATTTTTCCTCGCTGGCCAACTGTTCATCCGCATCGCTGCGGGTTACCGCCCAACTGCGGAGCATTTGCTGTGTCCCGGCCTCATCCAGGCGGAAATACTGTGCACCGGCGATCTCCACCACGTTCCCCGGTACGGAAGTCGCCGGCATTTGATTCTGGGCCCGGCTCAGCACCTGCGCCAGGGCCTTCTGCTCCGCCACCGTCATATTCGATTGGCTCAGGCCGCCCCGGCGGACCAGTTGGTCCACCAGCCGGCCCCCTCCGTCGGCGCGCGCGCGGACATAACGATCAATTTTCAACCCCGTCAGCCGGGAGGTCGTTAGCATGAGCAGTTCCGGCCCGCCGTACCCGTACGCCGCATTCAACCGGTCGGTTCCGTGACCGGGAATCTCGGCCCGGGTCTCCTGGGGCAACGCCAGCGTGCGGACCGTGTTCAAGGCCTGGTCCACCTGTAGCAGCACGAAGGGATTCGCCGGACCCGTTGCCCCCCTGGCCGCTTCCCCATCCATGACCAGAATCCAGGTCGGTATCGGTCCGGCAGTGGTGGCGGAGGCGGTGCGTTCCAAACCCGGCCACGGCGGCTGCCCGGCCAGGGCCCAGTATACACCGCCTGCCATTGCGAGCATCCCGGCGATCACTCCGAGCAGGCGGCCGGGGCGTTGCAGGCGGTAACGGCGGGTCCGGCGGCGGGTGTTCAGTGAGCGCCGCGCCCGTACCACCGGATCGCTGGGCACTATGGTTTGTGCCGGTTGGGACACCTCTACACCCCCGCTGCAACGAGAAAAGTTACTAGACTTATCAATGGATATACTACCATATTTCTGCGCGTTTGTCGCGGGGTTCGAAATAATCTTTATTTAACAGTTTCGAGGGCGCGTCTGGCCCAGGCCAGCACCTCCGGCGTCAGGCCGAGCGGTTCCAGTTCAGCGGGGCCGAACCAGCCCACCGCCTCAGTTTCATGCGGGTTCAGCACCGGGGTGATTCCGCCGGCTGGCCGGGCGAAGTAAATCAAGTCGATATGCTGGTGCCCTGGCCCGATGTCCTCGAGCTGGGTCCCCTCCGGACGGGCCAGGGGACGTGGGCCGGGAATGCCGGAAAAGGCAGGTGGGGACACCAGTTCCACGTCCAGGCCGGTTTCCTCCCGCACCTCGCGCACGGCTGCCTCGTCGGGCAACTCATTCGGCTCGATATGACCGCCCGGCGGCAGCCACATCTTCAACTTGCGGTGGTAAACCAGCAGCGTCCTGTCTTCATGCACCACAAAGGTGGCCACCGTAAAGTCGCGGGTCAGTGGCGGGCCGCCGGTGGACTCCACCGGATACAGTTCCGGGTGCAAAAACGGCATGAGCGCGCAGGCCAGCGGACCCTGCCACATTTCCGCCCTGGTCAGCAGTCCGTCAGTCAGAATCCCCACCGCCCCCAGGGTCTGCTTGCTGGCGGCAATCCCCGAAACTTCGTCCATCACCGGGCCCAGCTCGTCCCCCTGCAGTACGCGGGCGGCCACGGCCGCTGGCAGCGGAAACCGGACGCCCCAGGCCATGTTCTCCCGGCCCGTGCTGTCGACCAGAGCACAGCAGTTGATCAGATGCCCGTCCGACTCCATGCCTCCCTCAAGCCCCACCCCGTACCGGGCCCCGGCCACTGCGGCCAGGGCGCCCCGGGCACGCTGGCGGGCGCCGGCCGCCGTCTGGGCCGCGCCAATGGGCTGGGCAGGAACACCGCTGGGAACCTCCACCGGAATCACCGTGCAACCGGGAAACGCCCGCCCCAACAAGGCTCGGGCCGCCTCGGCTTTCGCCGGATTGGTGGAGCCTACGGCTATGGTCAGTGCCATTTGTCTGTAAGACCTCCTGAATGTATCGATCAGCCGCCGATGCCGGAGTTAGTCCATCCGCACCGAAAGTTGCAGTCCCGCCAACAGTGAGTTGCGGTCAGGACTGATGGCCACTCCGGTTAACCGGGTACGCATCTGCTCCACCGTGACCTGGCCCGCCCAGTGCGCAGGCAGGGCGGCCGTGAGGACCAGCGGCTGGTGGTGGCAGGCGGAAGTACGGAATTTGTGCGGGCGTGTCGTGTCATACCGGATGTCCAGCAGAAACTGGGCCCGCAGCCTTCCTGACTCGATCTCGGGCGGACGGCCGTAGAGCCTGGCTTCGGTGACCCGCAGCAGGTGGTGCCCGGCGGCCGGGTCCGGGTGCAGGCACAGGTCGGCCACCGCCTGCACCCGGCGGACCCCCGCCTTGGCCTGGCAGGTGCCGGTTATGGTCACCGGTGCTACCTTCGATTCGGTCACAGCCCCACCTCCCTGGCTCCCAGCGTATGCAGCCGGGCCGGGTCGTGCCGCTGCTTTTCCGACGCCCCGATTAAAGGAACGTCTGCCAGCGTCTTGACATATTGGAAAAAAATAGCTTATATTGGGAATGCGCCCAATCCATAAAAAGGAAGCCTGCCGACTGGTCATGAGCGCTGACCGGTCCAAAGGCAGCCAGGAGGGAACAGTGGTGGCCCAGGAACTGGCCCAGACGGCCCAGACGGCACCGGCAGTCCTGGCTGACGTACATTTTCAGGACACCGGAGCTGTCAGCGGACTGGCTGCTGCACTGATGGAACAGTTCAAGGTGGAACAGCGGGGAAATCAGTGGGTACCGGTTTTCTTCCTGGTTGGAGCTAATAGTTCGACGGGGGACGCACTGGGACCCTTTGTCGGCTGGTTTCTGAAGCGGAAGGGTTTCACCGGGATTTACAAGGGCGACCTGAACGACCCGGTGCACGCCACCAACCTCAAGGAAAAGCTCTCTGAAATCTGGTATCTGGCTCTGAAGTCAGGCAAACACCCGTACATTATTGCCGTCGATGCCGCCGTTGGCCGGGCCGGCCGGGTTACGGTCAACCGTGGTCCCCTCAAGCCCGGAGCCGGTATGGGCAAGACGCTGCCGACCGTGGGAAATGTCCACGTCATGGGGGGAACCGCCTCGTTTCCCTTCGGAATCTGGTTTGCGGCCCTGGACCAGACGGTCGGCATGGCCGAAATCATCGCTGACGGCATCCTGCAGTTCTGGAATGAATACGGCCAGAGCAGCCAGGCCGGACGCCGGGTCTGAGAACCGAAAGCCGCGGCATGAGCCCCTCCGACCGGAGGGGCTCATGTTCTGTGCCGGGCGGCCCGGATTGACGCTGGCAACAGCCAAATCTATACTGAGGGATGAAGTGAACGCCCCGGATAGTGAGGGATGACCGGTGCAGAACGATCTGGCCGAGATTCTGGTTACCGAAGCACAGATCAAGGCCAAAGTGGCGGAGATCGGTGCGGCCATCTCCCGGGACTACGTTGGTAAGGAACTGGTAGTCGTGGGGATCCTGAAGGGAGCGGCACTTTTCTGTGCCGACCTGTTCCGGCAGGTAACGATCCCGGCCAGTCTGGACTTCATGCGCATTGCTTCTTATGCCGGCAGCAAGAGCACAGGCGTGCACCGGGTGCTGCTGGACCTGGATTACGAACTGGACAACCGCCACGTCCTGCTGGTGGAAGATATCGTTGACACCGGCCTGACCATCAAGTTTCTGCTGGAGTACTTGCAGACGCGTAACCCGGCCAGCCTGAAAATCGCCGCTCTCCTGGACAAGCCGTCTCGCAGGAAAGTGACGGTCCCGATCCACTACCGGGGCTTCGAAATTCCCGATGCCTTTGTGGTGGGGATGGGCCTGGATTACAACGAACGGTACCGCAACCTGCCCATGATCGGGGTACTCCGTCCGGAGATTTACACCAGGGCCTGAGGTTCGGCCAGGTTCGCAACAGGAGCAGTTCCGTCTGCGGAAGGAGGCCCCATATCGTGGCCCATATGGATCTGGTCGTCGTAGTCGACTTTGGTGCCCAGTATGGACAACTGATTGCCCGGCGGGTCCGGGAAAGCCGGGTATACTGTGAGATCTGGCCCAGCCATGCGCCCGCTTCCCGCTACCGGGAACAGTGCGTCAAAGGCATCATCTTCTCCGGCGGACCGGCCAGTGTCTACGCCGAAAACGCCCCCAAGTGCGACCCGGAGATCTTTCAATTGGGCATTCCCATTCTGGGCATTTGCTACGGCATGCAACTGATGTCCAAAGAACTGGGCGGCGACGTCCGCCGGGCCGAGAAGCGCGAGTATGGCAAGGCCATGCTGGAAGTGCTGGAACCGGAAGATCCGCTCTTCCGCGGCCTGGACCGGACCACCCAGGTCTGGATGAGCCACGGTGACTCGGTGCAGGCCCCGCCGCCCGGGTTCCGCATCCTTGGGCAGACCGAATCCACAGCGACCGCCGCCGTTGGCGACCCCCAGCGCAAACTGTACGGTGTGCAGTTTCACCCCGAAGTGGTGCACAGCCTGCAGGGCAAGGAACTGCTGGAGAATTTCCTGTATCAGGTGTGTGCCCTGCGCGGCGACTGGACCATGGCCAACTTCATTGAAAGCAAGGTAGCCGAAATTCGGGACGCTATTGGCAACGGGCGGGCGTTATGCGCCCTGTCCGGCGGAGTGGACAGTTCCGTTGCCGCTGTACTGGTGCACCGGGCTCTGGGTGAACAGCTCACCTGCCTGTTTGTGGACCACGGGATGCTGCGCAAAGATGAAGCCCGGCAGGTGGTCGAGACCTTCCGGGATCACTATCATATCCCCCTGGTGCACGTGGACGCCTCGGCACAGTTCCTGGGTGAACTGCAGGGGGTCCGGGACCCGGAGCAGAAGCGCAAGATCATCGGCCGGGAGTTCATCCGTACCTTCGAGGCTGAAGCCCGCAAGCTGGGCCAGATCGACTACCTGGTTCAGGGCACCATCTACCCGGACGTGATTGAGTCCGGTGGGCCTGCCGGCACGGCCGCCGTGATCAAGACCCACCACAACGTGGGTGGGTTGCCCGAAGACATGAAGTTCATGCTCATCGAACCCCTGCGGGAACTGTTCAAGGACGAAGTGCGCCAGGTCGGGCGGGAACTGGGTCTGCCGGACACCATGGTGGGGCGCCATCCATTCCCCGGCCCGGGGCTGGCCATTCGCATTCTGGGCGAAGTCACCCGGGACAAGCTGGACATTCTGCGGGAAGCAGATGCCGTTTACCTGGACGAAATTCGCCGGTCCGGACTATACGGCGAAATCTGGCAGGCGTTTGCCGTGCTGCCGGACGTGCGCAGCGTAGGGGTGCAGGGCGACGAGCGGACCTACGCCTACCCTGTGATCCTGCGGGCTGTCACCAGCTCCGACGGCATGACGGCCGACTTCTACCGGTTTCCCTGGGATGTGCTGGAACGGATCATGACCCGAATCGTGGGCGAGGTCCCACACGTCAACCGGGTGGCTTACGACGTTACCTCCAAGCCACCGGGCACCATTGAGTGGGAATAAGCGGGGGCAACGGCCGGGCCATCCGGCCACAAGGAACCAGGGGGCTGCGCATGGCGCGGCCCCCTGGTTCGTTTCCCGCGCCGCTGCCCGGATGCGGGCAGCTCTCTGCAGGTGCCTGCGCGAACCTTTTTTACTTGAAATTCGTATTCATCAGTAGAGAAGAGTTGCGGCCGGCCTGCCACTGGCGGGCCGGGCCGGGCCAACGATACCCGTGGCATGCAAGCGGCCGTATGAACGGCCGTACGTGCCTGGCGGGTAAATGTAGTGACGGCGTGGCGGCACGGGCAGAAAAGGAAGGTGACCCACATGGGCCGGTCCCAGACAGGCTGGGCCGCAGTGGTGCTTTCTGCCCTGCTGGCCGGATGCGCAGCGAACCCGCCTGCCCCACCAAGCCAGGCCCTGCGGGAGGTGCCTGCGGCAAGGGTCCGATCAGTAGAAGGTGCCCAGCCGGCGGTGGTCACGGCTGTGGCGCCCGGGCCGGTGTCCGTACCGGCTACACCTGCCACGGAGTCCGCCGTCAGTACCGTTGCCGGTCCGGCCACCACCTGGGCCGAAGTCAGTCCAAAGCTGTTCCCCATGGTGCTCAGCCGCTCGGCTTTCGCCGCCGATGACCCCGTGAAGGAGTTATTAGCGCTGTCCCTGCTGGACCAGGCCATGATTACATTCGTAATCGACCTGCCTGACCGCTGGCGGTTTTTGACCGTGATGGAGTATTACAGTTGGGGAATCGGTCCCGAAGACTTTGTGGGTACCGGGCTCAAGAACCTGCTTCTGGCATCCGGACCCCCGGAGGCGTACCAGGAACAGCAAACTGGTGCCCAGGTCTGGATGTACCAGAAAGGCGACGGTTTCGATGCTGCCCGCATCCTGCTGGTTGAACTGTGGGAGGAGATGGCCAAGAACCTGCCGGGTACCCTGATCCTCGCCATTCCAGCCCGTGACCGCCTGTACGCGTTTTCAGATGCCGATCCCAATCTGATGGCGCGCATGAAGGAGATCACCGAGCAGGAGTTCAAGAGCCTGGAGTATCCGGTCACCCGATCCTGGTTTACCCTGGACCATGACGGGGGCCTGAAGCTATACCTTCCTTGAGGAAAGTGTCGGATAGAAGTGGGGTGAAACATCGGATGCCCAAGCAACCGCTGCGCCGGGCAACCGGTACACAGGTGCCGGCCGACGTGGCCTTGGAACAACCGGAAGCGGTCGAATCAACGCGGGTCCGCCGCCAGCGGAGCGTACGCACAGCAGGCAAAACTGCAGACTTTTCCGCCTACCGCACGCGCATCCTGCCGCAGATCATCCCGAATTCGTTGCTGGAGTTCTGTTACGCCCATGGTCGTGAACTGGTGGCGTTACCCTTTGCGGGTGAACTGGCCATCGCCTTTGTCCTGGACGAAGACGAACGATACAGCTATATTACGATCCAGACCCAGCGGACGTGGGCCGTCAGTGGGGTTGACATGTTTTCTGCTGCCCTGACCAACCTGCGCCGTCTTTCTGAGGGCCTGGTGTGGAAGCAGATCAACTCCGGCCCCCGCAGCTACTTTCTGTGCGAAACCTTCGATGGGTACGACGCCAGCCGCATGCTGCTGCCGCGGGAACTGGCCCACATCGCCGGTCGGGTGGTAGGAAACCTGATCGTGGGCATCCCGCATCGGGACTACATGGTGGCCTTTGGTGACAGCGACCTGGCCTTTGTGACGGAAATGTCCGAGAGCGTGCAGAACGACTTCCTGCACGGAACCTATCCAATCACACCACAATTATTTACCCTTGAAGATGGACAGGTAGTCCCCTATCGGGGAAAGACGAACGAAGAAAGGTTAGTAAACTAAAACATTCGGCTAATCGTTGACATTAAAGCAAGGCGTGGGGTAGGATGTTCTTGAAACGGCTCCCTACCAGCCGTACGTCGGCGTCAAGACACGCCTGGTTGATCCGGCAGGCCACTGCCCGGGCGGGACCGTTTCACCCAGGTTTTCACCAGGTGAACGGATACCCAGCCCGGGTATCGTTTTTCTTCCATCAGAACCCGGCATGGGTAGTCCGGCAGGCATGCACGCCTTGCCGGGCCTCAAGTTTTTGCTGGGCAGACTAAGATTGACGGCACATCGGCCGCGATGGGATCACTCCAGGGAGGATTCACAGCGAATGGGCGACCGCAAAGTCGGCATCATCCTGGGCAGCGAAAGCGATCTGCCGCGGATGCAGGAAGCAGCAGAGGTACTCGATTCTTTCAAGGTGAAGTATGAACTGGCGGTGGCCAGTGCCCACCGGGCCCCCGGCCTGGTGCACGAATGGGTCTCCACGGCCGCCGAGCGCGGCATTGTGGTGATTATCGCCGGCGCCGGCATGGCCGCCCATCTGCCGGGGGTCTGCGCCAGCCTCACCCACCTGCCGGTCATTGGGGTACCGCTGCGTTCCGGGGCCCTGGACGGGGTGGATGCCCTGTACAGCGTGGTGCAGATGCCGCCGGGCGTACCGGTGGCGACGGTCGCCATCGACGGCGCCAGGAATGCCGCCTATCTGGCAGTGCAGATGCTCGGTGTGGCCGACCTGCAGACCCGGGAACTTTTCAAGGAACACAAGCGCAAGCTGGAGGCCAAGGCCCGCGACGCCTATGAGCGCAGCCGGTCCGCCCAGCAGTAAGTATAGGCATCGGAGCAAAGGGAGGACCCGTCCGACGTGATTGAGCGTTATACTCGAAAGAGCATGGGCCGCATCTGGACGGCCGAGAATCGGTTCGAGAAGTGGCTGGATGTCGAGGTTCATGCCTGCGACGCCTGGGCGGAACTGGGCGTGCTGCCCCGGGAGGCGGTGGCCGAAATCAAGGCCAGGCGCTTTGAGGTGGACCGCACTTTTGTGCAGCGGGTCGAGGAGATCGAAGCCACCACCCGGCATGACGTCATTGCCTTTACCACGGCGGTGGCGGAGCGGCTGGGCCCGGTTTCCCGCTATATTCATTACGGTCTGACCAGTACCGATGTGGTGGACACGGCCCTGTCGGCCGTGCTGAACGAGGCCTGCGGGCAGATCCTGGACGGGGTCGACGGCCTGATCCAGGCTCTGGGCCGCCGGGCGGTGGAATTCAAGGACACCCCCTGCATGGGGCGGACCCACGGCATCCATGCCGAACCCACCACCTTCGGCCTGAAGCTGGCCCTCTTTTATGCCGAGATGCAGCGCAACCGGGAGCGTCTGGTGCGGGCCCGGCAAGCGATTGCCGTGGGTAAAATCAGCGGCGCCGTCGGCAACTATGGCAACATCGACCCGCGGGTCGAAGAATTTATCTGCGCCAAAATGGGCCTGGCACCGGCTCCCATCAGCACCCAGGTGCTGCAGCGCGACCGGCACGCCGAACTGCTGACCACCCTGGCCATCCTGGGCGGCACCCTGGAAAAGATCGCTCTGGAAATCCGGCTGCTCCAGCGCACCGAAGGGCGCGAGGTGGAGGAGCCGTTCAGCGCCGGGCAGAAGGGCAGTTCGGCCATGCCGCATAAGCGCAACCCGGTCACCTGCGAGCAGATCTGCGGGCTGGCCCGGGTACTGCGGGGCAACGCTGTGGCGGCCCTGGAAAATCAGGCGCTCTGGCATGAGCGGGATATCTCCCACAGTTCGGTCGAACGGGTGATCCTGCCCGACAGCACGACCCTGGCCGACTACGTGCTCGCCAAAATGACCTGGGTCATCGAAAAAATGCACGTTTACCCCGAGAATATGCTTAAAGTCATGAATGCCACCGGCGGCCTGGTCCATTCCGGTCGGGTACTGCTCGAACTGGTGGAAAAGGGCCTGACCCGGGAAGAGGCATATACGGTGGTCCAGCGCAATGCCATGCAGGGCTGGGAAACGGGAGTGCCTTTCCGTGAACTGGTCGGTCGGGATCCGGAAGTGAGCAGCCGCCTGAGCCAGGCTGAACTGGCGGATTGCTTTGACTACCGGCATCACTTGCGTCATGTGGACACCATATTTAAGCGTCTGGGGTTGATCTAATGGGTGTGAATCTGCTGGCGGGCGCTCTGGGTGGGTTACTGACGGTGATCATCCTGACTTTTGTGCTCCCGCGGCGGTGGGGCCATCTGCGTGCCATTGTGGCGGCGCTGGGCGGCTTCCTCATGTTCTACCTGTTAAAAACGTATGTCAAATAACAAGGAGGCGGGCGTGTGAGTTCGGGCCAAGTACTGCTGTCCGTGCCGGACATTGGCATTCCCCTCAAGCATAAGGGCAAGGTCCGTGAGATGTTCGACCTGGGCGACCGCCTGTTGCTGGTGGCGACTGACCGGCTGAGCGCCTTTGACGTGATTTTCCCCACCGGGATCCCCGGCAAGGGTCGGGTCCTGACCCAGGTGAGCAATCTCTGGTTCCGGGCCACCGAAAAACTGGTGCCCAACCATCTGGTCAGCACCAGCGTGTCCGGCCTGGGCCTCAAACCCGAACACGCCGCTGCCCTGGAAGGCCGGTCGGTGGTGGTCAGCAAGGCCAACCGCATCGACGTGGAATGCGTGGTGCGCGGTTACCTGGCCGGCTCCGGGTGGAAGGAGTACCAGCGCGACCGCAAGGTCTGCGGAATCCCCCTGCCCGAGGGCCTGCAAATGAACAGCAAGCTGCCGGAGCCCATCTTCACCCCGGCGCTCAAGAACGACGTCGGCCATGACGAGAACGTCAGCATCGAGGTTGTGGCCGACAAGTACGGAGCCGACCTGGCCAACCAGCTCAGGGAAGTGTCGCTCCGCCTGTACAACTACGCGGTTGAGCGGGCGGCCCAGGCCGGCATCATCCTGGCCGACACCAAGTTTGAATTCGGCTTTGTCGGGGACAAGCTCATCCTGATAGATGAGATCTTCACCCCGGACTCCAGCCGCTACTGGCCGGCCGACCGCTACCGGGAAGGCCAGCCCATTGATTCGCTGGACAAGCAGCCCATCCGAGACTGGGCCGAAGCCAGCGACTGGAACAAGGAACCGCCGGCGCCGCCCCTGCCGCCGGAACTGGTGGCCGAATCGGCCCGCCGGTATCAGAACGTACTGGACCGCCTGCAAAGTGTACTGGTCTGAGGTGCCCGCTGACAGGCTGCGCGGGTAAGTAAAGGAGTGCTATTGCCAATGCGGTTCAGGGCCGAAGTAAAGGTCACACTGAAAAAGGGCGTATTGGATCCGCAGGGTGCGGCTGTGCAGGGCGCCCTGGCTTCGCTGGGTCATGCCGGCGTGGGTGATGTGCGGGTAGGCAAGCTGGTTGAGCTCTGGCTGGAGGCCGACTCGGCCGAGGCCGCCGCCGCCGAAGTGGAACAGGTGGCCAGGCGGGTGCTGGCCAATCCGGTGTTGGAAAGCTTCAGCATCCACCTGGAGCAGGCCCAGGGTGGCCCGGGCGTCACCCAGGCCCCCACCGTGGCCGGTGGCACCGGCATTGCCGGTGCGGCGCCGGGAGCGCCGTCGCCGGTCCGCCCCGGGGGGGTGTAGACGTGGCCGAGGTACGCTTCGGCGTCATCGTCTTCCCTGGCTCTAACTGCGACATGGATACCCTGCGGGCGATCCGCGAGGTCGTGAATCAGCCGGCGGACTTTGTCTGGCACCAGGACCGCGACGTCAGCAAATTCGACTGCATTCTCGTCCCCGGCGGCTTCAGCTACGGAGACTACCTGCGAGCCGGTGCCCTGGCCCGGTTCAGCCCGGCCATGGAAGGGGTAGCCGAGCACGCGGCCAAAGGCAAGCTGGTGCTGGGCATCTGCAACGGCTTTCAGATCCTGACCGAGGCCGGGCTGCTGCCCGGTGCCCTGCAGCGCAACGCCGCGCTGAAATTCCGCTGCTCGCAGGCCTATCTGCGGGTGGAACATGCCGACAGCCCCTTCACCGGCGCCTGCCAGACCGGTCAGGTGCTGCGCATGCCGGTGGCCCATGGCGAAGGCAACTACTTTATCGACGAAGCTGGCCGTCAGGAACTGGAAGCGAACCGGCAGGTTCTGTTCCGCTATTGCACCCCGGCGGGCGAGGTGCTGCCGGAGGCCAACCTGAACGGCTCTGTCGGCCATATTGCCGGCGTGTGCAACCGGGCCGGAAATGTGGCGGCGCTGATGCCGCACCCGGAACGGGCCTGCTGGAACATCCTGGGCTCGGAAGACGGCCGGTTCGTGTTCGAATCCATGGTCCGCTTCCTGACCGAGGGGAGGCCCGTCCGTGTCTGAGCAGCAGCCGTGGAAACTGGTTGGCCTGAAGGAAAACGAATACCAACTGATTTGTGAGCACCTGGGCGGCCGTGAGCCCAACCTGGTCGAACTGCGCATGTACGGGGTGCTCTGGTCCGAACACTGCGCTTACAAGCATTCCCGTACCAGCCTGAAAAAGCTGCCGGTCACGGCCGATTTCGTCATTCAGGGGCCCGGCGAGGGCGCCGGTGTCATCGACATTGGCGATGGCCTCGGCCTGGCCTTCAAGATCGAATCGCACAACCACCCCAGCTTTATCGAGCCGTTCCAGGGCGCGGCCACCGGCGTCGGGGGCATCCTGCGTGATGTCTTCAGCATGGGCGCCCGGCCAGTCGCCATTTTGGACTCCCTGCGCTTCGGCCTGCCGTCCGACAGCGCCAAGCAGCGCCATCTGCTGGGCGGGGTGGTCAGCGGCATCGGTCACTATGGCAACTGCATGGGCATCCCCACAGTGGGCGGCGAGGTTTACTTCGAAGACTCCTACCGCGGCAACTGCCTGGTGAACGCCATGTGTGCCGGCCTGGTCCCGCACGACGGCATCCGCAAGGGTGTCGCCCAGGGCGTCGGCAATACGCTCATGGTCGTAGGCGCCCGCACCGGCCGCGACGGCATCGGCGGCGCCAGCTTTGCTTCCGAAGAACTGAACGAGGGTTCTGAAGAAAAGCGTCCCAGCGTCCAGGTGGGTGACCCCTTCCTGGAGAAGCTGCTGCTGGAAGCGTGCCTCGAACTGTACGAGAGCGATGCGGTCGTGGGCATTCAGGACTGCGGCGCTGCCGGTCTCACCTCAGCCGCCTGCGAGATGGCGTACAAGGGCGAGTCCGGCATCGAGATCGATGCCCTCAAGGTGCCCCGCCGTGAGGAAGGCATGCAGTCCTGGGAGGTCCTGATCTCTGAATCCCAGGAGCGCATGGTGGTCTGCGTGGAAAAGGGCAAGGAACATAAGGTCGAGGCGATCTTCCGCAAGTGGGGCCTGCAGAGCGCTGTAATCGGCTGCGTCACCGACGACGGCCTGGTACGCATCCTCGAAGGCGACCGGGTCGTGGGTGAGATGCCTGCCGCCTCGCTGGCCGGCGGTGCCCCGGCCTACACGCCGGAAAAGCGTGAGCCGGCCTACCTGGCTGAAGTGCACAAGCTGGATCTGGCCCAGTATCCCGAACCGGCCGACCCGGGCGCCACGCTGCTCAAGCTGATAGGCAGCCCCAACCTGTGCAGCCGGGAATGGATTTATCAGCAATACGACCACCAGGTGCTGATCGGCACCGTCATTCTGCCCGGGTCCGACGCCGCCCTGTTGCGCCTGCCCGGCACCAACCGCGGCGTGGCGCTGAAGACCGACTGCAATGGCCGCTACTGCTACCTGAACCCGCGCCGGGGCACTGCCATTGCCGTAGCCGAGGCCGCCCGTAACGTGGCCGTAACCGGGGCCACGCCGATGGCCATCACCAACAACATGAACTTCGGCAACCCGGAAAAGCCGGAGATTTACTGGCAGTTCGACGAAGCCGTTGAGGGCATGGCCGAGGCCTGCCTGGCCCTGAACACCCCGGTGACCGGCGGCAACGTCAGCCTGTACAACGAAAGCAACGGCGAACCGATCTACCCCACGCCGACCATTGGCATGGTCGGTGTGATCGAAGATGTAGCCAAAGGCATGACCATGGGCTTCAAGAACGGCGGCGATGTCATCATCCTGCTCGGCGCCGTCGACAAGCATGAGCTGGGTGGCAGCGAATATCTGAAGACCATTCACGGGGCCGTGGCGGGCGACTGCCCGGAACTGGACCTCGACCTGGAAAAGAAGCTGCAGACCTGCGTGGTCAGGCTGATCGCCGCGGGCGCCGTCACCGCCGCCCACGATGTGGCCGACGGCGGCCTGGCCGTGGCGGTGGCCGAGATGGCCCTGGCGGCTAATGGACCGGAGGCCCGGGGGGCGCAGGTGAACCTGTTTGTGCCCGAAGGCACCCGCGTCGACGCGGCCCTGTTTGGCGAATCCCAGTCGCGCATCCTGGTCACGGCCCACCGGGACGAGGTCATGCGTGTACGTTCCCTGTGCATTGAACACGGCGTGCCGCACCGGCTGTTGGGCGACGTGACCGGCGACGGACGTCTGTGCTTTGCCGCCCTGGCCCCCGGTGTGCACGAGGGCGTGTTCCGCCGGGCCGATATAATCGATGTAGCACTATCCGAAGTCGAGCACGAGTGGAAGGAGGGGCTGCTGCGATGGATGGAGCGGGCCGCGGCCGAAACCGAGTAGAGCCGGCCCAGGACCCGACCCTCCCGCTGGCCCTGGCGCACTTTGCCCCGTCCTACAGGAAAGGGCCCGTGGACGAGTGCGGTGTGTTCGGGATTTACAACAATACCAGTGCTGCCCACCTCACCTACCTGGGCCTGTATGCCCTGCAGCATCGGGGTCAGGAAAGTGCCGGCATTATCGCCACTGACGGCCAGGAGATGTACTCCCACCGCAACATGGGCCTGGTTTCCGAAGTGTTCGATGAAGCGGTCATCGGCGATCTCAAGGGTCGCTCGGCCATTGGCCATGTCCGTTACAGCACCACCGGCTCCAGCGTGCTGGGCAACGCCCAGCCGCTGCTGGTCCAGTCCCGCCGGGGCTCACTGGCCATTGCGCATAACGGCAACCTGGTCAACGCCCACGAACTGCGGGAGCGCCTGGAGCAGGAAGGCGCCATTTTTACCACCACGGTAGATACCGAAGTCATGGCTCACCTCATTGCCCGCCACCGCAAGGCCGGGCTGGAAGAGGCCATTGTCCATATGCTGGGCGAGGTGCGCGGTGCCTACGCCCTGCTGTTCCTGACGGAAGACAAGCTGATCGGCGTCCGGGACCCCCACGGCATCCGCCCGCTGTCCCTGGGCAAGCTGAACGGCTCCTGGGTGCTGGCTTCCGAATCATGCGCCTTCGACACAGTGGGTGCTGACTACGTCCGGGATGTGGCGCCCGGTGAAATGGTCGTGATTTCCGGCGACACGGTGCGCAGCACACAGGCGGTGCCCAGCCAGGCCCCGCAGCAGCCGCGTCTGTGCGTCTTCGAATACATTTATTTTTCCCGTCCGGATACGGACCTCCAGGGCCGCAACGTCCATGCCAGCCGCAAGGAAATGGGTCGGCAACTGGCCCGGGAGGCGCCGGTGGCGGCCGATGTGGTCATCGGTGTGCCTGACAGTTCCATTTCCGCCGCCACCGGCTACGCCGAGGAAAGCGGCATTCCCTATGAAATGGGCCTGATCAAGAACCGCTACATTGGCCGTACCTTTATCAGCCCGGACCAGGAAGGTCGCCGCCGGGGCGTACGCCTGAAGCTGAATGCCCTGAAAAAAGTGCTGGAAGGCAAACGGGTGGTGCTGGTCGACGATTCCGTTGTGCGCGGCACGACCTCCCGGCACCTGGTGAACCTGCTGCGCGAGGCGGGCGCCCGCGAGGTGCACATGCGCATCTCCTCGCCGCCGTACCGGTTCGGCTGCCACTATGGCATTGACACCGGCGACACCGCCCAGTTGGTAGCGGTGGGGCGCAGCATGGAGCAAATCCGGGACCTGGTCGGCGCCGACAGCCTGTACTACCTGTCGCTCGAAGGCATGGTCAAGGCCATTGGCACCGGCGTGGCCACCGGGGATTTCTGCCATGCCTGCTTCACCGGCGATTACCCGGAACCCATTCCCGAGGGCGCCGGCAAGTTTGCGTTTGAGAAGGGCGGGTCGTAGCCGTGTCAGTACAGCCTGGAGACGGCCTGACCTACGAAAAGGTCGGCGTGGATATCAAGAAAAAGGCCCGGGCGATCCAGGGGTTTTCGGCTCTGGCCCGAGCCACTTACCGCCCGGAGGTCCTGTCCGACACCGGTGCCTTCGGCGGCCTCTTCGGCCTGGACGTGGCCAAATACCCGCAGCCGGTGCTGGTCTCCAGCGCCGACGGGGTGGGGTCCAAGCTGCGCATCGCCTTTCAACTGGGCAAGCACGATACCGTTGGCATCGACCTGGTGGCCATGAACGTGGACGACCTGGTCTGCCAGGGGGCCGAGCCGCTGTTCTTCCTTGACTACATCGGCATTGGTAAGGTCGAAGAGGAACTGCTGGAGCAGATCGTGGCCGGGATTGCCGAAGGGTGCCGCCGTGCCGGCTGCGCCCTGATCGGCGGTGAAACGGCCGAACTGCCGGAGTTTTACCCGGTGGGCGAATATGAACTGGCTGGCTTCGCTGTGGGCGTGGTGAACCGGGGCCGGGTGGTGGACGGCTCCGCCGTCCGCCCCGGTGATGCCATCATCGGTCTGGCCAGCAGCGGTGTGCACTCCAACGGGTACACCCTGGCCCGCCGGGTGCTGGAAGACCTCAATGAACGCCCGCCCGAACTGGGCGGGCGGACGGTGGCCGAGGAATTGCTGGAGCCGACCCGTATTTACTGCCGCAGCCTGCTGGCGCTAAGGGAGCAGGTAGACTGGGGCGCGGCGGCTCATATCACCGGCGGTTCCTTTGGCAAGAATGTGCCCAGGGTGCTGCCGGCGGGCCTGGGCGCTGAACTCCATTACGGTTCCTGGCCGGTACCGCCCGTTTTCCGGCTGATTCAGGAGCGGGGCCGCATCGCCGATGCCGAAATGGAAAAAACGTTTAACCTTGGGCTGGGCATGGTCTGCGTGGTGCCGGCCGAACGGGCCGCCGAGGCGGTGGCCATGTTGCAGGCACAGGGTGAGCAGGCGTTTATGGTGGGCAAGGTGACCGAAGGCAGCGGCGTGAGGGTGGTACGATGAAGCGCATCGGCATCCTGATCAGTGGCCGCGGCAGCAATATGGAGGCCATCCTCACGGCCATGCAGAATGGCACTGTAACCAGTGCCAGTTGCGCGGTGGTGATCTCCGACAACCCACAGGCGCCCGGCCTCGCCCGGGCTCGGGAATTCGGGGTGCCGGCCGTCTGCACCGACCGGGCCGAATACCCCAAGCGGGCCGAACACGAGGCGGCGGTGGCGGCCAGGCTGCAGGAGTACAACGTCGATTTCGTCTGCCTGGCCGGTTACATGCGCATCCTCAGGGGCGCCATGCTCCAAGCCTTCCCGGGGCGAATTCTCAACATGCATCCGGCCCTGCTACCGGCCTTCCCCGGGATGCACGCCCAGCAGCAGGCCCTGGATTACGGGGTGAAACTGGCCGGCTGCACCGTGCACCTGGTCGACGCCGGGACCGACACCGGCCCGATCATTTTGCAGGCAGCCGTGCCGGTACACGATGATGATACCGCAGAGAGCCTGTCGGCGCGTATCCTGAAGCAAGAACACGCGCTCTATCCGCAGGCGGTGCAACTCATGGCAGCCGATCGCCTGCGTGTCGACGGGCGCCGGATCACGATACTCGGGTAGGGTGGTGATTCTCGGTGGCAGCACCTCCCCAACCGCACAATGCCCGCTGGCTGGCGGTGGGCGCCGTAATCTATGAACAGGATCAGATCCTACTGGTGTACAACCGGCGTCCCGGGGGCGGGGGCCACTGGAGTCTCCCCAAGGGGTCCAGCGAGGAAGGCGAGACGCTGGTCGAGACCCTGAAGCGGGAAATCCGGGAAGAAACCGGCCTGGCGGTGGAGCCGGTGGAACTGGCCTTCATCTCGGAATTTTACGTGCCGACGCGGCAGGAGTGGTACCTGCAACACTACTTCCTGGCCCGCCCGGTCGGGGGAACGGCGGCGGTGCAGCCCACCGATGTGGACGTTACCGCCGTGCGCTGGGTCACAACCCGGGAACTGCCGAGCCTGCTGACCTTCCGGCCCTGGCAGGAGCCGCTCCTGACCTGGCTGCAGGAACGCCGGCCCCGGTACCACTTATTTCGCTAGTCCGGGCGGCGGGGGGTTAGCAGCGTGCAGCGCTTTCTGATGGCGTCCGGCATCGTTCAGGCCGACGGCCGGCTCCTGCTGGTGCGCAATAACTGGCAGATCGGCCTGATCTGGTCGTTGCCCGGCGGGCGGGTAGAGCCCGGCGAAGCCATGCAGGACGCCTGTGTGCGCGAGGTCGAGGAAGAAACCGGCTACCGGGTCAGGGCCGGTGACCTTGCTTATGTGATCGACGCCTTTAATCAGGAACTGGGGCTGCAGTTTATTTACCACGTTTACCCGTGTACGGTGATCGGCGGGGAACTCCGCCAGCCGCACGGAGACGAACACGCCCTGGAGGCCCGCTGGGTACCAACAGCCGAAGTGGGGCGCTACATGACCTGGACCACCTACCGGGACCCGCTGCTGGAGTATCTGCGCGGCGGGCACCGGACCTACCACCTGAAACGGGATGGCGGGCTCAAGCCTGAAAATATGGCTGCCGGTGAGTGAGCAGGCCCACGAAGAACGGAGGAGGTCGTTTATGATTCGCCGCGCACTGGTCAGTGTTTACGACAAGACCGGAGTTGTGGACTTGGCCCGCAACCTGCATGCCCTCGGGGTAGAGATCATCTCCACCGGCGGCACATACAAAGCCATCAGGGAAGCCGGCATCCCGGTTCTGGAAGTGGCCCAGGTCGGTGGTTTCCCGGAGATCCTGGACGGGCGGGTCAAGACCCTGCAGCCGCGCATCCACGCCGGCATTCTGGCCATGCGCAGCAACACCGAACATATGAGCCAGCTCCAGGAACACGACATCACGCCCATCGACCTGGTGGTCGTGAACCTGTATCCCTTCCGGGAGACGGTGGCCAACCCCAACGTGGAACTGCAGGAGGCCATCGAAAAGATCGACATCGGCGGGCCGAGCATGGTGCGGGGGGCGGCCAAGAACTGGCAGGACGTGGCGGTAGTCGTATCGCCGTCCCGCTATGGCCAGATCCTGGACGAGCTCCGGCAGGCCGGTGAGATCAGCCGTCAGACCAAGTTTGAGCTCATGCTGGAAGCTTTCCGGCATACGGCGGAGTACGACACCGCCATCAGCGGCTGGATGGCCACCAGTGGCCTGCAACTGTTCCAGCAGGGCCAGGCGGAGCAGCCCGCCGCCGTCGGGAGCGCCCCGGCTCCGGCCCCGGCCTCGGCCTTCCCGGAGACCATCACGGTAAGACTGAGCAAGGTGCAGGACCTGCGCTACGGCGAAAACCCGCACCAGCGGGCCGCCTTTTACCGGGCCGAGGAACTGCCCAGCGGGGCCGCCCTGGTGGGCGCCCGCCAGCTTCATGGCAAGGAACTCAGCTTCAATAACATCAATGACGCCCACGCCGCCCTGGAACTGGTCAAAGAGTTCGACCAGCCGGCGGCGGTGGCGGTCAAGCACACCAACCCCTGCGGCGTGGCTGTGGCCGGCACCCTGGCCGAGGCTTACCGTAAGGCCTATGCCTCCGACCCGGTCTCTATTTTCGGCGGCATCCTCGCCCTGAACCGGCCCCTGGACCTGGCCACCGCCGAGGCGATCCGGGAGCACAAGGTGTTTCTGGAGATCATCATCGCCCCCGCCTTTGAGCCCGACGCCCTGGACCTGATGCGCAAGAAGTCCAAGGACGTCCGCCTGCTGGAGGTCGGGGACCTGGGCCGGCCCGGACCGGCCGGTTTCGATGTCAAGCGGGTGCATGGTGGCTACCTGCTGCAGGACTGGGATGCCCCGGCTGAAGTTGCCGCCAACTGGAAGGTCGTTACGGACAAGCCGGTCGACGCCGCCCTGCTGGCCGACCTGGAGTTTGCCTGGAAGGTGTGCAAACACGTCAAGTCCAACGCCATCGTGGTGGCCAAAGACGGCCAGACCCTGGGCGTGGGTGCCGGCCAGATGAATCGCATCGATGCCGCCCGGCATGCCCTCCGCCATGCCCAGGACCTGCTGGGCGCCGACCTGCTCACCGGCAGCGTGCTCGCTTCGGACGCCTTCTTCCCCTTCCCGGACGTGGTCGACGCCGCCGCTGAAGCCGGCCTCTCCGCCATCGCCCAGCCCGGCGGATCGGTGCGGGACGAGGACTCCATCAAGATGGCCGACCAGGTCGGCCTGGCCATGGTCTTCACCGGCATTCGTCACTTCAAGCACTAGCGCAGCCGCTTCCGGCGGCCCGCACGGAGGTTCAATATCGCAATGAAAGTCCTGATTGTCGGCGGCGGCGGCCGTGAGCACGCCCTGGCCTGGAAGCTGGCGCAGTCGCCCCGGGTGACCGAACTCCACGCGGCCCCCGGCAATGCCGGGCTGGCCCTGATGGGCGTTACCTGCCACCCGGTCCCGGCCACAGACCTGGACGGCCAGGTGCGCCTGGCGAAGGGACTGCAGGCCGGCCTGGTCGTGGTCGGTCCCGATGACCCCCTGGCCATGGGCCTGGTCGACCTGCTCACCGCCGCGGGTGTCCGGGCCTGGGGCCCCACCAGGGCCGCGGCCCAGTTGGAGGCATCCAAGGCATTCGCCAAGGAGATCATGACGGCAGCCGGCGTGCCCACCGCCGGATTTGCCACCTTCACCGACTTCGACGCCGCCCTGGCCTATGCCCGGGAAAGGAACGGCGACGTCGTGGTCAAAGCCGACGGCCTGGCCCTGGGCAAGGGTGTCACCGTCTGCAGCAGCGTGGCCGAGGCAGAAGCATTTCTGCGGGTCTGCATGGTGGACAAGATCTTCGGTGAAGCCGGCACCCGGGTGGTCATTGAAGAAAAGCTGTCCGGACCTGAGATCTCGGTGCTGGCGCTCTGCGACGGCAGCCGCTTCGTGGCTTTCCCCGCCATTCAGGACCACAAGCGCATCGGTGAGGGTGACACCGGCCCGAATACCGGCGGTATGGGCACGTACACTCCCGTTCCCGACTACACCCCGGAAGTCGAGCGGGTGATCCGTGAGCAGGTGATCGCGCCGACCCTGGCCACCATGCGGGACCGGGGCACCCCCTTCAGGGGTTGCCTGTTTACCGGGCTCATGCTGACCACCGGCGGCCCCAGGGTGCTGGAGTACAACGCCCGCTTCGGTGACCCGGAAACCCAGGCCGCCATGCCCATGCTGGACATGGACCTGCTGGACCTGTTCGAGGCCAGCCTGGAGGACGGCGGACTGGCCGGAGTGCAGTTGCGCTGGCGGGCGGGGGCGGCCGTATCGGTGGTGCTGGCCTCCGGCGGGTACCCGGGCGCATACGAAAAAGGTAAGGTGATCACCGGGGTCGAGGCGGCCACAGCGGCAGGCGCCCTGGTCTTTCACGCCGGCACTGCCCTGGCGGACGGCCGGCTGATGACCGCCGGCGGCCGGGTGCTCAACGTGGTCGGGCAGGGTCCTGACTTGCAGGCGGCTCTGGACCATGCTTACAGCGCCGCCCGACTGATCGGTTGGGATGGCGTCTACTACCGCCGGGACCTGGCCTGGCGGGCCCTGCAAAAAGGCTAGGCAGCGTAGCGGCCCTTCCCCTGTCTGGGGAGGGGCCGCTCTGGTTTTCGGAGAGATACGGGTCGGCCGGTACAGATCGGATGGTCTAGTTTTGCAAATGCGAAAGGTCTGGATAAATAAGTGTCGAAGTTTCCGGTGTGAAGGGAAGATGCAGAACGCTTTGAGGTGTCGCCTGTGAGGTTGTCCTTCCTTCCCATCCGCCGGGGCCGATCCGCCTTTCGTGCTTTGTTCGGTGCCGCCGTCACGTCTGTACTTGGCGACCAGTTCACCCGCACAGCGGTGGCTGTGCTGGCCCTGGACCTGTCTGGCAACGCGGCGCCAATGGCGTTGGTATACGTTGCTGGCTATTTGCCCGGCGTCTTTCTGGGACCGGTGGCCGGGACCTGGGTCGACCAGGGGAACCGGCGCACAATCATGGTGGTCTGCAACCTGGTCCGGGCGGCGGCGGTGGCCGCCATGATGCTGGCAACCCAGGTCTGGCACCTGTATGTGCTGTCCCTGCTGCTCGGTATGGCCTCGTGCCTGTTCCAACCGGCCTACCAGGCCACCCTGCCCCTGGTCGTGACCAGAGGGGAAATCATGCCCGCCAACCAGCTCCTGCAGTTCAGCAGCAATCTGGCCGAAGTGGCCGGTGCTGTGCTGGCGGTTGGCTGGTTTTCGCTTGCCTCGGTCCGGACGGCTTTTATGGTCGATGCCTTAAGCTTTGGGGTGTCGACCCTGTTCCTGGTTGTGGGTTTAACCGATTCGGCCGCAGCGGCCGGGGAGACCCGGGCCGCGGAAACTGACTTCTGGCAGATCACCGGCGAAGGGTTCCGCTTCTCCCTGCGGGACCCCCTGGTGGCACTTTCGACCCTGGTTCAATTCATTGCTGCTTTGGGAATGGCGGGTAGCAACGCCATTCTGCCCATCCTGGCCCGGGAACTGTTAGGTCAGGAGCAGCAGTGGGGCCTGCTCTCAGCGGCCATCACCGGCGGGGCCATGGTAGGCGCACTTCTGCCCGGCTGGGTAACGGTGCGCCTGGGCCGGGATGCCACGGTGATGTTGGGGCTGGCCGGTGGGGCGGGCGTGATGTTCGCCCTGTTACTCACGGGCAGCCTGCCCATTGCCATTGCTCTGTTCATTCTGGCCGGGCTGTTTAACGCACTGTTCTATATCACCATGCAGTCCTGGCTCCAGGAAGAGGTGCCCGCCGGGATCCTTGGTCGTGTCCTGTCCCTGCGGGCCATGACAGCCGGAGTGGCCGTGATTGCCTCAGCCACCGGGGCCGGCTTTTTGGTCGACCGGATTGGGTTCGGTCCGGTCTGGATCGGTCTCAGTGCGCTGATCATGGTCGCCGGTCTGCTGGCCGCTTCCCTGGGCCTGACACGCAGCCGGGGCAAAGGCGACATGGCGGCACCGTGACCGTTGCGCCATGCTTCGAAACACCGAACCTGTCCTGCAGCCAATCCATAGCGGTTCCGCACAAGCGCCGCCGGAGGGATCCTCCGGCGGCGCCGTCATGAGGCAGGGGCTCATGTCAGATACCCAGCCTGCGCTCAGCAGCAGGGGTCAGCCGGCGAGTCAAAGGCCGGTCGTCACAGTGCGGCCAATTGCGGCGATCTGGTTCACCAGGATGGCTACGATCTGTCCGGCGGCGAAACCGGTGGGCAACGGCGGCCCAACCAACGAGAGCAGCAGGGCACCGGCCCGGATGCCCACAACCCGCCCCTCAAACACACCGTTAGGCCCGTCGCCCTGGATCACCACGGTCACCCGGTCACCAATTGTAAAGCCAATGCCGTTGATCACGATAATTGTAGTGTCCTGTTGCCCGCCACCGATGGGGGGGAAGGGCTGCCAGCTGTCTTCCATGAGGGTCACCTCCACTAGCATCATATGTAGAGGCACAAAAAGAGTTCATCTGCAACTATTCAGGTGCCGCTTGTGTCCGTAAATACGGGCCGACCGGGTCTGGTGAGCCTTTGCGCCGACAGCGGGCAGGATGATCACGGGGGCGCACCGAATGGTGCGCCAGGAGGTGATCACATTGACACACTCTGACGGCCCGCCCCGGGGTCTGGTGCACTGGCTCCGGGGTGAAGTCGCCCGGTGGCAGGCCGAAGGCACCATCACACCTGAACAGGCTGCCGCCATCCTGGCCCGCTACCCGGACGACGAGCCGACCGGGAACCGAACTGCCACCGTGTTCACCGCCCTGGGTGCGGTGCTGCTGGGGGTTGGTGCCCTGCTGTTCGTGGCGGCCAACTGGCAGCGCATGGATACGGCGGTCAAGTTGGCCCTGATTTTCGGCAGCATGCTGGCCAGCCATGGCCTGGGCTGGTGGCTGGGGTGGAGCAAACAGACCTATCCCCGGCTGGGGCACGCCCTGGTCTGGTTAGGCACGCTGCTATACGGCGCCGGTATCTGGCTGGTGGCACAAATCTTTCATTTGAATGCCCACTGGCCCAACGGTGTGTTGTTCTGGGCACTGGGTGCCCTGCCGGTAGCCTGGGCGGCCGAATCGCGGCTGAACCTGGCCCTGGGCGTGCTGCTGCTCTGCTTCTGGACCGGTTCCGAGCAGCTAAACTTTTCCCAATCGAATTTTCTGTTCCTGCCCCTGCTGGCGATGGCAGTCGCGCTGGCCTACCGTCTGAAGGCGCCGGAGTCCCTGTTCTTTGGTGCCGGCGGCCTGGTACTGTGGCAAATGGCCAGCATGTTCCACTGGTTGGAACACGTCGAGGAAGCCGCCATTGCCCCGGCCTTCAGTGCCCTGACCCTGCTGGGCCTGGCCCTGTTCGCCCTTGCCCCCTGGCACGAATCGGACGACCGGCTGCGCCCCCTGGCCTGGCCCTACCATATAGCCGGGGCACTGGCCGGCCTGGCCGGGTTGTACCTGCAGACCTTTCGCTGGGACTGGCACCGCGCCGCGGTATACCCGGTGCAGAGCTGGCTGGTACTGGGCGTTATGACTCTGCTGGGCTTGGCGGCGGCGGTGCAGGCGCTACGCCGCGGCGGCCCGGATGCCCGGCCGGTGGCTATGACCGTGGCCGCCGGCGCTCTGGCCCTGCCTGCCACGGTGGTGGGCCTGGGAGCGGGCACGGCCCGGTATGTGACCTTTAACGCCCTCATGCTGGCAGCGGTGGTGGGGCTGGTGGCCTACGGGTATCGACAGCGCTCCGAAGCTCTGGTCAACCTGGCTCTGGGCGGGTTCCTTCTGCTGGTGATCACCCGTTACTTCGACTGGTTCTACAGCCTGATGAACCGGTCGCTGTTCTTCATGCTGGGCGGGTTGCTGCTGCTGGCCGGCGGCTTCCTGCTGGAGCGGCTCCGGCGAAATCTGCGCCATGGGGGGGTGCGGGCATGAAACGCCGTACCCTGTACTTCTGGGTGGCGGTGGCACTACAGGTAATGGTACTGGTGGGGATGACCGGCATCCGGGCCTATACCCTGGCCACCGGCACCCGGATCCTGCTCAAGACCCTGCCCGTGGACCCCCGCGACCTCTTCCGGGGTGATTACGTCCGCCTGCGTTATGAGATCAGCGAACTCCACGCCGGTCAGATCCGGCTGGAAGATCATGAGTACCGTCGGGGCGACGTGATCTGGGTAGTGCTGGAGCCCGGCAGCCCATACTGGCATGCCGTGGCGGCCGGTCACACCCGCCCCCGGCCCGCCTCCGGGCAGGTGGTGGCGCAGGGCCGGGTGCGCTATGCCTATAACTGGACACCACCGTCGGAAAACCCCGACGACCCGCAGCACCCGGATAAAGACCGCACACCAGCGCCGACCGACCTCCGGTTGGAAGTGGAATACGGCATTGAATCGTTTTTCGTCCCCGAGGGCCAGGGCCGCCCCCTGGAGCGGCCGGAGATCCGCCTGGATGTGGAGGTGGCGGTGGATCGGTTCGGCCACGCCGCCATCGCGCGGGTCTTTGCCGACGGCCAGGAAGTGAATTTTGAGTAAGGTCTCGTAGCGGCGGGCATCCTAAGCGCAAACGTGTGCGCCGGGAGGATGGCTGTGTGACCGCAGGCTTTTGGGCCTTGCTACTGCTGGTCTTGCTGGTGCTGGGGTTCCTGTATTTCCTGCGCACCCCGCGCAAATTGCAGACACTGGGCGACCCGAACAACCGGTCCATGATCACCCGTACGGCCAAACACTACGAGGCCAAACCGCTGATCGACGAAGCCGAAACACCGGGCGGGCCACATGACCGGGCCGAACGCAGCGTGGAAAAAATCAACCAGACGGGGCCGCCGGAGCGATAGCCGGCGGCCTTATCGTTTGCCGTCATCCGGGGTAGGCTATGCGCAGGAAACGTAATTCGGGGGGTTATCGCGATGACCTTTCTTTGGTGGCTGGTGATCATCAGCGCCGCGGTCCTCGTGCTCTCCTTCTTCTTTGGGCGGTCACCGGCCAGGGTCCACACGGCCGATGACATTGCGCCTCCGGAAGATGACGATCTGACCACAACGGTGGCTCCCGACGACCGTCCAGACAGCGTGCACATGAAACGCAACCACGGCCATGAATTTGCCGAGGAAGTCAGTCCCTTTGGCGCCGACGGCACTGCCAAGATCTCCGAGGAGCCCGAACTCTTCCCTGATCGGACCGGTACCACCACCGCCCGGGCGCTGGGGGCAAAAGATAAGCCGCAGGATCAGGCCAAAGACAAGCCGGCGTCGGGACGGGTCGGTGGCCCCACCAACGCGGCCGCCCGCGCCGACGGCCCCGGCCCCGAGGACGACCAGGCCGCCAACCGAATGGCCGGCCGGATCGACGCCCCTACGGCCGCCCGCCCCAACGGCCCCATCGCCGGGCCTGCCCCCGCAGGCCCGACGGACGGCACGACCATTGCCGGGTCCACCACCGCCGGCACCACACCGGGGATCAACCACGATACGCCCGATCCCGGCACCCGGGGCTGGGACATAGCCCGCAGCGATGTGGAGCGGATGCGGGAACAGGGCCGGCTGGCCCCGGCCCACATCGAGACAGAACCGCCCACCCAGGGCCCGGTGCTGGAAGAGGGGACAGGTGGCTTTGGAGCCGGCAGTCCGAAGGCGTGGCAGCCGTGAGTCCGCAGCACCCGGTAGACCGCTACGGGGAGCCACTGCACCCGCGCAGTGCCCGGCGGGGTGACGGTGGTGACACCGGCTCTGTGCCTGCCGCCATGCGCGAAGAAAGCGGGCGGGTGCGCACAGAACCGGCCGGTACGGGCATCCTGCCCGAGCCGGAAACCACCTCCGGCGGACTCCCTACCCGTACCCGGCGGGAACTGCCCGGCCTGCATGACGGTGAGGAGGAATCCGCACCCGGACGCCGGCCGGCACCGCAGCCTGCCCTGGCAGGCGGCCGGCCCCGACGCACCTTCAAGGACGCTGCCGAGGCTGAACGCTTCAGTACCGCCACCGATCCCATGGCGCATGCGCCGTTTCCCGGGCCGCGCATTGAATGGCCGGGGGGGCGCAGCATTTATAACCATGAGCAGGAGGCCATTCTGCAGCGTCAGCGTCAACTGATGGCCCGCCGGCACAGCGCCGTACCCCCTGGCCGTGAAACCGACCTGGGGCTGGCGCCGCAAGACCTGACCGCCCTGGCCGGACCCCGGGCCGGCGGATACCAGCCCCACAACCGCCAGGCCAGGGCCGATGCGGCCCTGGCCGCCGGCGGCACCGAACTGGCCGACAGCCGCCAGCCCGGCGGCCCCGGCCTGGAGCCCAAGGGCGCCACCGAAGGACCATACCCGGCCAATCAGGCCGGGGCCCGCTCCGGACCGGCGGGTGGCCTGCACCCGGAGGGTGCCCGGGGGGAAGCAGAACCATAAACCGATCAGCGGACACCCGGCGGGGAGGCCATTGAGCCACCCCGCCGGTCGGCGCGGGCAGATGTCGCCTGCTCAGCCACCAGTCGGCAGACCGAATCAGCGAAACGCAAATCTTCGGCAGCAGGGAAGGCGACTGACCACGCAGAATGTCAGCACCATTGCCTCACCACGCTGCAGGGGGGTCGATGTGCGTTGCCGGTGAATGAGAAGCTGAAGGATCCGCAGATCGACCGGCTCTTTTCGGCGATCCTTAGCCTGCAGACGGTAGAAGAGTGTTATTGCTTTTTTGAAGATATCGCCACCATTGGTGAAATCAAGGCGTTTGCGCAACGGCTTGAAGTCGCCCGCATGCTCGATGCCGGGATGACCTACGAGGACATCGTTGCCGCCACCGGGGCCAGCACAGCCACCATCTCCCGGGTGAAAAAATGCCTTCATTATGGAGCAGATGGCTACCGGCTGGTGCTGGGCCGGGTCAAACCGGACTAAATTGCCGTCAGTTTTAGGGCTGGAGTGCGAACTTTTTTTAGGCTGGCAGTGGTCTTATGAATCGGAAATACACGGTGGAAGGGGAGTGTCCCATGAGCATCCTCAAGCGTGTCAGCGACCTCATCCGGTCTAACCTCAACGAACTGCTGGAGCGGGCGGAAGACCCGGAGAAGATGTTGAAGCAAATGATCCTGGACATGGAGGAGTCAGTGCGGGAGGGCAAGATTGCTCTGGCCCAGGCCATTGCCCAGGGCAATATTCTCAAGAACCAGTATGAGGACCAGAGCAAGAAGGCGCAGGAGTGGCTGCAAAAGGCGGAGTTTGCCCTGGCCAAGGGCGACGAATCCCTGGCTCGGGAATGCCTCAACCGCAAAAAGAATGCCGATCAGGCCGCCCAGGCGGCCAAGACCCAGCTCGACGAGCATGAAAGGGCAGTCTCCCAGGCTCGCCAGGACCTGGATGCCCTTGAAAGCAAGGTGAGCCAGGCCAAAGACAAGATGCAGCTCCTGGTGGCCCGCCAGCGCTCCGCCGAAGCGAGCAAAAAGGTGAACGAGCAACTGGCCGGTCTCACCCGGGACGCCAGCGCCTTCGATACCTTTGACCGCATGGAAAATAAGATCGAGCGGCTGGAGGCCGAAGCCGGGGCCGCCAAGACGGTGCAGTCCGATTCCCTGGAGGAGCGGCTGTCCAGGCTGGGAGCCGACCAGGAGGTCGAAGATGACCTCGCCGCCCTGAAGGCCAGGCTCGAGCAAAAGAAAACCGGCGGTCAGTAGCGCCGGCCAACCCCAGGCGGTAGCCCTCAGATGGGCTGCCGCTTTTTGCATTCCGTGTGCCGGTCGCCGCCAGTTCGGGTCCCCTGAAAGTCTACGCGTAAATGAGACCTTCGTGGGATATGGCAGATCTATGTTCCCGTGGTGAAATGAAGGGGAACCAATCCTTTTATTTTTCATTTGGCTCGGAGGTGCGACCAATGGCGCTCCCCTCGAGTGTCACCCGTTCCGTTTACGCCGAGTTGGATGAACTGGCGATCCGGGCCCAGGCTGGTGAGCGACAGGCCCTGGCGGAACTGGTGGAGCGGCTGGAAGGTGTTGTCCGCCTGTCTGTACGGCCTTATTGGCTGGTTGCCGGGGGCGATCGGGAAGACCTGATGCAGGAAGCCAGGCTGGGGCTCCTGCGCGCCTTGCGGCACTGGCGCCCCGAGCGGCGTGGGTTTCTGGCCTTTGCCTTTTTGTGCGTTCGGCGGCAAATGGCGGCCAGCTTGCGGGAATACGGGCGCCGCAAGCACCGCCTGTTGACCGACGCACTGTACCTGTCGCTGGACGCGACCGGGGACCCGGCCTCCGGTCCGGACTCCCGTCCCCGGCATTTGGGTGTGGCCGACCTCAATGGTGCCGATGACCCCGAATCCCTGGCCCTCGACGGGGAAGGGCGGGAAGCGGTGTCAAAACTGATCCGGGAACTGCGCACCGGACTGACCGAACTGGAATGGGAGTCAGCCTGGCTGGTCCTGGCCGAAGGTTGGAGCTACCGGCAGGCGGCCCGGGTGCTGGGCCGGGGCACCAAGGCGGTGGATAACGCAGTCCAGCGCGCCCGGCGCAAGGCCCAGCAGCGGGCGCAGGCGATGCAATACGACCGCCGCTGGCGACCGCTGCTGGAAGCCGCTTCGTGTACGTAGGCATTCAGGCCACACTCTGGACAGGCATGAACGACCTGAACGCAGCAACGAGACGGGGGCAACTCCTCCGTCTCGTTGTGTTCGTTATGGGAGATATCAGGGTACTAGCAAGGGAACGCCGGGGGAAGACAGGCGCCGGCAGTACTCATCGACACCATCCAGATCGCAGTGGCAACCAGACCGAGGATGAGCAAAGTGCGCACTCTAACTCTCCTTTCCTCACACGTCTTCTTATCGGTCCCAGCAAACGTAATCACCCAGAAGCGGCACAAGATCCATGCCCTGCTCGTGGTATTCGTTGCCAAGGGTTCGAACAAGGGAAGTGCCATGTACAGAAATGAGATCGTACATAGCTTCGATGGCGGTAAACTCCAGATCAAATGCCTGAGAGCGAATCGCCGTCATACGGGCGGCAAGTGCATATCCCAGTGCGTCCTTAAACTCTCCGATAGCAGACATGCATTGCGATAAGGTCAGATTTAGCTTGAATTCAGCCCACTCGTACTTGACGGGGGCCGCAAGTCCTGTTGAGCAGAGTGAGGCAGCCCACCGGAAGGCGCCCCTGCAATAGGCATAGCGGGCGCGTGCAAGCAGGTACTTTGAAAGACTACCCGGAATTGCGGATTCACCTCTTGCGTTACGCCTCAACTCGGAAAGTAGTGGTGGAACTGCTGCAATATCCGTCTCAAGATAGCAATCGATCAAGACCAGGGTAGCCTGATCATAATAAGCAGGATCGTCTTGATTCCGCTTATACATCTCACGGGCCCGCCGAAAAGCAGCGGTAGCCTCGGTGATCTGGCCGCCATTGACCAGCGCGTTACCAATATTGTGCCAAACGCGCCCGGACAGCTTGTGTGCAGTTGTGTATTTATCCATATGGTCGAAATAGCTAGAAAAGGTCAAGAGGGCTGCTTTATGGGACCTTGTGCGAAAGTATGCTACTCCCAGTGTAAGGAGGACATTGCCCAACAAGTCCCACTGCTGGGTATCCTGACAGAGTCGCCGGGCCAACTCCCCGGGTGGAATAGATTGCAGCAACTCCTGCCGAAAGGCCCGCGCCCGACAGACCGCATAGTTTATCTCCGCATATTCGACCGGGGTAAATCGACCGATCACGAGGATCTGGCCGGCCACATCCAGTACCTTGCTCCACTGCTCCTCGGCAAGCAATTTCTTAAGCCATTGCACTTCAGGTGCCAGCATCCAGGCCCCTCCACGTTAAAGGCTACTTCTAAGGCATGCACCCTACTATTCAATGTGTAAAACATATCGCACGTTTATGATTACACTATACACAAATTAAGGTGCAGCGGTCCAATATGAATAAACGATAAGGCGGGTCTGAAAAAGAAAAGGCAGCGGAGCCGTGCGGTCTCCGCTGCGGACTTGCTAGAAGCCCTGAAGCGTCAGGGATAGTACCCCCGCCCGCCGTCATGCCTCCATTCTTTCTGGCAGAGAGCTGGCGCCAAAAAAAGGCGTCATATCCAATCCTTGCTCCAAATAATCCGCGTCCAGGGCCTGCAACGCCGTATTGTCCGGCCCGGACATCAGGTCATACATGGCCTCAATCGCCATAAACTCCAGATCATATATTTTCCCGTTGGCGGCGATCATCCGAGCGGCCAGGGCATGGCCCAGGGCGTTCTTGTTGTCGCCCAGCGCCGCCAGGCACCCGGAGAGAACCAGATTCGAATGGAATTCGATGTACAGAGACTTCCGTTCTTCGGCCAGCGCGGCCAGGCAGAGCGCGGCTGCCCACTTAAAGGCCCCTACCTGCCTGGCGCAGCGAGCGCGGCCCAGGAAGTAAACCGCCCGTCCATTATACTGTGATGGGTGTTGAGTTCCCGTCGCCCGCATGGCTGCCAGCACCGTTCGAGCCTCTGGCAGGCTGGTCTCCACGCAGCACTCCACGAGGTGCTGCGCTGCAGCAGTGAAACCGTCCACATCATTCAGAGACTGATACTCGTTACAGGCCCGCCGGAGGGCGCCGGCGGCCTCGGCGGCCTGCCCGGTGCGGATCAGGGTATGACCAATGTTATGCCAGACCCGCGCAGCGAGCGTCTGGGCAGTGGTATAGTGCGAGTTGTGCTCGAAAAATCCATACAGGGTGGAAAGGGCCCGGTCATAGGAACGGGTCCTCCAGTAGGCGACACCCAGGACAAGCAGGGTCTTGCCTAGCAGATCCCATTGCCCGGTATCCCGGCTCAGCCGGCGGGCAAGCTCGCCCGGGGGAATGGCCTGCAGTAACTCCTGCCGGAAGGCCCGAGCCCGGCAGATGGCATAGTTGATCTCCGCATACTCTGCGGCTGAGTAACCACCCCGTCGGAGGCACTGTTCAGCAGCCTGCAGGACCTTATCCCACTGTTCCTGGTCCAGCAATTCCTTGAGCCACTGTACTTCCAGTGCCAGCATCCAATACCTCCTGGGGTCTGATCAGTCCGTGGTACGTAGGGATCTTTCCGGATCGTTTAGACACCGGTATTACATGCATACGAAACTACTATAGGCCATCTCCAAAAGACGGTCAAATTTAGCATACTGGGGTATACCGATTGGAAACAGCCCCAGGGGGAGCATACTTCGCAAAGCTACCATTGAACGCAAGAACGAGACGGGTGCTGGAACTCCGTCTCGTTGCAACCTTTGTGAGGAAAATGGACTTTCTCAACATGGCCAGTCAGGGGGGGCGCATGCCCCGGACGTAGCAACAGCCACAAGCCACAAGGCTCCAGTTACCAAAAGCAAGGTAAGTACGGTACGCAAAATTGTTCCTCCCATAAATCCCTAACAGCATATAGTTCCTGCCGGTATTTGAAGTCGCAAATAGGCTCCAGTGGTGAGAGGAAAGAACTAATCTCGGATAATTCAGGTTCCTTGAAATTACTATAATCCAAGTAAGTTTAATCGGTCAAATAATAATCATCTATTAATGGATGCTGCTATGTTGAGTGGGTTGAGGGCTTCGATTCTTCGTAGGTCCGTAACCTCCTGAAAGGATGCCCAGAAATGACAACGAGACGGGTGCTTTCTACTCCGTCTCGTTGCGTTCTATATGCAGGGTATGGCGAAAAGCAGACCTAGCAGGGCCAATCAGGCGGTGCACAAGCTCCAGATGCGGTGAACGAAACCAGCCAGATTGTGGCGCTAACCAGGACCAGCACGAACATGATACGCATAATATCCCTCCTTTCCCATCACGTTTGCCCCCTTTCATGGAGAACTGAACTACCCACAAACGGCATCATGTCCAGCCCTTGCTGCAGGTACTCGTTGTCAAGAGCAATCAGCAGGTTGCTTCCTTGACTGGACATGAGGTCGTACATGGCTTCAATGGCGATGAACTCCAACTCGAAAAATCTCGTACGAATGGCTGTCAAACGTGCCGCCAGTGCATAACCCAACGCGTCCTTGTAGTTTCCCATAGCACTTAAGCATTTGGATAAGGTGAGGTTCAAATTGAACTCGGTGTAAGTGGCCTTATTGGGTTCTGCCAGACCCGCGACACAGAGGGAAGCCGCCCAGTGATAAGCTTTCATTTGGTAGGCATAGAGGGCGCGGCTCAGAAAATATCTGGCCTGACTATCTGGTTCAGACAAGTGGCTGGTTGCATATCGGCGCAGTTCAGAAAGTAGGGTTGGCACCTCGCTCAAGCTTGACTCAAGGTAGCACTCGAGCAAGTGCTGAGTGACCGTATTGTACCCTTGCGAATCGCCCTGGTCCTTGTATGCTAATCTGGCACGGCGGAACGCGTCAGTAGCCTCATCAGTTCGACCACATTTACGTTGTACATTACCGATATTATGCCAAATATGGCTAATCAGGTTGTGCGAGGCACTGTAGTTTGACTGGTATTTAAAATATTCATATAGAGTAGATAATGCCGGGCCGTACGAACGGGTTCGCCCGTAGGAGACGCCGAGAAGAAGTATGACTTTGGCCAGTAGATCCCACTGCTTAGTATCAAGGCAAAGCCGTTTAGCCAGTTCACCGGGAGGAATAGATTCAATTAGCTCTTGTCGGTGTGCTCGAGATTTGCATAGGGCATAGTTGATTACTGCGAACTCCTTGGTGGTGTATTCACCGCGAAGGAGAAGTTGCTCGGCTACTTTGAGGGATTTGGCCCAGTCACCTTGGTCAAGCAGTTGGTTCAACCACTGTACTTCAAGTGCCAGCATCCAGGTCCCCCCATGCGTGCCAGTTGTTGATTCCGAATAACTCTGGAGCTGGAGCACAGGTCACCGGTGCTTCTAGTCTTACTATAAGGTCACACCGCACATACAGTCAAATACGAATATCCAATAGATATACACTGTTTCCATAATAACGCATTTCCGTAAGGTGGACCTTCTGATATCGAATACGACATTAGAAGGGGTTTGGTTTGGTAGGGTAGGCAATTATAGTTAGCTAAATCTAATCCCCTTACAATAAATAAAGGTAATCCCCTCTGTGTGAAGATAGACGAGACGCCTCTCTACCCCGGAGTTAATGTCGAGGGCGAAGAAAAGTGAACGGTGGAAGGGCGCACCCTGAACGGGCCTGTGCGGAGAGCGTATCGGTTGACCAAACCAAAACCACGCCCAGTGTTGGACAGGGTCCGTCTTCGCTGGTGTACGCCAGACTGTGCAACTCTTCTGCATGAAACTTTGTTACAGGCGTCTCAAAGAGCGGTGGCAGGTGGGGCATCAAAGTAGCCGGAAGCTCATTGCGGAATTAGTGGCGCTCGGTTACACCGGCTCGTCGTCGCAGGTTCGGCAATTCCTATCGAGTTGGAGATATCGCTCTGTCAGGGCCAGCAAGACTTCCACAGCGACGGCCTGGAAGGACATGCGCTGGACGATCCTCCGCCCGCATGAGCAGCTGTAGCCAAAGGAAATCAGCGACTTCACGAAGGTTATCAAGGTGCTTGAATCGAATCCTGACCTGGCGGATGCGTATGAGCTGGTGCAGCGGTTTCGCTGCCTGGTGCGAGAACGGCGGAGCGAGGATCTGGACTCATGGCTCACTGACGCCAGCGGCAGCGGACATGCAGCGTTTCAACGGTTAGCCCGGACCCTGAGGGCCGACCAACGGGCAGTAATGGCTGGGATAGAACTCCCGTGGAGTACGGGGCCTGTAGAGGGGCAGATCACGCGAGTGAAGCCCCGAGGCGCCTTGGGATACGGCCGAGCCAGTCTTCCCCTTCTCCAGGCACGAATAACGGGAGTGGCATAGTCGCACGTAACCTGGCGCAGAGCCAATCTTAATCCGGGGTTGACAGACCGGTCTGCAGCTGTGGCAGGAGTTACGCCACCGTAGAGCTCTGGCCCTGTGGAGGGTCACGTTACCCGAGTGAAGATGCTGAACGCCTGTGCTATTCCAGAGCGAGCCTGGCACTGCTTCGAGCGTTAATCATAGGTGCAGGGGAGCCGAATTTATAGTAACGATCATCCAATGGTGACCGCTTTCGTTCATAGCTACTTATTTGTACCCACTACCTTGAGCTATGACCGTTCCCATACACGCGGCAACGAGACGGGTGCTGTTGTACTCCGTCTCGTTGCTTCCGTTAGTGTTTCAGCACGTGGTGTATATGCAGCAGACCAGTTGCCAAACTGGTCACTAGCTCAAAAACCGCGTGAATAACCTGCACTTCGTGCAATGGTAACCCATTGAAAAAAAGCATCAGTTGACCAATGATGTGTAATGAGATCTGCTTGGCGGCGATCATCTCATCACACGGAGGTTCAACTGATGC